>JAVKCN010000122.1:0-33363 GCA_040222715.1 Cyclobacteriaceae bacterium | reverse complement strand
GCCATTCGGTTTCTTCCCATTTTTTGATACTTTCAGACTTGAGCAATGGGCGCATTTGAGTTTGATTGTTATTTCGCACATAACTATCTAACAAAGCTTCCATTGCTCTTTATTCATTATCATACATTCTTTACCACTACCCGCAAAAGAAGTAGTATATCTGGTATCGGATGTATTGAACACCGCTTGCTAACTATCCGAAGAGTTAACAGTTGTATTCGTATGTATCAATTTTTTAACAACTTAACATTTTTTACTTATGGACACGAAACACGTAATTGAAGAACTTAACGATCTGGTAGAAAAGAATCTGGATGCCGTAGATGGTTTTCAGCACGCTTCCGAGAAGGTACGAGATCCTAATCTGAAGAACTATCTGGTAAACCATGCCCAGCAGCGCAGCCAGTTTAATGCAGAACTGCGTCAGGAGATTACTTCTCTGGGCGGCGCACCTAAAGAGAAGAAAGAAGGTGCCGCCAGCCTGCACCAAACCTGGATGAACATCAAAACGGCCCTGAGCAGCGACAAAGAAGAGGCCGTGCTGGAAGAATGCATCCGGGGCGACAAGAACGCCCTCAAAGAGTACCACGACGTGCTGGAAGAGCGCGAAGTGCCTGACAATGTGAAAACCACTGTCCGACGGCAGATGGATCAGATTGAAAGCTCTCTGCGCGAACTGGAACGTCTGGAAGCACAACACGATTAATCCGTAAGCAAACTTTTTGCAAACGCCCTCACCCATTCCGGTGTGGGCGTTTTTTTTTGCATCAAACGCTATTCTTCCC
The DNA here is from genome assembly GCA_040222715.1 of Cyclobacteriaceae bacterium. Lineage (GTDB taxonomy): Bacteria > Bacteroidota > Bacteroidia > Cytophagales > Cyclobacteriaceae > Tunicatimonas. The sequence continues at coordinate 32,578 of JAVKCN010000122.1, read as the reverse complement.
GCGTATTTTCTACTGATTCCGTGGAGGTAAGCACCGGTAATACCGGAACCTGAGCACCTTCCAGATCATTCTTGAAGTTTTCCCAGTCGGTTTGGAAAAACTGGGCGATCTGGGCCAGGGGCGCTTCCATGCTTTCTTCTGCCTGCAGCATCGCCAGTTCCAGAGATTTTAAAGGGGGGTTCATTGGAGAGCGGAGGTAGGTTTCTACGGCTCCTAACCTGGATAGCAGCAGTTCAGGATCTCGGCTGAACCCTTGTATTTCCTTCGGAATGATCAATTCTTTCAGGTCCTGAATAGTATCCTTAAGTGCCTTTCCCCGGTCAATGAACAAGGCAAACTTCTCATCCTCCGATTTCTTTAACTGTTCCGATAGCAAATCCAGACTGGCCTGGGCTTCGTTGAGCTGATCCATAGAGGCAGTAACGGTTTTAACGTTTTTCAAATACCGCTGAATCATTTCTTCATTCGCCACCCAGGTATCTTCCGAAACCTCAACCCTCGGATCAGGCTTAACCAGCAGTTTGGTTTGCCCCTGGTGTTCGCCATAACTGATCTGCGCCGTATATTCACCCGGAGCAATAGAAAAACCACCCTCAGCAGCTATCATTTTTTCTGGTTTAGGCTTATCTGGCTCCCGCACCTCGTCCCGGCCCAGTGCCCAGGCAAGGCGATTGATACCTTTTTGGGGAGATTGATACATCGTTCTAACAGTCTCTCCCTGGCTATTCATAATCATTATTTTCACACTATCCTCCAAAGCGCTCTTCTGGTTATCACTTTCTTCTTCCGGCATCACATCCTTCAGATAATAAGAGATTAATGCTCCGTAAGGTCGGTTCTCACCAAAGAAAAGCCCGTGCCCCACACTACTGTATCCTAACATTTCGCCTATCGAGGCCAGATACGCATCCGGTGCTTCGAATACTTCCAGAGGTTTATCAAGCAGGGCGGTGTATCCGGTTTGGGCCATTGCTCGCAGCGGGCGAATATCATCCAGCACAAATACGGAACGCCCAAACGTACCAATGACCAGATCATGCTCCCGGGGATGAATCACCAGGTCCATGGTAGAGACGGTAGGGTAATCATGCGCCCATTGGGTCCAGGTACCTCCTTCATCAATGCTCACGTACAGGCCGAATTCCGTTCCGCAAAACAGCAGTTTGGGCTCCACCGGGTCCTGCACTACCGACAAGGCATAGCCCCAGACATCCTCGTTATCCACCAATCTCTCCCAGGATTTCCCGTAATCTGTTGTTTTAAAGATATAAGGCGTCCAGTCGTTATTCCGGTGATTGTCCAATACCACAAAAGCGGTGGCCGGATCATACGCCGAGGCTTGTATCTGGGTGACCCAGCTATTGGCCGGAAGCTCTTTGATGTTGCTGTTTAACTTCGTCCAGTTCTCCCCGCCATCCTGCGTGAGTTGCACGTTACCATCATCGGTTCCCACCCAGATTACCCCTTTCTCCAGAGGGCTGGGAGCAATGGAAATGATGGTGGTGTAGTTTTCTGCGGTGCTGTTATCAATGGTGAGCCCTCCGGTGATCCGCTGCTGTTGTTTTTCAGGATCATCGGTGGTGAGGTCCGGGGAGATGATGTCCCAGGAACTGCCGTTGTCACTGCTTTTCAGCAAAAACTGACTGCCATAGTAGAGCGTCTTTTTATCGTGAGGGTCCATGGCAAAACCGGTGTTCCAGTTAAACCGCAGGTGAGTTCCGTCCGGATGAACGGGTTTCATGCGCTGGCTTCCGCCCGTTTCTGTATCATACCGCAACAAATTCCCTCCCTGAGACATGGCGTAGCCATAGCGATTATCAAGTGGGTCGGGCACCACGTCGAACCCATCGCCCCCGCCTACCCGGGTCCAGTAGGCATTCATAATGCCTGATTCCCGCCATACCTGACTGGGCCCTTTCCATGAGCCATTGTCCTGCAAGCCCCCGTACACATTGTAGGGCACCTCCATGTCTACATTGATATGATAAAACTGCCCCAGGGCTAAGTTTTCAGGAAAGTGCCAGCTTTTGCCCCGGTCGCGGGAAATGGCCATGCCCCCGTCATTCCCCAGCAGTAAAAAATCAGGATCATCCGGGTGGCTCCACCAGGCATGATTATCTACGTGAATAAAAGAACGATCTACAAAGCGCTCAAAGGTTTTGGCGCCGTCTTCACTCACCGTCACATAGCTGGCCAGGCTGTACAGGCGGTTTTCATTCTGGGTATCTACGAATAGATCCGCGTAATAAAAGGGCCGGTTACCAATCAATTCGTCTTTATCCTTCGATGTTTTTTTCCAGCTAAAGCCCCCATCCGCGGAGCGGTATATCGCATTGCTTTTCGATTCAACGTAAGCATACACCACATCGGGATTACTCGGGGCAATGGCCAGTCCGATCTTTCCTATTTCTCCCGCGGGCAGCCCATCTGCCTCCGTGCGCTTCTCCCAGGTACTCCCCGCATCAAACGACACATAAATACCCGAGCCTTCCCCACCTGATTTGAAAAACCAGGGCCAGCGCCGAAACTCCCACATGCCTGCAATAAGCTTATTGGGATTTTCCGGGTCAATCACCATATCGGCAATCCCGGTACGTTCGTTGACATACAATACTTTTTCCCAGCTGGTACCGCCATCCATTGTGCGGTATACGCCTCGGTCGGGCGAGTCGGCCCAGGCAGTGCCCTGCACTCCAGCGTAAACGATATCCGGATTTTGGCTATTGATATAAATCCGGTGAATATTGCGGGTATCGTCCAGCCCCAGGTGTTTCCAGGTACGGCCCCCATCGATACTTTTATAAACTCCATTCCCACTGGACTGGCTGTTTCGGGGATTTCCCTCACCGGTGCCTACCCAGATTTCGTTGGGGTTTTGCTGGTTGATGGCAATACTGCCGATAGAAGCCACCGCCGCCTTGTCAAAAATGGGTTCCCAGGAAAGCCCTCCATTTTCTGATTTCCACAGCCCACCGGCCCCGGTGCCCGCGTATATAATATCCGGATCGCTGATCACCACATCGAAGGCAGTAACCCGGCCACTCATGCCCGCCGGGCCAATGCTGCGGGGCTTCATGTCCTGAAGAAGGTCCATATCAATCTTTTGGGCGGGCGCTACCAGCGGCAGCGAGATCATCAGCATTAACAGGTAATTTCTTAGTTGCCGCTGCGTGTTTCGATAGCATTTCTTTTTGTTCATCGAGCAAATGTTAAGATTAGGAATTGGTGGCGCGTCGCTTTTACTGAGAGTCATGAAAATTTGTAAAACCAGCCGAAGAAAAACTTCCTGCATAAGGAAGGTTATTAATAATATTCTTCAATAAATTAAAATTACATAATTTATATTACGTATATATTAAATATTAAGAAATATTATTTTAACTAATTATATAAATGAAGAATTTTATACTAATAAAAAGTCAACTTATTAGTACAGTTTTGTTTTCTTCCCGGATAGCCTGAATAGGTTTACAATAAAATATTGAATCAAGACAAATCGGTAGTCCACGACTCACGGAAAGCTCATCGGTCAGGTCGAGCCGACATTCTGGCGTAGTTAAACATAAGTCCGGCGCCGTTTGACCACAAAAAGACACACCTCACCCCAGCCCCAGCCTGAGGAAGCATACAACTGCTTGCACAATAGTTTTAATAAGTATTCACTTTGCTTCGGGGCGGGGACTGGCAAAAGACAGTTCGCTCACCACCTGTAGCCGTAGCGAGTAACACCCTATGTGCCCCAACTCCATTAGAAGCGCCACCCAACCGGCGGTTACTTCATTTCTTTTCTGATCTCGTGCATGGCATCCTGCCAGTGAGACCAGCTCTTTTTGAAACTGTGGAAAAGCTTGGGAATAGCTTTGACGCCAAAAAAAAGGTAAACAACGAAAAGGATAATGAATAGCTCCCAGCCACTGATATTATCCAGCATAAAGAAATTGAACAGCATATTCGTATGGGAAGTATATGCCTTCCTTCATTAAGTTATGACATCAAATATCATGATTTTTTTTGGTTGAAAGGGTAGCATACAGAAAGATAATTTTGCGCATGATAAGCACTATGCCGAAAATAATTATCACGTCATTGCGACGAGGCAGGAGGAAGCAATCTGCTGCTAATGAGCCGACGTGGCGCGGGGAGATAGCTTCGTCATTCTTCCTCGCTATGACGCTAAAAACATAAGCTAATTTTGTCACAGTGCTTACTAATGAGGCTCGCCTGGATTTGGTGCTCACAGTTTTCCCCTCCTGAATGAACTCTCTCGCTATTTTCACACAATAATCCAGCGTAAAGGCTTACTTTTCTCTCCGGACCGGGGAAGATGGTTGCTCATTGCTCTTTGTTTCGCATCAACCCACCTTCCCAACCATTTTCTACTCGTTCGATACACTCATTTTGAGAAAAAAATGATATTCGACCGCTCTCGAACCATTTTTCTAGTGGGAAAAATCATTTAAACCTGGTTCGAGTCATTGATCCGTTAAAAAAAGTACCTCGAACGCACATCGATGCCATTTTTCTGAGAAGAAAAGTCCCTCGAACCAGGTTTTAGGCACTCATTATGAGAAAAAAATGATATTCGAGTGGTCGAATACGATTTTTTCGAACGTTTTAATGATATATAGGCGGTTTGAACGACTATTCCGATAAGAAAAATGACTCCGAGGCACTCGAATACGATTTTTCCCGGCGAAACAATGACTTAAAGCGGGTAAAAACGATTTTTTTCCAAGTCTCCCTCCCTGACACTGGAGAAAAAGACGGTAAAATTGAGGATGGTATGGATAACAGCCTGTTTTTTCATAATTTCCAGATGATTGCTCATTAGTGAGCCCTATAATTAACCTTACCAATAGTTAATCACATGAATCTTTACCTATCTTTTGCTTGAAAATCGTAACACCTGAAATAAAACTATATAGGAGATAGCAGCATATATGCGCTATCCGTATGTTATATGCCACCAAAATGAGTAAAAAAGTATTAACAGGAATATGTTTTGGGTTATTAATAGCCTGTCAGCCAGAAGAACAAACTCCTGTTCAGGTGGGTAAGTTGACTTCTGTTTCTAATAACTCATCATACCTAGATATAAAAGAAATTTCTACTGTAGGAGACTTTAACTTGATTTATCAAGAAAAATCTCGGGATGATGGTAGCCTTGTTTTACCTTATGACTTTGATAACAAAGAAATTGAAACGCACGATGGAGCAAAAACAGGTGTCCCAATCATAGGTGTTTCATTTGAATGTTTGATTAATTGTTGTTTATATTCTGATGTATTGATAGAGGTAGCTCCGAATCAAAACCATCAAATAGAGTCTGAATCCGTAGATGAAATATCATTAAAGAAATGGATAAGCTTGCAAATTCTTAACAACGGACAAGATCCGGTACTGTCGGATAGTCCTCAAGATGCCGTTTTCAGATTAGCTTTTGATAAAGACCAGCCTTTGTCTGATGCTAATCTTTTACTTTATCAAATAGTAGAATCGTATGAGAAATTCCTGGAGGAAAGAGCATCTGTAGAACAATTGGACCTCAAGCAATTAAAAGAAAAGTACCCTTTAAATTTGAGATTTGCTGAAAAAGAAACTCCTGTCACCATTCAACCAACTGATTGCGGAGAAGAGATTTCTGAGGAAATAATATTAGATTTAAATGAATGAGAAGGCGGCATATAACACCGTGCAAGCGACAAGCCTAATGATATTGAGCGTGAATTTTAGGTGCTCCAAGTAACTAAAATGAAATACGAAATAATACCGCAAACTAGCCCGGCCTGACGCCTGCACTTGTCCGTTGCCAACCATGTAAAAAAATTTAACTTCAATAAGAAAATGGCTGATAAATCTAGAATTATAGCTGATGGCAGAGAAAGATTCGAGAGAACTCCTGAATTTGCTAACAAAGTTGAAGAAATAAAAAAAGAGGTCAATCAGAAATATGCTCTGATTCTTCTAAGTGAGAGAAGCTGGATAAGACAACAGTTGACTAAGATAAAACTCAGAATAGAGGTAAAAAGAAGAATAGAAGAACTGAGTTCATCCAAAAATCTACATTTGAATTGTAATTACATATAACGTAAAGGGAGTTCACCCTAATTATGATTTGATTCACAAAATGAAAGTAGAACACGGTTGGCAACATCAGCTAGCCTCAACTAGGCGGAAAGATGTGCCTGATGTCTTATTGCTCCAACGATAGAAAATAGAACTTGAACAAAAACTGCCAACAAGGCCCGGTATGATGGCTAGCCTTAGCGTTATGTCCAATGCAAAAAAAATGAAACGTATTTTAATAATTTTTGGATTGAGTTTCTTGATTTTGAGTTGTTCTGAAAACAAGCACAGTCCGATATTGAAATCATTACTTGGCGAACAATTAAAAAACACACACACGAATCAGGAATGGTTTGTGCCAACAAAAATTGCGCTTGAAGGGCTTTCTGTTGAACAATCGAATTGGAAAGACAGTACGGAAAATCATTCCATCGGAGAACTGGTTTCGCATCTGACTTTTTGGAATGAAGTGAACCTAAGGGGATTCAAAGGAGAGGATATGTCCGGTTTTGATGTTAATAACGAAATTACTTTCAAAAAATATAGCGACAAAGAATGGAAAATCGCCGTTGAAAAATTGGACAGCATTCAAACGGAATGGGAAAGATTCACTGAAAATGCTACGGAGGAACAACTAAATGAATGGAGTTCGGATATTGCGAATATGACGGCTCACAATGCCTATCATACCGGACAAATCATCTACATCCGAAAACATCACGGTTGGTGGCCTAAAAAATAGCGGATAACTTTCGTTGGAAATGTCCGCAGCTAATCATACCATACACCAACCATTACCCGCGATAAGCTAAGATGGAAAAGATACCCATCAGATATATTCATGCCACCCAAGAAGAGCCGAATTTTTCTGAAAGCTTTAGCATACGAGATATTCGGGATGTGCTGGCCGGAAAAGATATGGTTCAGGAGCTGCACCGACATGATTTCTTCTATATACTGGCTTTGAAAAAGGGCGCGGGACATCATGAGATAGACTTTGCCCCGTACGATTTGAGTGACCATGCGGTTTTCTTTATGCGCCCGGGGCAGGTGCATCAGCTCAGCCTGAAGGCAGGAAGCACGGGATACCTGCTGCAATTCAAGACCGATTTTTATCATCCTCATCACAAAATATCCAACCAGCTACTGCGCCAGCTCAGTCATAGAAACCTTTATCAGCCGGATGCCCGCCGGTTTGATAAACTTCGAGCGCTGTTAACTTATATCTTTCAGGAGTATACCGACCAACAGGAAGGATATCAGGAGGTTATTCAGGCCAACCTGGATATTTTCTTTATTGAACTTGTCCGGCAGCACAGCGAAGGCGCATCGAATAGTGCCAACCCTTACCACCAGGAACGTCTTGAGGAATTTTTAGCACTTCTAGAAACACATATTGCCCACCATAAGCAAGTGGCGCATTATGCTGAAATGTTGCACCTGTCTCCCTATCAGCTGAATGCCATCACCAAGGCCACGCTGGGGAAAACGTGTTCAGCACTGATTAATGAATATATTATCCTGGAGTCTAAAAGACACCTGCTGGCCACTGCCAGTCAGATAAATCAAATTGCCTATCAGCTGGGATACGATGATGTTTCTTACTTTATCCGATTCTTCAGAAAACATACTGGCTATTCCCCGGAAGCGTTCAGGCACAACTTTAGATAAGTGCTGTCGAACTACATTTTTGTCCTACCCTACCCCTGGCTACAGGAACTACTTTTATGGATAAATAACGCGTAGCAATTTATTTATGAACAGTTTAAACCGAATGAATATGAATCAGTCCTGGGATGAAAGGTATCAGGGTCAGGAGTTTGCTTATGGCAAAGAACCCAATCAGTTTTTTAAAGAATGGCTGCCAAAATTTAAACCCGGCGCTATACTGATGCCCGCCGATGGGGAGGGCCGGAATGGAGTGTATGCCGCCCGACTTGGGTGGAAAGTCACTTCGTTTGATCTAAGCGCCGAAGGGCAGGCAAAAGCATTACAACTTGCCAAAGAACATGGTGTGGCCCTTGCGTATACGGTGGGAGATTTAGATGAGCTTGAGTTTGAAAAAGAAACATTCGATGCCATTGGGCTGGTGTACGCCCATTTTTCGGCGGATAAGAAGGCTACATTCCACCAGAAGTTAAACGACTATCTCCGACCGGGAGGCATCATTATTTTAGAAGCTTTCAGCAAAAGCCATCTCCACTATCATAAGCTTGACCCGAAAGTGGGAGGCGGAATGGAGCTTGGTATGTTGTATGCGAAAGCAGAAATAATGGCTGACTTTGAAGGTTATGAGCTATTGATGCTGGAGGAAGAAGAAATTCTATTGAATGAAGGGAAATACCATATTGGAAAAGGCGCAGTCATTAGATTTGTTGGAAGAAAAGCCACTGGCAATCTCTAAAAAGGAAAACGTAGTTTTTTTTCAGAAAAGTAAAGCGTTGGTCTAGCACAGAAAAAAACCATTTTACAAACGTGTAAAATGGTTTTCTTTTATTGATCACTCCACTTTTTGTGGAAAGCTAACTGACTACTAGCATCTTATTAATTCCATCCGCCACCCAATGCCTGGTAAATATTGACCACGGCATTCATCTGCTCTTTTTTGGTTTCAATCAGTTCAAATTTTGATTCCAGGGCTTCCCGTTGGGTCAGTAGCACTTCCATATAGTCCGCCCGGGCTGACCGGAAAAGACTATTTGAAATAGTGACTGACTCCGTGAGCGCCTGCACCTCCTTGGATTTCAGATCATAGCTTTGTTCCAGGTTACTGATATTGGATACCTGATTGGCCACCTCAATATAGGCGTTCAGAATGGTTCGTTCGTAATTGTAAACCGCCTGTATTTGCTTGGCATTGGCACCAAAATACGTTGCCTTGATCTCATTCTTATTGATCAGGGGAGCCATCAGATCGCCGGCCAGAGAATACAGTAATGATTCGGGAGTTTTTATCAAATACGTTGGATCAAATGCTCGAAAACCCACCCCAGCAGAAATGCCTAAAGAAGGGTAAAACCGTGCCCGGGCCACCTGTACATCGAGCTTAGCGGCGGCCAGCTCCAGTTCAGCCTCCTTGATATCCGGGCGATTGGCCAGTAACTGCGACGGGATACCCGCCTGAACGGTTTCAGGTACCAGCTCACTGAAGGTCTGCGTATTCCTTTCGATAGGCTGCGGATATCGGCCTACCAGGAAGTTAATCCGATTCTCGGTTTCGGTAATATCCTGTTGAATGCCGTACTGAAGGCTTTGGGTATTCAGCACCTGCGCTTCAAACCTGCGTACCGCCAGTTCAGTAACCCGGGTTGCCGCTTTCTGCATCCTGACTATTTTCAGGACATTGGTCTGGATCTGGATGTTCTGTTTTACGATATCCAGTTGATTATCGAGGGCCAGTAACTCATAGTAAGAATTAGCGATTTCAGCAATCAGGTTTGTTACCATGAAATTTTTACCTTCTACGCTCGATAAATACCGGGATACTGCCGCTTTCTTAGCATTGCGCAGTTTATGCCAGATATCTACTTCCCAGGTGGCAAAAGCCCCAATAAAATAATCCTTATAAGGATCAGGCATTTCTCTTCCCGGTTCAATTTCGGTGGTAGCTTCGGTGGCACCCCGGTACGTGTACCGACCAACCTTATCTACGCCAGCACCTGCTCTAATATCAACGAACGGTAAATACTCCCCTTTCCGGGCTCTTACCTCGTTTCGGGCCACTTCAATTTCCTGCAACGTGATATTCAACTCCTGATTATTGCTCAGTGCCGTATCAATCAGGGCCGTCAGGTACGGGTCAGTAAAATAATCCTGCCACACTACCCTGGCCATATTGGTGGTATCCTGCGAGTCGTTAAAACGCGCAGGCACATCGGTGTTCGCTGTTTTTTCAACTAAGGCAGGCGTTTTACAAGCCGAAACGCTTAACGCTAGGCAGGCCACACCTACACATTGATATATAATTCTTTTAAACATGGTGGACATATTCTTCAGTTAAAGGATTTTCTTCTTCATCTCTAATCAGCGGACGACCATCGGCAAGATTGGCGAAAACGTAATACAGGCCAGGAATAATGATTACCCCTAGAACGGTTCCGACTAGCATACCTCCCAAGGCTGAAGACCCAATCGTTCGGTTACCAATGGCACCTGCACCGGTGGCAATCACCAGAGGAATCAACCCTGCAATAAAAGCAAATGAAGTCATTAATATGGGACGGAAACGGGTACGGGCGCCTTCAATGGCTGCTTCAAAAATGGTTGCCCCGTGATGGTGCTTCTGAACAGCAAATTCTACAATCAATACGGCATTTTTACCCAACAGTCCGACCAGCATGATGAGTCCGATCTGGGCATAAATGTCGTTGTCCAGTCCCATGAGCTTGAGCAGCAAAAACGAACCAAATACCCCCACCGGAATAGAAAGAATCACCGCAAAAGGCAAGAGAAAACTTTCGTACTGGGCAGCCAGCACAAAGTAGACAAAGGCCAATACAATGATAAAAATCCAGATCGCTTCATTACCGCTGGCCGCTTCGTCATAAGAAAGGCCTTCCCAGGCAATGTCATACCCTTTTGGTAAAGTCTGGCTGGCTACGTCTTCTATGGCGTGAATTGCATCTGCCGTAGTATACCCCTTGGCCGGAAGTCCGCGGATGGCCGCTGAATTGTACATATTATAACGGGTAACCTCATTGGGTCCCTGTTTTTTCTCAATCTTCATGAAGGATGAATAGGGCACCATTTCTCCATGATCATTTTTGACAAACAGCTTTAAGATATCGGAGGGAAGTCTTCTGAACTTAGGGTCGGATTGCACATAAACTTTGAAAAAACGATCAAACCTGATAAACCCTTGTTCATAGGTACTTCCTATCAGAATATTGAGGTTTTCCATCGCCTCTCCGATCGAGACGCCCTTTTGCATGGCCTGCTCATTGTCGATCACCAATTCGTATTGAGGGTAATTGGCGGCGAAAAAGGTAAACAAGCCAGTTAACTCTTTACGCTGACTCAGATTATCCATGAAGTCCTTATTGATCTGATCAAACTGCTGGTAATCGGTATCGGTGGTTTTATCCAGTAAACGCAGGGAAAAACCAGCGGAAGATCCAAATCCCGGAACGGCCGGTGGTTCAAAAAACTCTACAATAGCCCCAAGACCTTTAGATTCCTCCTCCAATTCTTCCATGATTTCCCGGACGGAATGTTCCCGTTCCGACCAGGGTTTCAAGTTGATCAGGCAGGTACCGGCATTGGAACCTCGTCCTTCGGTCATAATCTCGTAACCTGCCAGGGAAGACACTGATTCTACCCCATCAATTTCTTCACATATCTGCTGAAGTGCCTGAGATACCTTATTGGTTCTTTCCAGGGTAGCGCCCGGAGGGGTCTGGATAATGGCATAAATAGTCCCCTGATCTTCACCAGGAATAAAGCCTGACGGTAGAATTTGATTTTCGATGAATATTCCGGCACAGAATACCAGCAAAATACCGAAAGTGACCACTCTTCGGCTCACAATCCGGCGTAGCAGTGCTGCATATTTTCCGGTAAGTTTTTCAAATCCACGGTTAAAACTATCGAGAGACCGGTTCAGGAGTGTTTTTTTCCTGGGTTTTCCATGGGTATTCTTCAACAGCATGGCGCACAGCACCGGAGTAAGGGTAAGCGCAACGACCCCCGATAGAACAATAGCCGAAGCCATGGTAATGGAAAACTGCCGGTAGAAAATACCCACTGGCCCCGTCATAAATGCCAATGGGACAAATACGGCGGTCATTACCGCAGTGATGGCAATGATGGCCCCACTGATTTCATGAAGTACTTCCTGGGTAGCCTTATAGGGTGAAAGATTCTTTTCTTCCATCTTGGCATGCACGGCCTCCACCACGACAATAGCATTATCGACCACAATACCAATCGCCAGTACCAATGCAAACAACGTGATGAGATTGATTGAAAGCCCAAAAAACTGCATGAGGAAAAACGCTCCAATCAAAGACACCGGAACGGCCAGTGTGGGAATCAGGGTAGAACGCCAATCGCCGAGGAACAGGAATACTACCACTGCCACCAGCACAAAGGCTTCTCCTAAAGTATGAAGCACTTTTTCAATAGAGGCATCCAGAAACTGGGACACATCGTAGCTGATTTTATAATCCATGCCCGGAGGGAAAGACGCCTCCATGATTTTGAGTTTGGCTTTTACTTCGGCAATTACATCACTGGCATTACTACCATAGTTCTGCTTCAGCACAATGGCGGCAGAAGGGTGACCATCCAGGTTAGAATAGATATCAAAGAATTCACTACCCAGTTCAACATTAGCGATGTCTTTCAAGTGTATACTTTCACCATCCGGATTGGCCCGAATAATTATACCATCATACTCCTCCGGCTCGCTATATCTCCCTTTGTAGGTTAACACATACTCCAGTGACTGGGCGGATATACCAGAGCTTTGCCCTAACCTACCCGGGCGGCCCACAATACTTTGCTCAGCCAAGGCTTCCATGACTTCATCTACCGAGATATTATAAGCCCGCATACGATCAGGGTTTAACCAAACACGCATAGCATACCTACGGCTACCCAATATCTGGGCACTCGCTACCCCTTTCGTTCTATTGATCTCAGGGATCATCTGGACATTGGCGTAATTGTACAGGAATTTTTCATCCATACTTTCATCCTCAGCATAGAGGTTGACATACATCAACATACTGGGTTGAATGGGGTTAATAATCACTCCTTCGCGCTGAACCAACTCCGGCAGCAGTGGCATCACCTGATCTACCCTGGTTTTCACCCTGATCACCGCCTGATTGGGATCAGTACCTGGCTCAAAAATTAACCTGATGGTTGCCTCTCCGGCACTGGTAGCATCGGTGGCCATATACCGCATGTCCTGAGTACCATTCAGGGCATTTTCCAGGGTAATCATGGTGGATTTAACCAATACATCGGCACTGGCACCGGGATAAGCAATGGCAACGTTTACAGTGGTCGGTGCAATTTGAGGGAATTGAGATATGGGCAGTTGCATAATAGCCAGTGCCCCTACAAAAATGATAACGACCGAAATTACAATGGCAAAGACCGGTCTATGTATTATTTTACTAAACATTCTTTCTGTTTTTCAGGATACTTGATTATTCTGCGTATAAATCCAAATCCGACATTGCTGCAGTAGGCTCTATGAAGTCATAGTTGATTTCGTCATTTTCTCTTACCAGGCGCAGGCCTTCCAGCAGGATCTTGTCATTTTCAGCCAGACCACCCTGCACCGCATAGAGGTGGGGCATTTCTGCGGCGATGGTAATTTCTCTTGATCTCACCTTACTTTCTTCATCAATGACATACACAAATCTCTTTTCCATCACTTCAAAAGTGGTCTTCTGAGGGATCAGCAAGGCGTCTTTCAGGGGTACTCCCATTTGTATACTACCAGTTTCGCCATGCCGAAGCAGCCCTTTTGGGTTGGGGAAGGTTGCCCGAAAAGCGATATTTCCGGTTTCATTATTGAAGTCAGCTTCAATGGTTTCTACCACTCCCGGGTATTCAAACTGCTTGTTATTGGCCAGTAGCAGGTTCACTTCCACGTCTTCATCGTTTTGCACCTCAGCCTGATAATCCAGATATTCTGCTTCCGGCACATTATAATAAACCCACATTTCGCTGTTGTCTGAAAGGTTAGAAAGCAGCTCCCCTTCATCTACCAGGCTTCCCGGTCGTACGTGGAAGCGGTCGATGATACCATCAAAGGGTGCCCGGATTTCGGTGAATCCCAGATGCACCTGGGCTAACGCTAATTCAGCATTGGCTTTATCAAATTTGGCTTTCGCCATCGCCAGTTCGTTGGGAGCGACAATATTGCTATCGGCCAGCGATTTGGTGTTCTGGTATTCAATCTCAGCAAAGCTGGCTTCCGCTTTTGCCTTTTGTAGTTCGGCTTCGTATAGTTTGGGCATGATTTGAAACAATAATTGCCCTTCTTTTACAAAGTCGCCTTCGTCTACATAAATTTTCTGTAGGTAGCCTCTTTCCTGAGCTCTTAGTTCAATATGGCGTATTGAATGGATTTGACACACGTAATCTTCGGTCATCGCCGTGTCCATTTTTACCGGACTGGTGACCAAAAACTTGGTTTCATTTTCCTTGATTTCTTCTCCTTTTGAAGTGCAGCTCGTGTGGTACAACAAAGCACACAAGCCTATGAGCATGAAAATTCTCTTCATGATAATTTAACTTTTTAAAACGATACGATTTTCTTGATGATTTTTTTGAAGTGTGTATAACACAATACACCGGTGTATCCTTGTTGGCATCATGCCATTGGATACAGGGTAATTAAGAATAACTGAGTAAAAGATTAGGCAATCTCGATTTGCCTGAGTGGGGTTTTAAATCATATCCTGAATACTCGGAATATGAGATACAGGGACCTAAAAGATGGGAAATAGGAGAACGGCTTACAGAAAGATAAGCGGTTTTTAATAAGGTGGCAGAAATATTCGGGTAGGTGATCGTAAAAAATAGCAGCATAGTAATGACTGCCATGTAAATCCTTTTTGAAAGAAATGGATTCATCGTCTTCTTCCTCCTCTTCCTCTTCTACCTCAACAATTTCTGCAACATCTGTTTTTTTAGCACTTCCTTTTTCAGTACCGGATGAGGCCGCCTTGAGGATAAAGGCCGGACTGCCTTGCTCAGCGTCAAAGTTGGACTGCTCTGCGTCTTTAAGGTTTTTTATTAGCGCATAGAAATCCCTCCCCTCACTCGGATGAGCAGACAACTGGCTATATCCGCCCAACAGGAGAATATAAAGAGACAGAAAAAACCTAATTAAAAACTGTACCATCTGGCTTCAAGCTTACCTTGATGATTGTTTTTGAAGTGCGTAAACACAATATACCTGTATCCTTATTAGCGTAATGCTATGGGCACCTGGCAGTAAAAATAACAGTGTAGTTAAAGGTTAAGGTTGGGCAATTTCAATTTGCCTGGGTGTTTTTTTTAAATCATATCCTGAATACCTGGAATATGAGATACCACCTATAAGATGAGAAATCAAAAGATTGCTTTGATAAAGGTAAGTATTTTTTAATGAAGTAGCATAAATACCCGAATGTCAGGGCGTAATAAATAACAGTGAAGTAATAGCTATCCGCCAAATATTTTATAAAAGAACTCCATTCCTCTTTCTCTTCTATAATTTCCGCAGCATCCATTGTGAAGCTTGCTTTTTCAGTACCGGATGAGGCCGGCTTAAGTATGAAGGTCGGGCCATCCTGCCCGGGGCCAATGCTGATCTGTTCTAAGCCTTTAAGATTTTTTATTGGAGAATAGAAATCACCCTCCTCATTGGCATGAGCAGACAACTGGCTATATCCCCCCAACAGGAGAATACACAGAGATAGAAGATATTTTATTAATGCCTTTATCATTTGGCTTCAAAAATATATAAAATTGGTTATACAGGCAAGTGGTGAATTGTTAAATATTGCTAAAATAACGATCATTATGGCAATACTTTCTTTAAAATTTTACAACCGTGGCAACCAATTTACCTAAGAACCTGATATTTTTTAATATTATCCTTCAGATCTTCTGTCAAAAAAAGTTATTGGAAACCGCCAATACCCGTCGGCAGATAATACCTCCTTCAGTGTAAACAAAATAACCGGCCCCTACAATAATCACAGATAGCTGTCCTGAGAGCCAACTTATGATCATAAGGACGAAGAATACAGAAATTTATTTGGTAAAGCGTAGCCATTTTTAAGCTCTATCTGTCTAAAGAATCGATGGATATTGTAGGAGATGATGTCAACAGAGACTTGCAGGGCATAATCTTGTTGCTGAATAATTTCTTTCTTTATCGTTTTTATGTTTTGGGGCAGGAATACCGACAACGTTCCCATCTCTATCTCAGCTCACTTATTGAAATATCAGGAATGTAGTATCTTGGCCGCATGAACAAACCTGAGATACGCACGGTAGACGTCGTGCGGTATGTGCAACCGTTGCGGGAAGGCGGATCATTGCCGGCCATTGTAGAAGCCGATGATGGTTTTCTGTACGTGCTGAAATTCCGGGGAGCCGGACAGGGGAAAAAAGCGCTCATTGCCGAATTAATCGGGGGCGAGCTGGCGCGAGCCATTGGGCTAAAAGTACCCGAACTGGTTTTTATGAATCTGGATGATTCCTTCAGCAAAACTGAACCCGACGAGGAAATACAGGACCTGCTCAGATTTAGTGTGGGCCTGAACCTGGGGCTGCATTACCTGTCCGGGGCCATTACCTATGATCCGCTGGTGTCGGTGGCTGATGCGCTGACGGCCTCGAAGGTAGTACTACTGGATGGCCTTATTTCTAACGTGGACCGTACCTACCGCAACACCAATATGCTGAATTGGCATAGAGAGCTCTGGCTGATTGACCACGGAGCCAGCCTCTATTTTCATCATGCCTGGGACAACTGGAAGGAGCATGCCCGCAAAACCTTTCCGGCCATCAAAGACCATGTGCTGCTCAAAAAAGCGACCCTGCTCTCCCAGGCTTCCGAAGAAATTAGGGCATCGGTTACCTTAGAAAATATAGAAAATATTGTTTCCCTCGTGCCCGATGACTGGTTGTTTGAAGCAGATGACACCCTTACTCCCCAGGAAAGAAAAGACGTGTATGGGGAGTTTTTAAGCACCAAGCTTTCTAATATTGATTTACTCGCAAAAGAAGCTGATGATGCCAGAAAAGCAAGTGTATGAATATGCTTTAATTCGCTATGTGCCTAAAGTTGAGCGGGAGGAGTTTCTCAACGTGGGCGCGATTGTCTTTTGTAAACGACTGAAGTTTCTTGGGGTAAAATACCATATCGACGCCAAGCGGTTGGCCGCTTTCTCTGCGGAGGCTGATCTGGCTGAACTGAGGCATTATTTAGAGGCCTGGGATCTTATCTGCCAGGGAAGCCGGGAAGGAGAATATATTGCCCAACTTGATATGGCAAGTCGGTTTCGCTGGCTCACGGCCACCCGAAGCACCATTATCCAAAGCTCCAAAGTTCATCCGGGACTGTGTACTGACCCGGAACACGTATTGCATGAGCTGTTTACCAAATATGTACTGTAAGCCTGGATCACCCATCCTAAATGAAGAAGACTCACCTTGGTACGGTTAATCGAGTTATACGACCTGCGTTACCTGTACCGCCTGTCCCTGAAAGAGTGTTTCTTCTCCAGCAGACAAACCAAACAGCGCCTGCCCCATGGGAGATTGGGGTGAGATGCAATAATAAGCGTTTCCATCGACCACTACGGAGCCTAAGCCCACCGACACATAAAAAATACCCCGTGAAGTAGCCACCAGGCTTCCCACCTGCACCTGTTCGTACAATTTTGTTGCTGATAAAGAGGCCAGCAGATCGTACATTTTACCGGTTTCGTTCAGGTGGGCGGAGAGTCGCTCTCTTTCCATATCGAGCATGGCCCTGCCGGTTTCGTACTTATCTCCGGCCGAGCTTTTGGTGTCTTCGGATGCCGCGAGTTTGGTTTCCCGCATTTCTTCCCGCAAATCGGCAATCCGCTCGGATAAGCGGGTCTGGCAAGCGGCAAATACCTGTTTCTTAAGCGATAAGTCCATAAGTTTCTTCGTATCAGGTGTAAAAAAAATGACCATCTACCCGCCACATTCAGGATGCGTATTCACTTGACAATCCGATGCTTGCATCTTTTCTTAACAGCGGCGCGCAAAAGTACTAAATCGAATCAATATTTTGTTATGCGATAAAAAGTTGGTATAAAAAAATTACGAGAAATTTGCCGCCAGCTCCAGCAGTTTATGGATGGTTTTTGCATTACGGGTAGTGGCGCTGACCTTCAGCTTACGTTCAAAAAATGTATTACTCAGCTTCGTTCTCCCGTATCCGTTCGGGCAATATAAATGCACGGCTTTATCCACTATCTGAAATTCGTCTCCCTCGGGATTGGGTGAGACAAGCTCCGCGATCCTTTTCGGGTCGGGCATTTCTGCGAGAAAAGTGACGTACAGGGCTTTAATCGTTTCACTTCTCAGTACAAAAAAGGGATGCTTTACCTGCTGTTGCAACGCATCGACAGTTCGGAGGATGACCACTACCTCGAACCCAAAAAATTGCCGAATGGCTTCTTCCAGTTGTTCTCGAAGCAGTACCAGGTCGGTCTCTTCACTCTGAAAGAGCACATTACCACTTTGAATATAAGTCTGCACCGGATCAAATCCCAGCGAGGCGTATACATCCCGTAAATCAGCCATCGGTACTTTCTTCTGCCCGCTAACGTTGATACCGCGTAATAAGGAAATATAGGTAGTCATTTGCTTATTGGTTTGTTCAACTGTTTACACATCCCTACAATTGAATACCTCAAAATAGACAATTTTGCTTCAATACTCCTTAAAATACAGCGTCTTTACCTACCATCAGACAGTTGTCATTCGAGGCAGGATGCTTTATCTTACAAATAAGACACTACAACAACCACCGCATGCGTTTTTCTCTGATCCTGCTTCGTATCCTGTTTGCACTCTGCCTGGCCGTAATCTGTTTTATTGTAGGCGGAACCCTCGGAGGACTCACGGTTTCAAAGTCTGAGGGACTGGCAGGTGCCGCAGTGGTATTATGGTACTCAGTATTTGGAGCCATCCTGGGCCTGGTCAGTGGGATCATCATTCCTCGTTACCTCTCTCAGCAATCTCTGAAAAGGAGCAGTCTGTACTTGGGTATTCTCGCGCTGCTGGTGCTTGGTTTTATGGTATACCAATACCGCCAAGGTCCTCCAACCGACCCGGAGAATCTTCCCCAAAAAGTTACTCCCGATGCAGGCAGTGATGCCCTTTCATCACAAACTTCGTTCATATCGAGTAATTCGTTATACGAGCGCCCCATGGGCCTGGGGATAGCCAAACCTGATATGCAACTCAGTCAGGCCCTGTACCTGTATGCTCGCCCCGAATTCAACCAGCTGCCCGACATGCTGGCCCCAACAGATAGTATCACCTTCAGAGAACAACCCGGATTCATTGACATTGCCACCGCTCCTCCGTATCTGGTACCGGAAGCTTTAAAACTGGATTACAATACTTTCTTCTTCCGGGTTATCAGTCTCAGCCGCCACTGGGCCGAGGTGATTGTAAATAACCAGCATGGACAAACCGCTTTCATCGACCGCTCCCGAATAACATACCTCAGCTGGCCTGATTTCTTCTTACAGGTTTATGGGGTAGAGCGTCTGGATACCGAAAGCAATCCGGTACGGCTCAAGCCCTCCGATCAGGCCGGAATCCTGGCCTCCGGGCCGAATATTTCCTTACAGGTGCTGGCGGTGCAGGGCGACTGGCTGGAGGTTTCTACCCATGGCCTGGCAGATCGCATCCCTCCCACGGGTTACATCCGCTGGCGCAATGCCAAGCAACTACTCGTTGTCTATTCCCTGTTTAGCTAATTTATGCACCAGCTCCAGCCCGGTGCCGCTGATGAACAGCCGATGCTTTCGGTTGGATAATAACTTCTGCGTCCAGTCTACCACTCCCCCATCGGCCAAATCAATCATCTGCCCCGGCAATTGCAGGTAAATTTTGTATTGCACCTGCTGATAGTAATCGCCCTGATCGTAGTGTTCTACCCACTCAATCTTCGGATATTCTTTCAGTTGACTCAGGCTTTCGGCCAGACGATCTCGAAAAACCGGATTTTCTTCCCGCAAGAAGAGTTTAATCGTCAGGCGATGGTCATCAAAGTATTGGGTCAATAGCTGATAGTGTAGTTGTAGATGCTCCCGCAACTGAGTTACCTCAAACCGGTCATTTCCCGAATCGTAACCACCTGACGCCAGACAGAAGATTGCAAAGTGGGCACTGAAAGCCGGATTATCGAAGGCCTGTCCCCGCACATGACGGTGCGTAGCGGCATAGCGAAAAATCTGCGCTTTATCCGGATTTTCCTGGACCTCCCGGGCAATTTTCAAGGCCAGTACATTGGTAGCATCCGATACAACTTCGGTACTCCGCAAAGACGAAACCACATTGTTCTGATCCACCGCTCCTACGGCAGTACAACTGCCTAAAGGAGCCAGCGGCGATAAAATCAGCGGTTCAAACTGTCGCTCCTGGGCGAACTGCAAGCACTCCAACTCCAGGGCTTTCATTGCCAGCGGCTCTACCGACGAAGGTGCTACGAAACGGTTGGTCGTAAATTGTTGCATCAGTTGGGAGGGCGAGACGGAGGCGGCGCGCCGTCGAAACAACTCCAGCAACACCGAATTAAATTCTGTACCGGAAAGCTTCTTATTCAGGTCTGAAAGCAAGGAAGGGTGGCCCAGCTTCTGTTGGATTTTTTCAATGATTTTATTCATTGGCGCAACGATCAACTGAGCCGTAAGTTAAATTTTTTATGATTAGATTACCGATAATTTATTGGCAAAACTCCCGGTTTCTGATCTCCCCACAACCTCCTTTTAACCCTTTTCTTATGAACAATTATTTGTTTGGCGTTTTATTGATGTGGCTGTCGGTTCTCAATGCCATCGCCCAACCTTCATCTCCGATAAAACGATACATCGTTCCTGTGGCACAACAGGGAGTGGCCGTGGATGAAATGCACTTCTACGTTATCAACAACCACAGTATTCATAAATACACCAAAAGCAACGGCACATCAACGGCTAACTGGGAGGACTCCACGGGGTTCATCAAACATCTGAACAGTGGCATCATTATTAATGACACTTTGTACTGTACAAACTCTAATTACCCTGAATCACCCATGGCCAGTTCGCTGGAAATGTTTGATCCTCAAACCCTGAGACACATCAATACCCACAGTTTTGGTATACAGATTGGTTCAGCTACCTGGGTAGACCGCTACAAAGGAGCCTGGTATGTCGCATTTGCCCACTACACTGGTAGAGGGGCTACCGAAGGCAAGGATAACCGCTGGACGCAGTTGGTCAAATTTGATACTGCCTGGCGGCAACTAGAGGCATGGATATTTCCTGCTGATCTGGTCGCTGAGTTTGATACCCGAAGTAATTCCGGAGGATTTATTGATGCTGATGGCACCATTTACTGCACCGGCCATGATTTACCTAAACTCTACCAACTCCACTTCCCCTCCCTGGGCTATACGCTGGAATGGAAAAACACCCTGAATATTGCCAGCAAGGGCCAGGGCATCGCCTTAGATAACGATGGCATAACAAAGCAAGTATATGGGATTCTTCGGGATGAGAACGTTATCGTAGTATCTAAAATACCCGACACGCCGTGAGTATCATTATTTTGGAGATTACGACTTTCAATAGTGTTGTACACAATAGCAATCGTATAAGTTTTATTTCGGGAGACACCGCTCGCTAAGTATCATAAAGCCGTTTGGCGATCTGGTATAGCTCCTGGGTAGTAACATGGCAAGCCCCCTCCTGAATTGCCTGCTCCCAATACGTTGAGGTGATGGCATAATGCGGAAAAAAGGAGGTTTGATTCAGATTCTTTTCGGGCAGATCAATTTCTTTGGCAAATTTTCGGAGTTCCCGTACCGAATCAGCCAGCAAAAAAGTTCCATCAGTGTAGATCATGATGTTGTGGTTTTACGGGTACATCAAATCTCATACATACGAACGCATATACCGTATTGGATTTAGCATAACTCAGGAAATAGAAAAAATTTATTTTTTACAATTGTTGTTATCGCCCGCCTTTTTTTAAGTGAACCTCTGGCCTAGTCGGCAAGTTTTGGTAGCTTGCGGCTTTTCTATTATCCTTATGAACAGATTTGTAAAATGGACGCTCATCATGGCCGGAGGATTTGCCCTACTCCTGTTTGTGGCTTACCGGATCATGATTACCAGCACCAAGTCGCACAGCCCCGAAGAAACCGTTATTTACAATCAGGATGACGCTACCTTGTCGGTGACCTACAGTCGCCCATACAAAAAGGGGCGGATCGTTTTCGGAGAGCTTATTCCCTACGGTGAAGTCTGGCGCACCGGAGCAAACGAAGCAACAGTCTTCAATACCTCTAACGACCTGCTGATTGATGAAAAAACCCTCCCGGCAGGAGAGTATACCCTGTGGACTGTACCCGGAGAAGAACGCTGGCAGGTGATTTTCAATAAACACGAATATGACTGGGGAGTGACCCGGGATGGAGTGGCTGCCCGCGAACCTCAATTTGATGCCCTGCTGGTAGAGGTGGCTTCTGAATCTACAACCGGGCCAGTTGAGCAATTCACCATAGGCTTTGAAAATGAGCCTTTCGCCATGGTATTAGCCTGGGATGCAACCCAGATTGTGATACCCATGGAGTTGCGTTAGATTGAAGGAGAAACGCTGATACTGCGCGCGCGAAGAGGATATAAACAACGAAGGCGGATATTCAGGGGTTTTGTACAATACAAACACATGGCCCGCGTGATGTCTGCATCCACAATTTAGCCATCGAGCAATTGAACAAAATTCAAGAGGAACTTCAGCAACAAATCCACCTTCTTCGCTTAGAAAAAGAGGCTGATCTGGAATATTACCGCCAGAAAGTATTGCTTGCCTCACTGGAAGATCGGAGAAAAGACGGAGTGAGCTGGTATCCGGTTACCCTGGACAGCCAACGCTACAGCCTGGGCGAAAAGCTGATCATCCGGGTGAGTCGCAATGATGCCAACCAACGATCACATGTCTTTCAGTCCGGGAAGATTGTGAGCCTGTTTTCAAATGCCTACCAGGATCATCCATCGGTGTCAGGAGTGGTCAATGATGTCCGCCGAAATACCATGACCATCACCCTCAACGCTCAGGAGCTCCCCGACTGGATTAATGATGGAAGCCTGGGCATTGACTTGCTGTTCGACGAAATGGCGTATCGGGAGATGGAAAAGACTTTAAAGAAAGTCATGGAAGGCAAAGACGCTCGCTTGCAGGATTTACGGTCCGTGCTCTTGGGAGAGCAATCCGCTGCTTTTGTAAAAGATACTTTAGGCGGTTATGTAGACTCCCTCAACGAAAGTCAGAATAAAGCTTTGCAACGCATCCGACAGGCGCAGGATGCAGCGGTCGTACACGGCCCTCCCGGCACTGGAAAAACCACCACACTAGTGCATGCCATCTACCAAACCGTGCAATTGGAAAACCAGGTATTAGTGTGCGCTCCCAGCAATGCTGCGGTTGATTTGCTGACCGAAAAACTCAGTGAACTGGAGCTGCATGTGGTGCGGCTGGGGCACCCCGCCCGTGTCACTGACAGCAACCTCAGCAAAACCATTGACGCCCAGATCGCCAGTCATGGCTATTATAAAGACCTCAAATCGCTGCGCCACCGCTCCGAAGAAATGCGTAGTCTGGGCCTGAAATACAAGCGGAAATTCGGACAAGCCGAGCGGCAGCAACGTAAACGCTTGCTGAGTGAAGCTTCTCAGTTACGGGGTGAAGCCGAGCAACTGGAGCACTATATTGTGGCGGATATTCTTTCCAAAGTGCAGGTCATCACCTGTACACTCGTCGGTGCCTCTAACAACCTGATCAAAGGATTCCGTTGCCAAACCGTATTCATCGATGAAGCCGCCCAGGCACTGGAAGCCGCCAGCTGGATTCCCATCCTGAAAGCCCAACGGGTAGTCTTTGCCGGAGATCATTTTCAACTGCCTCCCACCATTAAATCCTACGAAGCAGCCCGCCGGGGGCTGAGCAATACGTTGTTTGAGAAATGTATTCAGCGGCAAATGCAATTAGGTTCTCCCGTAGATGCCCTACTGCAAATTCAGTATCGCATGCACGAGCAGATCATGCATTTCTCCAGCCAGTATTTCTACGAAGGTCAGCTTCAGGCGGCCGACAGTGTGCGGGAAGCCACGCTGGCCGAAGACCAATCTCCCATTACCCTGATTGATACGGCTGGCTGTGGATTTACCGAGAAAACTGATCCGGAAACGCTGAGCACCTACAATGAAGAAGAGGCTCATTTGTTGCTGAAGCATCTAAACGAACTGGTGGCAACCCTGTCACCCGACTATTTTTTGGAGAACCAAATTGACATTGGTGTCATTTCGCCCTACAAAGCTCAGGTGAAATTGCTCACCGAACAATACGAATCCTACGAATACCTGCAAGCCGTGCAATCGCTCATCACCATAGATACAGTGGATGCCTTTCAGGGGCGTGAGCGGGAGGTGATCTACATCAGCCTGGTGCGCTCCAATGCCAAAGGTGAAATCGGTTTTCTCGGCGATATCCGCCGCACCAATGTTGCTATGACGCGCGCCCGAAAAAAACTGGTGATGATCGGCGACAGCGCTACCCTCGGTAATCATCCGTTTTACGGACAACTTCTGGACTACGTACAGGAAATCGGAGCTTACCATTCTGCTTTTGAATTCATCTACGAACCCTGACCGACATGAGCAAAGTAAAAGTAGGCGTTGTACAGGCCACTCCCGCTTTCTTCGATCTTAGCCCAACCCTGAAACGAGTCGATCACTGGTTACAGCAAGCCGCCGATCAGGGTTGTCAGTTGGTATTGTTTCCCGAATCCTTTATTCCGGGATATCCGAGGGGCTTCACTTTTGACTCCGTGATCGGTCGGCGCAGTGAAGAAGGTCGGGATCTGTACGCCCGCTATTGGGACAATAGTGTGGAAGTGCCGGGCGGAGCGTGTCACCAATTAGCCCATATGGCCAAAAAGTACGGAGTCTATCTGAACATTGGAGTGACCGAGCGTGATGCAGTGAATGGCACGCTGTACTGCACCCTGCTTTATTTCTCTCCTAAAGTAGGGCTGCTGGGCAAGCACCG
Source organism: Cyclobacteriaceae bacterium (assembly GCA_040222715.1). Taxonomy (GTDB): domain Bacteria; phylum Bacteroidota; class Bacteroidia; order Cytophagales; family Cyclobacteriaceae; genus Tunicatimonas. The sequence continues at coordinate 7,696 of JAVKCN010000122.1, read as the reverse complement.
CAAACTCAAACCAACGGGTATTGAACGACTGGTTTGGGGAGAGGGCTCCAGCGATTCATTGATCAGTGTGCAAACGGCGGTGGGTCGTCTGGGAGGCCTGATCTGCTGGGAAAACTACATGCCCCTGGCTCGCATGGCCATGTATCAGGCGGGAGTGGAGATTTACCTGGCCCCAACCGCCGACGCCCGGGAGCGGTGGACGGCCACGCTACAACATATTGCCCTGGAAGGCCGGTGCTTTGTGCTGGGGTGTAATCAGTACTTTCGCAAAGCAGATTATCCCGAAGCCTACCAGGCTTACGTTACCAAAGAGGACGAAGCCCTGTGCCGGGGAGGCAGTATCATCATCGGCCCATCAGGCAGTATTATCGCCGGTCCGTTGTACGATCAGGAAGGAATATTGACGGCTGAACTGGACCGGTCGGAGATCATTCGCAATAAACTGGATTTCGATGTTGTCGGGCATTATTCCCGGAATGAGCTATTCACGTACCAGGTAAAAGACCAGCCGCCGATCATCCGGGAAAGTGATTTCCCCCTATTGAACGAATGAAAGCCTATCAGTAACTTCAACATAACAATTTACCCAACACATTTCAATACTGCTTATTTGGGTTTAAGTAAGCACTATGACGAAAATAATGATAACGTCATTGCGACGAGGCACGAGGAAGCAATCTGCTGCTAATGAGCCGACGTGGCGCGGGGAGATTGCTTCGTCATTCTTCCTGGCTATGACGCTAAAAATATAAGCTTATTTTGTCACAATGCTTAACTGCTAAGTCTTTACTCTATCATCAGACCGTTTTTCTTTCTTTTTTCTCACACTCGTAATTATTCTCCTGCTTAATAAAGGGATTTATGATTACAATTGATTATTTTTGATCAAAATTGATCGTATGCAATTAGAACATCTGGCTATCTGGACTTGTCAACTGGAATCGCTTAAGCATTTTTACTGCCAGTACTTTAGCGCAACCGCCAGTATCCGGTACCATAACCCGGTCAGGCAGTTCACTTCCTATTTTCTCACCTTTGCCAACGGGACACGTCTGGAGCTAATGCACCAGCCGGATTTACTACCTTTGGAGCAGGCACCGGCAGTAGGTTTAGCCCATATGGCCTTTTCCACAGGAAGCGAAGCGGCCGTAGATCAAATGACCGAAACACTGCGGCAGGCGGGATATTCTCCGCTGGATGGTCCTCGGCGTACCGGAGATGGATATTACGAAAGCACTTTTCGCGATCCCGATGGTAATTTAATCGAACTTACTGTTTAGCTTAGTCGTATTTTTGATCTGTAACCCTATTTGATCACTGACACCTTGCCAACTTCCCCCATACCCCCCACCCTGCGACGCGCCCGACTGGCCGTTTCAGTTATTTTCTTTGTCAATGGAGCCGGTTTTGCCTCCTGGGTTCCCCATATTCCCTGGATCCAGCAACGTTTCTCCCTCAGCGAGAGCGGCTTGGGAGTGACGCTGCTGATCATTGCCATTGGAGCCATCATCGCCATGCCTGTTACAGGTGGGCTGGTAGAACGAGTAGGAAGTAAACGTGTGGCAACTGTTGTGTCAGTCAGCTTCTGCCTGCTGCTGCCATTGCTTCCTATGATGCCGCATTATGCCGGATTGGCGGTTACGCTGTTTCTGTTCGGCATGGTAAACGGCTCTATGGATGTGGCCATGAATGCCCACGGAGTATTTGTGGAGAAAGAATATCAGAAACCCATCATGTCCTCCTTCCACGGTTTGTTTAGCACGGGCGGTCTGGTGGGTGCTGTTGTAGCCAGCGGACTATTAGCATTAGGACTCAGTCCGGTGCAACACATGCTCATCGTCGTGGCCGTATTATTTGTTATAGTGTTGGTGGCGCTGCGTTACCTGCTGCCTCATACGGCGGCGGTCCCGGTTGAAGGTGAAAAACAGCCGCTATTTGTCCTTCCTTCCAAACGACTGGTCTGGCTCATGGCTTTTCTGGCTTTTTTTATCCTGATGGTGGAAGGAGCCATGGCCGACTGGACCGCCATCCATATCACCGATCTGCCTGCCGCCACTCCGGCACTGGCAGCCATGGGCTTTGGAGCCTTTTCCCTGACGATGGCGATTGGCCGGCTCACGGGTGATCGAGTGGTCCGGGCGGTTGGTCGTCCCCAGGTAGTGCGCTGGGGAAGTCTGATTGCTGCCCTGGGATTATTGGTCGTGGTATTAATGCCAAATCCAATGGGGGCTATTGCGGGTTTTGGACTGGTGGGAGTCGGCTTGTCCAATGTGGTTCCTATCATTTTCAGTTCCGCCGGATACGCCAACCCCACTGAACCGGGACGGGGCATTGCTGCCGTGACGACCATGGGCTACTTCGGCTTTCTGGTGGGTCCGCCCCTGATTGGCTTTATTGCCGAAGGCGTCTCGCTGAACGGGGCCTGGGGGTTGTTGGGCATTTTCTTACTGGTGGTTGTCGTGCTGGCCCCCCGCATCATCCGCAAAATTCCTACTACGCTCACTTTAGTACCTTAATGGTTGATGTGTAGTTACCTAAATAGGGCTGAACACTAAAATATAGTATCTGACCTCTAAATAGCATATTTATGATCAGGAAGTTTTATTTTATCTGTCTTTTCCTCTTTTTATGTTTAACGGCCGGATGGGCACAGTCATCCGACTCCGCTACCTTGACTGAAGACCCGCCTTTGTCGATAACGCAGCACAGTGTGCGAGTCAACGGTCAGACCATCAACTATACTGCTACCACAGGTTATCTGGTATTGCGGGAAGAAAACGGAGATGCGCGCGCCAGGATGTTTTTCGTGGCCTACACCAGGAATGATGTGAGCGATCTATCGGAGCGCCCGATCACCTATACTTTTAATGGTGGGCCGGGCTCCTCTTCCGTCTGGCTGCACATGGGTGCCCTGGGTCCCCGACGCATACTGATGACTGAGGAGGGTGAATCACTACCTCCCCCCTACGAACTGGTGGATAACGAGTACACCTGGCTGGATAAAACCGACCTTTTGTTTATTGATCCGGTAGAAACGGGGTTCAGTCGTCCGGCCGAAGGAGTAGACAAAAAAGAATTTACCGGTTTTGAAGAAGATATCGCCAGTGTAGGAGATTTCATCCGCTTGTACACCACCCGGTTTAACCGCTGGAGCTCGCCCAAGTTCATTGCCGGGGAGAGCTACGGCACCACCCGCGCCGCCGGTTTATCCGGCTATTTGCAAGAACGCCACGGCATGTACGTCAATGGCATTATGCTGATCTCTTCCATCCTGAATTTCCAGACGGCTCGCTTCACCAAAGGCAATGACCTGCCTTATATCTTGTTTTTACCGACCTACGCGGCCATCAGTTGGTACCATGAGAATTTGCCCAACCGCCCGGCAGCACTGGAGCCCTTTCTACGGGAAGTAGAAGCCTTTGCGCTGGGTGAGTATACCACGGCCCTGGTGCTGGGTGATAAACTACCCGAAGAACGGAAGAACCAGATTATTAATAAGTTGCATGAATACACCGGCTTATCTAAGGATTTTCTGGAGCAAACCCACTACCGTATCCACATTGCCCGTTTCACCAAAGAACTGCGGCGGGACGAAGGCATTACCGTCGGACGACTGGATGGTCGGATGACCGGAGTGGATTATGATGATGCCGGAGAGTTTTACGAGTTTGATCCCAGCTATAATGCTACCATCTATGGTCCGTATACCACCGCCATCAATGGGTACCTGAGGTCCGAACTTCATTACGAAAACGATTTGCCCTACGAAATCCTGACCGGGCGGGTGCAGCCCTGGAATTACAGCAATGTGCAGAACGAGTTTCTCAATGTTGCCGAAACCCTGCGCGGTGCCATGTCCCAGAACCCTTTCCTGAAAGTGCATGTATTCAATGGCTACTATGATCTGGCCACCCCCTACTTCGCTACGGACTATACGTTCAACCACATGTTTCTGGATGAAACGCTAGCTGATAACATCAGTATGTCGTATTATCAGGCTGGGCATATGATGTACATTCACCATCCCTCACTGAATGAAATGAAGCAGAAGCTGGATCAATTCATTGATGAAACGCTGGCACGGCCATCAGAATAAACATAAAATTATCAGGAATGTAGATAAAAGCCGTGGAAGATTTTAATATTGTGAAAATACTTCTAAATTTGCGTTCCCTTACAGCCTAGGCTGTAACTGCACTCGTAGTTCAACTGGATAGAATACCAGATTTCGGCTCTGGGGGTTGAGGGTTCGAATCCTTCCGAGTGCACTTTTCCTTTCTTTTTGGTGACGTATGAACATTAGATCAGATGATCTCATGCTTTTACACCTGCTATTTTACTCTTTAGCTCCTTCCTACATTAATATACAAACACTTTATTGCATTTTTTAGCAGACCTCTTATCTTTACCAGGTACGCTTTACTTGCCATACTATGTTCGCACGAAGTATTCATTGGTCAGGTATCATCATGGTTTGTACCTGGCTCGGTAGCACATCTGCACTGGCCCAGAGAACGCTGGAACCACCCCAATTAACCATCACCGAATTATCTTACCAGGACTCAGTCGTCATTACCTATGACCTGAAAACCAGCGAACCCGAACTAGAATTCAATGTAACCCCTTACTACCTGGATACTACCGGTAACCGCCAGTGGATTACCACCCATGTGTGGGGCGATGTGGGAGATACCATTACTACCGGGGCACAGAAACAGATTGTATGGAACTATTACCGGGCGTTTCCAGATGGCTATAAGGGTACAATGGAACTGGGGCTTGCCTACGAACTTATTCCTCCTCCAGCAACCCTTCCCCTATCCAAAGAACGTTATCGTCGGGGCACTGCGGTCAATATACCCCTGGATGCCACCCAGCCATGGTACTTTCACCTGATCGATGAAAGCCGTATTTCACACCAGCAGGGCCAGTTAGAAGGCGAGTACACACAGATTAAACTATCTAATAACCTGCCTTTGCATGGCACCTACCGCATACGTGTTGAAGATGCCCAGGGCCACATTGCCTATACTCCCTCGTTTACTGTACGGCGCCATTTTCCCCTGGGAGCGATTATCGGAGTGCCTGTAGTGGCAACGGGAGTAGGGCTTTACTTCATTTTCCGAAAAGACCGATTGCCTGAACCTCACACTTTCTAATGATGAAAACTTTCTACCTGCCAATCTTTCTGCTGTATTTCACAATAGGCTTGCGCTCACTGACCCAGGCACAAAGCACCGAAGCGCCTTCCTTTACCATCGATATTCCTCCCGACGTCACTGAACCTACCATAAAAATCAAGCCGGTGAATGGAAAAACCGAAATGATGGTGCTGGTACAGGATAACGGCGGCATCGATACCGTTTGGGTGAATGATCAGCCTTTCCCGGCCCACCGGCAGCACGAATTTGAGAAGTTGGTGGCGATTGCTTCTACTACCTGTGCCGTAAGGGCAGTAGATAGCCGGGGCAATGTGGCCCAACAAGCCTATCTGGTCAGAAGCATTCCGATGGAAGAGTCCATCGCAGTACCTCCGCCCGGTTTAGCTGAGACAAAAATGATTTCTTCAGCCAGGTACCATGCCTTGATTATCGGCGTTGAGAATTACAAGGATCAAGCATTTGATGCGCTTACGTACCCTATTGACGACGCCGAAAAGCTCCAAACGGTACTGGGCAACCACTACCGCTTTGGTGAGATCACCCTGCTGAAAGATCCGACCAAACAAGCCATTGAAAGCGCCCTGAACAGCCTGCGGGATCGTATCGGAGAAAATGATAACCTGCTGATCTTCTTTGCCGGGCACGGCCACTGGAATAAAGATGCCCGAACCGGTTTCTGGATTCCTTCTGATGCCATCGAAGGTGACCATTCAACCTATGTGCGTACGGGAACGGTGCGTGAATTTGTCAGTGAAATTCCTTCCCAGCACACCTTGCTGATTGTAGATGCCTGCTACAGCGGTAGCATTTTCAAACTAAGGGGTGTTGATGATGATATACTGCCCAAAGATGTGATGACGCTCTATGGCAGGAAAAGCCGAAAAGCCATGACCAGTGCTACCCTGGCCAAAGTACCGGATAACAGCGTGTTCATGAAGTACCTGTTACAGCAACTACAAAATAACCGAACGAAATACCTGCCCGCCGGAAACCTGTTCTATGACTTTCGGAATATTGTAAATAAAAACAGCCATCATAGCAATACCACTCCTCTCTACGAAGTAGTGCCGGATACGGGAGATGAATCCGGCGAGTTCATATTTACCCGAGATCTCCCCATGGGTGAGGTATCCCGCTAAGAGCGCTTTTTAATGCCCAGCGACTCCAGCAGTTGGGGTTGCTCGCGGAAGGCAGCCCGGGCTACTTGTTTGAAGCCACTAAGCCAGGTTTCCAGTGCCTGATACGCTTCATTACGCAATTGGGTAGCCTGTTCAGCTTCACCTTTCCCGTTTACCCGTTGCTGCCGCAGGGCCATGACTGCCGCTACCTGGGCTTTGCTCTGGGCAAACTCTTCTGCCACCGCTCCATGCTTTTTAAGCTGGGGCAGCAAAGGTTCCACTCGCTGGTAGAACTTCTGCACCTGCATGAGGTAGTCGGCAGCACTGCTTTTGCGAAGCCCCTCCAACTCTAGCCAGCTTTGTTTGCCCGTATCATGGCGAAAAGCAAAACGAGCCACTGCCAAGTGCTCCCGGTAACTGGCTCTCAAAGTTGCCATGTCTACCTTTAACTGTCGATTACGCTCTTTCTGGTCATTATACAGTGCTTCCTGTTCATTCTGCTGCACTTTAAAATTTTCCAGCAGATCGGTCGCTTCCTGGATACGCTGAGAATTGTAACCATACTCTTTCAACTGCCCTTGTAAACGGCTATTGTTTGCCGCATTGTGGATGAGGGTCTGGGTACTTAACACATAAGAAGCAATAGATTCTTTCATCAGAAAATTATTTTTGGGTTAACAAACTAAAACAATAACATCCCGGAGAGTTGATCACCAACCCGGCACCGATCGGTCTATATTACTACACTCATTTAATTATTCACTCCCTTTATCTTTCACGACTGATGCAAAAATAACCGCAACAGGCATAAGCAGCTATTCATTTTCAGTACTGACCTTACCAAAGTAGGAATTTGCTTCTTAGTCTTGCCGATGTTAGCAGTTCGTCCCGGATTATTTCCTCGTGGCTCGTCGATATAGACCTTTTTACCAAAGTACTCTTCCCCTGGTTTTTTACTTTTTTCCGGCAGCACATTAGTGGTGCAGTGCTCAAAAGGTACTTTTGAGCACAACTTCCTGCAATAGTAATGCTCGCCAGCGCCTTTTCAGCACTACTTCCGACCGATGCAGTACTCGCCAGCACCTTTTAAGCACTACTTTCAACTGAAGCAGCACTCGCCAGCATCTTTTGAGTACAACTTCCGGCCAAAGCAGCCCGTGATTAGTAGTGGTGAATGAATAATGAATAGACTTTATTACGGTTCATCTTGTAGGCAAGATGCTGCCTTCCTCAGAGTCACCGGGCGCCGGCCGCTTGAAGAGGACTCTGAGTATCTTAAGTAGTCAGTCAAAATTAATTACAAAACGTTTACCTACGTTTCGGATAATGTGTTCCACTTGGTAGATGAGCTTATCCAAGCTTTGATAGGCCTCAAACGGTATCCAATCGTACTTAATGTTCCGCCACAGGATTTCT
>JAVKCN010000121.1:0-33690 GCA_040222715.1 Cyclobacteriaceae bacterium | reverse complement strand
GAACCTTTTCTACCCTTCATATTTCCGTTCCATCGCCAGCTATTGGGGCCATTATCGCTCATATAGAGCACAATGGTGTTTTCTTCCAACTCTAAGGCTGATAGCGCATGCATGATTCTGCCCACATTCCAATCGATATTTTCGCATAGAGCCAACGCCGCTCGGGTAAACTGAGGTTCTTCTTTGGCTGGGTCATGGTGTGTCATTGAGAGCTCCCGATTTTCAAACCTGCTCCATATTGAATCGGGCACCTGCATGGGAGAATGGGGCGTATTGAAGGCTAAATAAAGAAAAAACGGATGGTCCTGATTGGCCTTCATATACGATAGAGCGTGCTCCGTAAAATCATTGGCGATAAAGCCATTGCCCTGGACAATTTCTCCATTGTGCTCCAGCATCGGACTGAAGTAATCACCCCAGTGGCCCGAACAGAAACCATAGAACTCGTCAAACCCTCGGGCATTAGGATGATAAGGGTACTGCATACCATTGTGCCATTTTCCAAAAGCAGCGGTGGCGTATCCGGCTGCGTTGAACATATCTGCTACCGTCGTTTCGTCCAGATCCATGCGTTCGCCGCCGGCCGAGGTACTGTACACTCCGGCCCGAGGATGATACCGGCCCGTTAGCAGTTCGGCCCGGGTAGGCGAACAAACCGGGCTTACGTAAAAGTGCTGAAACTGAGCACCCTGCTCAGCCAGCGCATCGATGTTGGGAGTTTGCAGGTTTTTGTTGCCGTGCACGCTCAGATCTCCCCACCCTTGATCGTCGGTCACAATCATGATAATGTTGGGCGCTTTATCTCGAGGAGCCTGACCAAAGCCATTCTCTGCCGAAAGAAACAGACTTGTAAAGAGAAACAGATAGAAGGTTCTGGTTGAAAAGGTATAAAGCATAGTGATAAGATCTATCGGCTGGAGCCCTGATCAATCTGCTGGTGCATTTCCTTCAGCAGATCCTGATTAATAGCATCGTGATCAAGATACAAATTATCTTGTTCCAACGAATCCGTTGTTATCTGATAAAGTTGCCCCATCGGCCCGCCCGACTCAGAGTCTATGTGGGAGGGCGAAGTAAAGCCACCCGAGCCCAGCCCTTCTATCACTTTCCAGTCTCCTTTACGGAAGCTAAACATACCCGCTGATGACTGATGGATCATCGATGGTCGTATCTGGTAATCAGTATCTCCTTGCAACGCCGGTAGCATACTGAAGCTATCCTCACCGCTTCCCTTAGGCGTGGGTTGACCGTGTATGTGGGAAAACGTAGCGAATAAATCAGTCAGGCTTACCAGTTGATCATTGTAAACCCGCTTATCGATCACGGCGGGCCAGCGTATAATCAATGGCATACGATGACCGCCATCCCATATGTCACCTTTCTGGCCTCGCGTTCCCCAGTTAGAGTCATGCTGGTAGAGATCTATTTCACTTTGGGGCCAGTAAGCACCGTTATCACTGGAAAAGATGATCATGGTGTTATCATCAATATCCAGTTCGTTCAGGGTCGCCATGATCTCGCCTACCACATGATCTACATTCAGCATAAAATCGCCGTAGGTGCCAACGGCTGATTTGCCTTTAAACTGATCCCTCGGCATCCAAGGCGTGTGCGGTGCTGAAAGGGGCATGTACATAAAAAAAGGCTGGTCGGAATGATCGGCCACATGCTTTCGTATATAAGCAACTCCGTCTTTCTGAATGTTGGTCAGACAGTCTTCTATCCGAAATGATTTTGAGATTTCGCCCTGCCGCCACCATACGCCTTTGTCCCAGTAGATATCATCTTCCTTGGAGTGTTTTTTATCCCAGAAGTATTCGGTATCTGCTAGCTTTTTGGGATATACCTCCGAGGTAAGGATTACTTCGGGGTCAACCACCTGATGATTACGAATAAAAACATAGGGAGGCATATCCAGCGAAGCGGGCAAGACAAAGGAATAATCAAACCCAAAATTATTAGGCCCATTCAAAATTGGTTTGCTGTAGTCTACCGTAGAGTATCGAGTTTGCGGATCAAATGATACTTCTTCGGCACCTTCCTTTGGTTGCCAACCGATGCCCAGGTGCCACTTCCCGATACAGGCGGTAGCGTAACCAGCCTCTTGGAAGATATTCGCAACCGTTAGCCTTCCCGGCTCGATCACCACCGGGGTGAAGCCGTTACAGACGTCAGCGGCTTTTTCAGAACGCCAGGCATAACGACCGGTCAGGATTCCGTATCGGGAGGGGGTACACACCGAAGCACTGGCATGAGCATTGGAGAACAACATAGCCTTCTGAGTGAGCCGATCAAGGTTGGGAGTATACGTTCGGGCTTCGGGATTCAGGCCGGAGACATCACCGTAGCCCATGTCATCGGCAAAAATGATAATGACGTTGGGACGCTGACTCGTCGGCTCCTGGGCTTTCGCTGGTATAACAAGTGTGATCGCTAGTACATAGAAAAAAATGAAATTCCTGTATGACATACGCTTTTGTTTAGTCAAAGAAGGCTCTGATGAACAGAGCCTCTTTACGGTTAATAGCCTGCGTTTTGCGTTAGCTGTTGGTTGGTTTGCATTTCTCGGAGTGGCAATGGGAAAAGCAATTGTGTTTCCGAATAAGTCTTATTCCAGGGAGTGGTAAACCCAACGAAGTTGGTATAATCACCACTGGCATCATCACGAATTGTTCGGGTACGGACCATGTCAAACCACATTTTGTTTTCGTAACTTAGCTCAAAGTATGATTCATCCCAAACTGCTTTTAAAAAACTGTCTTGGTTAGTAGCGGTCACCGGAGCAAGGCCAGCTCGAGTCCGAATAGCGTTTACCCCCTCGATGGCGGTCTGGTTAGGCGCACCATCGGCCATTGCCTGGGCTTCTGCATACAGCAACAACACATCAGCGTACCGGTAAATCGTCCAGTTCAAGCCTGACTGACCGGCTTGATCAATGGCCTCCTTATCAAAGAATTTATGAATATAGTAGGCGTTGAAATCCATTTCTTCCAGTTCGGGAGCGCCTTCGGAGAATTTGCTGGGGTGTCCCTTGTACTTGGTGAAAAAGAACTGCTGTTCGTCAGCCCGTTTGTCGCCATCGGCATAGCTTTCTACAAAAGCCCGGGTAGGAATCAGGCTACCAAATTCCAGTTCAAAAGCAGACACTCCACTTCGGGATGGCAACACCAAAGGCACGACCATGTCGGAGCGTTTGTTGATAGAAAACTGAACCTGAAAAATGAACTCACCCGTATTCTTATTGGCCGGGTTCCACAGCTCATCGTAAGTCGGAAATAATGAATAAGCGCCCGAATTAATAACTTCCAGAGAGCGCTGGGCTGACTCAGCGTAGTACTGCTGACCACCCTGCACCGGATACCCCGCATACGTGAGATATACATCGGCTAACAACGTTTTGACCGCACTCATAGAGACTCTTCCGGTCTCTTCTGTCAGGGGCAGGTTTGCCTCTTCCGCTGCCAGCAGATCAGGAATAATAATCTCATCGTAGATCTCTTTTAGGGGAGTACGAGAAACCTGTAGCTCGCCAAGCTCGGTTTGCGGCTGGGTAATCATCGGTACATCACCGAAAATTCGCACCAGATAAAAGTAGTACAAGGCCCGCATGAAACGCACCTCTCCTTGGTACTGCGACAACATTGCCTCATCAACGGTAGCGGAAAACTCGGGAAACTTCTGTAATGCCAGGTTGCAGCGGTCAATACCGGCATAACATCCCTGCCACCACTCTTCTATATAGGGCGAACGGGCACTGACCGTCAGCTCCTGAAACTCTTTGAAATTGGCCTGGGAGTTTTCGGATATGGCTTTGGTCGTCATGTACTCAAGGAGCAATAGCGTATTTCCTCCCCAGCTATACGCCTGAGAATTGAATACTGTGGTATGATCGTAAGCACTGTTGGCAAAAGCCATGGCCGCCTCCTGGCTTGTCAGGTTGGTTTCACTGGTGAACGCCCCGGTAGGATCTTCTTCCAGAAAGTCTTTACAGGAGGTTGCCGCAATGCTGAGTAATAATAATAGGATGAATCTGTTCATGATTTTTTGTGTCTTTAGGTGGTTGTTAGAAGCTCACATTTAATCCGATGGTATAGGTTCTGGCCCGGGGTTCACCGAAATCATCGATACCCTGCCCAAAAACGCCATCGTAGGTGCTCACTTCGGGGTCGTACCCTTTGTATTTGGTGAACAGCAACAGGTTTTGTCCACTACCATAAATTCTGAGCCTTTGTAGTCCCCACTTTTCTAACAAAGCAGATTCAAACGTATAGCCCAGCAGTACATTCTGCAGGCGAACAAAAGAGCCGTCCTGTAGCCAGTGGGTATCCGGGTAAGAGTCGTAGTACGTTTTCATGTAGCGAAGCTCGGCGATCATGGTATTCTGATTTTCCGGGGTCCAGGCATTCAGCAGTGTACGAGAACCGTTCGCCACGCCGGAGCGATCTTCGCGGTTATGGGTAGCCGCGTTCATCACATCAAGACCCTGTACCACCCGGAAATCTATGGATAGTTCCAGGTTCCGGTACGTCAGAGTATTAGAGAAGCCCATGGTCCAGTCCGGGAAGCTTTTACCGATGATGCTGTTGTCATTAGCATCAATCCTTCCATCTTCGTTCAGATCCGCATACTTTAAGTCGCCGGGTAAGCGGTTATACTGCTGGGCTTCTTCTTCCTCATCCGTGCCCCAGACTCCCAAACGGGTAAGCCCCCAGAAAGAACCTACCGGCTCCCCAACCCGCAGTATCTGCATGTTACCAGTGGCATGAATAGTCGGGAAGATATCTTCGTCATTAGCCCCCAGGCGGATGATTCGGTTCTGGTTGCTGGCAAAGGCAATGCGGGAGGTCCAGTTAAAATCATTGCGGGTAATGTTATACGAGGTAAGGGCCAGTTCAAAACCCTGGTTCCGTACGGCTCCCACATTTTGCATCACCGAGTTTAATCCCGAAGTATACGGGATCGGTGCATTCAACAACAGGTCGTCGGTGACCTTATGATAAAAATCAGCCGAGAGTGAAACCCGGCTTTTCCACAGGCCAACATCAATGCCCGCATCTACCTGAGAAGTGGTTTCCCAGCGAAGGTCGGGGTTGCCAAACGAGCTACGATACAGGCCTGCGTAGAACTCATCGGCGAAGATCACGTTGGTCAGGCCCAGGGTTTGAGAATAGGCATAATTATCAATCTCCTGGTTTCCGGTTTTACCGACACTGGCCCGAAATTTAAGGTTATCTATCAGGCTGTTGTCTTTCAGGAAATTCTCTTCTGATACGCGCCAGGCAAAGGCAAGGGAAGGAAAAAAGGCGTACTGGTTATTGCGGCCAAACTTGGAAGAACCATCAAAGCGGCCGGTGGCGGTAAACAGGTACTTATCCAACAGGCTGTAGTTAGCCCGGGCAAAATACGAATTGAGTGACCATTGCCAGTCGCTGGAGCTGGATGGTAGATTAACCGTGCCTGCCCCCAGGTTGTGCCATTGATAAAAATCGTCAATAAAGTTGCGGTGCTCCGTCCCAAGCAGCTGTGCAGACCGCTGCTGCCAGCTCAGTCCAACCATCAGGTTAAGATTGCCGCTGCCAAGCTGCTTGTCGTAATTGAAGTAGTTTTCATTCTGCCAGTACAGTTGAGATTCTGTGCTGATCTGAGCCACCCCGCTATTGTTTTTACCGCCAAACTGGATCAGGTTCTTTCCAACGTAATAATTCGTCTTGGCCGACTTGTTATCAACAGCAAACGTGGTTTTAAAACTCAGATCGTCCGTAATGGAAAAATCCAGGTACATATTGGAAATGATCTGCGTGTTGGTCACCTGGTTGACCATTTCTTCCAAATAGCGGGCGGGGGTATCCTGCACACCACCCGGAAAATCACGGTTGCTTCCCCAGTTACCATTAGGATACCTTACCGGAATGAACGGCAGCGCCTCCTGAGCCAACCTCTTCAGCTGATAGTTACCGTACAGATCGTTTCCGGTATTATAATTTACCGAGATATTCACTCCCAGCTTCAGCCAGTCCCGCAGGTCAGAGTCTACATTGAGCTGGCCATTATAGCGATCCAGGTAGTTTTTGTCCATCAGGGCCTCCTGATGCAGGTAATTGACGTACGCGCTGTATACCGTTTTGTCGTTACCTCCGCGAAAGCTAAGCTGATGGTTTTGTGAAACCGCTGTGCGGAACGTTTCATCTTCCCAGTCGGTATCGTAGATCGGATTGCCCGATTCATCAAACAGCTGTGGCAGATCTTCCGGTAGCACTCGCTGAAATTTACCCTGGGCGAAGCCGTCGGGATCGTATTTGGCGATGTTATCAAAACCGGTATTGTACACCTGCCACCATTCGGAGGCGTTCAGGAACTGCAGGTTTTTATGCGGGGCAACGACCCCAAACGACGTATAGCTATCGTAGGAGATGATGCCTTTTTCACTTTTTACCCCTCTTTTGGTTGTAATCAGCACCACTCCGTTAGCGCCCCGGGCCCCGTAGATCGCCGTGGCCGACGCATCTTTCAGCACTTCCAGCGACTCAATGTTATTGGGGTTAAGCAGGTTGATATCAGCCACTCCAATGACCCCATCAATCACGTACAACGGCTCGTTGGAAGCATTTATAGAGTTGTTTCCCCGAATGCGGATTCGGACTTTCCCATCGGGCCGACCCGAGTTGTTGAACACTTCCACCCCGGGAAGCTTTCCGGTAAGGGCCTGCCCTGTATTGACGGTGGGGCGGTCCAGCAGTTCTTTCGGCTTAATCGTGGAAACAGAACCCGTCAAGTCCGATTTTTTGACCGTACCGTAGCCGACCACCACTACTTCTTCCAGGCTTTGCACATCATCGAGCAACGCTACGTTGATCTGGCTCTGGCCCTGCACAGGAATCATTTTAGAAAGATAGCCGATCGATGAAAAAGCCAGGGTATCATTTTCATTAGGCACGTTAATGCTATACTGCCCATCAATATCCGTAACGGTTCCGATGTTTGTTCCTTGTACCAAAACATTAACTCCCGGAAGCGACGTGCCGTCCGCACTTGCCGTAACCGTTCCCTGAACATTGATCATGACCTGAGCCACTTCTTCCACTTCCCCTTTCACTTCGCTTTTCTTAATAAATATGGTGTTATCTACCCGGCGAAAGTTCATTTTTTTGTCGGAAGCGATCTGCCGAAGCACTGCCAGTAGCGAGGTGTTGCTGGCGTGTATGCTGATCCGTTCCGACTGATCAATAAAGGCCGCGTCGTACGAGAACTCAAAGGAAGTCTGTGCTTCAATACGGCTGAAAACCTCGGTCAAGGTTAATTGATTTCCGGAAATACGCACGTTAATATCGCGGATACTTTCCGGCTCCTGCGCATTGCCGGAAAAGGCAATGGCCAAATTCAGAAATAAACATTGCAGGAAAATTCCTGCCAAACCATAGCTGGCCATGACTTTAGATTGTTGTAATAAATTTTTCATCATACATTTAAGTGTTTTAACAATTCATTTTCGTTAGAACCACCTGTGTCCTAGCGCGCCAACGTTTCGGGATGCAGGTGTTTTTTTGTTTATTGTTACATAGGCAGGTTATTGTACATAGATGATAACTTTATTTTTTTGAATCGTAGATGTAAAATTTGACGAGTAGCCAATGCCTTCCAGCACATGCCTTAGATTGCGGTTCTTGAACTTTCCAGTAAACTTACGGATCACTCTGGTTTGCCCTTTGATCTCAAAGTCAACATCATACCAGTTACTTAAGCGTTGGGTAATCTCATCCAGGTCAGCATTTTCAAAGGCAATGATGCCATCTTTCCAGCCGATCAGTAATTCTTCATCAAAATGACTTTTTGAGAAAACTCCCTGCTCGTACCGTAGCAGTTCGGTCGGTACCAGATAATGCTGTTCCTGGTGTCGCCCGGCACTCACGCCCACTTTTCCAGACGTTACCGCTACCTGCACCGAACTATCCTGAGGGGAGAATTTCACGTTAAATGAGGTGCCCAGCACTTCGGTGGTAAGCTGGTCGGTAACCACCTTGAAGGGTTTTAAGGTGTCGCGCTCTACCTCAAAGTACGCCTCACCCTTTAAATAGACAGTACGCTGGCTTTCAAAGGATGAAGCAAATCGTAATTCACTTTCCGCATTCAGTTTTACCACCGAGCCATCGGGCAAAGCAAAAGATAGCTTCTCACCTCGCTGGGTTGTTTTAGCGCTATAGGCAAGTTGGTGAGGTTCCGGTACCTCGGCTTCCTGATGCTGATATTGGTAGACCAGAAACGCCAGTGTACACAGCAGTAGCACCGAAGCGGCTATTTTCAGGGTTGAGAAACGAGTAGAGAACAGTTTTACAGGTTCCGGCCTGGACGGATTGGTTTGGGCATCCCGAATCACTTTTTCGTATACCGAAGCTTTGACAGACCTGAGCTCTTGGGAAGGGTGGCTTGTTTGTTTCGGGGGATGAAAGTGAACAGATAGAATAAACTCCTTGGCCTGGGATACCACCAGGACTTTATCAGGGTGCTCGGCCAGCCAGTCATGCCAGAACTGGTTCTGCTCAGCATCAGGGTTTAGCACCCAGCTTTTAAAGTGCTCATCCGTGATGAAATCAAGTAAGGTATAGGATTGATAGTTTGTTGCCATTCAGGTTTGCTGCCGTTGCAGTCTTCTCGTTTATTAGAAGAGGTCGCAAACCTTGAAAACGACATCAAAAAAAGTAAAAAAAATTAAATAGTGGCAAGCATCAGGCAGTACTGAAGCCACTGCGGAAACTGATGCCGGTTTTTTCTCAGGATGGATAAGCCTTTGTATATCAGGTTTCTGGCTGCTTTGGCCGAAGACAACCCCATCACGGCTGACACATTGTTATAACTCAGGTTTTCAAAATAAAAATAGTAGATCGCTTCCCGCTCCCTGGGTGTCAGCTGGTTCAGCATCTTCTCAATATGCTTTTGCTGCTGCTCATGAAACTGGGTTTTCATGAACTGCATTTCGTGATGAAAGGAGATGGTAAAACTACCTTCCGTTACTTCTTTGTTGAAGATCAGCCATTGGTCCTTCTTCAAGAACTTGATTACTTTTCGTCGGAAAGATTTAAGAAGATATGCCTTGATACATAATACGGCATCCGTTTTTGGTTTCTTCAACCGAAGCTCCAGAAAAAAGTCTTGCAAAAGATCTACTACCCGATGGGTATCCGGGCAAAGCTGACAACCGCAGTAGTATAGCGAGTCAAAATAGGTGTCATAGATATACGAGAACGCATCATCACGTCCAGCCCGGTAAGCCTGCCATACCTCTTCATCGGATTGCCCCTCAAAAATTTGTCGGTAGTTGGGCGTATTAGACCGCACGTCGGGATGCATCTGTAGTTGACGACCGCTGCCATTTTTCTTATAGGTAAGACTTGATGAGTGCTCCATGATCGTTTGACGTTACAGCGGCAAAAAATTTGTTACAGATTCGGATATAACAGCGATATAATACCGAAAAGCAGATGTGAATCGCATTCTATATCTTGTGATATCGTAGTAAAATTAAAAATTAACAATTAGATCTTGACAAATTTTTGATGATTTTACAAACAACCCAATGTGATGAAACCAAATGCTTATCAGCGTTATACCATCGGGGCAATGGATAATCATTACTTTAGCAGGAAGAAATATTTATTTTCTGTATTAACATAGGGTTAGCTCGTATGTGCTGGTCAGCAACATTATTTTTTTACTGCATTAATAATCTGGCAAAATATCCGATATTTTCAACAAAGGGGGCTACATTGAGACTTGGAGACGGTAGCTAACCTACAGGGTTTCCAGCAAGCCGGACGAGCCGAGCTTCAGTTCGGAGGGCTGGAGGTGATCTTCTTCAGGGATACCCTCCTCGAGGAATAACTCAATAAGTTGCCACTTATTGACCGGCAACGGAAAGTGATTCAATACCTAAAGGATCATAGCTGGGTTACCAACAACTTTCATGCACCACCTTTCTTTCTCATGGGGGCTGGCAGATATCTGGTATGGCAACGCAGCGAATATTAGGTATGTAGTACAGAAGCTTAAAAAGGGTATCCTATTGGGATGAAGTCCAACCGTAATTATAGCCCTGAGCAAGGGGTAAGCCCATTGTAAAGACAAGTTAGCCAACCTTTCACTCCAACCCGGACAGGTGCAATTGGGTAGCACTCCGTAAGTATGGCTCTACCGACTGCCATTTCCTATCTATGTCACCAAAGAAGTTTAAGTCAAAGCCGATGATAGTGAAGGTGAACTGTTTCAGGTGACGAACAAAAAAGGAATGCTTTACCAACAAATCATCCCACTCTACCCCGAGCGTTGGCGGATTGAACCAAGCCATAAAGCATTGAAAAACCATGCTTCTATCAAGGCATTCCTTACAAAAACGCTCCATACTCAATCCCATCATGTATTTGCTTCGTTCTGTGCTTTGGTGCAATTCGAGTGGTTGAAGATTTATACAAAGCTTAATCACTTTTCCCTGAAACGCCAACTCTATGCGGGGCCAATACGGCAGGATTTTCAAGAACTGCAAC
This sequence comes from Cyclobacteriaceae bacterium, assembly GCA_040222715.1. GTDB lineage: Bacteria > Bacteroidota > Bacteroidia > Cytophagales > Cyclobacteriaceae > Tunicatimonas. Next base: position 23,158 of record JAVKCN010000121.1, on the reverse strand, counting down.
AAATGAAATTCTCAGTTATACATACACATGCGTAATGTCAGTTAACAAGTGCTAAGCTCGACTTTACTAGTAAGAACTCAACGTAGAACATTGCCTCTCCAGATCGATAAGAGTGTGATTTGTGAAGTTGGGAGCAAGCCTTAAAACGAACGGTATTTTCCCTCCAGATATTTGTTAGCCTCTTCTTCAGCGAACCTGGCGGAGCTGGCATCCCAGTGCAGCGTCTGATTGGGAAAACGACCAGCAATAACGCCTAAAAGAATTGTTTCGGTTAATTTAGCGGCATAAGAAAACGGAGCACTTGTTTCGGCTTTGCCCAAACAGGCATCCACAAACTGATGATAGTGCTTTTTACCTTCACTTTCGTAATCACGCACCGGTTCACCCAGATTATACCTGGAAACATCCACCTCCTGATATTCCCCGTCAACAATCAGTCGAGGAAGTATCTGAAAATGGGGCAGATACAATCTTCCTTTCTCCCCAATAAACATAGCCCCCTGATTGTGTAACTCCTCGCCACCGGGTAGCATGAGGTCTTCCCTTTGCTGCTCAGCACCGGCACCATCATACCAAACCCATTTCAGTGTATCGGTGGTATATTCTGTACCCGGAAACTCATAGGTAACCATATTTTTTTCGGGGTAGCCAAAGCCGTTTGGTTTCCGGCAGTTCGTCGTGATTGTTTTAGGTATATCGAGCGCCAAGGCATTGTAGGGAGTATCAAAAATATGAACGCCCATGTCGCCCAACGTTCCGCAACCGTAGTCTACCAGCTTGCGCCAGTTTCCCGGATGATAAACACCCTCTTTGTAGGGTCTTTCCGCCGAGGTTCCCAGCCATAAGTTCCAGTTTAATTGTTCGGGTACGGGGTCTTTTCCCTGGGGAATTGGCCCGTCGTATCCCCAATTCTTAGGAGACCAGGCCCGCACCGTATGCACTTTCCCCACAATGCCCGACTGTATCATCTGCGTGGCCAGCTTATAGTCGTAAAACGAATGTACCTGAATGCCCATTTGGGTTACCAGCTTCTTATCTGCGGCCAATTTCTTCATCGCCCTTGCCTCGCTTACGTGGTGGGTCAAAGGCTTTTGACAGTAGACGGGCTTATCCATTTGCATGGCCATCATGGAGGCGGGAGCATGCGTATGGTCGGGAGTTGATACAATCACGGCATCTATCTCTTTACCCATTTCTTTGAATAACATTCGGTAGTCGGAGTAGGTCTTGGCCTGCGGGTGTTCTTGGTGGGCCGCCGCCAGATTGTTAGCATCAACATCGCACAGGGCAACCACATCTACCAGATTGTGGGAAGAAATAGCTTTCAGGTCTGCGGCACCCATATTGCTCACTCCGATATGGGCGGTACGAAGGCGTTTCTCTTTAGCAAAAGCCCAGGCTCCTGAAGGTAAAAAAGCGATGGAAGATAAGGTTGAAACGTTTTTTAGAAATTCTCTTTTATTCATCTTGACGGGTGTCCGTTAAAGTTTTTTGATTTTAATATTTTTGAACCAGATGGGGCTGGAGTGGTCTTGCAGACCAATATATCCGGTTTTAAATTTTCCATACTCAGGGCTATTCTTCCATTTATCCGAGTTTTTTTTCTCCTCCCAGGCTTCATCCCAGGGAACAAAAGATAGCAGTTTTTTGCCATTGAGCCAGTGTTCTACTTTTTCGGGGGTAAAAATAATCCTGGAAGAATTCCACTCTCCGGTAGGGTGCAGAACCTTCTGGATAGTATCGGCGGGATGCATGGCGTAGTCTGAGCCGGTTCTTTGCAGAGGTTTCAATTCTTCCGGTTTTTCAGTATAGCCCAGGCTCAAATTATAGGCAGTCAGATCGTGTAATTTCGCATAATTTTCATCATCAATAAGCTGATATTCAGGTGCTACCTGGGGTGGGCTATCGTAGCCTTCTTTCAAGTGATAGAAAATGCCGCTGTTGCCTCCCGCCGGAATTTTCCACTCCAGAGAAAGCTCAAAGTTATCAAACTCTTCTGCACCATAGATAATGTCTTTCCCACCTTCATAGTCTTGTTCTAAGGCTAACGCAGGATCAAAAGTGAGTTCTCCATTCCTGACAATCCAGCCGGGGGGTAGAGCATCGCCATTGTACGCCCGCCAACCTTCGGTGCTGCTACCATCAAACAGGTAAATCCAATCATCAGTATTGGGAGTGGCCTCAGCAGTTGTTTCCGATTGATCTACATTTTTTTCCGTTGTACAGGCAACGATCATCAACAATAGCAGTGGCAAGGTCAGAATTTTCTTTTTCATGATTAAAGTGTATGGATAAATAGTTAGTGAAGGGGTAATTAGATCATCGCTATTGTATTTCAGCCCTAAAGTAGCCTTTTATTCTGCTTCGCCAAAAAGTTGGGCTCAATGTACTAACTGGCGAAGATAGGCCATAACTGTCAGTAAGTACAGATGCGGTGGTTCAATTTATTAGGACAAATAATTAACTGATGTTACGCAAGATCTGCCAGATTTTTGAAATGCGGATGGCTAGTTCTATTAGATCTATTCTCTTCTGTAAGTATTTTGCACAATGTTTTGCGTAAAGTCACATAGAGATTATTGCCAAAAAAAATTTGGGATTCATTAGGAGAGATAGGTGGTTGATTGAAAAGTAATCAATCAAAGAATGATTAAGCCTCATTTCAGGGACCTCAGGCCCCGGTTAATGAAAAGTACAATAAGCACCACACCTACTGCCAGAATATACTGTTTCAGGCTAACCGCAATACCAACACCTGCCGAAAACAGAATGGTTGTGGCCGTTGTCAGGTACCTTACGGTCGTATCTTCTTGGGCTTTGATGATGGTGCCAGCACCTACAAAGCTGATTCCGATAATGATCGCCTGCATAATGCGGGCTGGGTCAGCATCCACAACATCACCGTAAGATTTAGAATAATACTGTACAGCCACTTCGGATAATGCCACTAAAAATGCGGAAGCACCACCGATAATCATTTGGGTACGAAACCCGGCAGGTTTATTATCTGTTTCGCGCTCGTATCCAATTAACCCCGTCAAGGCGCAGGCAATGATGATATCTAATAGAATCCAGAGTTGGGTGTCCCAGTTGTACAGTATCAAGGGTTATTAATAGCGTTTAATGTTTATAATCCGACTGCCACATAGGCTTACAAAAACGAGTTTTTACCTCTCCTAAGTATCCGACCAAATTAAAGTACAGTTTTTCCAGACGTCACCGCGAGGCTCTGCGAAGCGGTCTGCCGTGGCGTATGATCGCCTCACCTTCGTTCGCGATGACGTATTGATTATACTTATTTCTGGTCGGGTAAGCACTATGCCGAAAATAATGATAACGTCATTGCGACGAGGTATGAGGAAGCCATCTGCTGCTAATGAGCCGACGTGGCGCGGGGAGATAGCTTCGTCATTCTTCCTGGCTATGACGCTAAAAATATAAGCTGATTTTGTCACAGTGTTTACTTATATATAACAAGTCTGCTTCCGCACTGTTTGCAATTTCGTTCAATCCGAGGCTGGGGTCCCCCAAAAAACCAGTATAAGGCAATAATATGAGTTGCTTGTTTTGCCGCGTTCGGTATACTATTATCGACTAACTGCTGAGATATCCATAACCTGGTATTAATGAGCTTGATAGACGGACAGTACATTTGTATGCCCCATTATGGAGTTGGAATGATGTACGGCTATCAACACTGAAGAGTAGGCTGCCAAGTGAGTGGCAAAGTGGAGATAATATGCTACATAACTTATGGAAAGAAGAGCGAACTCGTTGAAATAGATAAAATATAGTAGATTTTAAGGTTATTTATTGAATCAGGCTTTGCTATTGAGGTTTGGAAGGGAGCTCTTTCACTCTTTAGGTGTTCATCCTATTTTGTTCAATTAGCAAGGTGAACTAGTAAAAAAAATGTAAAGTTCTGAAATACAGTAATTTGCAAAATGTGACTCGTTCTCTTACCCCGACAACTTGATAATTACTTTGTCTATAATCGCTTAAAACACCTTATTTGAGAAGTTTTTGTGCCTTTTACTGAGTTGCTTATTGTTGCTTTCCGACGGATGCCCAACTACCGGAAAGGTATTTCAATGATGCAGAAGCCTGGAAGCACTGGAGATAGCCGTTCCTTCAGCTAAATAACTGTTCGCTCCGCTGCTTAGTGATACCAATCGGGGGTGTCAAATTCAGATGCGCCTTGAACGGTATTTAATTGCCAGTCAATTTCCAGTGTTTCGCCCAGAAAATCTTCAAAGTACAGAATTTCAATGGGATGATACCCTTTTTTTAATGCGATAAATCCTTGTTGACGGCTGGAACTATGCGAGCCGTCATTGTCTATGACCAGCTTGTCGTGAATGAATATTCGGGCACCGTCATCTGATTGTAAGCGGAAGGTATACATCCCCTCCTGAGGAGCTTTCAAATACCCCTGAAACCGGATGGCAAAATGATCTTCCCGGTTGCCGGCAATCTTTTCAACATCCAAATCAGTTGCGGTACCTTGCTTTTGTCGGGTCAGGGTAGCAAAGTCAGGAAGCTGTTTCCACTCGCCTTCAAAATAGTCGTAGGACAGACCCTGCTCGGGGCGGCGTACCCGTTCATTTTGCAAGGGCTTTACTTTCTCAAATGTATGTTCATAACTTTCACTTTGTAAATCATCCTCATATACTACCGCCCTGATCGTCGTGGTTTCATTTACCGTAATGGGGCTACTATACGAAGGGGAGCTGGCTGTTGGTTCGCTGCCATCCAGGGTATACCGGATGGTGGTATCATCGAAGGGATAGTCAATCTCAATGGTTTGCTGCTCCAGAAACTTATCAATTCCGGGAGAAAAGGTAATAGGCGCAGTAGCCTCAGTGGTCAGGGTTTCGGTTCCCGAAAGCTGGAAGCCGGATAAACTATCCGAGGCATAGTGCAATCTCCACTGAAGCTGTAACGGATCGAGAGTAACCGTTGAGGCAGATTGCTTAAGTCGTTTGAAGGGAATGGAGACGGTTAATGGCTGGCCTGCCGGAATCTCAGTATCCCAGCTATTCTCAGGAAGTTCTAACTGGTGATGATGGAATAATTGGGCTGCCAGTTTTATCGGCAGATCCGACTGATTTTGATAAAGCAAGCGGATGGTGCCGGACTCCTCCGTATCATCGGTCAGTACTTCAATTGCGGGATGGGCTGCTTTGAGGATGTTATCCGCATAGGTTTTGGTAAGCGGATTGACAAAGTCTGGTTCAAAGATTCCTTCCAGCTGGATGTTCGCCAGTGTAGGACCTTCCGGGGCCATCGTTACCCATACAACATGATCATATTCCCCAAACTGCGGGCCTCGCAAGGGGCTGCCTCCACCAGTAGAGGCCAGGGTAATATAGTCTTTGTTCTTTCGCGCTTCGTACAGATACCGGTGGCGGTGTCCGGCAATCACCGTATAGTCTCTTCCCTGCAACGCCTCTTCAATCGGCTGAAATCCACTCAGATCCTGATAATCCCAGATGGGGTGGTGCATGAATAGCATCGTCCAGCGCACATCGGTATGCTCGGTTAGCACCCCTTGTACGTAAGCCACCTGTTCGTCGCTGATCGTCACCCCGTCGCCATCGTTAGAATCCAGGCAGATAAACAATACATCACGGTAGGTAAATGCATAGTAGGCCACGCCGTGTTTTTCATTCCATTGCGCTCGCATCACATCATTAGAGATGTCATGGTTTCCCGGTAGGAAGAAGAATGGCGCACGCAGCGGGTTTAATATCGTGTAAAACTCATCCCATTGCGCTTTTAAAATTGCCTGGTCTTTGGTGTATCCTTCTATAAAGTCACCCACACTCATCACAAATTCAGGGCGAAGCATATTGAGCTTATGCACGGCATCTTCAAATACACCGTCCCGGTGCCCTCCGGTACGGTCGCTGACAATGGCAAACTGAAAGGTTGCAGGATCATTGTCGAAATCAAGATGGGTCCAGGGAGTGGCCTGGGGTAAAGAATCAATAGCCTGAAAGGGAGTAGCGGGTTGCTGAGCCCAGGCAAATTGAAAGCTCAGGATAAAGCAGCAAAAGAGAAAGCGAAAGTTCATAGGGAATGTAGTGTGCATGAATGGGGCAAATTTATAGCGACTTGTTCAGTAAAAACGAGCAATCGTATTAACTTACTGCCATGCTTTTGCCCTCTTTTTAACATAAGCTTAATATAACTTATAAGTGTTTATCTTTTTGGATTTACTACTTATAGGGCTTTAAATTTACTACTACCTATGCCAGTGCCGGGCTATCTTATTCTTTGGAGTTTCTTTGTTTTCAGTTTGGTTGTGACGGCTTGTGGCCCAACCACAAAGGAGCAGGACGAACCATTACTGGTATTACGCTCATCCGATGAAACCGGAGTTAGTTTCGCCAATCAGCTACACGAAAGCGAAGCACTGAACATCATTACCTTTGAATATTTTTATAATGGTGCCGGGGTAGGAGTAGGTGACCTGAACAATGATGGGTGGCAGGACTTATTCTTTGCGGCCAATATGGAGGGAAATCGCTTGTACCTGAACCGGGGCGAGTGGCAGTTTGAGGATGTAACCCCGACCGCGGGTATCAAGTCGCAGGGCAAATGGGCTACCGGGGTAGCGATGATCGACATCAATCAGGATGGCTGGCTGGATATTTACGTTTGTTACGCGGGCCCTTATGCTGACCCAAAGCAACGCATTAACGAACTATACATCAATCAGCAGGATGGTACTTTCTCGGAACAGGCCGAAGCTTACGGGTTGGCGGATACCGGGCACAGCACCCAGGCTGCTTTTCTGGACTATGATCGGGATGGTGATCTGGATATGTACCTGCTTACCAATATTACCGACCAAACCGGTCCGAACATCATTCGGAACAAACGCAACGATGGCCGCATGGTTAACACCGACCGGCTGTATCGTAATGACGGGATAGGAGATCAGGGGCATCCGGTATTTACCGATGTATCGGCCCAGGCAGGTATCACCTACGAAGGCTATGGCTTAGGTGTTTCAGTAGCGGATATCAACCAGGACGATTGGCCGGATATTTATGTCTCCAATGATTATCTCTCTAACGATCTGCTGTATATCAATAACCAGGATGGCACCTTTACGGAGAAAGCCGGTGAGTACTTCCAGCATCAGAGTTATTCGGCTATGGGAAATGATGTGGCTGATTTTAACAATGACCAGCGTCCGGATATTATTACTGTGGACATGCTACCACCCGACAATCGCCGGCAAAAGCTGATGATTGGGGCGACGAATTACAATCGCTACTATTCAGAACAAAAGGCCGGGTATGATCCTCAGTTTATGCGGAACACACTGCAACTTCATCAGGGAATGGACGATGAGGGAAATCCTCATTTTAGTGAAATTGGCCAGATGGCCGGAGTCTTTGCTACCGACTGGAGCTGGAGTGCGCTTCTGGTCGATCTGGATAATGATGGCTGGCGCGACCTGACCGTGACCAATGGCTATCCGCGAGATATTACCAATCGGGATTTTGCCTCTTACAAAATGCAGGAGTTTCAGCAGGCGGCCTACAATCAGGGTATGCAGCAGCAATTTGTTGAGGCATTGAATAGCTTAGAGGGAGCTTACCTGCCTAACTTTGTTTTCCAGAACACCGGTGATATGGGGCTACAGGATCGCTCGGCGGAGTGGGGCTTTCGTCAGTCTTCGTACTCCACCGGCGCCGCGTACGCCGATCTGGATAATGATGGCGACCTGGATTATGTTACCAACAACACCAATGAACCGGCATTTCTCTATGAGAACCAGGCCACCGAACAGCTCGACCATCACTATCTTTCTATTCAATTAGCGGGTACTTCACCCAATGTACAGGGTTTTGGTGCTAAAATATGGTGTTATCAGTCGGGTCAGGTTCAATATACAGAGCACTTTCCAATTCGAGGGTTCCAGTCAACCGTCCAAAGTCAGGTGCATTTTGGCCTGGGTGATCAGAAAGTGATTGATTCGCTGGTGATACGGTGGCCGGACGGAACCCGGCAAACCCTTTACAACCCCGAGGCCGATCAGCCATTGGTTCTTTACCAGAAACAGGCGACTGCTTCAAATTCCTTAAAAGCAGATTTTCCAAAAAAGGCAACAACCCCTCCATTGTTTCAAAAGGCGAATTCTTCGTATAGCGTACAATATAAACATCAGGAACAGCATTACAACGATTTTGCGGTGCAACCGCTGCTGCCGCATAAATACTCTCAACAGGGGCCGGGGCTGGCGGTTGGAGATGTGAATGGTGATGGAAGAGAAGACTTTTTTGTGGGCGGTGCCTTTCGTCAGTCCGGACAAATATTCATTCAGCAGACCAACGCTACGTTTAGGGCATACCCAATAGCCGTCACCGACAGTATTGCTTTTGAAGAAGATCACGGGGCCTTGTTTTTTGATGTTGATCAGGATGATGATCTGGATTTGTACGTGGTAAGCGGTGGCAACGAGTTTCGGGAAGGATCACGCTATTACCAGGATCGGTTATATCGTAATGATGGGGAAGGACAATTGGTGCTGGATACAACCGCCCTTCCCAAACTGACTACTCCGGGCAGTTGTGTCGTAGCGCAGGATTTTGATCAGGATGGTGATCTTGACCTGTTTGTCGGGGGGAGAAATACTCCTCAACAGTTTCCCCTGCCCGGAACAAGCTACTTACTGGAGAACCGGGACGGGGTATTGGTGGATGTCGCCGATGAAAAAGCTCCGGGGCTATCTGAAATCGGTATGGTCACCGCCGCCCTGTGGACAGATGTGAATAGTGATGGTTGGGTAGATTTAATGCTCACCGGAGAGTGGATGGAGCCTACTTTTTTTCAAAATCGGAAAGGGAAATTGGAAAAGTCCGCTATACAGTTTACCGATCAGGATACCACCAGGGAGGTGAGTGGCTGGTGGAATAGCCTGCAAGCCGGAGATTTTGACCAGGATGGAGATATAGATTATGTGGCCGGTAATCTGGGTAAAAACCATCCGTTTAAGCTTACCGCGAAGGAACCGCTTCAGTTATTTGTGGCTGATTTTAACCAGGATCATATCATTGACCCAATCTTAAGCATGTATTCCCAGCCAGGAGCTACTTATCCGGTGCACCCGCGTGATGATATGGTCCGGCAACTCAATGGCTTACGCAACCAGTTCGCCAGTTATGCCGACTATGCCGATGCTACCTTGAAAGATGTGCTTACTCCCGATCAGCAGCAGGAAGCGAATATTCTGGAAGCCAACCTTATGGAAAGCTGCTATTTTGAGAATCTGGGAGACTTTCGCTTTGCTGTGCATCCACTTCCCACAGAAGCCCAGATGGCACCGGTCTTTGGCATACAGGTGGCTGATTATAACCAGGATACCTTTCCCGACTTACTGCTGATTGGTAATTCGTACGCTACTGAAGTGCGGACGGGCCGTTATGATGCATTCACCGGATTATGCCTGCTGGGAGATGGAAAAGGGAATTTTACGGCAATTCCTTCGGCGGAAAGTGGGTTTTGGATGACCGGAGATGCCAAAGCCATGACATCGCTCACGTTGGGAGATGGCAGTGCATTGGTACTGACTACGCAAAATAATGATTCATTAGTCGCCTATCAGCTTAGCCAGGCTGCTCAGGCGCGAATCATTGCGTGGCAACCTCAGGAGGCATATGCGCTCATTACATATTCGGATGGGCGCGTTGAGAAACTGGAACGATACCAGGGTAGTGGTTATTTAAGCCAGTCTTCATCATCTAGCTTCAGGATTCCCGCATCGGGTGTAACCGAAGTAAAGGTGTTCACCGTTCAGGGTAGTAGTCGACTGCTGACCGACGTAGCAGTGTCAAGCCGGGTGAAGTAACGGATTTCATAACGCGTTTGCTCGGGCCCTTTCCATAAGGGAGCATGTTCTTTTCGCAGAACCATTTGCTCATTGTTCAATCGTAAAATGCGAAATTGACTAACCGGTATTTGCTGGGCATTGAAGTATTGTAAAGTATCCTGGTTGATACGATAACCCCATCGTTGAAAATCCTCGTCTTTTTGAACCACCACCTGGCTGGTGTCGTACTGATACGTTTCATTCCAGTGGCGGGCGGCACTTTGGTAAGTAAAACCATTGTAAAACGTGGCCACCGAGTCTACCTGCCAGCGACCGATAATCGCTTCCGGCTGATTAGTATGACACGCCATCAATATAAACCCATACAGTAAAAAGCTAAGGCTTCTGGTTCGCATAGCACGTAGTGTGTAAAAGTTAAGAATAGCTTCCGGAGTAATTGCTTACTCCGGAAGCTGTTTCCACATTAGTAGTCGGAGTTTTGCTCCAGCACACCATTGCTAAGATCGATTTCCCGCTGCGGGATGGCAAACAGGTAATGCTTCGGGCGCTGAAAATTACGAGGTGGGTCAAACTGCCCGCGGTCTTCGGCATAGATCGCAACGATGTCCACCAGTCCTGCCTTATCCCAGCGAATAAGGTCCTGGTGGCGTTGGTTCTCCCCAGCTAACTCAACCCGCCGTTCGTGGATGATATGCTCCATCGTGGCATTGGTAATAGGGGAAAGGCCAGATCGCTGGCGCACGGCATTAAGTTCAGTGTCACCACTTTGCCCGGAGCGGATCTTCGCTTCAGCCACCAGCAAATAGACATCGGCCGACCGGAGTATAGGCACATTCTGCCCGTCATTCAATCCCCCGCTTGCCCGCCAGGAAGCATATTTTTGAAAATGATACCCCGTTTGGGATAGGTCAGTCGTATATTCTGTCAGCCCATCTTCACCTCCCAGATCCACCATTTCACCCGGCATGAATAAAGAATAGTCCAGGCGAGGATCGCCCTCTTCAAATTCTTCTACCAGGTTATCCACTGGCTCGTGGAAATCCCAGCCACCCCAGGGGCGGGGAGTGGTATAGATATTCTGCGGAGATCCGGCCCAGCCATCCAGGCCCTGGACCGCAAAGAGCATCTCCGGGTTGTTCTCCGTTTCAATCGTAAAGTTGTTTTCAAACGAAGGCGCTAATCCGTAGGGGCCTTCCGTAACATTTGTGCCATACTCAATGGCGCTGGGAAAATCTTCCTGATAAACGTAGAGTTTAGTCAGAAAACCCCAGGCAGTACCTTTGGTCGGGCGGCCTACATTGGCTTCATCGTGGGTCAGGGGCAACAGTTCGGCCGCCCGCAGCCAGTCAGACTCAATCAGGGACTGTGTTTCTTCCAGAGTAGCCCTTGGTTTATTGTAATTCCCTTCCAGCACATCTTCTTCCAGGATCAGAGGAACCCCTCCGTAAATGACCGCCAGTCGCCAGTACATAAATGCCCGCATAAAGTGGGCTTCACCCAACGTGCGGTCTTTCAGCGTTTGATCCATCTCAATATCAGGCACATTAATCAGTACCGCATTGGCCCGGGAGATGATCTCATATTTGGGTTTCCAGCTAAAGGCCAGTTGTGCATTATCGGCATCAAAAGTAAACTCTTCTATGGCCTGATCTTCGCCATGGTCACCGGCACGCCATTGGTCATCCGAAGGAATATCAAAGGTATGCTCGGCATGACCGTAAAAATCTTCCCAGAGAAGAGGCTCGTACATGGCATTAGCCGCCGATACGGCATCGTCACCATTGCGCCAGAAGTCGGCCGAGGTGGATTGTCCGTAGGGAGTAGATTCCAGTATATCGTCCTGGCACCGAATTACTATCAAGGCGATGCCTAGTAGCAGTAGTGTTATGAAAATTTTATGCATGATCGTAATCGTAATGTCTTGTAGATTGAGTTGATATCATTAAAAGGTGATTGACGCTCCCAGCGTCCAGCTACGAGCTTGGGGATATTGGGCGTAATCTACGTTCAACTGAAAATTGTTGTCCGGGTCTATGTATCCCAACTCCGGGTCTAGTCCTGAATATTGCGTAAGCGTAAGCACATTCTGTCCGGTGATGTAAAAACGGGCCCGGGAGATGCCAACTCGTTCGGTCAGCACTTCGGGTAGCGTGTATCCTACTACAATATTCTTGAGCCGCAGGAAGTCGCCGGACTCTATGAATAGATCCGAAGTTCGGTAGTTCAGGTTATCGCGCTTGGTGGTCATGCGAGGAATGGTGTTACTGGTATTCGGACCAGTCCATCGGTTTTCGGCTTCAGCGTACATGTTAAATGGATAGGTTGGGTCAATGCCCTGCATCCGGTCGGCATTGTAAATATCCACTCCGGCATTTCCCAGAAAGAATAAAGAAAGGTCAAATCCTTTATAGCCAAATTCAGCATTCAACCCGTATACCATGGCCGGGTGAGGGCTCCCGAGTATCTCCCGGTCAGTCTCATCAATCAGGCCGTCCCCGTTTAAGTCTTTAAAACGCACATCGCCCGGTTGAATAAGTCCATCGGCACGACGAGGGTCATTGGCAATATTAGGGTCTGATTCAATATCGGCTGCGGTTTGGTACAGCCCATCGGCTCGCCAGCCGTAAAAGGTGGCAATGGGTTCTCCCTCATATGTGCGGACAATCTCCTGGTTCGGACGTCCGTAGCGTTGGGTGGATAGAAAGTTGCCATCGAATAACCGGGTCACTTCATTTTTGATGAAAGATGCATTACCGTTCAGACTGTAGCTGAAGTCACCGAAAGTTTTTCGGTACGAGAGTTCCAGCTCCAGTCCCTGATTTCTCAGTTCTCCAACGTTACGGTCCGGCACGGCAGCAGTTCCAATGCTTCCGATGGTCGGCGGGGCCAGTAGCATGTTTCGGGTGTCTTTGATAAAGTAGTTAAGGGTGGCCAGCAACTTATTTTCCAGCAACCCTATTTCGAGTCCTACGTTGGTCATCTCCGCCGTTTCCCAGGAAATATCCGGGTTTGGAATGCGGCTTTGCGTAGAGCCTACTACTTCTTGCCCCCCGAAAGAATAGCGGTTTCCGCTGCTGATCAGGGCCAGGTACTGAAGTGGATCTACGTTCTGATTACCCAGTTGTCCCCAACCAGCGGTAAGTTTCAGGTTGCTGATCACTGATTCCTCCGGAAAGAAACCTTCATCAGAAATACGCCATCCGGCAGATAAAGCCGGGAAAAATCCCCATCGGTTTCCTCCGGCAAAACGGGAGGAACCATCGGCCCGGAATGTTGCAGTTAGAAGATAACGATCTGCCAGCGCGTAATTGGCCCGGCCAAACCAGGATTGCAGGGCATTGTAACTACGTCCACCACCGACCGCATCGGGGGTATCGCCAGCACTCAGATAACGTTGGTCCAGAGACTCATCCGAAAAATCGCGGGCACGTGCCGAAAAGTAATCGACGTTAAAGGTTTGGGAGGTATAGCCTCCTACCAGGTTTAGTGAATGCTTTTGGCCGAATGTTAGATCATAAGATAGAAAATACTCCATCAGCAGGGAGTAATTCTCTTCATAGCTGCGATTCAGGGAGTTTTGGGAACTTTGCCGGATCTGATTATCTACAATGATCCCAAAGCTATAGTCGTCCCGAATGGTGGCATCCAGACCGAGGTTTGCTTTCAGAGTCAGGCCTTCCAGTATGTCATACTCGCCGGTTAAACTTCCCAACAGGCGCTGGCGGGTAGTTTTCGAATCTTGGGTGTCAGCAGTAAAAATAGGATTGTTGATGTCACCAAATTCTCCACTTACTTGCGAAGAACTGTACTCTCCGTTATCTAACTTCACGGGCAAGCCCGGGTGAAAGCGGATGGCACTCCAAAGGATACCCGTCTGCGCCGAGGTCGTATTCAAACCATTCTCTCTCTGAGAAGTAAGCTGGAGACTTTCCCCAATGCGGAAGCGCTCTCCAATTTTGTGGTTTGAATTAATCCGTAGGCTGTACCGGCGGAAGAATGAGTTTTTGATGAGTCCGTTTTCGTTATAATATCCCCCTGAGATCATGAAGGAAGAATTTTCACTCCCGCCACGAAGTGATATGTCCAGGTTTTGCACCTGTCCGGCTCCCAGGAGTTCGTCCTGCCAGTTGGTTCGTTGCGTTTGATACTGGGGATCTTCCCAGATCGGGTTGATTGCAATACCATCATTAATGTATCGCTCACGTTTCAGTTCGGCCAGCGAGGGGGCATCCAATACGTCAAGGGTTTGGGTGGCATTGGACACACCGACGTATCCATTTACCGAAAATTGCAGGTCTTGTTGGAAGTCGCCCCGCTTGGTTGTAATGATCACCACGCCATTGGCCGCTCGGGTACCGTAGATGGCGGAAGCAGACGCATCTTTGAGTACCTCAATAGATTCAATATCATTCGGGTTCACATCATTGATTCCTCCGGCGGGTACTCCGTCAATAATTACCAGCGGGTCCGCATTGTTTACCGTTCCGGTACCCCGGATGCGGATAGAACCGCCGCTGCCCGGCGCGCCACCATTGCGAACTACGTTTACTCCGGCGGCCCGTCCCTGTAAAGCCTGGGAGGCACCGTTGACTGGCAGGTTCTGAATCTGGTTACCTTCGATGGAGGAAACCGCTCCGGTGACATCCCGTTTTTCCTGCGTACCGTATCCAACAACCACAACTTCGCTCAGGCTTTGGATATCTTCCGCCAAGGTAATATTAATCGTTGTTCGGCCAGCGATGGGTTCGGTCTCGCTATTGTAGCCGATAAACGAAAATACCAAGGTGTCATTCGAATTAGGGACTGTGAGGCTGTATGCTCCATTGGCATCGGTAATGGTCCCTGCATTAGAGCCTTTAACGAGTACGTTTACACCGGGTAAAGCCTCGTCGTTCATGATGCTGGTAACAGTTCCTCGCACCATGACCGATTGAGAAAAACTGAGGGTTGGAAACCAGGCAAAGGTAATCCATAGAAACAAAGTGAGTGCATGACGTAAACGCCAGGCTGGAAAAGTAGTAGTTAGCATATAGCATGTGGTTAGTTTTCGGTAATATTAAAGTAAACCAACGATTTTCAATCCGTCACTAAAGCTATTTCTATCAATAATCTTTGCCGGATGTTTGAAAATGAACGTAGATCAGCGCAATAAAAGCCGGGGCAAAGAACGGTAGAAATATAAAAGTTGAATCACGCCCTATATTAAGTTTCTGTTAATACTAAATTGCTATCGGGAAGCTCAAGGGCAGAATATGCTATTTCCTATGATTTGTGATACCAGAAGGCAATATAAATGTACTAAAAAAAGGTTAAGACCCGGACGTGATTTATCGGAAAAATTATGAATGGATCCGAAGTAACTGGCACACGGCACTTCTAATCATAAATTTTTTTGTTTAGTTTAATAAAGCCACCATCAAGGTCATTGTTTGCTGCATCAGTCTATTCGTAGTTGGTTGTAATTGCTTATAAAAGAGTGTGTTGCGAAGCTGAATTTGTGATTTCAGAGGGGCGCTTGATAATTGCTATTACGTGGTTGCGAATGAATAATTCATAGGGTTTCGTTTCTGCATTGCAGCTCAACATGATCAAGGAAGATACCCTGCTACCGAGAACTTATGTATCAATTTTTAAGAACAAGCCGTGTTAGCTGTTAGAAAAATGATATTCTATGCCTATTTTTATGAATCCACCTAACCTAAATGCCATGAGAGTAATTTGTATAAGCTTATCCCTGCTATTATTTTCCGCTGCTTCTATGCTGGCGCAGGATCTTAAGATTGTAGTCGAACCTGCTGAACTCACCCTGGATGTGGAAAAAAATGCGCAGCTCAAAGCCAAAGTGGTAGATGCTCAGGGCAATGAAGTATCGGGGCAACAACTTTTCTTTTACTCCCGGAAGGGCAAAGCGCTGGAGGTAGATTCTACCGGTCTGGTCACGGCCCACTTGCCGGGTGAGCATCAACTGATCATCATCGCGCCCCGTACTGCCGGAGGCGAGCGCTTGCGTCTGAACTACCCAGTAAAAGTTAATTATCCGCCCATCAGCGAGATTAAGATAGAAGAAGTGCCTTCTCAAATGTATGCGGGTACTACCCTGCGGCTTCAGGTAACTGTGATGGATGAAATGAATCTGGTTCGGGAAAAAGTGCCGCTTAAAGCAATCAGTACTGACCCGTCCGTGGCAGCTACTGATACCTACCTGAACCTGAAAGCTAATAAGCCGGGCAAAGCCACGATTACTGTCACCAATGGTGAAATTGAAAGTAAGCTCAATATCAATGTGATCCCTTTTTCGGCTACTGAAGTAATGCTGGAGAGCGATAAGGACGAAGCCCGTACCGGCGATGTTTTCCACTTTAGCGCTAAAGTAATAGATGACGAAGGTAAGGAGATAAGTGATGCTCCCATCACCTATTCGTTTCAGGGTCAGGCCGAAGATGTATCTTCCAGCGCTTCGGGACTCATCAAGCAGGATGGACGCTTTGTGGCGGACGTGGCAGGTATGTACACCATCATGGCAGCTTCCGGCCCTTATGTGGCGCAGCAAACCGTTAAGATCATGCCTCGTCAGGTAGACCGTAAAATAGAACTGGTTGGTAAAGGTTCAGTAGATGATAAGCATACTTCCGACTTCTGGGTATGGGAAGGCGTGGATGGCCGGGACTATGCCGTGACCGGAACCTGGGGTGCTGATGGAAAAGCATACTTCTGGGATGTCACCAATCCGTCGGCCATTGAACGCATTGACAGTATACAGGTAGATGCCCGTACTGTGAATGATGTGAAAGTGTCGGAAGATGGAAAAATCTGTATCATCAGCCGGGAGGGGGCTTCTAACCGCAAGAATGGTATCGTCATCATTGATGTGAGCAATCCCCGCGAAGCAGAGATTATCTCTACCTTTACTGATAACCTGACCGGTGGAGTACATAATCTGTATATTTACGAGAACCATGTTTATGCTTTGAGTGATGGGCAGAAGTATTATGTCATCAATATTGAAGATCCTGAAAACCCTAAAATCGTCAGTAAATTTGAACTGGAAACGCCGGCCCATGCTATCCACGATGTGTGGGTGCAGGATGGCATCGCCTATTCTTCCAACTGGTCAGATGGCATACAATTGGTTGATGTAGGCAACGGTATTGCCGGAGGTTCACCGGAGAATCCTCAGCAGTTTGCCAGCTACGCTTATCCTAGTGGGGCAAATCATGCTACTTTCCCTTTCAAGAGTCAGTCGGCTGATAAATTTTATGTGATTGGCGGGGATGAAATCTTTCCCTATGGCCTGGATGTTAATAAAGAAAATATGGCTGCTGGGTTCCTGCATTTCATTGACTTCAGCGACCTGGAAAACCCGGATGAGATTGCCCGCTTTGAAGTGCCCAATGCCGGTTCCCATAACTATTGGGTTGATGAAGAAAATGAACTGCTCTATGCTTCATTTTACAATGGCGGAGTACGCGTGGTAGACATTAGCGGAGAGCTGATGGGTGATTTGTACAAGCAGGGCCGCGAGATCGCCTGGATCATTCCCAGCGATCCTGATGGTTATATTCCCAATGCGCCTTTTACCTGGGGAGCGCAGCCTTACAAAGGGCATATCTTCTATTCTGACTGGAACAGTGGATTGTGGGCCGCCAGATTAGAGCCGGAAACGCCGGAAGAGACCACGCTGGAAAGTCGCTAGCTAGGTTAAAACACTAAAGCAAAGCAGTATGAAAAAGATATATCTAGGTGCTTTATCCCTTCTGCTCAGTCTGCTGTCGGCTCAGGCGCAGGATTATTATGTTTATGTCACCGCCGAATCGGAGGATGAAGTGGCGCTGATCAAGTTTGATGGATCGGATACGGAAGTAGTCAAGCGTATTCCGGTTGGCGTATGGCCGGCGGAGATAGAAGGGCCTCATGGCATCACTGTGGCTCCTGATGGTAAGCATTGGTATCTTTCTTTGGCCCACGGTAATCCTCTTGGATTTCTTTACAAGTTTGAAACCGGCACCGATGAAAAAGTAGGGCAGACCACCTTGGGGTTATTTCCCGCCTCCATGCAGATATCCGAGGCAAACGGCTTACTTTTTGTCGTCAACTTTAACCTGCACGGAGATATGGTGCCTTCCACCATCTCAGTGGTAGATCCGGAAAGCATGAGCGAACTTAAACAGGTAACGGTGGGCACCATGCCCCACGGTTCCCGTATTACTCCCGATGGTATGCATCAGTATTCTGTTGGGATGATGTCGGGAGAACTGTTTGAGATTAATACCATGACGCTGGAAGTATCTCGCATCCTCAACCTGGATACCAATGAAGCGATAGACCCTCAGATGAAAGACGCCCAGGCCATGCATGAAGATCATAGCCAGCACAGCATGGGAGGTGATAATGCCATGGCTTCTATGAGCGGGATGGCACATCAACACTCGGCGACCAAACCTACCTGGGTGATGCCTCATCCTCATAAGCCAACGGCTTATGTGACCGGGAATGGATCAGACGAGATACTCGAGGTGGACCTTGAACAGTGGAAAATTGTGGATCGCTTCAAAGGAGGAAAGGGACCGTATAATCTGGAAATCTCACCGGACGGCAGCAAACTGGTGGTAAGCTATAAAAGTGATGGCAGTACCGGCATCTGGGACTTGAAAAAGAAAAAAGAAATTGCCCGTATTGAAAATATCCGCAAGGTGACCCATGGTGTCGTCATCTCTCCCGACAATAAATATGCATTTATCTCGGTAGAGGGTATCGGTGGTGAGCCAGGTACTATGGAAGTGATTGACCTGAAAAAAGGTAAGCGTTTGGCCTATGCCGAGCTGGGCAAGCAAGCCGGAGGTATCGCTTTCTGGAAAATGGAGGACTAAGAAATCTGATAAGCGTGCGATAGTAATATCACACGCTTATCCGACTTCTGCCCGCAAACTACATTTGCTAACTGTTAGCAATCATGTTATTGAAGATATGCAGTTGCTCCTTCATCGCAGCAATTCTGTCATCAGGCTCAGTACGCGCTTCCAGCAAAATCCAGCCATCATATTTTATCTCATTGAATAAATCCATGAGCTGTTGGTAGGGATAATCGCCTACATTCAATTCTCGAATATGCACGGTATCGCCAAACCACTTCTTTACTGAGTTGAAATTTGCTTCCAGCCCGGGAGGTAACAAATCCTCGTCATTGCAATTCCAGCATACCTTGACACTTTTCTCGGTTACCTGCTCAAATATGGCCTCCATATTGGGTAATTGTTGAGTAAGCTTGCCATGGACCTCCACCCGGACTACCTGCCCCAGATCACGGGCATATTGGCCAACTTCATTAAATGAAGCCGCAATCTGGGCAATGGTCTTTTCTTTAGACACTTCCTCGGGCAGGCCATTGGGTTTGACCTTAATGCCTGTGGCCCCAATATCCTTACATAATTGAAGATACGCTTTGGTGTCTTCAATATTCTGGCGGACCTCCGCCGGGTCGGTATAGTGATAGGCGAAATTTGACCCGTAACCAAGGCAGGTAACCGAACTATCGGCAAAGCGTTTTTTAACCTCAGCCCGCTGGCTGGCAGAGAGATTGGTCTCCACCCCATGCGCATGCTCAGTACGTAATTCAACCCCCAGCAGGCCTGTTTTTTCACAGTTGGCGATCAGGGTTGGCAGGTCCCAGTCTTTACCCCACTGATATGTAACCAGACCCAGTTTCATTTTTGACTTTTTGAAGAAGGCGTTTGCCGAAAGTGGGTCTGTGAAGGATAGTCCCATTCCGGCAATAACACTTTTCAGTAGAAAATCACGTCGTGATTTGTTGATTGTCATACCAGATAATAATTTGCTTTTACTCATCAAAATATTTCGTTTAGACCATTTCCGGAACAACGAAACCTTTTCTGTAATTTCTGGTAAGCATTTCATCTGCTTCAGGATCATTCACAAAAGTTTCCGCACTTGGATTAAATGTTAAAACCCGGTCTAACCGATAAGCAATATTACCGAGATGCGCCAATCCGGATGCCAGGTGGGCGGTTTCAACCGGACCGTTTAATATTGTTTTATCATGTTTACGAACGGCCTCAATAAAATTAGCAAAATGTCCGTCAGTGCCGCCAGCCCCTCGGTCCATGCCTGTTCCCGACTCCCCACCATCTTCTCCTGATTTCCCCGGGGTTCTGTCCTGACCCAGATAAGTTTTATACTTATCATAGCCATCCACAACGAGTATCCCTTTGTCGCCATAAAAAATATTACCGACAGTGGCTCCGTCTTCAGCGTTTGTACACCAGGGGCGCACTTCAAACTGGATGATTTTACCTTCATCGGGATACTTATAAACTGAAGTAAGTACTTCGGGTACTTCTTTGCAGTCATCCCATAAAAATTTACCTCCCATGGAGGTGATTTTCGTTGGCAGGCCAACGTCTAATCCCCACATGCAAAGATCAGTTTCATGAATCCCCTGGTTACCTACATCTCCATTTCCATAATCCCAGTGCCAGTGCCAGTTATAGTGTACAAGGTTTCGGGTAAAAGGACGTTTGGGTGCCGGTCCAGTCCATAAATCATAATCAATACCATCGGGAACGGCAGAGAAACCCTGATCACCGATATCTCCTCGCCAACGGAAAACAAGGCCGCGTGCCATATATACATTACCAATATATCCATCCCGCATAAGTCCAATGGCTTCATTAATAGCTGGCGAGCTTCTTAGTTGCACCCCGTGTTGAACGATTCGGTCGTACTTTTGAGCAGCTTCTACCATTTTACGGCCTTCCCAGATATTGTGTGAACCCGGTTTTTCAACATATACATCTTTACCGGCCTGGCATGCCCATATTGTGGCAAGTGCATGCCAGTGGTTGGGCATGGCAATACTCACCACATCGATATCCTGATTGTCATAAACGCGACGCAGGTCCTGCTCAAGTGCTACATCCTTGTTGTAGGTCTCTTTAAATTCTTTTTTTCGCTCTTTGAGCAGGTTCATGTCCGGGTCACACAATGTGGTAATCTGAACATTATCCTGAGCCATCAGGCTTTGGATATGGTTTTTGCCCCGGCCATTAATGCCTAATACCGCTGCATTAATGCGGTCGTTTGCCCCAAAAGCTCGAGAGGAAATGATGGTAGGGGCTACAATGGTAGCAGATCCCAGGCCGGCAGTTTTCTTTAAAAAGTTTCTTCTTGATGTTTCCATAGTGTTGTATTTTATAATTAATTGGTTTCTCCCTACTTACTTCCAGAGGAAAGAATAGCCAAAATAGTTTTACTATTCATAAATACACAGCTCCATCTGATATTTGTTAAAAAACAACTGTAAGTTACACCGCTGGAGTTACCAATTCATCAAATAAGTTATGCTAAAATACGGTTACCTTCTTATTATGTGGGGTGAGTTTATCTATGTGCCGCTTTACGTAACGGCTCATTCAGTCTCTGATTTC
The DNA here is from genome assembly GCA_040222715.1 of Cyclobacteriaceae bacterium. Classification (GTDB taxonomy): domain Bacteria; phylum Bacteroidota; class Bacteroidia; order Cytophagales; family Cyclobacteriaceae; genus Tunicatimonas. Next base: position 1,870 of record JAVKCN010000121.1, on the reverse strand, counting down.
AGAGGTATGAAGCACGCTTACGAAGGCCTGGATGAAATTCAGAAAAGTATGCAGCGCTGAACTTGTAGTATTACGATCAACCTAATAATTACCAATGAACTATTCTACAACCAACAAGATGATAAAAACCGTACTGATTTCTCTCTTCCTATTGATTTGCTGCTTCAATCCCTCCTTTACCCAATCTCCCAATGCCAACGACCGTATAAATTTATTTACATCCGGGGAGCAGGGATACGGAAGTTACCGCATCCCATCCCTACTTACTACTCCCGAGGGCAACCTGCTGGCCTTTTGTGAGGGGCGAAAAGAATCGGGCGATGCCGGAGATATTGACCTGCTGCTAAAACGATCCGCCGATCAGGGAAAAACCTGGAGTGAGCAGCAGGTGGTGTGGAACGATGGAGCCAATACCTGTGGCAATCCCTGCCCGGTAGTAGATGAAGAAACCGGTACCATCTGGCTGGTCATGACCCATAACCTGGGCGATGACGGAGAATCGGAGATCATCCATAAAAAAGCTGAATCAACCCGTACCGTCTGGGTGTGCTCCAGCCAGGATGAGGGACAAAGCTGGTCGGAACCAAAGGAAATTACCAGCACTACCAAAGATCCCTCCTGGGGCTGGTACGCTACTGGCCCCGGAGTGGGTATTCAAATCAAGCATGGTCCGCACAAAGGCCGCCTGGTCATTCCCAGCGATCATAGTTATGATGACCCGGATGGCAAAGTACGGAACGGCCCGTACGAGTATGGTTCCCATGCTATTTACAGTGACGATCATGGGCAGACCTGGCAACTGGGTGGCCTGATTCGGCCCAAAGTGAACGAATGCCAGATGGTGGAACTGGCCGATGGGAACGGCACCCTGATGATGGATATGCGCTCGTACTTCGGCCGTAACCGTCGCACGCACGCGATAAGTTACGATGGTGGCCGCACCTGGACCGATCCGGTAGATGCGGAAGCGTTGGTAGAACCCGTTTGCCAGGCCAGCATGCTTCGCTACCAATGGCCCGAAGGCAGTCAGCCCGGCAAAATCCTGTTTCTCAATCCGGCCAGTGCCGATAATGGCAAAAGACACAACCTGACCTTGCGGATGAGCTACGATGAAGGAAAAACCTGGCCGGGCATCCGCACAATTTTTCCCGGTCCTTCGGCATACTCCAGCCTTACGGTGCTGCCTAATGGCAACATCGGCCTATTGTATGAAGCCGGAGAAGACAACCCGTATGAAAGAATAATATTTCAGGTAGTAGAAGAAAGTATTTTTGAATGATACTCAACTTTTGAATCATCACTTTGGCTTGTTTGGATAATTTTCAAGGGCTTTCGCTGGAAGTGATAAGTGAGGGGAGGGGTCTGGAGCCAGCGCGTAGTTTCTAAGAAGGGTAGCTGCTCAAAGTAATGGGAATACCCGGATGCTGATCGCTGAAAATTTGACTTTCATACGAACAATAACCAAATATTTCAGATGGGTTAATCGAGGGCTGACTTTGACAGATACGAAATATTTTGGCTAAACTTGCTATTAAAAATTAACTTTTTCCTATAGAGTTGCTATTTAGTAGTTATTATTGTGTTCAATACTGTTTTTTCATGAGCCTTATTATATAATGAGATCCGATAAACCTTCAACAATCCACCAAAAGCTTTTAGCGATACTTTTAGGGCTGATCCCACTGCTGTATGTATCCTGTAGTAACCAGCGAGATGGCGACCCGGTCGTGCTGGTCTTTTCAAAAACTGCGGCATTTCACCACGCTTCTATTCCTCAGGGCATTGCCGCCATAGAGAAACTGGGCGAAGAAAATGGTTTTCAGGTAGACACCACCACCAATGCTGCCATGTTTCAGGAAGATACACTGTC
>JAVKCN010000120.1:0-38745 GCA_040222715.1 Cyclobacteriaceae bacterium | reverse complement strand
ATCTCAAGGATGAATATTCATTCATGTTTTGAGAATAATTTGTGCTTAGTTAATAAAAATATCTCTGGGCTTGTTGAGTTTATAGATGCTGTATGTTAATCGGAAATCAGAAGAAAAATAATTTGAAAGAATCAAATTGATCATACACTTGGTCAACTTATAAGGAGTGTTTAAAAATTATGTCTTTACTGTAGATTAAAAAATACCAGTTAATTCTCTATACGGGAATAAAATAAATTTGTTTAATGTTCTTCGATAGAACCTATAACAAATCGGTGTTTTAAGGGGTAAAAAAGGGGGGAATTGCGAAATTGAGTATACTTACAGGGGCTTTTCTTGAGTATTTTCTTCAATAAATGAGATAAAATGCTCAATACGGGTAAAGATGTGCGTATTCTCAGCCGTACGAATGTCCTGACCAATAACCTGGTATCCACTTAACAGTATCTTTGCTTTCGGAAAATTTTCTGCTAACTGATCAACATAGCCCTGAATTTGATTAGCGGGGGGGCTAGTGGTAATAACCGTAAGTATGTAGTTGGGTTGATGAATGTCATAAATAGACTTTAGATCATCAAAAGGCAGGTTTTGTCCAAAATAAACCACTTTGCGGTGGCGGACTTTAATTAAGTAGGAAATAAACAGCAAGGTCAGTTCGTGCAATTCTCCGGAAGGCAGATAGAGTAAAAACTTACTTGAAGTTTCTTCTGTGGCTACATATTGCCCATCAATAGCGACAATAAGCTTTTGTCGAACCAAATTAGAAATAAAATGTTCCTGGGCCGGATTAATGGCGCCTGTTTGCCAGAGAACCCCAATTTTTGAGAGAAAAGGATAGATTACATTAATCATAGTACTCTCAAAGCCCAGTTTGAGAATATTACTGGCTATGATCTTTTCAAAACGATCTTCATCAAGATCAATCATCGTAAATGTCAGCGCATTAATTTGATCCGGATAGCGCACGTTTTTTTCCGTCAGCAGAAGTACCTCCTTCTGCATGACGGCTCGGTCCATCTTGGCAATTTTGGAAATTTTGTATCCATTATCCTTTAATAATGCAATGTTCAATACCAATTTCAGATCATCATCATCGTAGTAACGGATATTGGTGTCAGTGCGCTTGGGAAGAATGAACTGGTAGCGTTGTTCCCATATTCTGAGGGTATGGGCTTTAATACCGGAAAGTTGTTCAAGATCTTTGATGGAATAGGTACTCACAATGCTATCGGTCAGTTGGCTGTAGTTCAGTTTATTTTAAATCACAGAAGGGGCTTACTTTTCATAGTACCGCCGTGGTACCCATAGCAGTCCAAAAGATACCGACCCCTCACGTTGGTCAGTTTTGTGATGATCGCGGTGGGCACGAGCCAGTGCTTCGAGGTAATCGCTGGCCGGACGCCTCCATCTAGTAATACGTCGATGAATGAGTACATCGTGAAGGACAAAGTAGACAAAACCGTAAAGGGTAATCCCGCAACCAATCCATAAGCGGTAATCAAAATTCTTTAAACCCAGCAAAATCAAAATAACCGCTACACTACCAAAGCACAGAGAAAAAATATCGTTAAGCTCAAAAAAAGTATTGTTTCTGCGATGATGCGTTTTATGGATGTTCCATAAGGCACCGTGCATAACGTATTTATGGAAGGCCCAGGAAAAAACTTCCATTCCTAAAAAGCTCAAAACGAGTATCCCGAATCCTATCATAAAATTCTTTTTTTGTTAACTTTTTAGGAGAGAAAAAGTTCACAAGATTAAACAACAATACTACTCAGTAGTAGAAAAAAGGTCCATTGCACAGCTACCATATAGGGAGCCAGTGAGTTTTTTCGATGAATGGGCAGATAGAAGAAAAGCAACTGCATAAGCCAGGCCACAGCTAACCAGCCAAGATAATTTTGAAGGGGTATTTGCCCTGCCTCCCATTGCCAGAAATCCAGAAATACCGCCACCGGCTCAATAAAATAGTCAAGAGCCACCATACAAAAGGCTGCCATCAGGCTTTTACCGATTCGTTTTACTGGTAATTGATCACATATTGAGCCAATACTATAGGCTAAAATGAACCAGTTTACTCCTATGACGATGGGAACATCGGCAATTTTCCAACCTAGCGTATCACCATACCAATATGTGCCAAAAACAACCTCAGTATGCACTCCAATAACCTCAACGCCGTAACCCAGCAGGAACGAAATACACAAAAAAATGATAAAGTAGCTGTTCCACTGGCGATGAAATAACAGGAGTAACACCGCTGAAATAAGTAAATTAAAGGGAGTGGCTAATTGAAAATAGGGCCGGGAAACGGGCCAGCTTAAACCAATAACGCCAGCCAGGTGCGCGATGATCATAAAGCCTACGGCATACCAGAGTGACGGGCGGGTGAGGTACTTCGTGGAAGAAGTAAAGGGGGAATTCACAGATATAAACTTGCGGGTATTTACGATACGGCAAGATAAGTCTAAAAAAGTAGTTTTGGTTTAGAAAAATCAGTGATGAAAATATTCAGGTACAATTTCAGCACAATCGTACGTGTTGGCTAAGGTAATAAACTGAATATAGATTGTATCAGGAATTTCTTGTACGTGATAATGTAACTGTAGAGTCTGAAGAAGATGGAGCAACGCTGCTTTGGAACGTATTTGGGCTAGCTTCTTTTCAAACAGGCGAGTGAGCGATTCGACCTCTTTCTTTTGCAACTCCTGTTGTAAAAATGCTGCCATTTTCTTTTGAATCAATCGCTCCCGCTCAGTGGATGGAGCAGAATAAATGCCGCGAATAGGTGCGCATCGACTGCTCACCTCACAGAAGAGGGCTTCAAGTGCTTTTCGGTTCATAATATCCAGGCTGTTGATCCACATAAGTACGTCAAAATACAAGGATCAAAAAATAGTTGATTTTCAGAATATGTCACCTATGTAATAGAATGGTCTAAAAATGAAAAAAGCATGACAGGAACGCCATGCTTTTTTATTAAGAGCGATGCTTTATACTATACATTCACGTGGCGTTCAGCATGGTAAGAGGAGCGGACCAGGGGCCCGGATTCTACGTATTTTAAACCTCGTTTAAGGCCTTCTTCCTTGAAATGCTCAAATTTATCAGGGTGCACAAATTCGGCTACTTCAATGTGCATTTTGGTAGGTTGTAAGTACTGTCCTAAAGTCAGAATGTCCAGGCCGTGAGCAGCCAGATCATCCATTACCTGATATACTTCTTCATCTTTTTCGCCCAAACCTAACATCACTCCGGACTTGGTACGTTTCCCCATATCCTTGGTTAATCTGATTTGCTCCAGGCTGCGATGGTATTTTGCCTGTGGGCGCACGCGACGATACAGACGTTCCACGGTTTCCACATTATGGGAAACTACTTCCTGTCCGGCATCAATCATGCGATACAATGCCTCCCAGTTGCCTTTCACATCCGGGATCAATGTTTCAATAGTGGTGGCAGGAGATAGTTCTTTAATGGCCCGAACGGTCTGGTACCAGATTTCGGCACCCCGGTCTTTCAATTCGTCGCGGTTTACGGAAGTAATCACCGCATGTTTTACACTCATCAGTTGAATGGCTTCGGCCACTCGGCGTGGTTCGTCGGCATCATATTCAGGGGGCCGGCCGGTTGCTACGGCACAAAATGTGCAACTGCGGGTGCAAACATTGCCTAAAATCATAAAGGTAGCGGTACCATTGCCCCAGCACTCGCCCATATTGGGGCAGTTGCCGCTTTCACAAATGGTATGCAGTTTATATTGATCCACCAGCTTTCGGACCCGGGCGTACTCTTTTCCAACGGGTAATTTCACTCGTAACCAGTTGGGTTTGCGGGTGCGTTGGGTAGCTTCTTCTGGAATTACAGGTAATTCAATCATAAGGAAGTGTAGGGAGAATGAATTGGTTTACTAAATGCAAATATACAACAGGAAGAAATTATGATTAATTCCCGTTAAAAAATGAATAAAATGGAGAAATTGCCTACTTACGGCCACCGTAAAACAGCATGATGAATGCTGAAGGGTACACGCTCCGGTTATTAGCAGTTGGTACTAGTTCAATCACATCGGGAAAGGCTTCCAGTTGGAAACCGGCTTCAAACCCGGTAACATCATTCTTAAACGTACCAAACTCGAAAGCAAGGGATGCTTTGATGTTTGCCCCGATCTTAAGCTTTGAATCACCAATACCCCGTAAAAAAGGACCGGTGCCAACAATACGGCTGTTTTCAGTATGCTTGGCAGGATCATACGGAACCGTCACCACACTTTGATTATTGAAAGCGTACTGGATATAATAGGGCATCAATATGCCAATGGTGGGGCCGCCGGCCAGAATAGCATTGACCTGCACCCCTTGTTGCGGGGCCTTTTTGAAGACGACCCATTCCCGGCCATACTGAGGACGTACCGAAAATAAATAATTGGTTTTGCCTAATAAGAAGGTGTTTCCGCTCACTCTTGATACCCGACGTAGCTCCTTGGGGTGCTTGACATTTACAATCTCCAACCCAAATGACTGAAAGCGATTATCGCCTATCGAGCGGCTGAGTTTTCCCGCCAGTCCGGCAATCAATCCTGAATTGGTATTTTTGCTGACTCCCCAAATAAACTCGCGCGTATAATCATACGAACCGCGCTCCTGAGCGTATAATGACTCCGTCATCCATAACAAACTACTCAAGAGTATGACACTAAAAGTATTTTTGGTAATTTTCCTTTTCATATGCCAAAAAATAGAGTTTATCTTTAAATGTACAAAGTAAAAATCATGTATTTAGTATGTCACATATAAAATCTTCTTATTTAGGCGAACTTCGAACCGAAGATATTCACCTAAAATCATCCAACCGAATTATTACCGATGCTCCGACCGACAATCATGGCAAAGGCGAAGCTTTTTCACCCACCGATCTGGTCTGTGCTGCCCTGAGTAGTTGTATGATAACGATCATGGGAATCAGAGCCAGAAAACACGATATCCAATTAGACGGTTTGGAAGCAGATGTTACCAAATTCATGACTTCTAATCCTCGCCAAATTTCCAAAATTCAAATCACTTTCCAATTAAAAGACACCAATGCCACTCCTGAACAAATTGAAATGCTGAAAGAAGCGGCTCTGACCTGTCCGGTTGCTTTAAGCTTAAACCCCGCCATTGAACAGGAGGTTTCGTTCTCTTTTTAAGATGCTGATGTCAGGCTGGCTTGGATGCTACCGATAATTTCTCCTTGATGGTTGCGTACGATATTCCCATGTGGGAGGCATCGTAAGTGCATTTTCCATTGCTAATTAGCAATAATTGGGGAGACTCATGGTGTATATTGAAAGTTTCCGCAACAGCCTGAGAAATGTCGCGATGGCGAATTAAATCCAAAAAATAAATATCTGCAGCCTGCATCTCATCAGGTTTCCAGGATCTCTCCAGTCGGTTCAACACCATACTGCTGATTCCACAGCGGGTGCTGTGTTTGTAGATAATGACCGGTCGTTGCGTTGAATTCTCTTTGATGTGGGTTAACTCCTCTAAAGTAGTCAGTGGGTTCCATTCCATAAGCTCAATAATTCCAGATTTCTGCTTCTTTCTTGTCGTATCTTGGCTTACGGGTTTTTTCTTTCAAATGTTTAGGTTGGTCCTTCGATTTAAAAATATGGGATAACCACAATCGTCGTCGACGGTATTTCTCTTTCTTCTCGTAAGTATTTTTTTTCCGGGCCGCAAGGTAATCCACGCTCGGGTGCATATCCTTGCCTCTTTTTTGGCGTTTGATATCCCCATTATATTCATGTACCTGCCGGGCTAACTTTTCGAAATATCGGGTCTGCGCACGTTTCGTGGGCACCCGCATATATCCCCGGTGTTGGTGCACATAGCGGGAATAATTCTTCTCAATTTGTTTTTTCTGAACCTGAGTGTAGGTACGGTATCCTCCTACAACCTGGTTTTGTTTCCGGTCTGTTTGTTCATAGTGGCGCGCTTTGGCCTTTGCAGAGGTGCCCTTATTTTGTCCCTGATAATTTGAGGTTTGGGAAGAGGCCTTTTCTAAGGCTTTTTCTTTCTTACGAAGCAACCTTTTATTGGTAAATATCCGATTGATCAGCGGCAGGTGTGCTTTTTCCTGCCCTTCCTCAAGCGGAGGCTGCTGTAACCCCTTGGTCGTAATTCGTATTTTTCCCGAGGGCGAGATCGTTTCCGGCCGTTCGTAGGCATCTTTCACATCACCCGACGGCGAAAGTGTGGGTGGACGTCGGTAACTATCCGTTACTTTTCCACGGTTTCCCTTTGATCTGGGGCGACGGTAACGGTCATATACGGTGCCGGAGGCTGGTTTGGTTCTGGGGCGCTGGTAGTCGTCTTTTGCTTTGAAGGAAGTAGACCGGGAACGGGGAGACTGGGGTTGATTTTGGTTTTTCCAGTCGGTGTTTTTTGTCTTGGGAGCACGATAAGATTTATTTCCTCCAAAATCGCTTCGTTTGCTGCGAGGAGTTTTACTCTTGTCTTTAACCCGTTTTGAGTTGCGGCGAGCCTTGGGCACCTTAACCTTCTTTTTTTTCTTGGAGACTTTGATGGTTGGCAGGGCGCTTTTTTTACTTTGGGCAGTGGCGGTTGGGGCAGGCCCCGCCCACAGCACCATCATGAAAATGATGTAGCAAATGAGGCGGACTCCGATATGATTTATACAATTCCCTACCATACAGTACTTAGTCTTCCTTTCGTAATCAACGGCTAATTACTTCTTTACGCGCCCTTTACGGTCATATTTTAGCGTGGTATGGTCGCCTGAGAATAAACCGCTCGATTTGCCGCCGGAGGATAGTTTAGGGCAGGGCATAACCGAACTACGGCAAGATCCCAACCCCAAAAGGCAGATTAGAGCCAGCAAAAGACCATATTTACTAAAATATTTTGGGAGAACCCTCATTTTCTTTTGACCAACCCTGAAATTCATTCCTCTCATACGTTTTTCTTTGGTTTACCAAATGAGTTACAGCTAAAGATAAAGGCTTAACCAGCCTTAGAGAAACATATTTTACGGCATTATTACACGCATGGAAAAAGCAGTAAAATTGCCAAATTTAAGTGGATTGAAAAAAATGCGGGTAGCATGTAATGATCAGGTAAATCACTCGTCTACGGGATATAATGAATATTCAGACTTTTAAAAGTAATGTGTTTCCGGTTCAGGCCAAGCTTTTCCGGTTTGCCAAAACCATGCTTCACGACGAAGAAGACGCCGAAGATACGGTGCAGGAGGCGCTGCTAAAGCTTTGGCAAAACCGTCAGAACCTGACCAGCTATAAGAGCATTGAAGCGCTGGCCATTGTTGTCACTAAAAACCTGTGCCTGGATAAGCTGAAGTCCAGCCACCGGAACCGGGTAGTACCCATGCAGCCGTCTATTGACTCAACGGATAGCACCACTCCGTATCAGCAAACGGAATTATTGGATAGCGCGAACCTACTTCGGCAACTGATGAGCCAACTGCCGGAGCAGCAACGCCTAATCATTCATTTGCGAGATGTGGAGGAATATTCCTACGAAGAAATTGAACAAATCACTGGCATGTGCATCAACAACATCCGCGTAACCCTTTCTCGCGCCCGGAGAAGTGTGCGAGAGTTATACACTAAAATTAATGCTTATGGAAGCTAAGAATATAAAAACACTACTGGATCGCTACTACGATGGAGATACCACCCTGGTGGAGGAAAAACAGTTACAAACTTATTTTTCTCAAGATGATATCCCCGTAGATCTGTGGCCCGATCGAGATCATTTCCAGGCATTTGCCAACTTGCAGACTGAAGAGCCTGACGAAGCGATCGGATACGACCGATTCTTTCAAAAGATAGAAGCTCAGGAGCATGTTGCGCAGGAACGAGAGACTCGCTGGAAACTTTGGGGCGGACGTATTGCAGCCAGCGTAGCCTTAGCCCTAGCTGGATTCATGGGAGGCATCTGGTACGGACAGGAAGCTACTACGACAGAAGTTGCGGCATTACGTGAAGAGTTTCAGGATATGCGGCAAACCATGTTATTCAACCAAATGCAGCAGGCATCCGCCAGTGAGCGTATCCAGGCTATTCAGGCAAGCCATTCATCGGCCAAAGACGATCAGACTGTTAGTGAGGCACTGCTACTCACTCTCCGTTCTGATCCTAATGTGAATGTTCGTCTGGCCGCCATTGAAGCACTGGGTTCATTCTCGGATCAGGCGCAAATGCGATCAGCACTGGCCCGAACCCTCAACGAACAGGACCATCCGATGGTGCAGATTGCGATCATCAATCAGTTGGTAACCTGGGGCGAAAAGGAAGCGGTACCGCAACTGCAACAATTGGTGCAAAATGAAGCAGTGAATGAAGTCGTCAAGCAACAGGCCGAATACGGTATCAGCCAATTAATGCTATAAACAACAGTAACCCAATCTCTTATTTAAAAAAACTTATGAAAACGATTTTAGGAACAGTAATGATTTTGCTGGCGTGCTCGCTGGCCTTTTCTCAGGAATACCGCACGCCGCTTACAGCCAAAAAAGTACGCCTGGTGCTACAGAATAATGAAGCAATCATTGAGGGATACGATGGAAACGAACTGCTGGTACAGGCCAAAGGATATGAGTCGCCACCCGAGCGGGCGGAGGGACTTCGCCCACTTTACAGCAGTGGAACTGATAATTCGGGTATTGGCCTCTCGATTAACGAAGAGGGTGGGGAAATGAGTATCATCAAAGTAGGGCGTGCTGATGTAAAATACGAATTCAAAATCCCCAGAAATACGGCAGTGATCATCGAGGAAGTAAATCACATGGGAGATGACCTGCTATTTCGGAATCTTAGCGGGGAAATTGAGGTGCGCACCACAAACTCAGATATCCGTATGGAAAACGTTACGGGGCCGATCGTTGCCAATTGCGTGAGCGGTGACATAGATGTAGTATTTGCCAATGTAAACCAGCAAAAGCCTTGTTCAATCACTGCAGTGAGCGGTGATGTGGATATTACAATGCCCACACTGACCCCGGCTAATCTGAAGCTGGCATCAATTAGCGGAGAAGTTTATACCAACTTCGATATTGCGTTGAAAAATGAGGGGCAGGATACCAGTGGACTCCGGCGTTTGGGAATGGGAAGGCCCATAGAAGGGACGATCAACAGCGGAGGAGTGGACATGCAGGTGAAAAGTATCAGCGGAAATATCTATCTGCGAAAGAGCGAATAAACCATTTTGAAAGGAAGTATCACCTAAGCGATATTTCCTTTCACATTCTATCCACCCACTTTAATCTATTCAGTTATGAAAACCTATCTGGTAGTAGTATGCCTGCTCAGCACCGGGATAAGCTGGGCCCAGCGTATAGAAGAAAAAAATATTCCCTGGGAATCGGGGGAGGAAGTATATCTGGAACTGAAATATGCTCGTGCCATTGAGATCAAAATCTGGGATCAGGATGAGGTTTCCGTTCGGGCCAGTGTTACTTTGAACGATAATCAGCAGAACGATGCCTGGTCGATGAGTGCGGAGCGTACCTCCACCCAAATCAGGGTGACTACTGCACTGGAAGATCCCGAGGAAAAGTATCGGGGCGATTGCGACGGAAGCAATTACCAGATGGATGGATATAGCTACTGTAGCCTGATTTTCTACGAAATCTATCTTCCTTCAGAAGCTCCTCTGCACGTAGAAACACTGGGCGGTAATATCACCATTCAGGGAGCCACAGCTCCCATATTCGCTAAGTCGCTCAGCGGATTTGTGGATGTGGATTGGATGGCGCAGCAGGGAGCCGATGTAACGATGAAATCTATTACCGGCGAGGTGTATTCTAATCTGGAATTGGCCCTTGATGAATCGGCTGAGCGAGAGCGACACCGGAGCAGTCCTGTGGGTTGGGAAATTGAAGGAACTGTGGCTGGCGGTGGTATTCAGGTGAAACTGGAGTCTATTAGCAATGATGTTTACTTTCGCCGGGCGGGATCATAAACCTCAACTAAGGGAGTTTGTATACCCGGAGTAGCGGTTATTAGCGGAGGTAGTGAATGAAAAAAGGAGGTTGTAAGACCTCCTTTTTTCATTTTATGGAAATTTGTACAGGTATATGATCGATGCTAATATTACATGGAAGAGCGGTAATCCAGATTCACTGAGCCACCGGAGGTACGCATGGTTACATCAATACCGCCTCCGTTAACACTGCCCTGAATACTGTTTTTCTCAGATTTTCCGGTAAAGTTTTGCAGCTCGGTGTTTACCCGGTTACCGGCCAGATCCAGGTTCAGTCCCAGGCCGGAAGGGATAACCGCATTGATGCTACCACCACTGGTTTTCAGGGTGAGCTGATCTTCCAGAGAGCGGATATCAGCCCGGATGCTGCCACCACTGGTGTAGGCTTCTACGCTTCCGCGTACATCATCCAGCACAATACTACCGCCTGAGGTATTCACTGCCAGATTGCCTTCAGAATCATATACTCGGATGCTACCACCACTGGTTTTGGCATCGAGCGTTCCCTGATAATTATCCACATTGATGCTGCCGCCGGAAGTACGGGCCTCGGTGGTTCCGGTGACTTTGTCAAAATTCAGGCTGCCACCGCTGGTGCTTACTTCGTGGCCTCCTTCAATGCTGGCAAGCGTAATAGAACCGCCACTGGTAGATAAATCAGTGGAAATATCGTGAGGAACCTTTACTTTAAAAGAGATGCTTACTTTATTGTTACCCCATCCGCTTCCTCTTCGCTTGGCCGTGGCGTTGATTTGGTTACCATCCTGGTTGATATCTATGTCGTAATCTTCCAGGTATTCCGCAAGGTCTTCATCATCACTGTCGTTGCCAAACCAGCCACTCCAGGAGCCGTTCTTTTTTACATACATATCTACTTCCACCTGATTGCCACCGTGGCCGGTAACTTCAATGCTCCCGCCCGAAGTTCTCACGAACAGATCGCCGCGCCCATTCAGGGTAAATGTTTTAGAAAGATAGGGATCTTGTTCTTGGGGAGTTGCTCCGACCAGAATAGTGACAAAGGCTAATGCCAGGATAGGGGTTAGTTTGTACAATTTCATCGTCTGTAAAAATATAGTAGTTAAAATTTTGTTAGATACATTCAATCAAAATGCCAAATTCGTAGAAGGTTGAATATCAGTAAATTATCATTGATTTGCAAATGAAAAATGTGCGAAGGCGAACATAAGTGTTCAGTTGCGGACAGTATGAAGCTAAACGTTTAGTACCATTTGTACAATCGCAATCCAAGAAGAAAGAAAAATATACCGAAGATAGCCAGTCCTATAATTTTCGCAGCTACATCTGGCAGGGTGGCTCCTTCCAGAAATATTTCCCGTAAGGCATCGGCCAAAAGCGTGAGGGGCAGTTTCTCGATCACGGCCACTGCCCAGTCCGGAAAGCCCCGATAACTGAAAAACACTCCCGAGAGGATGGTCATGGGCAGTACAAATATGTTGATCAGCCCGTTGCCGATATGCGTGCGATCGGTGCGAGACGAAATGAGTACGGAGATACCCCCAAAAGCCACTACGCCTGCCAAAAATGCCAGAAAAGCAGCCAGTACACTTCCCTGAATCTCCACTCCGAACAAATAATGGGCAAATAAAAATACGATCACTGCTTCCAGCATTGACAACAATGTGCGCGTACACAAGTATGACAGCAAAAAGGTAGACCGGGGCAGGGGAGTGGCAATAATGCGGCGAAGTAATTTCTTGATACGCATCTCAATCAGCGCCCAGCCCATACCCCAGAGCAATGAGTTCATAATCCCCAAAGCGATCAGCCCCGGGATCAGATAATCGATGTAACGTTGACCGGGGGTGGTAATGGGGTGTTGGGAGAGTACGGTAGACGGAGCGGCCTGTAAGGACTGTTGCAGGAGCAGGTAGGTCAGCTCGGCTTCGGTATTCTGCGGATCATAGTGCGCTTCCCACTGACCACTGTTCCTGGTTAAATACAGGGTGATTTCCCCGCGCTTCAGTTGTAAAATGGCGCTATCCTCCCGGGCCGTGACGAACCGAAACCGGGTGGCGTCGGATGAAGCTTGGACGATATTCTGCAACGAATCCAGCGTTTGCACACTTGAGGAAACCACGGCTACTGTGCGGGTTGGTGCTTCCCGGGCCGTGAAAGCAAAACCGAGGGCCACTGAAATGGCCAGTGGAAAACCAAATGACCAAAACAGAATGGCCGGTTCGCGGAAAAACTCCCGGAACTGCATCAGCATCAGTTGTAGTAGCGGGCTAGGCATCCAGCCTCCTTCCAGTCATGGAAACAAACAGGTCGTCCAGGGTCTTCTTACGGCATTCCAGCTCCTGCATGCCTAATTGGTGGCGGTCTATCAGAGCCAGAAAAGCCGGTAGGGAGGTGGTAATTTCGTCCACGATCAGTTGCCCCTGATGATACATATTTTGGTTTTCGTAATGTTGCAGGCCAGGTATCTGTTGGGCCAGTTCCGGCGAAAAAGGTTGCTCGAGGCGGAAGGAAATGATTTCTCCCTGGTCATACATGTCCAGTAAATCTTCCAGCGTGCCATCGGCCAGAATTTTCCCCTGGTCCATGATCACAATGCGGTCGCAAAGGTACTGGGCTTCTTCCATGTAGTGGGTAGTCAGGATGAGGGTGGTAGATTGTTTCTGACGTAACTGAGTAAGGATGTCCCAGACTTCCCGACGCGCATTGGGGTCTAATCCGGTCGTTGGTTCATCCAGTAGCAAAATCTGTGGTTCATTCATCAGAGCAACTCCGAGGGCCAGTCGCTGTCGTTGGCCGCCCGATAGCTTGGCGGTATAGGCACTGCGTTTGGATTCCAGGTTGACGGCTTGCAGCATGTCCTGGGTACGACTTTTGGGCAGATGGTAAAAGCTCCCGAATAAGTCGAGGGTTTCGCTTACGGTCAGTTTATCAACAAATTTGGTTTCCTGTAGTGAAATGCCCAGCATACTCCGTAGCGTATCCGTGTGTTGCTGCCAGCTTTGGTCATGGATACATATTTTTCCGGAGGTGGGAGTCTGGAGCCCTTCAATCATTTCCACCAGGGTGGTTTTTCCGGCACCATTTGGCCCAAGCAAAGCCACATATTCACCCGGCTGAATAGACAGGTTCAGATCATCTACTGCCTTAAAAGTGCCAAAAGATTTGGTTAGGTGAGAAATACTGATCAATGTTTGTAGGTTTACTTCGTTACGTGGTTATCGTAGTTTTGCCAAATATCGGTGCAATTCTACCAAATTCTTTCATGCGGTAAAACTAATTTGTGGTAGCATTGTGCATAAAGTAAGCGGACATGATCAAATTTTCTGAAATAGCGAAGCTGGTTGAAGGAAAACCCATTCAAATACCTCAACCGCAGCTGGTCATGCAACATCTGTTGACCGATAGTCGGGGAGGAATCCAGAATGAAGCGGCCCTATTTTTTGCCATTCGGGGAGAACGCCACGATGGGCATCAGTATGTGGAAGCCTTGTTCGAGCAAGGGGTTCGTCAATTTGTGCTGGAACAGGTGCCCACGGTAGAGTTAGCAGGGGCCAATGTGCTGTTGGTTAGAAATAGTGTACGTGCCTTGCAGCAACTGGTGGCGCACCATCGGCAGCAATTTACTATTCCCGTGGTGGGCATTACCGGCAGCAATGGCAAAACCATTGTGAAAGAGTGGCTCAGCCAGTTGTTATCCACTAGTGAATCAGTAGCGCGAAATCCGAAAAGTTATAATTCGCAGATTGGAGTGCCTTTATCTGTTTGGGGCTTGAACGCTTCACATACGGTCGGAGTATTTGAGGCGGGTATTTCCCAGGTTGGGGAGATGGAGCATTTGACAGGGATCATACAACCGACTATTGGAATTTTCACCAACATTGGTTCCGCTCATAATGAAGGCTTCATCGATCAGAGGCAAAAAGTGCAGGAGAAAGCCATCTTATTTACCAATGCTCATACCATCATTTACCGGAAAGAGTATACCCTGATTGAGCAAGTTTTATCAGAAATGTATTCCCCCGGGAAATGCTGCGCCTGGTCCACGGAAACGGATAGTGATGCAGCCTGGCAGGTTCGTTGGGAAAAGGCTGACACCGTGACCCGGATCGTGATTCAGTCGCAGACTACGGGGCGGACTGAGGAGGTGCAAGTCCCTTTCCGGGATGAAGCTTCGCTGGAAAATATTACCCATGCGTTGGTCTGCGGGATCATTCAGGGATATAATCTGGAACGCTGGCAACCAGCCCTCCGGCAGTTACGACCGGTCTCCATGCGAATGGAAATGAAGCAGGGCATCAATCAATGTTATTTGGTAGATGATAGTTACAGTAATGATCTGGTAAGTCTGCAACTAGCCCTGGATTTTCTTGTGCAACAATCACAGAATGAGTGTTTTACCGTTATTTTGTCGGATGTGCTACAGAGTGGGCAACAGGCTGGTGATTTGTACCCGCAGGTAGCCGAGCTTTTAGCACAAAAGGGAATCCATCGGCTCATTGGCATTGGTCCGGCACTTCTTGAACAACAAGAAGTTTTTCAGGAGTATTCTTTTCAGACTGAGTTGTTTGAAAATACCCAGGCGTTTCTACAACGATTCCACCCCGGCAACTTTCGGCAGGAAAGTATTTTAGTCAAAGGGGCACGAATGTTTCACTTTGAGCAGATTGTACAACGTCTGCAACAGAAAATTCAGAGCACGGTGCTGGAGATCACTCTGGATGCACTGACGCATACCCTCAAGGTGTTTCGGGGAAAGTTATCGCCCCAAACCAGGATCATGGTGATGGTGAAGGCTTTCTCGTACGGAGGAGCTTCGTTCGAGATTGCCAATCTATTACAATTTCATCAGGTAGATTATCTGGGAGTGGCTTATGCAGACGAGGGCGTCATGTTGCGGGAACATGGCATCCGTACTCCCATTCTGGTGCTGAACCCTGCGCCGGATACTTTCGAAACAATAGCGGCCTACCACCTAGAGCCGGAAATCTACAGCCTGCGGATGCTTCGGTTGTTTACTGAACAATTGGGGGCTCGCGCATCGCAGATCCCTATCCATCTGAAACTGGATACTGGCATGCATCGCCTGGGGTTTGCCTTCGATGAATTAGAGGAGTTGAGCCAGGTTTTGCAACAACATTCCTTACAGGTCAATACTATCTTCAGCCATCTATCGGCATCTGATGAAGCACGGCACGATGAGTTTACTGAGCAACAGGTACAATTGTATCAGGCTGGTTATGAGCAATTAACGAAGGCGCTGGGCTATCGTCCACTCCGCCATATTCTGAATTCTGCGGGTATCATCCGCTTTCCGCAATACCAATGGGATATGGTGCGTTTGGGCATCGGCTTGTACGGAGTAGATCCTTCGGGGCAGGAGTCTGAATTGCTACAGCCAGTGAGTACCTTAAAAACGGTAGTGTCGCAGGTCAAGCATCTGAAAAAAGGAGAAACTATAGGGTATGGCCGTCGGGGAGTAGCAAAACAGGATTGTACCATTGCCACGATTGCGATTGGCTACGCGGATGGTTATGACCGGGGTTTTGGTAATGGCAAAGCAACCGTCTGGGTAAATGGACATCATGCTCCGACCCTGGGTAGTGTGTGCATGGACATGACCATGATTGATATCACAGGGATGGAGGTTTCCGAAGGAGATGAGGTCATTATTTTCGGCCCATCCCTATCGGTTGAAACCCTGGCGCAATGGATTGATACAATTCCCTACGAGATTCTCACCAATATTGGAGAGCGAGTGAAGCGAGTATTTTATCGGGATAGTTGAGACGAAATCACTTCTCCTGTTACGCTCTTGAACTACATTCTTTAGCCTGTTCATCAAGCCAAAGCCTAAGTGTATATCTGGAAAAACTGTAAGATACAGACACTTATACAGGTTTCTAATTCAATATCTGTTGTGGCATCCCCTCCATTAAGGCATTCTAGCTGTAGATATGGGGCATTATCTTCATCTGGTTTGCAGGCTGAGTAAGAACGCATGCCTGCGACTACCACCATGGTATAACTCAAAAGGTCAAGGGAGCCGGGTAAGGCACGTCAAAGTTTATCCAGCATGCTCAAAAACTCCTCTTTTTTACGGCGGGAAATATCCACATGAAATCCAGCTGTGAGAACAACGTATCCTCCTTCGCCCTTTACATATTTCTGGATGTGGACCATGTTAATCAGATAGGAGTGGTGTACCCGGCAAAAGCCTGATTCCACCAGCAGGTTTTCGAAGTCTTTCAGGTTCCGCGAAATCAGTATTTGTTGTTTGTTCTTCAGAAACAGGGTGGTATAGTTGCCATCCGCCTGGCAGTATATAATATCATCTGTGGGAAAAAACTCAATCCCTTCCAGCGTTGGCACTGCCAGCCGCTCAATTTTTCTGGCCCGATACTGAATATTGTTTAGTACCGATTGATACTGATAACCACTGTTTTTCTGTCCTAATCGCTCCTCTACTTTATCAACCGCATGAATCAGGTCATCCACATCTACGGGCTTTAACAGGTAATCTAAAGCGCTAAACCGGATGGCCTTAATGGCGTACTGATCGTGGGCCGTTACGAAAACTACTTCAAAAGATACGGGTGAAAGTTGTTGCAAAAGATCAAAGCCCGTCATGCGGGGCATCTGAATGTCCAGGAACACCAGTTCGGGAGTGTGTTCCCGAATGGCTTTCAGTCCTTCTTCAGGAGAAGCACAGGCGGTGATTAACTGTACTTGGGGACAGTAACGCTCAATGGCTAGCCGGAGGGCCTCGCGGGCATCGTCTTCGTCATCAATAATAAGCGCTCTAATCATAGTTGCGTAATGGGGATCAGTACATCTACCCGGGTTCCTAGTGCCCGATTCGTGGAGTCTTTGAGGTCGGTAATGCGAATCAGGTCTTTCAGCTGCTCTTTATTCAATAGTTTAAGTCGCTCTTCCGTAATCTGCAAACCCAGCGACTGCTTTTTCAGCACTTTACTTTCAGCAAGATTCAGAGCTTTTTCCCGGCCTACACCGTTATCTTCAATAATGCATTTTAGTACCCCTGACTCCTCCTGAATGGCTATTTTAATCATTCCCTCTCCCTGCTTAGGCATCAGCCCATGCCAGATTGCATTTTCGATGAAGGGTTGTAGTACCATCGGGGGAAGGTGAGTCATTTCGCGGTCAATACGATCGTCCACAGAAATCTCATAACGAAGTTTTTCTTTGAAACGCAGGCTTTCCAATTGCAAATAGGCATTCAACATGATTAATTCATCTTCCAGTGATACCGTGGGGTTTTCAGAATTTTCCAGCATCATCCGGATCAGCTTGGCGAACTTCGTCAGATAACGGGAAGCCCCATCACCCTCGTCAGTTAGCATCATGCGGTTAATGGAATTAATACAATTAAAGATGAAGTGGGGATTCATTTGCGCCCGCAATGCCTTCATCTCTAACTTGGTGAGCTGCTGGTGAAAATGGGATATCTTTACTTCTTCATTTTTGGCAGCAAGGATCTTTTGGTTTTTAATCCGTTGCCGAAGTGTATAGAATATAAATCCCGCAATTGTACAGACCAGCAGCAGCCCAGCCATCAGCGTTTTATTGGCAGTTGCCTGCTGCCTGCTTCTGGCTAATTGAAGTGCTTTTTCCTGAGTAAGAATCGTTATCTTTTCGTTTTTCTTAGCAGTTTCGTACTGTACTTCCAATTCTTTGATTTTGGCCAGGTAGTTTTCGTTAATCAGGCTGTCTTTCCACTTTTCATAGTTTTTACGCTCATCCAGTGCCAACTGCAAATCTCCCTTTTTTTCGTAAATATCTGATAAAGATTCGTGCAGATTCTTTATCTCTTCTTTCACCCCTAACCTGGCAGCTATTGGAAATGCCGCTTGTATATTGTCAATCGCTTTTTGAAAATAGCCCAAATTGGCATAGGAAGCGGCCATTGCATGATTGGAATAGAGCATCCCAATCTGGTCACCGATCGATGCCGACAATACGTGGGCCTCTTCATAATAGTCTAATGCTAACCGGTGGTCTTCAGTTTTAGCATAAAGCACTCCAATATTTTGAAGGTCAATAGCCTCATCTTGCTTATAATTTAATCTTTTATTAATATTTAGTGATTTCTTATAATATTCCAGCGCCTTTGGGTAATCACCTTTGGCCCGGTAGATTAGTCCGATATTTCCGATAATTCCCTTCGTTACAGTTTCGTCAGACGTTTCCGCAAGTCCTTTTTTAAAGTAGCCTAATGCTTCATCCAATTGTTCCAGCTCCCAGTAAATCGTGCCAATATTGTTATAAGATTTAATGACTCCCACTGTATCGTGAATTTCTTCATAGTTGAACCTGGCATTTAAGAAACTACGGGCCGCCGCCTCATAATCGCCATTATTTTTGAGGATAAACCCTTGCTCAGTGAAATAGGTGGCATCTATTTGATGGTCATCTAAAGGAGCAAGATACGGTTCTACTTTTGCTAACCACTGCTCAGCAGATTGAAACTCGCTTCTTCTCCATAAATAATTACACAAATTCAGATAACCAACACAAATCCTTCTGGCATCCTGCATTTTTTCACTCAGAGTAATGGCTTCCTCTAAATAATGCCGCGAACGGGCAGTATCCTGAGGCAAAAATTCGAAGTGCAATGAAAGGTAGCTATTATATTTTATAGTATCATGAGGGTTGGTATCTAGGACAGCAAGCAGGCTGTCAGTGGGAGTAAGGGGTTGAGCATAAAGGTAGATATTGTCTAAAAGACGCATCATCAAAAGCAGCAGAGTTAAGCAATAGAATTTCATCGTAGTTTGATAAGTCTTATGTTAGTGTGTGCCTTTCTTGGTAAGTATATTGCTGATGAAAGTAACCTTTATGTTAACTAAGTACAAGTATATTTCTGTGGTAAGCGGTGATTTCAACGTCAATTATTTCCTTCTGCCCCACTTCATAATTTGATCATTCTTTTTTGGCATATACCATTATCTTTGCCATTTACGATATAATGAATAGCCCTAGTGAACTTACCCACCGGAACCCTCATCAATACCCTTGCTGTTATCGCCGGAAGTACCGTTGGATTACTCTTGCAAAGCCGTTTTCCCCCAAAGATCCGGGAAATTAGCTTTCAGGGCATTGGGTTGTGTACACTACTGATTGGAATGCAAATGGCTTTTCAGGTGCAGAATATCCTGATTTTGATTTTTAGTATTCTGATCGGAGGGGCCGCAGGGGAAGGATTACGATTACACGATCGTTTCATTCTGCTGGGAGATGCGTTTAAGAAACGAGTTAACATTGGCAGTGAAAAATTCACAGAAGGGCTGATCACTGCTTTTCTGCTATTTTGTGTGGGCTCGCTAACGATCGTGGGGGCACTGGAGGAAGGATTGAATGATGATCCATCGCTGCTCTACACCAAATCCATGCTGGATGGTTTTTCTTCCATGGTGCTGGCTTCCGCCTACGGCTGGGG
Organism: Cyclobacteriaceae bacterium; assembly: GCA_040222715.1. GTDB lineage: Bacteria > Bacteroidota > Bacteroidia > Cytophagales > Cyclobacteriaceae > Tunicatimonas. Next base: position 19,299 of record JAVKCN010000120.1, on the reverse strand, counting down.
AGTACTGTTTGCGGCATTGCCATTATGCTTATTTCAAGCAGCTATCACATTGTCAGCCAGTTGGTTGCAGCCTTTTTTGTCAGAACTGGTCATTAACCAATTGTCCGCTACGGGGGGAATTATTATTCTGGGATTGGGTATCAACCTACTCGAAATTAAAGCACTGAGAATTACCAACATGTTGCCGGCACTGATCATTGTAGTGCTACTGACCCTGCTGCTCGAAGCATATCCTTTCTAATCAACCAATGCTAAATGCCCCTGGCTGTACTAACGCTCTGAATTTTGCACAACAGGTCTATTGATTGACAAACTGGCAAAATCAGTTGCAGTTTAATATTTTGATAATATTTATACAAGAAAGTGAATATTTCGTATAAAACTAAAATTTTGAATAAAAATTCTAGTTTTGAATAATTAATAAGAATTAAGTTTTGAAAATAAAATAAATATCCTTTAGATTTGGTGAATTGTATTGTACAACAATTATTTTTTTATGAATATTGTATAGTTCAATATAAAAGTTTGCATAAATAGTAAAAATCAAATTTTACTATTTTTCCTGCGCTCACTCTAATTGCTCACTTTAAACTCCTAAACTATGAGGATTAACTCTACCTTTTCTCACCGCTGTCCTCATCCTGTCTGGCGCTTTGCCGGTTTCTGGATAGCGATGCTCACCTTCTCATCTGCGCTATGGGCGCAGGATCGTACCATCACGGGACAGGTCACATCGGCTGAAGACGAAACAACGCTTCCCGGAGTGAATGTAGTCGTCAAAGGGACATCTATCGGAACGATCACCGATATTAACGGGGATTTTTCGTTGGCAGTAGGCTCAGAGGCTGAAATACTGGTATTCTCATTTATTGGATTAGAAACCAAAGAAGTAACGATTGGAAATCAGACTACGCTTACCGTAGGCATGGCGGCCAACGTGGAGCAGCTTTCTGAAGTAGTCGTTACGGCCTTTGGTCTGGAACGGGAGAAGAAAGCACTGGGCTATTCTGTACAGGGAATTGACGGAGAGGCCCTGGCCCAGGCACCTAACCAAAGTGTGGTGAACAACCTGTCTGGTCGGGTAGCGGGTTTGCAGGTATCTACCAACAGTGGTGCCGGTGGAGCACCTGAATTTGTCATTCGCGGTTTCTCCTCAGTAGGAGGAAATAACCAACCGCTCGTAGTTATTGATGGTATTCCCATGCAACAAACGAGCAACTCTACCAGCGACGAAAGAACCGATAACCAGCGTTTCGGGGGCGGTCTTTCCGAAATTGACCCCAACAGTATCGCTGAAATCAGTGTCCTCAAAGGACCCAATGCCGCAGCATTATACGGCTCACGAGCAGCCAATGGGGTTATTCTGGTCACGACCAAAACGGGCAAAGGAGTCAACGGAGTGGGAGTGGATGTGAATTTTAGCACCACCTTTGAACGCCCTTTGGCTAAGCCTCAGTTTCAGAATATCTACGGTGGTGGCAACGGCTACCGAACCTGGTATGCCGATGGCTGGAGTGGTACGGTAGATGGTTTTAAAGGAACCCAGGGAACAGATGAGAGTTGGGGGGCACCCATGGATGGTCGATTGATTCGCCAGTGGTGGACGGGTACTGAAACCGCCCCGCTTGTACCTCAGCCCGATAACTGGGATCAATGGTGGCAAACCGGAAGTACCATGAACGGAAGCGTAGCCCTGAGTGCGGGTGATGAAAACGGTTCCATACGCCTATCCATTGGTCGTATAGAACAAGATGGTATTGTCCATAATACTGATTATTACCGTAATAACTTCCGGCTGAACTCTGAATATAAATTCACGGATAAACTAACGGTGACCGCCATGGGTGAGTACATCAAATCCGGGTCTGAAAACCGAAGTTATCTCAGCGGTCAGGAATTTATCTGGCATCATCGTCATACAAATTTTGACCAGTTGGAAAACTACAAGGCGTATGAAGATGTACACATTCAGCCCGCAGGCAATGATGAGCCACCGAACTGGCAACACACCTACTTTACCAACCCTTACTTCTGGCAGGAAACCATGGTTACTCCCAATGAGAAAGACCGATTCTTAGGGAATATCCGCCTAAACTACGAATTTACTGACTGGATGAGCCTGATGGTACGTTCGGGAACGGACGTGTGGTCAGATACCCGCATCAATGTCACCGGATATGCCCGTACCCGTGGGGCTTTTGACTACGGTAGCTACAATGAAGAAGTGCTGCGTCGCCAGGAAAGCAATACGGATTTTATTCTGTCACTGGATAGAACTTTCGGAGATTTTTCAGTGGTTGGGCAGTTTGGAGCCATCCATCGTACCAATTACTATAAGCGCAACTACTCGGATGTCAATGATCTGACCATTGACGGAGTGTACGCCCTGGACAATAACGCCAGCCCCAACAGCGATGAAAGCTTGATTGAAGAATCGGTGGTAAACAGCGTGTTTGGATCAGCCCAGTTCGGTTTTAGAAATTATCTCTTCCTGGATGTTACCGGAAGAAACGACTGGTCCAGCACCTTACCGAGTGGCAATAATTCTTACTTCTACCCATCAGTATCATTAAGTGCCGTAATCACCGACATGCTGGATGTACAGAGCGATGCCCTGTCTTTTGCCAAAATACGGGCCAGCTGGGCGCAGGTGGGTAATGATGCCGACCCTTATATGATACAACAGGTATTTAACCCTCAGGGGTTATGGGATGGTAGCGTGCCTAAGTTTGCCGAGAGTGATGAGATCGCCAATGCGAATCTGAAGCCCGAACGTACAACGGGGATTGAACTGGGTGCCGACCTGCGCTTCCTGAACGGACGGCTGGGTTTGGATGTAACCTACTACAATCAGGCTACCGAAGACCAGATTCTGGCCGTGGATATTTCCCGAGCTTCCGGTTACGAAAGCCGGGTATTGAATGCCGGAGAAATTGTTAACAAAGGAATTGAGGTAGTATTGGACGGAACCATCATTCAATTGCCCAGTGGCTTCAGTTGGGATGCCAGTGTGAACTTTGCGAAAAACCAGAACGAAGTAGTGCAACTGGCCGATGGGCTGGAATCGCTAACCCTCTGGAGCATCCGGGGAGCTTCGCTGGAAGCCAGAGTAGGAGAGGCTTACGGTAACCTCTACGGTAATAAGTTCGCACGTTCACCCGATGGGCAGGTGATCTTTTCCAATGGCTATCCTACCCGTTTGGACGGACAGCATGTGATCGGGAACATCACTCCTGACTGGATCGGTGGTATTCAGAATACCATCAGCTTCAAAGGCTTATCCATCAGCGCCCTTATTGATGTGAAAAAAGGTGGGGATATCTACGATATGGGTTCTAGTATCGCCCGCGTTACCGGAGTACTGGAAGAAACCGCCCTGGGCCGCGAAGAAGGCGTAATTGGACAAGGAGTGAAAAATATCGGTACTGATGAAGCACCGGAGTTTGTGGCGAATGACGTAGTGGCTTCTGCTACGACCTTCTACGGATACTACAGCGGACGACAGTACCACGAAGCGGCTGTATTTGATGGCAGTTACGTAAAACTGCGGGAAGCTTCAATCAGCTACCGTTTGCCTAGCAAATGGTTTGATAACATGTTCCTGCAATCAGCTCGGGTTTCTGTGATTGGCCGTAACCTGGCTATTCTACACCGAAACAATCCGCACGTTGATCCTGAGATCTCCAGTTCTGATTTAGGGTACAACTACGGACAACTGCCCAGTACCCGCAGTGTAGGTTTCAACCTCAATGTAAAATTCTAATCTGACACTACGTATGAAATTATCTATAAAAAACTGGATGCTGGCTGGTGCGTTGCTTTTAGCAGCCGGAGCCTGTACCGAAGATTTTGAAGAGATCAACTCCAACCCGAACAAACCGGTGGAAGTAGATCCTCAGTATTTGCTGCCGCATGCCATACAAACCGCCGTGGATAACTACTGGGGAAATAAAACCCGAAATGAACGGCTTAACTTTGACCATGCCATGTCGTGGGTGGGGTATCTTACCCGAAATATCTACGAAAACGAGGGCGATAACTACAATGTGCAGCCATCAGTGAATATTACCAGCTGGGAGGTATTCTATACTGACGGACTTATTAACTTTGAGAAAATTGCCAGCTTTTCTAGTGCCGAATCCGAACGCCCTAACACCAATTATGAAGGCATTGGTTTGGGTATGCAAGCCTGGACGTTCTCGTTACTGACTGATGTATGGGGCGCGATTCCTTACAGTGAGGCATTGGCCGGAACCGCCGAAGAGCCAGTCTTCTCTCCGGCTTACGATTCGCAGGAAGCGGTATACGCCAGTGTTATTGAGCAGTTGAAAATTGCCAATGAAAAACTAGACCCCGAGGGACCAGCCATTGCGGGTGATATTATGTTTGGGGGTGATATTATGATGTGGAAAAAGCTGTTTAACTCCACCCGTTTCAAACTACTCAACCGTCAGGCGCACATTGTGGCTTCTTCCGGAGCTGAAATGCAGGCCATGCTCAATGACCCGGCTACGTATCCGATGATTGGGAGCAATGATGACATCGCCCAGCTAAAGTACGGGGCCGTTCCTACCAACAACCCCTGGCATGATATCCTCATTCAGCAGGGACGAACGGACTGGAACATCAACAGCATGCTGGTATCCACCTTGCAGGATCTGGGCGATCCCCGTCTGGAAGTTTACGCAAGCCCCGGCAGTCTGGCTGAGGGGGTATACAGTGGTCACCCCAGTGGGTTACCCGGTGAAATAGCCACCACCTATCTGGGATACAGCGCGGTGATCAACCCCGATATATTCGCCCAGACAACCTCTCCCGCCGTACTGATGAGTTACGCCGAATTGCTCTTCCTGAAGGCGGAAGCCGCCTTGGAGGGTGATATTACAGGCGATGCCCAGGCCTTTTTTGAGATGGGCGTAGCTGCGGCTTTTGAGCAGCATGGTCTGACCATGCCCGCGGGGTATCTAGCGCAGTTGGGTACTGCTACCAAAGAAACGATCATGACGCAGAAGTGGCTTGCCCTTTTCGGGCAGGGTATTGAAGCCTGGACGGAATTGCGCCGTACTGGTTATCCGGTGATGCCGGCCCATGATCCTCGGGCTCAGTTTCAAAATGACGGGGTGCTACCTACCCGGATGGAGTATCCCAGCACTGAGTACTCATTGAATGGGGCCAACGTGGAAGCCGGAGCCTCACTGAATGGTGGGGCAGATAATATGAAAACGCCACTGTGGTGGGTTGAACAATAAATTTCACTGATGGGGTAGGGGAGATACCCTTACCCTGTTCTCATACTAATGATTAAGACAATGAAAAAACTATATTCTCTATTTCTGACCGCTTTCTTTGGTCTTATATTATTCAGCAGTTGCGAAGAAGAGCCTGACATGGCTTTTGATCGAGTTGCTTCTCCCGTGTTACTGGTAACGACTCCAGTAAGCAGCAGTGAAACTCAGGCGACTTTCTACGAACTAGATAAAAGTGGAATTCTGGATCAAAATGTTGGTATTGATTCAATTCCGGTACCCAATCTGAATATTGAGGTCTTATCTGGCGGCACCTCCATCGGCACCTTTACCACCGACGCCTCCGGGTATTTTGTTGTTCCTGACTCCGGGTCATTTGAGTGGGTAGGAGTTTATAAAGAAACGGCATTTAGGTTTATTAAATAGATGATTAATTTTGATTAGTTAAGTAGTGTTGGAATTAAATATAAGCGACTGTACTTTTAATGCTAATATTATTTTAAATTAACACGTAATTACCTACTTTTACAGAATACAATATCACCAATAAAATGAACGTGAACACATCTACATCTCGAAGAAACTGGTTAAAGCAAGGTGCATTATTTGCCGGAGGGCTTATCAGTGCGCCAGCCCTGTATCAATCAGCCCAGGCGCGACCTGCGTTTGGTATGCAACCTTACCAGGGTCGGTACCATCTTTCCGAAAATTATCATATCGCTCCCCCTGATCTTTCCAAGATTGAGGTACGCTTGTTAGCCAACGAAAATCCTTACGGGCCTTCGCCTAAAGCCATCGAGGCCATTGCCGAGAGTGCCAGCAAAGGTAACCGCTATGTTTATAACAGTTCTCGTCAAATGGAAGAGATACTGGCGGAAAAAGAAGGGGTGAGCCCTGATCAAATTCTGCTGGCTCCCGGTTCTACCGATATTTTAGAGAAGACAGCAATCGCGGCCTGTATGAACGGTGGCAACGTAATTTCTGCGGACCCTTCTTACATGTCGCTGGTCAACACCTCTAAGGCTGTAGGGGCCACCTGGAAGAACATTCCATTGACCTCAGCTTACGGTCATGATCTGGATGCCATGGCCAGTGCCATTGATAAGGATACCAAGCTGGTGTACATCTGTAACCCGAACAACCCTACCGGCACCATTACTCCTACCAAGGATATTATGGCCTTTGGTCGAGAAGTAGCGGGTAAAGTGCCGGTTTTTATTGATGAAGCCTATATTGAACTGGCCGAAGACCCTGCGGTAACTTCAGCAGTAGGTCTGGTACAGGAGGGTAAAGATGTGATCATCGCCCGTACATTCTCCAAACTGCACGGCATGGCCGGGTTGCGCATCGGTTATATGGTGGCACTTCCCGAACGCGTGAAGATGATTAAAGATCTGGTACGTACTGAAATGGGTATCAGTGTAACTTCGTTAGAAGGAGCCATGGCGAGCCTGAATGACATGGAGTTCCAGGCCAAAACCAAGAAGCTTAACAAAGAAGCCCGTGAATACACCATGGGTGAATTGAAGAAACAAGGCTTCGCGCCCATGCCTTCGTACACCAGTTTTATCCTGTTTCCGATCGATATGCCTACCGACCAGTATATGGAGGCGATGATCAACCGGGGTATTGGTATTCGTACTTACAACATCAACGAGCAGCCTTATTGCCGGGTAAGTATGGGAACGATGGATGAAATGAAACGCTTCACCGCTGGCTTAGCCAAAGTGATGGACGACGCAGCTGCGCATGCAGGTGGCAAGTAATCCGAATAATACCTGCCAGTGCTGATATCACTATCGGTTGAGGAGGCAACAGGCTTCCTCAACCGTATAGCATTCCACGTCTCAGCGTACTGCTCAAACCACTTTTTAACTGATATTTTTTAGCGGGCAATTCGTTGCCTCAGACCCCTATTGTGCTGATTTATGAATTTAGCGATTGTAAGAACGATATCGTTGGTGGTGCTGATCCTGCTGGGTTATTCACTTCAAGCTAAAATTGCCAGCAAAGAACAAAAGGCTGGTATCAAAACCATTATTTTAAGTTTAGCATTACCCGCCACCATCTTCATTGCCCTACTGAAGATTGAGTTTACCTGGGAGATGGGTATTGTCCCCCTGCTCGCGCTGGCTTTCAACCTGATCATGTTTTGGTTAGCCGATAAAATGCACCTGGTATTACCCGGGGTTGAACCTGGTTCGTCAAGACACCGAACGATCAAGATGTTATTGCCTTCTCTGGCTCCCGGCCTTTCCTGCTTTCCCTTTATTTTACAATACTACGGCGAACATCCTTTGGCCATGGCTGCATTGGCCGATGTAGGAAACAAAATATTTGTGCTGATTATTTTATACCTGGTGGCCATGCGCTGGTACTACCATCGTAATCAGATCACCAACCAAAACACTTCGGACAAGGTAAAAGGTTTGTTGCTTTCCTTATTGGGTGAGCCCATCAACATGGTACTGCTGGTCGGACTGGGTATGTTAGCCTTTGGGCTTAATTTCAGTACTTTACCCTCCTTCTTACAAATGAGTGTTGAGAGTTTGAGCCTGATGATGACCCCTTTGGTGTTATTATTCATCGGTATTTCAGTGAAGCTGAACTGGCAGCAGGTTAAATCCATTTTCTCCTCGCTGTTTCTTCGGTCCAGTGTGGCTTTCCTACTCAGTGCCATTCTGTTAGTCGTGCTGCCCGTGCAAGATACCGGTATTGCTTTGCTGATCGTTATTTTCCCCCAAAGTGCCTGTAGTTTCTGGCCTTACGCCCATATTGCAGCCGTCAATGCCATGGAAGAGATCAATGATGACTCACCAAGTCCTACGTTTGATATAGAGTTTGCGATGAATGTGCTCGCCTGTTCACTGCCATTTTCCACAGTATTGATACTTGGCATTTGTACTGTGGGAGATTTCTTCGCAGCACCCTCACATGTGTTGAGCATGGTGGTTGTATTTGGAGCAATCGCAATTGTCCCGGTACTCATTAGTCTTTTTCAGAAAAAACCTAAGATGGTGAACCACTAGGAAAAAGAATGAAAAAATGAGATGCCGGATTCTCCGGTAGTTGAAAGTATTATTTGTTTTTTTATTGGTTGTTGTGTAGAAAAGGAGTCTTCGGGCTCTTTTTTCTTTTAGGACCATTGAGCGGCTATTTTGAGAACTATGCTTATTCAAATAGCGAAACAACTTGGTAAACTCTTAAAGTTATTTTAACTTTGCCCGCATACGGGTACGACCAGCTCCTGCTGAACTCCCCCAGGGCCGGAAGGCAGCAAGGGTAGGCAGTCGATGCGGTGCGATACCCGTATTTTTTTTGTTTTATGCCCTCAGGGAAAATTTTTTATATACGTCCTGATTTCCATTTTCCGGTCTTCGTTTTCCTCATTCCGTTTTTTTACTACCTTCATCCGGCAAATCAGCATCCTTTATGTACATTATTAAAGTGAAAGGGAAAGCCAAGATCCCTGATTATATTCAGCTTCGCGATGATAATTTTGTGCTAATTGCCTATTTTCGGGCAGATCGGGCACTTAAGAATTTGCATAAATACGGATTGGAAGGCAAGGAAGAAGCCTTGGAAAAAGTAATTAGCGGACTACCCTTTGGTAAAATTCAAAAACTCGAGCTGTAATGGAAGAAAATCCCTTTTCAGATAAACCCGTCGTAGACGTGCGCAATGCGTGCATCTTTCAAGAGCATCAGGTGGTGCTGGAAGACGTTCATTTTTCTATCGCCAAGGGTGAGTTTGTCTATCTGGTGGGCCGTACCGGAAGCGGGAAAAGCTCGCTACTCCGAACCCTCTATGCTGATCTGCCGCTACGGTTGGGGGAGATGGATGTGGTTGGGTACGCTATTAAACACCTCAGTCGTTCGGATGTGCCTTTTCTTCGGCGCCGATTGGGAATCATCTTTCAGGATTTTCAGCTATTTGCCGACCGTTCGGTGGATGAGAACCTGAATTTTGTGATGCGGGCAACTGGCTGGAAAGATCGGGCAAAAATGAAAAAACGACTGGCCGAAGTGCTGATGCAGGTCGGTCTGGGCTCTGCCGGTACCAAGATGCCCCACCAGCTTTCGGGAGGCGAGCAGCAACGCGTAGCCATTGCCCGCTCGCTCATCAACGAACCCATACTGCTGGTGGCCGATGAGCCTACCGGTAACCTGGACCCCAACGTATCCGAAGGTATTCTGAAGCTTTTTCAGGAAATCAACGAGCGAGGCACCACGGTGCTGATGGCCACCCACAGCCACGAGTTTGTGCGAAATTACCCTGCCCGGGTCCTTAAATGCGAACACGGTCGTTTACTCGACTCCCAACGGGAAGATTTTGAGCTAAGAAGCCATTATTAAGTAGAAAACAGTAGACGGCTGGCAGCCGAAGGCCGTGAATAAATAATGTACAATTACCTCAAAGCTATTGCACATTTCTCCATCAGGTTAGTTGTTTACTACCAGCAGCTTCCTTCCTCCCGCTTTCTAACGTTCAGCAATTTAACCAGTGATGCTTTTATTACAGAGATAAATCATTTCAAAAACACATCCCCCTATTTATGAAACTAGCCGCCATTGACATCGGTACGAATTCCATTCACATGATTATCGTGCAGGTCCACCGGGACAATTCGTTTGATGTGATTGAGCGAGAAAAAGAAATGGTGAAACTGGGTGAGGGCGTATTTGCCACCAATCTATTGAGTGAGCGGGCTTATCAGGAAGGGCTGGAAGTGATCAGAAGGTACGTGCAACTGGCCGATCAGTTGGGAGTAGATGAAATCATTACGGCGGCTACCAGCGCCATTCGCGAAGCCCGGAACGGAGGAGAATTTCTGGATGAAGTAGTGCAGCAAACGGGCATCGCACCCCAGGTGATTTCCGGAAAGGAGGAGGCTCGACTGATTTTTCTGGCGGTACGGCAGGCGATTGCTTTACAGGGAAAAAAAGCACTGGTGCTGGACATTGGTGGGGGAAGTACCGAAGCGGTGGTGGGTGACGAGCGGGAAGTGCTCTTCCGAAGCAGTATCAAGTTGGGCGTACGACGCCTCCTCGATATGTTTGACCATCAGGGGCCAATCGGTGAGGAGGCATTGAAAGTACTGGAAGCACATATCAAGCAGGTAGCCCAGGATATCATGAAAGAGGCAAAATTGCAGGGTTTTGATCAGGTCATCGGTACATCCGGAACCATCCGGTCTTTAGGGGAAGCCATTTTGTTATCCGAAGGGAACGGTAGCCTGCGGTCGGTTAACGCGGAAATAGTATCCCTGGCGGATCTGGAAAAACTCACCAAAAAGCTCATCAAAGCCCAGGCAGAGGAGCGTACCGATGTAAAAGGGATAAATGATCGTCGTTCAGATGCCATCCACCTCGGAGGGGTGTTACTGAGTCAGTTGCTTAAGCTGGCTGATGCCAATGAGATTACCCTTTGTGATGCCTCGCTGCGCGAAGGGTTGATCATCGATTATATTCATCAGTATGCCCAGAATGCAGTGTCTTATCCTGAGCACGAGGATCTTCGCTACCGGAGCGCCACGCAACTGGCACTGAAGTTTAATGTAGATCTGGAGCAAGCTTCTCATGTAGCCGCCCTGGCCCGGCAATTATTTGAAGGACTTGCTCCGCTACATCCGTTGCAGGTTTACGAAGCACATATTTTAGAGTATGCTTCCTTACTCTACGAAACAGGTCAGTATATTGGGTTTAAGCGCTATAACAAGTACTCTCGCTATATCATCAAACACTCCCGGTTGCGGGGGTTTACCAACGAAGAAGTTTTACTGGTAAGCCATGTGGCTCGTTATCACCGGAAATCCGCGCCTTCCAAAAGTCAGAAGAAGTTCAGAAAGCTGAGTAAAAAACACCAAAAGGCAGTGAAAGTATTATCTGCCATATTGCGCATAGCCGCAGGGCTGAACACCACTAAAAACCAGTTGGTGAATCAGGTACAGTGCCGGATTGCTAAAAAAGAAATACAGTTGGTGCTTAGTGGCGCTCCGCCTTTTGAGTTGGAGTTATGGGCGGCAGAGCGAAGTAAGAAAATCCTGCAAGAGGTCCTCGGCCGGAAAATTACCATTCGGACCGAAGAAACCTAGGTTTATTATAGGGATGGAAGAAACCTATTCCTATCAGGAATGATTGAAAGGTAAACATGGGCTGGGATTAATTTTTTAAAGGTGAACGCGAACAATCCTATCTGTTTTTTGCTTATCGGTTGGGCCACGATAAAAACATGCAAACCGTGGCAAAACTTATGAAATTATTTACTTGCCAGAAGTGCGGACAGTTATTATATTTTGAGAATGTGCGCTGCGAAAATTGCAGCAGCCAACTTGGTTTTTCTCCCCGATCGATGGACCTGCTAACCCTGGTTTCAGTCGACGAAAACCTGTTTCATGCCTATGATAATCCGCAGCGGCAGTACCGATATTGCTCTAATGCCCGGTATAAAGCCTGCAACTGGCTGATACCCAATACCGATGATGCTGAATTTTGCAAAGCCTGTGAGCTCAATCGCACAATTCCGAACCTGAATGAGGATAATCATGAGCGACTATGGCGAAAGCTGGAACTGGCAAAGCATCGGTTAGTGTATACACTGTTGAGAATGAAATTGCCAGTTGCCCCAAAAGGAACAGATCCGCAGGGGGGGCTGGCCTTTGATTTTCTGGCCGACCAACCAGGACCTTCCGGTGAAATGGAGCGCGTGCTCACTGGTCATGCTGAGGGGCTGATTACCATCAACATCAATGAAGCAGATGATGCCAAACGGGTTCAAATGAAGCAGGAGATGGGGGAACGATACCGCACCTTGCTAGGGCATTTCCGGCATGAGGTAGGGCACTACTACTGGAACATACTGGTTGCTGACTCCGGGCACATCGAAGAATATCGACGGTTATTTGGCGACGAACGACAAGATTATGGTGAGGCTTTACAAACCCATTACAAACAGGGCGCGCCGAAAAATTGGCAAGCGCAGTATATCAGTCCCTATGCCAGTGCCCATTCCTGGGAAGACTGGGCCGAAACCTGGGCCCATTATCTGCATATGGTAGATACCCTGGCCACAGCCTACGCATTTGGTTTGCAAATAGAGCCCCGCGTCACTGCCGATGAGAGCCTGATGGCTGACATTGATCGTGACCCGTACCGTACCCATAAATTTGACCGTATATGGGCATTATGGCTGCCGTTGACGATTGCCATGAACAGCATCAACCGAAGCATGGGGCAACCGGATACCTATCCCTTTGTGGTGGCAGATGCTGTGGTTGAAAAACTACGGTTCATACACCAGGTATGTCGATCAGTGGAGGCAAAATAGCCGCCTAACTTCGATTGTAGCACTGAACTGAGTGATGGATCTGTTTTCCAGGCAGGGAGTGCCGTAGCAGCCTGGAAGAATATTTCGCTCGCCTTTTCTGCTGTATGAACGGATTAGCCTTCTTTGAGGAGTAGTAATTTACAGAGCCAAGCCCGTTGAGTACATCATGCACTTTGGTGGAGCAGCTTGGTAGTCCATTGATACTGATAGTTTTAGTCGAAGTCGTAAACCGGGATGGTCGGAGGAAGTAGACGGCTGGCCTTATTTTGTGCTTTCAAATGTCTGGCGATGGCGAAATAATCAGATACAAGGCGGTAAGTGCGCTCCAATTTCTTTCCTCCTGCTCGCACCCGGCCGCTTGTTTCCTGCTTCGCACCATTTGTCCATCAGGGTTTTTGTCCTAACTTTGTCGGATTACATCAGCTATCAACTCATTATTTATGCAGAATTCATTAGCCCGTGTGCATTTTATCGCTATTGGCGGTAGTGTAATGCATGATTTAGCGTTACACATCGCTCATCAGGGAGTGCAGGTAAGCGGTTCCGATGATGAAATTTATGATCCGGCACGTACCACCCTGGCCGAAGCAGGGCTATTGCCTGACCAGATGGGCTGGTTTCCGGAGAAAATCACCCCGGAACTGGATGCGGTTATTCTGGGTATGCATGCTCGTCCTGATAACCCGGAACTTCAACGAGCGCAGGAATTAGGAATTACCATTTACTCGTACCCTGATTTTATCTATGAGCGTAGTCGCAACAAGCAGCGTGTAGTAATTGCCGGGAGCCACGGAAAAACCACTATTACCTCTATCATCCTGCATGTGCTAAGCCATTTAAAGCATGAGTTTGACTATGTGATCGGGGCAAAAATTGATGCTTTACCGGGCCGGGTAAAGCTTACCAATGCCCCCATCATTGTGATTGAAGGTGACGAGTACCTCTCTTCGCCTATTGACCACAGTCCTAAAATACTGAAATACCATCACCACATCGGGCTGATCAGTGGCATTGCCTGGGATCATTATAATGTATTCAAAACCGAAGATGAGTACGTGCATCAGTTCGATCTTTTTGCCGATGCCTCGCCCAAAGCCGGAGTGTTGATCTATTGCGAAGAAGACGACATGGCCACCGTCATTGGCCGGAAAGAGCGGATCGATGTGGCTAGAATAGAATACCGAACCCATCCCCATCGGGTAGAAAATGCTCAAACCCAATTAATTACGAGTGAAGGAGACGTGCCTGTGCGCCTGTTCGGTGCCCATAATATGCAAAATATCAGCGGCGCGCTGGAAGTCTGTAAGCGCATTGGAGTGACCGATAGCGAATTTTACTCCGCTATTGGTTCCTTTCGGGGGGCGAACCTGCGGTTAGAACTGGTAGCAGAAAACGAGCAAATGGCCCTGTACAAAGATTTTGCCCATGCACCTTCTAAACTGCTGGCCACCACCAAAGCAGTGAAAGAACAGTTCCCCAACCGTAAGCTCACTGCCTGCGTGGAACTTCATACCTATAGCAGTCTGAATCCTGACTTTATCAGCCAGTACCAGGATACATTGAAGGATGCAGATGTAGGCATTGTGTACCACAATCCGGAAGTATCCAGACACAAGAAACTCACTCCACTAACCGATGCCCAGCTGAAAGAAGCATTCAATCAGGAAGATATTCTCATTTTCACAGAGACGGAAAAGCTGGAAAATTACCTGAGAGAAGAAAGCTGGCCAGGTAGAAACCTGCTCATGATGAGCTCGGGCACTTTCGGCGGACTAGACCTTGTGGCACTGGGAGACGAAATTGTAGCATAGCAAACAATAATCAGAGGGCGGCAACCAACAGGGGAATGCCGAATGCAAAGAAAATAAGCAAGAATCCAAACAATTGGATCAACCAACCATTGAACAATAGAACCATCCAGTTACATGATTGAGCTCAAACTGAAAAACCCATTGGTATTTTTTGATCTGGAAACCACGGGCACCAATATCACCCAGGATCGTATCGTAGAGTTTTCCTTCATCAAAATTATGCCTAATCAGCAGACAAGCACTCTTACCCAACGGGTGAACCCGCTGATGCCCATTCCGGCAGAAACCAGTATGATTCATGGTATTTATGATGAGGATGTAAAAGATGCACCGCCCTTTAAAGAAGTGGCCCGGAACCTGTATAAGTTTCTGGAGGGCTGCGACCTGGCCGGGTTTAATATTATCCGGTTTGATGTGCCCATGCTGGTAGAAGCTTTTTTAAGGGAGAACCTGGAGTTTGATGTGAGCCGCCGGAAGCTGGTCGACGCACAAAAGATTTTTCATTTGATGGAAAAACGAACACTCTCCGCTGCTTATGAGTTCTACTGTCATAAGAAGCTTGAAGATGCTCACAGTGCCGAGGCGGATACGCAGGCGACCCTGGAAGTGTTAAAGGCACAAGTAGAAAAGTACAATGAAGCCTCGGTAGTAGATGCTAAGGGGAATGAAGTTGGAGTTATTCGTAACGATGTAGAATCATTGCATGCTATTTCCACTACTAAAATGGTTGACTTGGCGGGGCGGATGTGCTACAATGATGGGGGAGTGGAGGTGCTTAATTTTGGCAAGCACAAAAACAAACCTGTGGAGAAGGTGCTGGCCACCGAACCAGCGTTTTATGACTGGATGATGAAAGGCGATTTTCCACTGGATACCAAACGTAAATTAACTGAAATTAAATTAAGAAGCTTTAAATCTAAATTTTAGCAAAATTTCTTCGGAATTTGTGTTCTTTTTATGCTTTATTGCAAAATAGAGTTTTGAGCTGTTACTAACATTTATATACCTACCTACTTTACAACCCACCTTTTATGGCGAAGACCATTATCGTTTCTAATCGCTTGCCCGTTAAAATTTCTCGGAACGAAAAAAAGCAGCTTGTTTATCAAACGAGCGCCGGAGGATTAGCCACCGGTTTGGGTTCTATTTATAAAACCGGAAATAATCTATGGATAGGCTGGCCGGGTATCGTTACCTCTAAAAAAGAGGAAAAAAACGACATTACTGAGGCTATTGGGAAAGAGAGCATGTCTCCGGTATTCCTTACGGAAGAAGACATTCGGGACTTTTACGAAGGCTTCAGCAATGAAACCCTCTGGCCCAATTTCCATTACTTTACGCAGTACGCAATTTATGAACCCCGACTTTGGGAGGCTTACAAACGGGTTAACCGTAAGTTTGTAGATGAGATCCTCAAAAAAGCCGAACCGGATGATACGCTTTGGATTCACGATTATCAGTTGATGCTGGTTCCAGGGATGCTTCGGAAGGAGCAACCCGATTTAAGTATTGGATTCTTTCTTCATATCCCATTCCCATCTTACGAGATCTTTCGCTTACTTCCCTGGCGGCGAGAGTTGCTGAACGGAGTACTGGGGGCAGACCTGGTCGGGTTCCATACGTACGATGATATGCGCCACTTTCTGAGTTCTGCCAGCCGCCTGGCCGGTCTCAGCAGTTCGCAGGGGCAGGTGACGGTTGACAATCGTTCGGTCATGGTGGACTCATTCCCGATGGGAATTGATTACGATAAATATGCTCAGGCAGCGGCCTCTCCGGAAGCCCTCGAACGGGAAGTCCATTATCGCATCTCACTCGGTGACCAAAAGCTCATCTTATCCATTGACCGACTGGATTATTCCAAGGGGATTCCGCAGCGGCTGGAAGCATTTGAAATGTTTTTTGATCGCTATCCTCAATACCGTAATAAGATTTCACTTATCATGGTGGTGGTGCCTTCCCGCGATTCGGTTGGGAAGTATAAAGAATTGAAAGAAGAGGTAGATCGGCTCGTGGGGCGGATCAATGGGAAATACGGTAAAATCAACTGGACACCCGTCCACTTCTTCTACCGGTCTTTCCCACTGGAAGAACTTTCTGCTTTTTACCGTATGGCTGATGTCGCCTTAGTAACCCCCATGCGGGATGGAATGAACCTGGTATGTAAAGAATTTATCGCCAGCAAGATCAATAAGAAGGGAGTGCTCATTCTGAGTGAGATGTGCGGTGCGTCCAAAGAGCTTTCCGATGCCATCCTTATCAACCCAAATGATACCAACCAACTCGTTGAATCCATTCACCGCGCGTTAACGATGCCCGAAGAAGAACAGGTTCAGCATAATACGAATATGCAAAACTCGCTCAAGCGATATAATATTACGCATTGGGTGAACCTATTTATGAAAAGTTTATCAACCATTAAAGAAACACAACGGAGCATGCAAACGCGTCATTTGGACGAATTGTCCTTAGAAAAAATGCTGAAGGATTTCAGTAAAGCCGAGGAACGGCTGATATTTTTAGATTATGACGGTACCCTGACCGGCTTTCACAGCGACCCTCGCGATGCCAAGCCGGATGACGAACTAAAAGGGATCATGCGGAAATTGGTGAAAGAGGAAAAAAACAAGGTGGTTGTCATCAGCGGTCGGGATAAAGATACCCTGGGAGAATGGATGGGAGAATTTGATGTGACCCTCATTGCCGAGCACGGCGTCTGGATTCGGGAGGAAGGTAAAGACTGGCGCACGGTGGTAGCCATGAAAGGAGACTGGAAAAAAGAGATTCTTCCAATACTGGAACTCTATGTCCAGCGAACCCCTGGTTCATTTATTGAAGAAAAAGATTTTTCCCTGGTATGGCATTACCGCAAGGTGGAAACCGGGTTAGGTGAATTGCGTACCCGGGAGCTGGCCAGCCACCTGAAGTATATCTCTTCCAACAGCAATTTACAGGTACTGGAAGGCGACCATGTGGTTGAAATCAAAGACCGGGAAGTCAATAAAGGGCGAACTGCTTTGCAATGGCTGGAGAAGAAATCGCATGATTTTGTGATGGCCATTGGTGATGATATGACCGACGAAGATACTTTTAAAGCCATGCCGCAGGATGCCCATACCATTAAAGTTGGTAGCAAAACATCGGCTGCCCGCTTCAATGTGAATGCCTATACCGATGTGCGAAACATCCTGAAAGCGATGATTGCGTATTGATGGCAATCATCATCTGAAGGTTTGATTTTCTGGCGTGAAGAGGCTTATTGGTTGCGCTTGCAGCTTCTCTCCCCAAGATTTACGCCTGGTAACGAGGTAAAAGAATTTCTGAACGGAAGTTTTATAGGAATAGTCGCTCCAGTATTATTCGCTGATATTCTTCCGAGTTTCAAAATTCTGGAGCATCAAATGATCAGGGTTTTTTCAAGCAGGCTTTTCTGCTAGATGATGTATTGGTAAATCACAATAATTGGCTGTATTGCGTTTTGATGCCGGTTATTTGGGAGTGGACCTGGTTTTATGGATCGCTTTATCCGGTAAATTGGTGATTAATCCATCCAATCCGATATCAATTAATTGCTGCATTTCATCTTCATCATCTACGGTCCATTTCCACACTTCTATACCGTGTTCATGCGCAAAGGCGAGATATTCCTTCGTGACAGTTGTGTTGCCCCCTACTCCAATGGCCATGGAATCAATCACTTTTGCATAATCTACAGTTGTTTTGTCGGCAGAACTTATGAGATAAAGCATGGGAATGCGCTTGTCCAGTTGCCTGATCTTGGCCAATACCGGGTAATAAAACGAAAAGATGATTACGTCATCATGCATTTCAAGGTCATTCACAATTTCCAGAACCTCTTGCTCTACCCCATATACTTTTATCTCGATACAAACCTTAATCTTGCCCTTGGCAGTTTCAAGCGCCTGTCTTAGAGTTGGAATCTTTTCGTTTTCATATTGATCTCCAAATTTTGTGCGGTATCCAACGTTGACTGTCATTACATCACGGTAGTTCATATCGGAAATTTCTCCCTGCTTGTCATTGGAACTGGTTCGGTCCACCGACGAATCGTGGATCACCACCAGCGAATCATCCTTGGTTTTATGAATATCGAGTTCGAAATAATCGGCCTTACTGTCAATTGCTTTTTGAAAAGCAACAAGTGTATTTTCAGGAGCTGCACCAGAAAAACCCCGATGAGCAATTATTTTTGTTTGGGCATGAACCATTAAGGAACTTAAAGTAAATACTGCTGATAAGATGAGTTTATTCATTCGCTGGTTATGTGAGCATTATGGATTAGCATAATGCTGAATGGTTGAAGAGTAGGTTTGTTTGGGGATGCGTGGCGATGATTTTTTTGCAGCAAAATTTATCACTGTATACCGAACCATGTCTGAGTTAAAGGTATAAAGATCCAAGGTTTATTTTACTACTGGCTACTGGCTACTGGCTATTGGTGTTTCCCAAATTCCATTTACTTATTCCGCCTGTCAAAGCTGTTTATTTTCAAAGTCTGTGTATCGCCAGTTTAGGGTTTCCGCACCAAAATAGGGGTATTTGCCTTTTTGGGCTCATAAACGAAGCTTTTAATTTTTATCACTATTGAATGACCAATTCAAAAACTGTGTTTGTCGCTTATATAGCTAATCTGCGAAATTTGGTACGGAAACCCTATTATAACATCCCAAACTTTTTGTTGGAAAGCGTTTAATGGTAGCCTTCGTTTCTATTCCTTATTTATTTAAGATAGAACTGATTTTATATCCGTTTTCGGTAGTGGTAAAGAATGTATGATAATGAATAAAGAGCAATGGAAGCTTTGTTAGATAGTTATGTGCGAAATAACAATCAAACTCAAATGCGCCCATTGCTCAAGTCTGAAAGTATCAAAAAATGGGAAGAAACCGAATGGC
>JAVKCN010000119.1:0-44985 GCA_040222715.1 Cyclobacteriaceae bacterium | reverse complement strand
GGCTTCCGGTGCTGGCGTCTACATCTTCGCTGAATAGCCCCACATGGTTGCTGTATTTCATAATGTTGTTGAACGTTTCAATCGCCTCGTCCAACCGGCCAACGCAGGCCAGGGCTTCTACATACCAGAAGCCACAAATCAGGAAGGTGGTTTCCGGAGTGCCAAAATCATCTGCGTGCTTATAGCGGTAAAACAGGCCGTCGGCAGAACGTAACTCTTTTTCTAAATTTACCAGGTGTTTTCGAGCACGCTCCGAGTCGCTGTCCAGGTAGTTCATCATGATCAGTTGCAGGGTGCTTGCATCCAGATTGGTGGTGCCAATGGCCTGGGTATAGACCCCGCGTTCTCCATCAAAACAGGCTTCAATTTTGTTAGCAGCCAGATCCCGCAATTTGGTGGCTTTCTTTTTCAGTGGGTCATCTTTCAGGAAATTGGCGATCTTAATGGCCGCTGAACTGCCTGCCCAGTGAAATAAGTAGGTATAGCAATGCAGTTGTTTGAAATCCCGGAATTCCCACAATCCGGCATCGGGTTCCTGAATAAATTTCTCAATACGGTCCAATACATCTGCTGCCAATCGATCCGAACCGGCCCGTTCGTCATGGTTAAAACGATGATCTACGTATAAGGGTAGGAGAGAGAGCAGCACCTGTCCGTATACATCATTCTGGATGTGTTCGTAGGCCTGGTTGCCAATCCGCACCGGTTTATTACCCTTGTAGCCATCCAGATCAATAATACGCTCAACCAGTTGGTTGCTTCCGCTGACGGAATATAAAGGTTGATACCGCTCTTCCTGGGTGGCTGAGATGTTGGCAATGTAGTGGAAGTAACGCTCCAGTTCTTCAAAGTGGCCAATGTTGTTAAAAGCATTCAGCGTATAGTACGTATCCCGCAGCCAGCAGTAGCGGTAGTCCCAGTTGCGGCCGCTGCCCGGGGCTTCGGGTAAACTGGTGGTAGCCGAGGCAATGATCCCGCCGGTGTCTTCGTACTGGTGGATCTTCAGGATGAGGGCAGAACGTAATACCTCTCGCTGGGCAAAACTCTTCACACTGGTACTTTTAATCCAGTTACGCCAGTAATTGACGGTATTTTGCAGAAATGTTTCCGATGTGCTTCGCACCGGGGCCTCCAGGGGAGCGCCGTAGGTCATCACCAGATATTTGGTGTCGTTTAACACGAAATATTTGTTCTCATGAATATGGGTGAGCGAAATATCAGTGGTGAGGCGGATCTCATTGCCTAATCCTAAAAATTTAATGTGGTTGCTCGCCTGGTTGTGCGTTAAATCAAACTCCCCGTATTCTCCCTTGGGGTTGCAGGTAACTTTGATAAGAGGTGTGCCGGAGAGCGGTTCAATCTTTCTGATGAGCATCAGCGGCTTGAAGTAACGATCGTACTGAAAGAAGCGGGGAGCAAAGTCGGTAACTTTGTATTTTCCCTCGTCGGTAGTAATTTCGGTGCAGAGCACGTTGGTGTTTTCCCGGTAGTACTGATGCGAATCGAAGCGTTCGGAACTGGGTTTGATGCTAAATTCTCCTCCTTTTTCCTCGTCCAGTATGCCTCCGAAAACAAAGCTACTGTCGAAACGCGGCCAGCAAAGCCAGGAGACGTTCGTGTCTTTTCCAATATGTGCCAGAAACGCGCAATTACCGATGACACCGTATTCGTAGGTATGTTTGTTCATAAAGATGATTCTTGAAAGAGTGCTCTAAAAAGCTAAATGAGTTTCATGATTAAGCTGCATATTAGTGAAGCAAGTGGTAAATTCAAATGGAGAGGTATGTATCCGGGGAAAAAAACGGTTTTAGGAGAGGTTCCTTACGCAAGTAAGAAATAATATGGGATTGTTATAAACGTTTTTATGGTATTTCTGATCCAAGTGTGCTAATTTTTGCGGGAAAATACGCGATGTGATGTTCGGCAGGTTTTTGTTACCGAAATTAATCGCTACTATAATGTAGTACTTTAGATAACCAACCATGAAAATTATTGCTATTGGACGTAATTACGCAGAACATATTCAGGAGTTGAATAACGAAAGGCCCAGTGAACCAGTGGTTTTTATGAAGCCGGATAGTGCCATACTCAGGAATAACGACCCACTCTATTACCCGGATTTCACCAAAGACATCCATTACGAGGTTGAGATCTTGTTACGGATTAGCCAGGCTGGAAAATACATTCAGGAGGAATTTGCCCACAAATATTACGATGCCATTGGGATAGGTATTGATTTTACGGCAAGAGATTTGCAACAGAAAGCCAAAGAGAAAGGGTTGCCCTGGTTGTTGGCCAAAGGTTTTAATGGCTCTGCACCAATCTCAGAATTTATGCCCAAAGAGCAGTTTCCGGATTTGCAGAATCTAAACTTCAGCCTGGAAGTAGACGGAGAGTTAAAACAGCAGGGAAATACCAAAATGATGTTATTTCCTTTCAACTACCTGATCGCCTATGTTTCTCAGTTCATTACGCTAAAGAAGGGAGATATTCTGTTTACCGGAACTCCCAAAGGAGTTGGCCCGATTCAACCGGGCAATACGTTAGTTGCCTATATTGAAGATCAAAAATTATTGACTTGTGAGATTAAGTAGGGTTCTAGTATTTCTGATTATTCCTATTGTATTTACGTCGGTGGGGTTCGAGAATGAGGATTATTATCTTTTTCCGATCAAACCTGGCGAGCGGAATTACCTGTCGGGTAACTTTTGTGAGCTACGTAGCTCGCACCTGCATGCCGGGCTGGATATTAAAATTGGCGGGGTAGTAGGGGCGCCGGTGCATGCCACGGCTGACGGCTATATCAATCGTATCAAAATATCCTACGGCGGATACGGGAATGCGCTCTACATCCAGCACGCCAATGGTACCTCGAGCGTATACGCGCACATGGATAAGTTCAATGAGCAGATTCAGGAATATGTTAAGAAAGCCCAGTACCGGAACAAATCCTTTACCATAGAATTGTTTCCGCAGAAAAATGAATTATCAGTGAAGCGGGGGCAGGTGATTGGGAAAGGCGGTAATTCCGGCTCTTCGGGTGGACCGCACCTGCATTTTGAGATTCGCGACGCCAATCAGCAACCCATTGACCCTTTGCAGTTTGGGTTCAAAGAAATTGTGGATAATGTACCTCCCTACGTGCGGAAAGTAGCATTGACTACGCTGGATAAAGATGCGCGCATCAACGGACAGTTTGGGCGCTTCGAATTTGGACTAAAAACCGAAGGTGGGAAATACGTGATTGACGAACCCATCACGGTGAAGGGTACCATTGGGGTGGAAGTGGCCGCTTTTGACAAAGCCACGGGAGTTCGGAATGTGTATGGTATCAAAAATACCGCACTTATCCTGGATGGCGAGCAACAATTTAGCTGTGAGATGGATAAGTTTTCATTCTCCCGGTCGAAAGATATTCACGTACATACCAATTACGAGGAGCGTTATCGTCAGAATCGGACCTTTTATAAATTGTATATTGATGATGGCAACCGCCTTCCTTTCTATAAAACCAACGATCAGCAAGGGAAGATCAGGATCACCGATGATCAATTGCATAAGGCCGGTATCACCCTGACAGATGCAGGTGGCAACCGCAGTCAGGTGGCATTTACTTTGCAGGGCCAGTCGGTTACTGATGAAATTTTACGGGTTCGCTACTTCAATAAACCTTATCAGAATCAAAACTACCACGTTCGGGGCAATGTGCTACAGGTGTTTATTCCGGTAGATAAAAATCCGGAAGGGGTATATGAGCGTAAATTAGCGAAATTTTTCGCTGAACGCCGCACCTTTGAAGAGCCGCCGGCCTATGTAGTGAATGATGTAGCCGTATATCTTTGGGACCTGGACCAAGGCATACCCGACTCGGTGGATATCTGCGGAGAGGTGAATGCCTTTGGAATCAAAGTGCGGGTGCCTTCACAAAGTGCGTTCAGCTTTTACCAACCCCGGGTAAATGTCTCCTTCCCGAAATCGGCACTTTTCGATACTCTCTTTCTGCAAATGAATTATCAGGTAGAGGCCGACCGGGAGCTATTTCAGATTCACCAGGATAATGTGCCACTGCGCCAAAACATGCAGGTATTGCTGAAACCGCTGCAATTGCCGGAAGGTCCCCGAGATAAAATGTCCGTATATCGTATTGACGCAAAAGGAGATCTGGGCTACGAAGGGGGCGATTGGAAAAACAATACGGTGACCTTCCGAACCAGAAGCTTCGGAGATTTTATTCTCGAAGTAGACACCATTGCTCCGGTGATTACCCCGCTCAGCATTAGCTCCGACCGACTTCGGTTTAAAATTGAAGATGTTACATCGGGAATTCGGGAGTACGAAGCCTACGTGGATGGCGAATGGATGCTTATGCACTATGACTACAAACGGGACCTGATCTGGTCGGACCGGCTGGATGAATCTAAACCCATGCAGGGAGAAGTGAAAGTACGGGTGCGGGATATGGTGGGCAATGAGAATGTGTTTGCCGCCACCATCGGGTCGTAATTTAGTTTTTCGCTATTCCGCATAATAACCGAATGAAAGTCAGGTTTCATAAAGACATCATTGCTATTCTGGTATTTGTGCTGACCTTCCTTATCTTGTGGCTGATTTTTTATTAGTCAGCCATGTTTTTTTTACTTTCCAAAACCCTTTATTTCCTGGCAATGCCCATCACCATGGTGGTGCTGTCGCTCATTCTATGTATTGGGTGGAAGCGGTATCGGAAGCAGTTCTTTATCCTGGGGTTTGGCTTACTTTTACTGTTTACCAATCCGTTTTTAGCCAATTTATTGATGCGCGCCTGGGAAATCGCCCCCAAACCGCTGGCTACGTTACCCTCATATAAAGTAGGCATTGTATTAGGAGGAATTACAGCAGATAAAGAACCTCGGGATCGGGTGCATGTGGTGGGGGATGCTGAACGGATTTTGCATGCCATCCAACTCTACCGGGAAGAAAAAATTCAGAAGATATTATTGAGTGGCGGTTCGGGGAAATTATTTGTCGATAGTATTCCTGAGGCCATTTGGCTCAAAAAAATTTTGGTAGATGCTCAGGTGCCGGAACGTGATATTCTGATCGAAGATCGATCCCGCAATACCCGTGAGAATGCTGTGAACAGCCAGGCATTGCTGGCCTTGGAAAATGATACTGCTGCTTCCCTCCTGATTACTTCCGCATACCATATGCGCCGGGCCGAAGCCTGTTTTGAGAAAATTGGCATGTCGGTAGACATCTTTCCCGTGGGGGTGCGTAGCGAACCACTTACATTTACTCCTGATAAACTGCTCATTCCCAATGCCTCCGCGCTAAGCACGTTTGAGGTAGTCATTCGCGAAATGGTGGGAACGGTAGCATACCGGGTTGCGGGCTATATCTAGTCATTGCGTTTCCCGGATTTACCCGTTACCTTCAGGGTAGTATTCACCGTGATTTATTGATTTTTTTATGATCCATACCCTCGATCTTCATTTTTTAGACATTTCACAGGCCATTGCCAGCTACCTGATTGAAACCTCGGCTGGTCCCATACTTATTGAAAGCGGCCCCTATTCCACCTACGAATCTTTAAAAGAGGCCATTCGCAACACAGGCTTTCAGCCTTCGGACATCCAACACGTACTACTAACCCATATTCACTTCGACCATGCCGGAGCCGCCTGGGCATTTGCAGAACAGGGAGCCACCGTGTATGTACACCCATTCGGTGCGAAACACCTGGCGCAGCCCGGGAAACTATGGGAGTCGGCTAAACGGATCTACCAGGACGATATGGAGCGGTTGTGGGGCACCATGCAGCCCATTGCCGAAGGCCGGTTAAAAGTTGTGGCGCACGAGGAAGTGCTGACCTTCGGTGATACCCGTTTTACGGCCTATCATACTCCTGGTCATGCGGTGCATCATATCGCCTATCAGTTGGAGGATGTCATATTTACCGGAGATGTGGGAGGAGTTCGGATTAAAGGAGGACTAGTAGAACCACCCTGTCCTCCGCCGGATATTCAGGTGGAAGACTGGCAGCAGTCTATTGAATTACTCCGAAGCCTCAACCCCAAAGCATTGTACCTCACCCATTATGGGCGGGTGGAGGATGTTAACGCTCATCTGAATCATCTGGAAGCACAACTTTTAAATTGGGCTGAGTGGATCATGATCAAGATGGAAGCCGGGCAGTCGGCAGAAGAGACTGTGCCGCAGTTTCAGGAATACGTGGCGAGTCAGCTTCGGGAGCAGGGTGCCAGTGAAGAACTCATCCGACAGTATGAAGCCGCCAATCCTTCCTGGATGAGCGTAGCCGGACTGATGCGCTACTGGAAGAAGAAAGAGTCTTAATAAAACTGATAATGAAGGCCCCCCTCTTTTATCGGGCTTTTAGTAGGATTAGTAATCGCTCATAGTCTTTTTCCAAAGTTTGTCCCTTTTGGGTTACATCATACCATTGTTGAAGATTATTGATTGCTTCCCGGGTAGTGGCATTGCCTTTTATGGTAGTAATCCTATCAAAAATGAGCTTATTCGCCCAAGCCAGATACTCTCCTTGAAGATTGTATACTTGTGCAATAGTATTAATAGTGGCAAAGTCGAGGCCGAGGAGTGTGTTTTGAAGAGTTCCTGTTTCATACACCGAGCTTTCTAAGGTTGGAATTTTCAATCCTTCCCACCCTGGCAATAGTCTCCAGCCTCCCAACGACCAAAACCCTTGTTGCAAAGTATCGGCAGAGTAATGGTCTAAAAGCGTACTACTCAACTGGAACATGGCCTCATGATAAGAAGAAGCTTCCTTTAGCTTTTGTTGATTAGCGCTTAATTCCAGGTAAAGGTTTTGAAGAAACACCTGCTGTAGTGCTGCTTGGTTTCTTTGATCGTTCCAGTTGCTGGCGATAATACCCAGATACACTCCTAATGCGACCGGAATTAGCTGGGATAGCATGTTTAACCCCTGCTTGAGTACTTCCTGTTTATTCACTGGTTCAATATACTTACCTTGATCATTAGGAGCAAGTCTCTAGTAGCTACTTTCATTTAATTGAGTTTTGCCCCGATACGTCCAGTAAATGAGGGAAGTATAACCAATTACGAAAGGGAGCCCCCAGATTGCCACCCAGAACATGGTGCGTAGCGTGTAATTGGAAGAAGATCCATTATAAATATCCAGACTATAGTCAGGAGAGAGGTTGGATACCAGCATGTTGGGGAAGATTCCCAGGGCAAATAGCAGTACAATAGCGGCAATAATGCAGGCGGAAGAGATGAAAGCCTGCATGGGTTTGGCTTTAAAGAGTGTACGGGGAATATTGGCGATGGATAAGCCGTTGAGTAATACGATTAGCCAGGCAACAATGGAAATAAGCGTTTGATGTTGGCGAACCAGCTCGTGGGCCTCGCCGGGCACATCGACCAACCCAAAAGAAAAATTGGCGATCATGGTGGGTTGCAGGTACAATGTAGCAGCTGTGGTGAGGGCAAACATGAGGAGAAAGACGAAAAAGGCCGTACGTGCCCAGCGCATTACCTGAGTCTGTAATGCTCCTTCCGTTTTAAGATTCAGGTAAATCGCTCCGTGCATGGTAAACATGGAGAGATTGAAGAACCCCGTCAAGATAGTATAGGGAGTGAGTAAATCCCAAAAAGTGCCCTGATATTCTTTATCCGACCCAATGGGAAAGCCGACGACCACATTACCGATGGCGATGCCAAACAGTATGGCTGCCACGATAGAACCAATGCTGAAACTGGCATCCCAGGTGCTGCGCCAGCGTTTGCTGGGCTCCTTCGAACGAAACTCGATGGATACAGCCCGGAAGATCAGTGCGATCAGCAGCAGCATAAAAGGTAGGTAGAATCCTGAAAAAGCTGTGGCGTACACTTCAGGAAAAGCCGCAAATAAAGCCCCTCCCGCAGTGATTAACCACACTTCATTACCATCCCACACCGGCCCGATAGAGTTGAGCATAATCCTTCGGTTTCGATCACCCTTGCTCAGCAAATGCAATGCCCCGACACCCAGATCAAACCCATCCAGAATAGCGTATCCAATCAGTAATAACCCAATGATGATGTACCAGATGACGTTGAAATCCATATGCTTTAAAGTTCAATGGCTAAATTGCTGTATGGTCTTATTACTTGACAGACAGGTAAGCAATTGGCAGTAAGCGGTATAAATTAACGAGTATTGTTAACGCTTACTGCCACCGACCAACCTCCGACGTACTTATGATAATACTTGATGTTTCAACAATAGCTTTTTTCGTATATACCATTCACCCATATTCACTCCTTATCACTCAATAAACCGCTTAATCGCATCTACCTGTTCACCTTCATGGTGATAGCTCTCCGGCTCCCGGGCATAATCTTCCGGTCCGTGTTTGATTTCCCGGTTCAAAACGTATAACCAGACAAAAAATAGCAGTGCATAGACAATAGCGAACAACACCAGCGAAATAAGTACTTCCACCGCCTGTACCGATTGTGACAGACCGTCGCTGGTACGCAGTAATTTATAGACAATCCAGGGTTGACGCCCCCGTTCGGCTGAGTACCAGCCCGCCTGATTGGCAATGACTGGCAATGCGACCATCGGAATGTAGAGTTTCATCAGCCAGCGTTTGGTAAATAATGACTTGCGGTAAAGCCAAAAGAGGCTCAGTAAGGTCAGGCCGATAAAAAACATCCCCAGTGCCACCATCAGGTGATAAGATTGGAACACCTGTGCCACCGGGGGCCAGTCCGCTTCCGGAAACTGATCCAGACCGATTACTTCCGCATTGGTATCTTCATGTAATAGCCAGCTGAGCATGCCCGGAATCTCCAGGCCCACGGTTTCCCGGGTTTCCGGGTTGGTGTAACCGATGATCGAGAGGGGAGCCTGGGTTTGGGTTTCGTATAACCCTTCAAAGGCCGCCAGCTTGGCCGGCTGGTATTCGCCCACCACCTGCGCATGAATATGACCGATCAGTGGCTGGGCGATGGATGCGGTGGCCGCTACGATCAGCGCGATAGTAAAGGAACGGTAGGCAAAGGTTAAATTTCGCTCTTTGATGATAAAATAAGCTGACACACTTAATACCAGAAAAGCACCCTGCACAAAGGCGCCAAAAACTGCGTGGGAAAAGCGGACCATGGACGAAGGATTGAAAACTACCTCCCAAAAATCGGTGATCACCGCGCGGGTGTAGCCATCGGCCGTAGTCATCAGTTCGTAGGCTACGGGAGTTTGCTGCCAGGAATTGGCCACCACAATCCAGAAGGCCGACATGATTGAACCCAGCGCGACCATACAGGTGGCAAACAGGTGAAAACCCGGTTTTACCCGGTTCCAGCCAAACAGCAGGATGGCCAGAAAGCCGGATTCCAGAAAGAAGGCGAAAATACCCTCAGCAGCCAGCGGAGAACCAAAAATATCACCCACAAAGCGGGAATAGCTGGCCCAGTTGGTCCCAAATTCAAATTCCATCACAATGCCGGTGGCTACCCCGACTGAGAAGTTAGCGGCAAATATCTTGATCCAGAAGCGGGTGATAGACTCGTATACTTTATTACGGGTGAAGAAGTAAAATGACTCAAATATCACCAGCAACAGTCCCATCCCAATGCTGAAGGGAGGGAAGATGTAGTGAAACATGATGGTGAAGGCGAATTGAAGCCGGGAGAGAAATTCTACGTCAAGGTCCATGCCGGGGTTTTTGAGCGCGTAAATACCAGATGAGGGTAATGATTCCGAAGAGTATGCCTAGTGCTGATTTCCACCATTTTGCTTCGGGAAGCAACTGGGAAATACCGGGGACACGCATCAATCCCCAATACAAAAGCATCAGGCTGAGCGATAACAAAAAAAGCCGTTGAATAGGAGATAATTGCTTCAAAGGGCTACGGCTTGGGTCGGAACAAAGGTACAACCCAGCCATTACCACACAAGAAAAAAGTACGCTAATTTAGCGCCAGGTCAAGGTGGTGGTTGCTAAAGGGTTGATGTTTCTTTTTTGCTCAAAAGATTGTCGGAGATCATCGTACCACCAGTCGTAGTAAGCCTGATAACCCAGGTGAAGTTCTGCTTCAGTAGTTCGCCGGTCAGGCCGTTGGGATGCCTCATTGATCAGTACAGGGTTCAGGGATGGGTAACGTGCAGGCGAAATGAGAGAAGTGGTTTGCCCGTAGGATACCCGAATGCTCTCAATCGTCCAGAGCAGACATTCACCTAACCTGAATTCCGAGGCGTAAGATGAAGAAAGCGGGTTAACCGGAAAAGAAGTAATCGCTTGGTTATCATCCGCATATCGTAGAAGGGCGGGAACTTGTTCGGGGCGGAACTGGGGAAGAGGTTCATTCCGGTCATATTCACCCTCTACCAGAAGGGCGATGAACTGCTCAACTGAAGGGTCGTACTGATCAAATTTTTCTTCCTGACAAGCAACTATACCGGTTAGAGTAATCAAGGTAAAGAGTATCAGTTTTTTCATAGTATAGAACATTAAGGAAGTTTCCGAACATCATACCCACCCATTTCTGTTATCAATACTTCGTAAGTATAATAACCGGGCGACAATGGGGGAGGGGAGGCACGATCAATAACCGTATAAATAGAAGGAATAGTATCATTGTTTACCACAAGCAGAAGGGTTGGTTCACCAATTCCACCGTTTGCTTTCTGATAGTCTGAAGTATCACCGGGAGCTAATGTGCCGTATGGCTTATTACCTTGCGTAGTGTATAGGGATACTGAATCAAAGGTAATGCTACTGCCATTGGTGATCTGGATAAAAATGGGGCCGGTTTCTTCCTCAGCGCAAGCACTGAATATCATCAGGAAACTTACCCATACCATTAAAATCCGCATAAGATTTAACTTTATTCTTCTCTTCTGACACCATTTTACTATATATCGTTGTAATTAACCATGAAAATCGGACTTCTTTCAGACACCCACGGTTACCTTGACCCGCAAATTATGACCTACTTTAAAGATTGTGACGAAATCTGGCATGCCGGAGACATCGGTACAATCGGAGTATTAGAGGAACTGGAGGCTTTTAAACCAATCAAGTCGGTGTATGGAAATATTGATGGGGGCGAGCTACGCCAGGAATTGCCCGAAGATCTTTGGTTTGAACGGGAGGGGCTAACCATCTGGATGACCCACATCGGAGGCTACCCCCCCAGGTACAATCCGCGGGTGCGCAGTGTATTATACGAAAGGCAAGCTGATATTTTTGTTTGCGGTCATTCGCATATTTTAAAAGTAATTAAAGATCCTGATCGGAAAAATATGCTATGTTTGAATCCGGGGGCGGCCGGGAGGCATGGATTTCAAAAGATAAGGACAGTTTTGCGTTTCACATTGAACAACCAGAAAATTACGCAGTTAGAAGCAATTGAATTAGGAGCTAAATAAACATACATGTCACTGTACGTATTTTCGCTGGGCGGGTCTATCGTAGTTCCCGATACCATTGATACCGATTATCTGGCATCGTTTAAGCAGTTTATTGATCGGCGCGTTGCCCAGGGAGACCGCTTTATTTTGACCGTTGGGGGGGGAAGAACCGCGCGCAACTACCAGGATGCCGCGGAAACGGTTACCGGAGTAGATGATGAAGAACGGGATTGGCTGGGTATCCATGCCACCCGCTTAAATGCGCATCTGCTGCGTACCATCTTCAAAGAGCACGCCCATCCGATTATTATCAAAGATTTTGATATCACTTCGCCGGAGTTTACCGAACCCATCCTGGTCGGGGCAGGCTGGAAACCCGGTTGGAGTACCGATTACATTGCCGTGCTATTGGCCGAGCGTTATCAGGCGCTATCTGTACTGAATTTATCCAATATCAACTACGTGTATGCGGAAGATCCAAGGGAAAACCCCGATGCACGACGCTACGAAAAGTTGTCGTGGGCAGATTTTCGGCAGATTGTGGGCGACGAATGGATTCCCGGCATGTCGGCACCTTTTGATCCGATTGCCAGCCAAAAAGCCGAGTCGTTGGGGATGAAGGTCGCGATCTTAAACGGAAGAAATATTGAGAATATGGAAGGGAAGCCCTTTCAGGGAACGATCATCGAGTAGGCCATGTGCTGTCAATGTCCTAGGTGATCGTCTCAGGAAATAGAAAATAAAATAATTGAAGCACACGTGAGGGTGTGCTTCAATTATTTTATTTGGAAAGAATGATTATTCTTTCTCGCCTTCGGCCTCTTTTTCTTCTATCTGCTTCTCTACGGCTTCAGCATCTTCGCGAGGGGCTTTGGCTGGCTCTTTAATTTCTGCCTGAGGCTCGCTGGCATCCGCTTTGGTTTCGGTAGCTTTCTCTGCCTTAGGCGCTTCTTCTTTTTTCTTGGTTTCTTTCTTTGCGGTTGGTTTGCCGGCTTTTTTAGCAAACTCTTCTTTGATCTTTTCTACATCCACATTTTTAATGGGAGGTAGCTTGGTCAACTTTTTGATGCGCTCTTGCTTTGTTTTGGCGCGGGCTTTATTGCGTAATCCTTTGCGTTCTAATCGGGTAACTGCCATATCATTGGTATTTCTGAATTCTTGAATTAGGGTGCGAATTTACTAAAAGCAATGGATTATCAAAAGGGTTTCTTTACTCTTCTATTAAAATGGTTTCTGTATCATTACTAAAGCCAGCAAAAATACCGTAGCCTTCCTCAATATTATTGAAAACTGGCACCGGTTCGGCAAAGGGGTTTCCTTCAGTATCTCGCTGAAGTTCAACAGATTCTCGATATCGATAGAAATGATCGTTAAGCGTGCGTAGTACCACAATATACTTATTATCGTCCCCATCGTTTCCACTCGAGTAAAAACCCTCTGCTTCAAAATTGATGGTATATGATTTTCCAGCAAAAATTTCATCTGTAAAAACTAAAGAGGAGCCGCTAAATGAACCGTCCTCTTCAAAAAATTCATTGTCAGCTACCACAGGATCATTGCTGCGAAGGTATATAGGGTCCAATCTTTGAAGCGTATCAGTAATGATATATTCCCCATTTTCATCTTCTTCACCCTGATAGTAAGTCGTATATTGAAGCAACTGAATTTCATAAAAATTATCCTCATCCGGAGAGTCATTCAGGGTAAGCCATACTTCCTTTAGGTTAATCTCTTTCCCGGTGACAAGTGATCCGGAATCGTCGTAATAACTATACTCATACTGCGTGGTATCATACCGTAAGTGTTGGATGGGTACGGCTGGTTGGATATAGGTCGTAGCCTCCACTGACTCAAATCCCTGCTTGCTGATGCGCAATGTATACATCTGGCCAGCGGTGGGGATGAAAGAGGATTGATAAATTCCTGTGCCGGGGTTTTCCTCATTTTCTTCCAACCGAGCAACCCTGGTCTCTTCTTCGTATAAAGTAACTTCAGCGCCGGATACTGTTTGGATATCAGCCTGACTGAGAATGGGTTTGCTTTGGGTGAGCAGTATCCAGAAGGTACTATCCGCCTGTATGATGGCATGCGTGACCAGTTTGGGCGCTTCCTGGGGTAAATCTACTTCTACCACAGTTTCACAGGCAGTAATACTGATTGCCAGCCCCAGCAAAAAGTAATGTAATTTTTGCATAATCTTAGAAGCTAAAGCGGTAACTGATGGACGGAATGACCGGAAACAGGCTCACCTGCCGGAATTTACTTTCCTGGCTGGGTTCCCGATTTTCATCTAAATATAAATAGAATGGATTTCGCCGATTATAGGCGTTATATATGCCTAGTACCCACGCTCGTTCACCCCATCGTTTCTTTTTCTTAAAGGTAATACTGGCATCCAGGCGATGGTAAGCCGCCATGCGGTAGCTATTGCGATCTCCGTAGTAGTAAATATCCGGGTGGTAGGCCGCGGTGGGTAATGTAATAGCATTACCAGTACCATAAACCCAGGTAAAGGAAACATCTACCCTTTCTTTCCAGGCATGAACTACGGCCAGGCTCAGGTCGTGGCGGCGGTCGTATTTGTAGGGAAACCGTTTGCCGAAGTTCAGTTCATCGAACTGTCGGTTGGCCCATGAAAGGGTATAGCCCAACCATCCGGTGGTGCGACCCTGCTTTTTTTGAACCAGAAATTCCGCTCCATAGCTGGTGCCGTCGCCTACGGTTACTTTATCCTGCCAATCCTGATTCACGTCAATGAAGTTAGCGCCTTCCCGATATTCAATCAAGTTATCCATGGTTTTATAGTACCCTTCCAGGCTAATCTCATACGCGCTTTTCCAGTTATAAGCCGCGCCCAAAGCCGCTTGCTGCGATCGTTGCGGGCGAATACGCTCGGTGGCCGGTACCCATAAGTCGGTGGGCAAGCCGATGCCGGAATTGGTGAGTAAATGAATGAACTGGGCCATTTGCACGTAGGAAGCTTTTACAGACAGGGCGGGGTTGACCCGGTAGCGGACGGCGATGCGCGGTTGTAAGGAAGTATACAGTTCATCGTTCACGCTGAAGGCGGAAAAATGCAGTCCGGCATTAATTTTCAGGCGATCACTTACTTCAATATCGTCTTCCGCATATGCTGCAAACTCAACCGACTGGGTACGGGAAGAACCGAGCGTGGTATTAATTTCTCCCGCCGATTCTTCTTCATATTGAATATTCAAGGCTCCCGGTTTAAAGGTATGGTTGATAGCACTAACTCCGAAGCGTACAAAATGCTGCGGAGAGGGAAGGAAATCAAAATCAATTTTTGCCGCATAGTCTTCTATGCCGGATAAATAGTTGGCGTAACCACTGTCAGTGCGTTTGCGGTTGGTAGAATCTTCCAGGTACTCGTAGCGGTATTCATTAAAAATATCGAAGCGATAACGACTGTAGGTGAGGGTGGCGTTGCTGAATAGTTTGGGCGTGAACATATGATTCCAGCGCAAAGCCGATGTAAGATTGCCCCACTGCAATCCGGCTTCATCTTCATCCTGGAGGTTGACTCCGTTTTGCACATCATTGTATCGGTAGCGAGCAAAGAAGCGGTCATCCCCCAGATAAGCGCTCAGAAACAGGCGGTCGCGGTCGGAAAAGGTATGATTTACCTTGGCGTTTACATCATAAAAATAGTATCCGACAATTTCATCTCCGTCTGTCTGGGCCTGAATGAGCGGCCGCGCCAGCAGATCAATGTAGGTGCGTCTTCCCGAAATGATAAATGAGGTTTTCTCATTTCCGATTGGTCCTTCCAGCGTAAGCTTGGATGCGACTATACCAATTGAGCCTTCTCCCTGAAATTTTTTGGTATTTCCCTCCTTCATACTGATGTCGATCACCGAAGAGAGCCTCCCTCCGTAGCGGGCCGGAAAGCCACCCTTAATCAACTGGACATTATTAATTGCATCGGCATTGAATACCGAGAAAAAACCGAACAGGTGAGAAGCATTGTATACTGGTACCCCGTCGAGCAGGATGAGATTCTGATCAGGACCACCTCCTCGTACGTACAGTCCGCTGGTTCCTTCATTTCCCGATTGCACTCCGGGAAGTAACTGTAGCGTTTTAAGCACATCTACCTCCCCCAGAAAAGCCGGAAGACTTTTAACCTGCTCAATCGGCACAGAAATCGTACTCATTTGGGTAATTTCCTGTATTTTTTCAGCATCTTCGGCAGAAATAACGACCTCGTCCAGTAAAGCACCTTCGGATAGCTCAATATTGATGGTCGTGTCTTTACTTAAAAGAAAACTGGCGGACAGTGGCTGGTAGCCTACATAGGTGTATAGCAATTTGACACTATCGCGGGGCAGGGTGAGGCTGTAGAATCCGTAAGTGTTACTACTGGTCCCGCTTAGCGATTGTTTGTCAAATATATTAGCTCCAATGAGACTTTCGCCATTTCGCTGGTCCTTAATATAGCCGCTGACCGTATACTTTTGGGCGAAACATGCCGACTGACTTCCTAAAAAAGCTAGCAGGGAGACTAGCGGGGGAAGAAATTTTTTCATGTTCTTTGCAATTGAAAGAATGATTATTGATGAAGGGACAATAACCATGCGGAAAATAGTTGGAACAATCCCGCGTTAAAGGAAAAAAATCAATGAATGTTTTTTTGTTAGAATTGTTAGAAAACGTAGATGAGCAATACTAGTGCGAACGAAGAAAATAAATATATGAATTATATCATCTCGTTCCTTATCGGAGTATTTAGCTTACTCGGCTCCATTACAATGGCTCAAAATGAGTTAAGCCTGGTATTTCCCGATCAGAAGAACTGGAATGTAGTGCAAGAAGGTATGCCCGTTGAGTTTACAATGGGTGCCCAGGGTGGGCTGAGTAAAAACTACTCCTTCCAGTTTAAAGGCGACAGTGCCTTGGGAATGGAACTGACTAAAGAAGGGAAGTTTACCTGGCTGCCTTCTTTTGATTTGGTAACCGCGGAAGAAGCAAAAAAAGTGGTTCCGGTCATATTTGAGGTAAGTACTGATGGAGGACAGGTAGCCACCCGACAGGTGGAGTTTGTGGTGCATAACCAAAGCCGCGTTCCGCCGATAGCCGGATTACAGCCCTTTTTCATCAAACCTGGGTCTGAAAATACGTACTCAGTTTCGGTAGACTCCAATAATTTTTCCATTCAGGCTGAGGATACTTCGTTGCCAGAAGGGATGACGCTAAGCGCTACCGGCGATTTCCGCTGGAAACCCACGCAGGAGCAATATTCAGCCTTGCGGAAACAACCGCTTACCGTAAAATTTAATGTGCAGGATAAATCTTTTCAGGACAAGGAAACCGGAGAGCTTCAACTCTTGCCCGCTTCTACTACAGCCCGAGAAGACGAGGAAAAGCCGGAAGAAACGCTAAAACTGTTGCTGCCCCGCACCTCATACTGGAATGTGATTAATGAAGGGGAACCCTTTTCGCTTAAACTGGCTGCTCGGGGCGGGGCAGATACGCACTATAGCTATAAAGTGCTGAATGCCGATAAACTGGGGCTTAGTTATGATACGCTGGGTAATATTTTCTGGAAACCTTCCTACGATTTTGTGAACCGGCTGGTCGATACGCGGGCGGCACAGGTTATTTTTGAAGTACGCAATGCCAAAGGTGAGTCGGATCGGAAGGTGGTGGATTTGTTGGTGAACCATGTCAATCGTGCACCCCAGATTGGGGAATTACGCAACTTTTATGTGAGCTACGGTAAAGAAAATACCTATGCCCTCAACAATACCAATGCCATTACCGATCCGGATGAAGATCCGGTGGTCTTCAAGCCCCTGCTTTCTAAAATGCCCCAGGGCATGACTTTAACAGCCGAAGGAGAATTGAAATGGGCCCCATCCGTAAGTCAGTATAATCGTTTGCAAAATGAACCGCTGCAACTGCCTTTTCTGGTGGAAGACCAACCCTATGAGGCGCAAACGCAGGGCATTCTTCGCATAGAAGTCACGCAACAGGACATGCCACCGATAATATCGATGGTGCCCAATCAAAGCCATTATTCTATTCGGGAGGACGAAGCGCTAAACCTTAAATTCTACTTATCTGACCCCAATGGAGATAATGATATTGCTAACTTTGATTTTGTGGCTGATAATAACCACATACCCCGTAGTTCGCTGCGGCGTAATGAGCCTACGCAGTGGGAGTTTACCTGGGAGCCTGGATACGATTTTTTTGTAGAACCCGGCGATACCGGCACCTATCAGATTACTTTTTTTGTCATCGACCGTTCCAATCAGCGGCAGGAACGCTCCATCAACGTGAAGGTGGAAGATGCCGAAAATCTGGTAGAAAAAGATCAGTTGTTGTACAGCCAGTACCGTACCGGGCTGGTGCGGGTAATGAACCTGATGGACCAGCTGCAAGAGAAGCAGAAGGGTATGCAGAAAGAGTACAAAAAGGCCCGAAAGGGCAAAAAACACCGCGCTATTACCACGGCATCGTTAGGAGCCGTTACGGGGCTTTCACCCGTGGTGCTGAACAGTGATGTGCAAACCCAGAAATACGTGTCCGGGGTAGGAGGGACTACCTCCATGACCATCGGTAGCCTGGAGGCCAGCAACGTGATTGGAAAAGATGCCAGTAATATCTACGAAAACCTGAGTTACATCAATCAGAAACTGTCAGAATTGCAGACCCAGGGTAACCTGTTTGCCGGCAAGTACGCATTATCGAATAGCCGACGTTCTGGAGAATTTGGTGATGATTTACGCAAACTGATCCTGCTGTTGAGTCTGGATAAAGTAACCCGGCTGGAGTTAGACCCTTCCTGGGAAAATCCTCGCAAAGCCACCGATAAAAGTATTAAACAATCCTTTCCTGATTTTAATCCCGATCCCAGTCGATCGCCTTATATCAATGAGTAATAAACCAACCTTACCCAAAGGAACCCGCGATTTTGGTCCCGAACAGATGGCCAAACGAACCTACATCCTGAATACCATTCGCAACGTTTTTCAAAAATTCGGCTTCCTGCCCCTAGAAACCCCCAGCATAGAAAACCTCTCAGTACTGACGGGCAAGTACGGGGACGAAGGCGATCAGTTGTTGTTTAAAATTCTGAATAACGGTCTGGATGATCCTAAAAATCAGCGTAAAGCCGAAACCGCTTTTGCTAACGTGCTGCAAGGAAAAAACGATACCAACCTCACCGAAAGAGCATTAAGATACGACCTGACGGTGCCCTTTGCCCGTTATGTGGTGATGAATCAGCACGAGATTACTTTTCCGTTTAAACGCTATCAGATTCAGCCGGTATGGCGGGCCGATCGTCCGCAAAAAGGGCGTTATCGTGAATTTTTTCAGTGCGATGCCGATGTGGTCGGTACCGATTCACTGATATGTGAGGCGGAGATTATTCGCATGCTGGAAGAGGTGTTT
The DNA here is from genome assembly GCA_040222715.1 of Cyclobacteriaceae bacterium. Classification (GTDB taxonomy): domain Bacteria; phylum Bacteroidota; class Bacteroidia; order Cytophagales; family Cyclobacteriaceae; genus Tunicatimonas. Next base: position 26,189 of record JAVKCN010000119.1, on the reverse strand, counting down.
GGAAAACTGGGCATTGAAAAGTATACGATTAACCTCAACCACCGCCAGATTCTGAACGGGCTGGTAGAAGCCATTGGTGCCCAGGGAAAAGAAGCTGATTTGCTGGTGGCCATCGACAAGTTGGATAAGATTGGCGAAGAAAAGGTGATGCAGGAATTGCGGGAGCGTGGATTTGCTGAGGAAGCCATTCGGAAATTATCCCCTATTTTTAAGATGGAAGGTAGTACCGAAGAAAAACTCAGTATTACCGAAGAAATTGTGGGTGATTCCGAAGCGGGAAAGCAGGGCGTGACGGAGTTACGTCAGGGGCTGGCACTGGCTCGTTCGTTAGGTTCTGACCAGAAAAACGTACGGTTTGACCTTACGCTGGCACGCGGCTTATCCTACTATACCGGAACCATCTTTGAAGTAAAAGCCCAGGATACTGCCATTAGCAGTAGCATCAGCGGGGGAGGGCGTTACGATAACCTAACCGGCGTATTTGGACTGCCTGGAGTATCCGGAGTGGGTATTTCCTTCGGGGTCGACCGTATTTACGATGTGCTGGAAGATCTGGCCTTGTTTCCTGAAGAAAGCACGCTCAGCACGCAGGTGTTGCTCATCAACTTCGATCAGGAGTTACAGCCCCGGGTGCTGCCCGTCTTATCTCAACTGCGGGAAGCGGGTATTCGGGCCGAAATGTATCCTGATGCCGTGAAATTGAAGAAGCAATTCAGCTACGCCGACAAAAAAAATATCCCCTATGCGCTGGTCATTGGACCCGACGAACTGGAAAGCGGGCAGTTTAGTTTGAAAAATTTGAAAAGTGGAGAACAGGATGCTTTATCGCTGGAAGCCATCATTTCCCAACTCATTCCCACTGCCTAAAACAATAAGTCAGCCTAATTTACAGTTACTATCGTAAACAATTCAGCGTGCTAATTAGCCGGTTTTACGTATTTTTTTTGTTGGGATGGATCATAACGGGAGCTTGCTACGGGCAGGTTTCCAGTACCAAAAACAGATTCGAAGTAGATGTTGCTCGAGGCTGCGCCCCACTTACCGTCACTGCTACAAATCTTCATTCACCGACTACTGATGGAATTGTCTGGAATCCGACCTGGGATGGTGATGAAAGTAATATCATTGTAGATAGTGATGCGGCACCAGAAACTTTCACCTTTGAGTATACCGAACCAGGTACGTACCGTCTTCTTCATGTAATTGGCAACGCAACCGATTCAGGGCCAATTGATACTCTAATCATTGAAGTTCTGGAACCTCGAATACCACAGTTTAACCTTATTAACTGTACAGAAAACCGCGTGCTGGTGGATCTTTCCGAGGAAAACTATTACGATCAGTTAGAAATTAATTACGGAGACGGTACGGTGCAGACCGTGCCCACCAGCCGCCCGTCCGATGTACATCCCTATGCCAGTGCGGGGGAATATATGGTGACGGTGCGAGGCTTACTGAATGTAGGAGACGATAGCGGATGCGGAGATAGCACTGCCACCATCAATACCTTCGATGGGGAAACATTCCCGGAAGCAACGCTATCATTGGTAGAAGTGGTAGATCCACAAAGCATACGACTGGAGTATGAACTGCCCAATCCTGATATTATGTATCAGGTGAGAGTTTCGGAAAATGGGGAAAGTAGCAGCCGGAATTATCCCTTGCCCCAGGGATCTTCGGAATTCGAATTGAGTGAGGTAGAGTGGAATACCCGCAATAATTATTACTGTCTGGCCGTCTCAGCGGTAGATCCCTGCACAGGACTGACTTTTCCTTCTAATCCACTCTGTACCATTGCCCTGGAGGCGGTAGCCGACGATTTGCAGAACGCGCTAAGTTGGCAAACCGAACCAGAGTTGTACGCTGCCTATCAGGTGTTACGAGACGAAGCCACCCTGGCCGACACCAGCGCAACCGCTTATACAGATGCGGATGTGGTTTGTCAGGAGACCTACGCCTATCAGGTAAGTGGCAGCAGTGGGGGGGGAGTGAGTCTTTCGGAGAGCATTTCCATTACCACGGTCAGCACGGCGGTGCCGGAGCCGGTCACTGCCGTTACTTCCAGTTTACAGGAATTGAGTATTGGGCTGGAATGGGCTGAGATGCTCGGTGCGCAGCAGTACTATCTCTACCGCTCGTTGGGGGGCGATTCAACGGTTTTATACGACTCCTTGGATGCCACCACCGCCACTGATCTATCTTATCTGGATTCAAATGTGGAGATTGATCAGGAGTATTGTTATCAACTCAGCTATCTGGATGCCTGTGGTAATGAAGCTCCGCTGAGCGAGCCCACCTGCCTGCGGATTCCCTCCCAGGCCCAACTCTATTTTCCCAATGCTTTCACTCCCAATGACGATGGGCTGAACGATGTTTTTTTGTACAAGGCCGCTTTGCTGGAAAGCGTAACGTTTGAGGTGTTCAATCGCTGGGGAGAACGACTTTTCTCCACCGACCAGCGAGATATTGGCTGGGACGGTACCTACCAGGGAGTAATGGCACCTGAGGGGGGGTATCTTTACCAGATTAGGGTGGTAGACCAACTGGGAAATGAATTTACGCAGCATGGGAAATTTGTGCTCCTCAGTTCCACTCCGTAACTTACTGCTATTAAGACAAAAACACCCAATGTAAAATTTCGTTTAACCACTATCAAAAAACGACTAAAAGTATACGCCTATGTTTGACATGAATAAAATGATGGAAAAAGTGCGGGAGGTGCAGGAGAAAATGAAGCAGGCCCAGGAAGGGTTGGCCGACGTTACAGCCACCGGTGAGTCTGGTGCTGGTCTGGTGAAAGCCACCGTAAATGGGAAAAAGCAAATTGTAAACCTGGAAATAGATAACGATCTTATCAAGCCCGAAGATAAAGAAGTGATGCAGGACCTGGTTATTGCGGCTGTTAACAAAGCGCTGGAAGAGGTTGACGCCAAATCCAAAGAAGAAATGAAAAAATCAACCGAAGGTTTCATGCCCAACATTCCGGGATTTGATCTGGGGAATTTTACCTAGATGGAATCTGCCACGATGGAACCTGCTGCTATTATTATCCTGAATTATAACGGAGTTCATTTTCTTGAGCAGTTTCTTCCCTCGGTAGTGGCCCACAGTCAGGGGCATCGGCTTATTGTAGCCGATAATGCTTCGACAGATGCATCCCTGGATTTTTTGCGTAGCCATTATCCCACCGTTGAAATCTTTGAGTTTACCGAGAATCACGGATTTGCCCACGGCTACGATCTGGCTTTGCAACGCATCGAGAACACCTACAGCATCCTGCTGAATTCTGATGTGGAAGTGACTTCAGGCTGGATAGAGCCGGTACTGGCATTGATGGAAGCAGATGAGACTATAGCAGCCTGCCAACCAAAAGTACGGGCGTATCATCAGAAAAGCCATTTTGAACATGCCGGAGCAGCCGGAGGGTACATAGATCAGTTAGGCTATCCTTTCTGTCGTGGTAGAATCCTGGATGTGCTGGAGGAAGATCGTGGCCAGTATGATACCGTTGTTCCGGTTTTTTGGGCTACCGGAGCCTGTTTCTTTGTTCGGACCGAGGTATATAACAGGCTGGGTGGTTTCGATGCAAACTTTTACGCGCACATGGAAGAAATTGATCTTTGCTGGCGTATGCTTCGGGCAGGATACTCATTGTACTGCCAGCCAGCCAGCGTCGTCTATCATGTTGGCGGGGGCACCATGCCCGCCACAAACCCCAGGAAAACCTATCTGAACTTTCGAAACAGCACTGTGATGCTCTATAAAAATGAGCGTAAGAGGAGGTTATTGTGGAAGCTGCCTTTAAAGCTGGGGCTGGATGGAATCGCGGCACTGCACTTTATGTTGAGGGGGAAAAGGCGGGATGGAGCCGCTGTTTTGCGGGCCATGAGCGATTTTATCAGGCATTGGCGCCGCTGGAAAAGGCCTAAATTCGCTATTTCATCAGAAAATGAATCTTTTTCTATCGTAATGATGCGAAAACTTCTGATTTTGGAACGGTATTTACGTAGAAAAAAATACTTTTGTGAACTAACATTTGCCGAGCAAATTAGTAATACCAGATGGGGTTACGGCTTTTCCGGAGATGATGTCGAAAATTCATCCAGAAAGCAATACCCAGATACAGTAAAATGGGAGAGCCAAACGTCAAGAAGGATGCGTAAATAAAATACATACGAATGGTAGCCGTTGGAATATCCATCTTACTACCGATGTTGGTACAGACCCCAAAGGCCTGTTTTTCCAAAAAATACTGTATTTTTCTCATATTCATATAAACTTGCAGCAAACAAATATTGTTCTAATCCGGTTCATCTAGGCAGAAATTAACTATTTTTTCACCAAAATTGTAATATTGTTAATATCATTCTATTTTCGCGACACCGACTAACCAAATTTTTATCTTATGAATAGACTTAAATCACTACTACTGACTACCATACTTCTCAATTTCCTCATCTTTACAGGATGTAATTCGTTGAAGAAAATGGTAAAAATGGCTGAGGAGCAGAACCTGACTGTTGAGCCATCCCCTCTCGAACTACAAGGAAGCACGGTAACTTTTACGATGAGTGCTAAATTACCTGTAAAGATGTTGAAGAAAGACAACATCTATACATTGAATACTTTCTATCAATATGGCGATGAGCGTGTAGAGGTAGGTAGCGTAGAATTTCGGGCAGCTGATTTTCCCAATGGTGCAGAGCAGGAGCCTGAGCAAAGCCAGGAGTTCTCATTTGACTATACTGGAGAAGAAATGGACAAAGGCTCACTGATGATTCAGGGAGTTGCATCCAAGCCAAACTCTGATAAGACTGCTGAGACTCCGGAAATGGAAGTAGCCAAAGGGTTGGTTGTTATCCAAAACCTGGTAGAGGCACCAAGCTATGTTTCTTACGGATCACATGGTTATAACAACCAGGAAGAACTGATCCCAACCAGTATCAACTTCTATTTTCCTCAGGGAAGCTCATTACTTCGTCGTTCTGAAATCAGAAGCGACCGGGGAGACCGTTTCAGCAATTTTATCGCTGAAAAGAACGTGACTCGTTCGGTTTCAATCACTGGTACTCACTCACCAGAAGGTTCTGAGCGTGTGAACTCAAATCTCTCTCAGGATCGTGCCGAGCGCATTGAAGAGTACTACCGTGAGCAAATGGATAGTTACGATTACCAGGGAGCGGCTGATTCTATTGAGTTTATCCTGAAGCCTGTTGTAGAAGACTGGGGCCAGTTCATCGATTCTCTTCAGAATTATGATGGCATCTCTTCTAGCGAGAAGCAAGAATACACCAATATTGTTAATGGACCTGGTTCTTTTGAAGATAAAGAAGATCGCCTGCACCAATTGCCTACATACCGCAAAGTGTTTGCTGACATTTATCCTAAATTACGTACTGCCCAAACTCAAATCCTGACCGTAAAAGAGAAAAAGTCTGATTCTCAGATTGCTACTTTTGCCCGTCAGATTTTTAATGGGGTTTTTGGTTCAGATTCTCTGTCACGCGAAGAGTTAATGTATTCAGCTACATTAACCCCCAGCTTAGATGAAAAGCAAAAAATCTACGAAGAGGCTGTTGAAAGCTACGATAGCTGGGCGGCCAGAAATAATCTGGGTGCTGTTTACATTGCCCAGGCTATGGAATCCGGACAAATGGATGGGCTGGATCAGGCAGTTACTAACCTTGAGCAGTCAGTACGTATGCAAGACAACGCCGAAGCTCATGCTAACCTGGCCATCATTTACGCGCTGCGTGGAGACACTGAGCGAGCCAAACAAGAAATTGATAAGGCTGATAGCATGCAACCTTCTAACCCTGACTCTAAAGCAGGTATGAACGGTGTGCGTGGTGCTATTCAAATCATGAATGGTGAATATCAGGAAGCGGTTTCAACCCTTTCTAATGCTGAAGAAAGTGCTCAGAACTTGTTCAACTTAGGTCTGGCGCAAGTGCTGACTGATAATTACGAGAACGCTATCACCAGTTTTGAAGAAGCCATGGGTATGGAACAGGGTATGGCCAAAGCCAGCTACGGTATCGCCATTGCCAATGCATACTTACAAAACGAAAGTGCTATGAACGAAGCTTTGACTCAAGCAGTACAAGCTGAGCCCAGCCTGCGGGAGTACGCACTAAACGATGTGGTATTTATGAACTACAGCGACTCTGAAGGATTCCGAAGCGCGCTGCAATAATTAAAAGTTTATGTAACTTAGAAGCCTTCCTCCATGAGGAGGGCTTTTTTTCTTATTAAAGTTTAACAAAATATATCATACCCGCACACTATGAGAGAAATCCAGTTTCGTGAAGCGTTAAACGAAGCCATGATCGAAGAAATGCGACGCGATAAGAACGTATTTTTGATGGGCGAAGAGGTAGCCGAATATAACGGTGCCTATAAAGTAAGCCAGGGCATGCTCGATGAGTTTGGACCTGAACGTGTAATTGATACCCCCATTTCAGAACTGGGCTTCACCGGCATTGGCATCGGCGCAGCCATGAATGGGTTACGTCCCATTATTGAGTTCATGACTTATAACTTTTCATTAGTTGCCATTGATCAGATTATCAATGGGGCCGCAAAAGTTCTTTCCATGTCTGGAGGGCAGTATCATGCGCCGATTGTTTTCCGAGGACCTACCGGCAATGCAGGACAATTAGGACAGCAGCATTCTCAGAATTTCGACAACTGGTATGCCAATACTCCCGGTCTGAAAGTAGTGGTTCCGAGCAACCCTAAAGATGCCAAGGGATTACTGAAAGCCTCTATCCGCGACGAAGACCCGATCATCTTTATGGAATCGGAGTTGATGTATAGCGATAAGGGCGAAGTTCCGGAAGGGGATGATCTCATTATTCCGATTGGCAAAGCCGATGTGGTGAAAGAAGGGACCGATGTCACCATTGTTTCCTTTGGGAAGGTAATGAAAATAGCGCTGGAGACAGCCCAGGAATTGCAAAAGGATGATATCTCAGCCGAAGTCATTGACCTGCGGACTATCCGCCCCATTGACTACGAAGCAGTAGTAAACTCAGTGAAAAAAACCAATCGATTGGTGATTGTGGAAGAAGCATGGCCGCTCGGTAATATTTCCACTGAATTAACCTACCATATTCAGCGTCATGCTTTTGATTATCTGGATGCGCCAATTCGCAGGATTAATAACTGGGATACCCACCTGCACTATGCCCCTACGTTAATTGAAATGATTTTACCTAATACCAAGAAGACGCTGGAAGCCTGTAAAGAAGTGCTTTATATATAATTAAGTGATTGAGAGAATGATTGAATAGCCTTAAACCAGTACTTACTCAATCATTCTCTCATTCTTTTTATCCTCCGAAAGGATTCATATTCGCCATTCCTCGTTTACCCACCATCTTATTCATTTTCTTCATCATCTTCCGCATTTCCGTAAACTGTTTGAGCAGGTTATTTACTTCCTGAACGGAGGTGCCACTTCCTTTGGCAATGCGTTTTTTCCGGCTACCATTGATGACATCCGGAGCTTCTCGCTCCTGCAAAGTCATTGAGCGAATGATGGCTTCAATTGGTTTAAACGAATCATCGTCTACATCCAGATCCTTAATTGCTTTTCCCATGCCAGGTAGCATCCCCAGCAAATCTTTGATATTCCCCATCTTCTTGATTTGCTGAAGCTGAGATAAGAAGTCATTAAAGTCAAACTGATTTTTGCGGATCTTCTTGCTCAGTCTTTCGGCTTCTTCCTGATCGAAAGCCTCCTGAGCCTTTTCTACCAGGGTGGTAACATCTCCCATGTCCAGAATCCGGCGAGCCATACGATCCGGGTAGAATACGTCAATCGCCTCCATTTTCTCCCCGTTGCTCACAAACTTGATGGGCTTCTCAACCACGGTTTTAATGGAAAGCGCCGCTCCACCCCGGGTATCGCCGTCCAGTTTGGTGAGCACAACTCCATCAAAATTGAGTCGCTCGTTAAACACTTTAGCCGTGTTCACGGCATCCTGCCCGGTCATCGCATCCACCACAAAGAGCGTTTCACTGGGCTTTAATGCTTCTTTCAACGAGGAAATCTCGTTCATCATGGCTTCATCAATTGCCAGACGACCCGCAGTATCCACAATTACAATTTTATTACCCTGCCGATTGGCGTGAGCAATGGCATTTTTAGCGATCTCTATCGGGTTTTTATTCTCAGGTTCGGAATAAACTTCCACTCCTACCTGTTCTCCCAATACCTTTAATTGGTCAATAGCGGCCGGACGGTAAACGTCACAGGCGGTGAGCAGCACGTTTCGTCCCTGCTTTTTGAGGTAATTGGCAAACTTACCCGAAAACGTGGTTTTACCAGAGCCTTGCAGGCCTGCAATGAGCACAACCGCCGGGTCGCCGGAGATATTGACTCCTACTTGTGCCCCCCCCATGAGTTCAGCCAACTCTTCCTCCACAATTTTGGTCAGTAACTGACCAGGAGAAACCGCAATGAGCACATCTCGACCCAGCGCCTTCTCTTTAATCTTATCAGTGACCTCTTTCGCTACTTTAAAATTAACGTCAGCATCAATCAGGGCCCGGCGAATCTCCTTGACCGTGGTTGCAACGTTAATTTCGGTAATAGCTCCCTGACCTTTCAGGGTTTTAAAAGCCCGGTCGAGCCGGGTACTCAAATTATCAAACATAGTGCTTAAATCTTAGTCTCAACTGAAGGTTATAACAGGTGTTGACGAAATTTCAAAGGTAATGATTTCTATGAAAGAATGTAAAACACAGTTTTCGTAGAATTATTAGCTGTTTTCCTCAGCCATTTAAGATATTAAGGTAATTAGACTGAGGAAAGTTCGTGCTTTTTTGCTCCTTCCCTGAAGCAGATTCTTTAAATTCAGTACATCTTTTTTCCTGGAAAAAACGAAGTTTTCTGGCTTCTTTCTTTTTTGATAAGTGTAATAATAGTAAGAATATATGGGTTAATTTGGGTGTATAATTGTATTTTTTATAGTGATCGTCGTTTTTTATTGTGATATAAAATGCTGGAATACAGTAGGGAGAACCTTCCTTAAAAATGAAAAACATCCTGGAAAGACGATATTACGCGTTTAGGTAAATTTACAATTCAATAGATTATTGTTCCGATCTTAAGAGAAAAGGGCTGAGTAAAAGTAAAGAAAAAACTTACATGATATTCCTTCAATATTTTACTAAGCACAATGGTTATTTTATGACAGAGCTAATTATTTTAGTATCTTTATATTAGAATAATGTAATTTAAAATTAATTTATTTAAATGGAGTTGCTAGAGCTTTTTACCGGACGAAAGAAGAAGTTAGCCCGAGGTCATCTCAAAAACTTAATTGAAGTGGCCTATTCTGATGGGGAGTTTGATTCAGTTGAAGTGGATTATTTATTATCACTAGCGGGGCGATTCAACATATCCGAAGCAGAGCTGAGATCTATAAGAGACAATCCTGAGGCGGTGACATATGACCCTCCAACCCGTGATCAGCAGCGATTCGAGCACCTGTATCAATTGGTGAACATGATGATGATTGATGGAGTAATCCATGATAAAGAGCTCGATATTTGTAAGAAATACGCGCAACGTCTTAATTTGCGTCCGGAGTTTGTAGATGATATGGTAGAAGCAATTCCGGAATCACGGGAAAAAGAATTACCTACTGATGCAGTGATTAGTAGATTGCTCAGACTCGCCCAAAACCGAAAATAGACAGTTTTTAAAAGAAATACTTGTTTCCAAACCCTGGCCGATTGTTCTTCTAAACATTCGGCCATTTTTTTTGTATGTTTGGAGATATTTTTAGTACTACCTAATATCTTTTAATTTGACATTCCAAGAATTTCAACTTCACGGCGACTTACTGTCTGGGCTAAGTGCCATGGGATTTGAAGTGCCAACTCCCATTCAGGAGCAGACCATTCCGCCGATTATGGACGGGCGTGATATTATCGGTTGTGCTCAAACCGGAACCGGCAAAACAGCAGCCTACCTGCTGCCCACAATTCATCATATTCTCCAGCATAAGCCGGAAGGTATTCAGGCGTTGGTTATTGCCCCCACTCGTGAACTAGCTGGGCAAATTGATCAGCAGCTAGAAGGGTTCTCCTATTTTACCCCCATCAGCTCGATCACCGTATATGGTGGCACTGACGGCTCCTCGTTTGATAAGCAGAAATCGGCCCTGAAAGAGGGAACTGAAATCGTAATCGCTACTCCCGGAAAACTATTGAGCCATCTTAACCTGGGGTATGTCAATCTTGAGCATTTAAAATTCTTTATTCTGGATGAAGCTGACCGAATGCTGGATATGGGCTTTTTTGAGGATATTATGCGGATTGCCCATTATGTGCCCAAAAAGCGACAAACACTTCTGTTTTCAGCTACCATGCCTCCTAAAATCAGGCAACTGGCCAAAAACTTATTGAATGATCCTCACGAAGTAAATATTGCCCTTTCCAAGCCTGCGGCAAGAATTATTCAGGCAGCGTTTAGCGTGCATGCCCGGCAAAAACTACCTTTACTGGAGCACCTTCTGAAAGCAAAGCAGGTCAATAGCCTGATCGTATTTTGTGCGCGTAAAACAACCGTGAAAGAGATCAGTAAGGTGATTGAGAAGCTAGATTACGAGGTTGCTGCCATCCATTCAGACCTGGAACAGTCTGAGCGGGAAGAGGTTCTGAGGAAATTTAAAAACAAACAGCTTCACATTTTAGTAGCGACCGACATTTTGTCAAGGGGAATAGACGTTGAAGGTATTGAACTGGTCATTAATTATGATGTGCCACATGATGCGGAAGATTATGTGCACCGTATTGGTCGTACCGCCCGGGCTGAGGCGCGTGGTGCCGCATTCACTTTTATTACCCCAGATGAACAAGGTGCCTTTGGCCGTATTGAAAAATTAATAGAATCTACGGTGACCAAAGCCAAAGTTCCAGACTACCTGGGAGAAGCGCCAGCTTATGAGCCCGACAAGAGAAGAAAGAACGATGGTGGTCGTGGAAGGCAGTTTAAAGGAAGGAGGAAGAAAAACGGCTAAGATAGCTTTTTCAATGTAGTATGTACTTTGACCGCGGCGTGCAGTGTTTTGTGAACCGGGCACTTATCGGCAATTTGCTGCAATCGTTGTTGTTGTTGCTCATCTAATTCGCCTTTTACCTCTACAATCCGTTCAATATGATCTATTTTTTTGGATGGATCTTCGCAGTTCTGGCAGTCTTCGTCATAAATTTTTTGATGGTTCACGTGTACCAGAACTTCTTCTAAGGGCCACTTTTTATGATTTGCGTACATTCTCAGGGTCATACCAGTGCAAGCGGCCAGACTTGCCGCCAGCAGATCATATGGGGAAGGCCCTAAATCCAGGCCACCCACCGATTCTGGCTCATCAGCAGTGAGAGTATGCTGACCCGCCATAATCTCCGTTGAAAACGTTTCTCCAGTGCGAGTGACTACCTGAAGCTCAGTGGAAAGGGGAGTGGGTGTTTTCGGAACAATGTACCGTTCTACCCAGGCTGAGATGATATTCCCGACATAGCGTGAATCTGCTTTTTGACTAAGGAGATGATCGGCTTGATCCAAAGAAATAAATGATTTGGGATGATGCGCCTGCTGGTAGATTTTGGCGGCATTATCAATGCCTACCATCTGGTCGTGAGGAGAGTGAAGGATGAGTAGCGGTTTGCGTATTTTGGAAATTAAGTCGTCATGTTCTGCATCCCGTAAATCATCAAGAAACTGCTTTTTAATAGTAAAATCACGTCCATCAAGGGATATAACGGCTTTGCCGTCCGCTTCAATAGTGGCCACGTCGGATTGGATGAGCCGTTGCACATGCGCTGGAGTAGCCGGCGCGCCAATAGTTACCACGGCTTCTGCCGAAGCGATCCGGGTACTGGCCACCAGCACCGCTGCTCCTCCCAATGAGTGCCCGATGAGAAGTTTGGGGGCCCGGTATTCTTTCTCCAGAAAGTCCGCTGCGGCTTCAAGGTCCTGGATATTGGTGGAGAAATTAGTATTAGAAAAATCTCCCTCGCTCTCCCCAAGTCCGGTGAAGTCAAAGCGGAGTACGGCCATACCGGTTTGGGTAAGTGCCCGACTGATATGAGTGACCGCATTGAGGTTCTTACTACAAGTAAAGCAGTGGGCAAAAATGGCAAAAGCATGGGGCTCATTATTGGCTGGCATTTCCAACCGAGCGGCTAACTGATGCCCTTCGGCACTGGGAAAGTTGATTTTAACCGACATGGATTTTCATCAATAAGGTATATTCATGAAAGTACGAAGAAAAACGACCGGGAGAAAGTCTGCTTCTTGACTATAGCCGCAAATGGTAATGACTCAGCCAGTATAAAGCATTTTGGGCAGTACGCTACAAAAATAAAAAACCGCTTTTACAAGCCGTAAAAGCGGTTTTAAGTAGCGAGGACGGGAGTTGAACCCGTGACCTCAGGGTTATGAACCTAATTTTGAGTGGTTTTTAACGAACCCAGACGGTCTAAAAATGCCCTTATAATGCATTTAGAGGCGTTTTTATATTTTTTAAGACTTGGATGGTGTCAGCGTAAACCGTAAATTGTTGTACTTATGTTGTACTAAACTCGGTAAGCAATGGCATCTATAAAAGCAATTTTACGAAAGACAAATCAACCACGGAAAGATGGTAAATGGCCACTGGCCATTAGGGTTACCAAAGATAGAAAATCAAAATTCATCTGGCTGAAGCAGTATGTCAATGAGAAAGACTGGGATAGCCGTAATGGAACGGTAAAACGCTCGCACCCCAACTCGGCCAGGCTTAATCACTTGATTGCAAAGAGAATTGCTGAACTCAATAACTTGGTGTTGGAGATCGAGGATAAAGAGGAGAGTACCTCAATCATTGATATAAGAAATGCACTAACTAAGAAAAAGCGCAAAAACGTAACATTCTTTGAGCTTGCCCAAGAACGCTTGGATGACTATAAGAAGAGAAAAGTATTCACGGTTCATGATACTGATGAGGGACGTATCAAGACTTTTAAAAAGTTCTTGGGAGGAAAGGACATCCACTTTCATGAGATTACCATTCCGCTCCTCAAAAAATTCAGAACTTATCTTATTGCAACTAATGGCAACTCTGAGCGGACGATAGCAAACTATTACATTCTGATTCGTACCCTTTTTAACCAGGCTATTAAAGAAGGTATTGTGGAAAGAAAGTATTATCCATTTGGAGGTGATGGTATTTCTATAAAGTTAGGTGAAAGTGCCAAGATCGGTCTGAATGAAGAAGAACTGAAAATTTTAGAGAATATGAAATATGACCCTTCTTCAGCCAAGTGGCACACATTGAACGTATGGCTAACCTCTTTCTATTTTGCGGGCATTCGTATTTCGGATGTGGTAAAACTAAAATGGAGCGATATACCGGATGGACGGCTTTACTACAGGATGGACAAAAACCAAAAAAGGGTGTCTCTAAAAATTCCCGAGAAAGCCCAGCGAATTTTTGATCTTTATTTACCAGAAAAGAGATCAGAGGACGATTTTATATTTCCTGATCTCAAAAAAGCTAACCTCTCAGATAAGGAGGATGTCTATACTAAAGTTAAAACAGCTTCAAGACGATTTAACAGGTACCTGAAGAAAATTGCTAAGGATGCAGAGATAACCAAAAATCTATCCAATCATATATCCAGACATTCTTTCGGCAATATTTCGGGTGATAAAATTCCAATACCGATGCTTCAGAAACTTTACAGGCACTCTGATATCAAAACTACTATTGGATATCAGAACAACTTTCTTTATCAAGATGCGGATGATGCGTTGGACGCTGTAATTGGGTTTTAAGATTAAATGCGACATAGAGTTTTTAATCAAACCCTTCACTAAAGAATTCCTCAAGGGAAACCCCTAAAGCATTTACAACCCTTACAAGACTACTGAATCTTAGGTCTTCGCCTTTTTCATATCGCCAATATTGAGATCGGGAAATGCCATGCTCTATGGCAAAGGTCTCGTAATTCATATGGCCCTTTTCTGTTCTTAACTGTTTTATTCTGTTGGCCAGCTTGGCTATATACTCTTTTTTAGAATGATCTTCCTGTTCGTTCATTCCGTAAAAAAGGCATTAAATACCTTAAAAAGTTACTCCTTATTAAGTACATCTATTAAGGTGTATTGAGTGTATTTGTTTATCTTAGATATAATATTTTTTCATTATAAAGCATTAAAATATGGCTTCAAAGAATGCAGAACAGTTGAAGTTACTCTTTGCTCGAGTGACTCATGATATACTGAGTCCTATACATTCAATCCAGGGGTTAGCAGAAATTACAGCCAAAGAGCCCGATCTAAATAAAAGAACAGAATATGGGCTAATCCTTTTGAAAATGACTCGTGATTTATCACAAAGAGTTGAAAAAATAATCAGAGAATACTATGACCCAAATCACTCTACCGATCAAATTAATTTATCAAAAATGACTCAATCCATTATTGATCAAATCCGACCTCCCGATGAAATGAGTATTGAAATTAGTGATAATACAGAAATTCCATTCTTTTCTCATTACAATAGGTTGTATTCTGTCTTACAAAACCTAATTGATAACAGTGTAAAGTATCGTAGTGGAAATATGGGATTTGTAAATGTACAATTTGATGATGTTGTGGAGGGAATAGTTATAACAGTTGCTGATAATGGAATAGGAATACCAGAGCCATTGCAGCAAAAAATATTTCATGAGGGATTCAGGCTTAGTCAAAATAATCACGGATATGGGCTAGGCCTTTATCTGATTAAAAATTTGGTGGATGAGTTAGGTGGAAAGATTGAATTGGAAAATTCTTCAGTTGGAACAACTTTTTACGTTAAATTGCCGAACACTAATTTACAATAATCTCACAGACGTTTGGTTTTGGTTAGGCCTGCATAATTTTTTTAAACTATATGATATACCTTCACAAAGGGGTATCTATGATTTAAAATTATGAAGGATCAATTGCGGGCGTATCTTGATGGTTTTTTGAAGTTAGAAGGAGAAGCTGCAGACGAAATTGATTCAAAATTTTATACGAAACAGTATCCCAGAAGTAGTTTTCTTGCTGTAGAAGGAGAAATTACTAAAGAAGTACATTTCTTGATCAAAGGCTGTTGCAGGTTCTTCCATAAAAAGAACAACCGGGCTATCACTCATTGGTTCTCTTTCGAGAATACTTTTACTACCTCATTACGTAGTTTTACCACTCAAACCCCTTGCGAAGAATATATACAGGCTATTGAGGAATGCACAGTGCTTAGTCTGAAGCATCAAGACTTGATGAGGATGTATGACAAACACAAACAATGGGAGCGGCTGGGCAGGCTCGTAATGGAAGATTTTAGCAGACGCATGCTCGACAGAGTTACTGCCCTCCAAAATCTTACTGCTAAACAACGATACATAATGCTGCTTCAAAGCGAGCCAAGAATAATCCAGAGAATACCACTAAATCTTGTTTCTTCTTATTTAGGTATTTCAGGAGAAACTTTAAGTAGAGTACGTTCTGAAATTCGGATTTAATGATATTTTTTTGACATATATCAAAAAATGCTGGGTCACAAATACCGTATAAAACGGAATAATGTCAAAACAATTAAATTATTTGTCCAAAAAACGATAAAAGTTTTGACTTGATAACAACACCCAAACCAGCATCATTATGGAAAATCTTAACGCATTCTACCGAATGCTTGATGGCGACCTTTCACCCGTCAGCAATTTAATGTCGCACCAGCATTACCTGGATTTTTTGAAGGACAGATTTCCGGATTATGACAGGTATTTAACCATCAGTTTATTAAAGAAGAACCAGACCTACTCCATAAAAGAACTCAGGGAGTTGTGTTTCAGTGAGATTTACTACGTATCCCAAAATGAAAATCCCCAAAAAGGAAATCATTCGGCTTTGGACTATCTCTGCCAGCAATTGAACCTTTCCGAAGAGGCCATTAAGCAATGGTATTTAGCTGAAAATGATCAGTATGCCAGCCTGGAATTGCTGGTATCTGATAAGTATGAAAACCTAACGGGAGAACAAGCAAGATTCTACTATTACCAAGTCTTTTGTGATGAGACTGTAGCTGTCATTAAAGAAAAGCTAACAGGAAGCTTACTGGAACAGAAGGATAGTCAAATTAAATCCTTCGTGCGCAAATATCAGATACTTGTGAACGGATACATTCAAACATTGCTTTACGATCTTATCTCGCCTGAGGAGCATAGTTCGCTGTTTCAGTTATCCGGTAAATATACCACCACAGACATTTATAAATTGGTTTACCAAAGCCTAGATGAAGTACTTTTCTTTCTTGAGAAATCTTTCGGAAAGTACTTAGACTTTGCGTTTCCTGTACCTTATAAAAGCAGGTTACTGATCGCTGCTCTTCATGCTAATAAGCTAAGTCAAGTGCTCAACCACCTGGAGTGGTCAAATTTAGATTATTTGCTGCATGAACTTGTCATTACCCCTTTTCACCGGTTAGGCAAGTTGGAACCTGTCACTATAATATACCAGTATCAACAATATGATCTGGCCTATTTGCAAGCATTTTATGAAGCAGTGATAGAAGAAAAACCCTTGGATTATAAAGGTGTACTCATGATACTTTGGCGCATGAATTATAACTCGCTAAAATTCTTCAATTATCTTACCAGACAAATCAATCAGGAAATAAAGATGATGGAAAGTACGAGAGAAAAACTGGAGAAACTTTATTACTATCAGAAATTGGGTAACCAACTACCATTGAAGACCAGGCTCTGTTACAATGATCAACTACTACCCCTCAGGGAACAAATGGCCATTTGGATACAAGAAGAAATCAGCTACCTGAAAAAGAAAGCCAAATACAGCTATAATGATGGCTTAATTGATATCTTAAATGATAAAAAACAGCTTAGAATGTCGGTAGCACAGCTTTCCTTATTTGTAAGAGCGTTTTTTGAAACAGGATTGGTAGATGGTACCCGTCAGGAATTATTGCAATTTATCACTCGACACTACCGTACCGATCAGCAAGAAAACATCTCATTTGGTAGCTTGAAAGGAAAATACTACAAAGTAGATACCGGCACAAAGCGTGCAGTTGGCCGCATGATGAAAAGGATGCTGGCCCATATTGAAAACGCAGGTAAAATTGTTTAAAGATCATCCCTTTCCCTCAACAAATCAATACAGCCATGTTCGTCAAGTAAACTGAGCAGGCTTGCCAGGCACCTGTATCCGAAACCCTGAGTTTTTAATAGATCCGGTGCGCTGAATTCCAGCATCTCTTTCAGGTTTTTAAACTCCATACGGTACATAAAAGCGGATAGTTCCTCTATGATTGGGAGCTGATCTACCGGTTTATGCAAAATTTCAGGGTCCCCTGGGGGTAACTTTTGTGTCATTCCAAATGTGGTTTTCACAGTTAAAACCGAATATACGGGGGTTCCTTTGAAGTATCAATAAAAAAGTTTTTAAAAAATCAACCTCTTAACCATTTGAAATACAGCGAGTTGTTTCTGGTCTCAGGGGTAACTGGGACCGGTGAAGGACTGTTTTCGCATTAAAATAACTCCTCTCTTTACAGCCATAAACAGATCAAAGATGGCTGTAACAAATCAACATCAACATTCGGTAATGCTATCTGCCCGCTGGGTAAATGCAGAGAACCTCAGACGAGCTTTAAAAGAAATAAGCCTGTCGCAAAATGACAAGTTGATATTTAGTAGCCATCACTATCTGCCAAGCCGAGAGGTATTCTCGGTACTTGAACAACATTTAACTGCTAAGTGATGGAAATAATTGTCTTTGAAAAGGAAGCCTACCACCGCATGCACCGTGAACTGATGGGCATGTTTAAGCAGGCACTAAAGGAAGCCAAAGAAGAAGCCCTGGCCAATGCTGACCCGGCCAATGATTGGCTTTCTACCGATGAAGCTAAAAAACTGTTGGGTATCCGCAGCAAAACCAAGCTGCAGGAGTTGCGCGATATTGAAGCGATCAAATTCACCAAGCACGGTCGCATCATTCGCTACTCTAAAAAGAGTATCCTGGAATACCTGGAGCGGAATGTACCCAGCTACTGATATGGACAACCTGCGTTTCATATCACTAGGCCTTGGCCAGCAGTCTACCGCTCTTTATTTGATGAGTTCGTTGGGACAACTGCCTACAGCCGATTATGCTGTTTTTGCCGATACCGGCTCAGAAACGAAAGAAACCTATGCTTACTTGAAGTGGTTGTTAAACTGGCAAAAAGAGCATAATGGTATTCCTATTATCCGCACGGGTAGAAAAAAATCTCTCTACCATGACTTAATCAAAGGCACCAACAGTCATGGGACCCGCTTTGCTTCCATTCCTGCCTTCACCAAAAACCCGGATGGCAGCACGGGTATGTTACGCAGACAATGCACCGAAGAGTACAAGATCACCCAGATCCAACAGACGATTAGAAATGTATACGGGTTGAAACGTTATCAACGCGCTCCTCAAACAGAAATATGGCTGGGGATCACCATTGACGAAATGGAGCGGATGAAATTTCCTCGTCATAAGTGGCAGGTGCATGTCTATCCCTTTTGCGATTACAAAGCAGTCCATAACCGCTCTGAGCGCCTGGGTGGCTTTCCGGTGCTTCGCAGGGCGGACTGTACCCACTGGCTACGAGAACAGGGCTTCCCGGTACCACCCAAAAGTGCCTGCTTCTTTTGTCCTTACCAATCCAATGCCCGCTGGCTGAACATGAAAAAGAACCAGCCCAATGAATGGAAACGGGCTGTAAAATTGGATCAGCAGATCCGGGATAGCAGCCGAAAAGGGGTGGAACAGCCGATCTATCTTCATCAGACCTGTGTGCCATTGGATGAGGTGAACCTCAATGAGAACCAGTTAGACTTATTTCCAGGAGAATGTGATGGCTTATGCGGAGTGTAAACAAAAATGTAAACATTGTAAACATGGCTTCATTACAATCACAGATTGATTTTATACAGAAAGAGCATGACCGCTGTAAACTGGTTTACGACTTCCTGCTCAGGGAATTCGGTCAAAAGCATATCCATCATTTTGATAAGGAAATCTCCGAGAAGATTGATTTCTCACGAGCCATCGTCAAATCACTGCAAAACCTTCAATCTATAAGAAATGAAAAAGACCACTAATCATAAACTTCATTTTGATTATGGCAGGGTATTTCAAAACACCAAGTCATTTATTGACCTGCATAACAGCAGACAAACTAAACTTACCCAAAAGCTCAATGCCAACCATCGCGCCACAGCAGAGTTGATAGTGCGGCTTTACCTCAAACAACTCAATAAAGCAGCACAGCTTGACCAACTGGATACTAAAAGCCTCCCTGGTTTTAACACTTATAACGAAAGCCTGGCCAAATGCAAAGGCTGCACCAAGCGCACGATCATCAATCATCGGGAGCGCCTGGTAAATGCTAGGTTCATTATTAAAGAAAACCACTGCGGCCAGGGAGGGGTGGAGATCTGGCTTAACCCTGAAGTTTTAGGTATGGCAAAGTTATCAACTACCTGTGGGGATAACGTGATGAAAATCGGAGAAGTAGCCTCTCTTTTTTACGAAAAAGCGAAAAATTTTCACCATTTAGTTCATGAACAACAGGAACAAGAAAATAATAATAGCAATGTTGGTAAGTCAGTAACTACTGAAAAAGACCATGATCAGGAATATGGCGTTCTCCCGCATAGGCGGGATCACAAGAGTGGCAAAGCCACAGGAACAGGACATGAACAAGACAAGAACACGGAGGAAAATGCTAACCCTGCCTCAAAACAGCAAGAACAGCTTCCTGAAAATCAGCTCAAGGTTGAAAAACAGGAACAGGTTGCTGCTGGGGTGGGGCGCATTTTCTTACTTTCTCTGATACGCCAGTTATGGGCTTATGTCCGGAAAGTGCTATATCCGGATTTGATCTTTTCTGATCCAGAAGAATGCGAAATTCTCAACCTCATCTGGGAGTCAGTCTATGGAAAATTGCAATGGAATGCTTCTGAAAAAGAGTGGCTCAACTACCAGGAGACGGCTTATAGCAGGATCAACATGGTAGCCCGCTGGCTGGCCAGAAGCCCCGGCCACTGGATCCCCAAACCTCATATTTACTTTCACCCCAACAATGAGCGGAATGGCTTCAAAAAGACCTGGCAGTGGTATGTGAAGCAGGAAACGCTGAAAATCGAGATCCGAAACCAATTACTGCTGCAACAGGCCAAAGCTGAATGGCAGCAGCATGGCCAAAACAAGGAGTGGTTCAGGCAAAAGACCCGTTTACAGCTCTTCCGGATCCAGCAGAAAAGACTGGCCAATTTCCGGGATGAATCCTTAATGCAGGCCTATGAGCAGTGTTTACAACGCTGTTTACAGTTGCAAAACCTGAAACGTAAACAATCAGCCCATGCTCAGTGAACGCATGCAACGAGAAGCCCTTTCTAAATGCATTGTCTGGTTTTACGATGGCAATGTCCGCACATTCTATTCCCTGGACAAAACCCATAAACGGGCAAAACCCAACCAGGCCCTTGGAATCCGAAGATTAGAGAAAATGCTGCTGGAAACCTTCAAAGGACAATGGGAAACGGCTATTGTCTATGAAAACAAACCCCATGGAAATGAGCTGGCAAAGTTTAAGAAAGGAGCCAGAGTTTAGCCAAAAATGGCATGACTGGACCGACTATTGATGCGATGAAGAAAACTTGAAGACAATGGAAGAAATTAGAAAAACGGGAGCGTTCGAGCGATTTGAAGCTTTTCTCTACTCTAGAAAATTTATCTTCATCGTGGTGATTGCCGGAACCATTCCCATGATCATGCATTCGCATCAGTTATTTTACAATGTATCACCTTTTGAAGGCAACCAACTCTGGAAGAATATCTATGCACTTTTCTATGCTATCAGCTTTGACTTGACCATTTTGGTATTCACCATCCACGTAATCAAACGAAAGCCTGCGCTTTACGCTCTCTTTGTCTTTATCATCAACCTACTGTATTATAATCCCTTTTCCTTTGTTGATCCAGACCTTATCATTGCATTCACGAAAATCTTCCTGGCCGGAGTGCTGGCGTTTACCGGCTACAGCTATGCCGAGCTATTTGTGGGGAAAGTAGCCGAAAACCAGCGATCAGCCAGAAAGAAGCCTGTTTACAGGGCAAATTCCCATTCAGTAAACGGGCAAAGTAAACATGATTTCAATTGTATAAAGTGCGATCGAGTCTTTCACTCCCAAAAGGCATTGAATGGGCATATGAAAGTGCATTGACAATAACTTTAATGTATTTAAGCATTTGCTTAAACTTTTATTTCTTGCCTTCGTTATTTAAGTAACTGCTTAAATAATAGAAGTATGACTAAATCATGTATCCGGGTATTTGCTGATGTAGCACAAATCCAGCAATGCAAAACCGAAATAGACCGGGTGGAGCCGACCATTGCCAACATAGCCAGGGCCTTGAGCCTGTCAGGCAATGAAGTCCGGCTTAAAATCCTTTATCTGCTCAGCAAGGAATCCCAACTGTGCCCTTGTGATCTAAGTGACATTTTGGGTATGACCGTACCAGCCATTTCGCAGCATTTGAAAAAACTGCGTGAGGGAGGACTTGTGGTGAGCGAAAAAGTAGGACAAACCGTATTCTATTCACTTCACAAAGAGAACCTGAAGGTAATCAATCCCATTTTAGACAGCCTTGCAATAACAGAACAAAAATCTACTGTGTCATGAATACAAGTAACCAACATTCCAAACAGTCTGCGATGTCAACCAAAAGCGCGGGTGCCGGATTGCTGGCTGCTATAGTGGCTTCTCTGTGTTGTATTACCCCAGTATTTTCGCTGTTGGCAGGAATTGGTGGTATCGCAGCCACTTTTTCCTGGATGGAGCCATTCAGGCCGTACTTAATTGTGCTGACAATTGGGGTATTAGCTTTCGCCTGGTTTCAAAAGCTAAAGCCATCCCGAAAGCTTTCGGGACAAGAAGAAATTGACTGTGCTTGTGAGCCTGCCCGACAGTCAGGCGGGGAAGTTGATAAACCTTCCTTCTGGCAATCAAAAAGGTTTTTAGGGATTGTAACGGTGTTTGCGGCCCTGATGCTCGCTTTTCCTACCTATTCGCATATATTCTATCCAAAAAATGACAGTACTGGTCTTATTGCCGATAATGATCAGACGCAAATCAAGTTAGC
Organism: Cyclobacteriaceae bacterium; assembly: GCA_040222715.1. Taxonomy (GTDB): domain Bacteria; phylum Bacteroidota; class Bacteroidia; order Cytophagales; family Cyclobacteriaceae; genus Tunicatimonas. The sequence continues at coordinate 3,970 of JAVKCN010000119.1, read as the reverse complement.
CGATTTCAAAATCAAAGGAATGACCTGTACAGGTTGTGAGGAGCATGTAAAGCACACGGTATCCTCTTTGAATGGTGTACAAGAAGTCTCTGCATCCTATAAAGACACCAGCGCTCAGGTAAAATACGATGCGTCAATAGTCGGTTTAAACAAAATTACGGAGGCGATCAATGGCACAGGATACACTGTGATAGATTTAAAAGTAAGCGATTGGCCCGGACAATCTGATATTTTTCAAACAGTAGAATTTCAAACCATAGAATTACCCGTCAAAGGGATGACCTGTTCGGGATGCGAGTCTCACGTGACCCATGCAGTGGGTGAACTTGCTGGAGTTAAAGAGGTGAAAGCATCCTACGAGAAGGGTAATGCCATTGTTAAGTATGATCCGGATAAAGTAGAAAAAGACAAAATCGTGGAAGCGATCAATAAGACCGGATACAAAGTAGTAGAAAAACCTAACAATCAATAACATGGAGAAAGAAATTGTATTACAATCCACCATCACCTGCCCAAACTGTGGGCATAAGAAAGAAGAAACTATGCCTACAGATGCATGCCAATACTTCTACGAATGTGAGAGTTGCAACGAAGTGATCAAGCCCAAAGATGGTGATTGCTGTGTGTATTGCTCTTATGGAACTGTGGCATGTCCTCCGATTCAGGAAGGTGGAAAAAATAGCTGCTGCTCATGAAAAAATATGATGTAATCGTCGTCGGATCCGGTATGGCCGGAATGACCATCGCCAATAAATGCGCTAAGAAAGGATTGAAAACAGCTGTCACCGACTCACGACCTTACGGTGGTACTTGTGCCCTTCGTGGTTGTGACCCTAAGAAGATTCTTGTTGGAGCAGCGGAGATTATTGACCGGGCCAATAAAATGAGTGGTATAGGCATCTCAGGAGATATTTTCATAAATTGGCAAGACTTAATGGCTTACAAAAATGAATTCGTCTCCAAAATGCCAGGAGGCGTTGAGAAAGGGTATGAAAAGGCAGGTGTGGAGATGTACCATGGAGCAGCCAGTTTTGAGTCCGAAAACACTGTCCGCATTGGGAACGATCTGCTGGAAGGTGATAAAATCGTGATTGCCACAGGTGCAAGACCGGTAATCCTGGACATACCCGGAGGTGATTTACCCATAGATAGTACCGATTTTCTAAATCTGGAAAAGTTACCTAACCATATCACTTTTATCGGAGGTGGTTATATTGCGATGGAATTCGCCCACATGGCAGCCAGGGCTGGTAGTAAGGTCACTATATTCCACCATGGCAAACGTCCGTTGGAAAATTTTGATGAGGATATTGTCACGCACCTCGTTGATGCAACCAGAGCATTGGAGATTGATTTGTATCTTGAAACTGAAGTAGTAGGCATTGAAGAAGATGACGATCAATTCAAAGTCATCACCAAATCTCCGAATAGCACAGAGACATATAAGACCAATCTTGTGGTAAATGCGGCAGACAGAGTACCAGAATTGGATGGTGTGAATCTGGAAAAAGCCAATATAGCTTCCAATAAAAAAGGAATCAAGGTAAATGAATACCTCCAAAGTGAGAGTAACGCTGCAGTTTATGCGGCAGGTGATGCAGCTGATAGCAATGGGCTAAACCTCACGCCTGTAGCCGTAATGGAAGGTCATGCTGTGGCGGCCAATATCATTCGGGGCAACAGCAAAAAACCAGATTACTCCGAAATGCCAAGTGCAGTATTCACCTTACCTACACTGGCTGCTGTGGGTATGACTGAAGAGCAAGCGAAAGCGTCAGGGATAGAACATCAGGTGAAAAGTGCTTCTGCCTCCAACTGGTATAATGCCAAACGGATTAATGAATCCACTTATGCCTACAAAGTGATTTGGGATAAAGATGGTCACATTTTAGGCGCTCATATCATCGGCCCTCATGCGGAAGAAATGATCAACCTTTTTGCGATGGCTATTCGGGCAAAACTAAAAGTTGCCGACATCAGGAACATGGTCTATTCCTATCCCTCTATGGGTTCGGATATCGGGTCTATGGTTTAATTGAAATTAAAAAACATACACACTTTTTGTTCACCACCCCGGACGGAAACGTACCTTTAATAAAATCTGAAGGATTATGATACCCAAGGACCTAACAAAAGATATAAAGACACGCTTGCAGAGCATCAAAGGCCAGGTGGATGGCTTGATAAAAATGCTGGATGAAGGAAAAGATCCGGAAAAAATTTTACTACAGTTCAAAGCAGCACAAAAAGGGTTGGACAAAGCCCATTATTTATTATTGGATGAAGCTTACCGGAAAGCTCTTGCCATTAAGATTTCAGAAACCGTTGAAGCCTGCCCAGGAAATTGCGGTAATGAAGATCGTATAGAATTTATCCGCCAGCAGTTTCCCCACCTGGAGTTGGATAGCCTTACTCAAAAAATGAAGGAAATAGCAGAGCTAAAGGAACTAATAGGCAATGCAAATGAAAAAAGCGGCTCATAAGCCGTTGCTCTGTATTGCAAGTGTCGGATTTCCGCTTAGTATGATCCGGTAAAATCTCCATTTTTCATCATCACTTTTCTTATCTCAAGAAAAATAAATCAAATTTTGTAGTCATCGCCTCTTGGCGACCACCCCCTCCCTCAGCTTACCTTTGAATTGTTCTTATCCGGAAAGAATCTCAAATCATTTTACAGAACAATTCAAAAGGAGGAAAATATGAAACGTCAAGTAGAAATATTTACGGCTAATTGCCCGGTTTGTGATCCGGTGGTCAGCATGGTAAAAGACTTAGCCTGTGATCAATGTGAAATAACAGTCTATGATCTGGTAAAGCAATGTAAAGACAAAACTTGTCTGAGCAAGCTGGAATCTTACGGGATTAAAAAGATACCAGCCATAGCTGTAAACGGATCGCTTTTATCCTGCTGTAAAAACCATGGAGTCACCAAAGAAGAACTGATCAAAGCAGGGATAGGACAAGAATAAAAAAAGAAGTAAGGCACGGCTTACAAAATATATTCCCCCCCTTGTTGCCGTGCTGGCGAGGGAATTCATTTAAACCACAATTACAATGAAATGAGCATAAACTTAGAATCCCTAAATATACCAACTGAGTGATGAATAAGTTTATTGCGAATTCCATGTGACAGTTAAAATCAAAATCATAAACACATGAAACCTTTAAATAATGACTTACAGCAATGTATTGACAATTGTAATGCATGTATCACCGCTGCGCGAATCTGTCTGGACCAGCATATGGGTGAACCCGATATGAAAAAATGCCATCAGCTTTGTCTGGATTGCCTTGCCCTTTGTACCGCCTGTGTCCAAATGCTGGCATCTCAGTCCGATTATGCCAACAGAGTATGCGCCATTTGTGCTGATCTGTGTAAAGCTTGTGCAGAAGAGTGCGGCAAATTTGACAGTGAGGTGTGCAAGCAGTGCGCAGAGAAATGCAAAGCTTGCGCAGAAAGTTGTGCTAAAATGGCAGCATAAAATGAGAGTCTTAAAATCTCTGAAGCAGGATTTCGTCAGCATAGCGTCCCTGTTTACTTCCGTCTCAACACTGCTCTGCTGTGCACTGCCCTCATTGCTCGTAGCTGTTGGGATGGGAGCGGTAGTGGCTGGATTAGTTTCGGACTTCCCTGCACTGATATGGTTGAGCAAGTACAAGGAGTGGACGTTTCTGGTAGCTGGTATTTTGATCGGGTTCAACTTTTGGCTGTTTTACGGTCGCAAGAGCAATCAGGCATGTGAAATAGAAGAATTCGGTAATGAAACACCCTGTGATACTGCCGCCCGGTGGAGTAAAATTATTTTATGGATATCTTTTGGGCTTTATGTGCTTGGCTATATTACGGTACATTCTGGTTTAGGAGTAGTTTTTGATTTTCCGAACGCTTAGTCAAGTACCTCAGGTATTGAGCGAGGTATTCTAGGAATACTACAAAACTCTGTAGATGGTTTTGCCATTTGTCTAGACC
>JAVKCN010000118.1:0-41069 GCA_040222715.1 Cyclobacteriaceae bacterium | reverse complement strand
GCGATGCATCGCGATTCTACCACCACCATCGTTGTTCATATTATATGGATTGTTCCCGATGATAATAATGGCATGAAAATGATTGGGCATAACCACAAATTCTCCCAATGTCAGATGCATGTCTGGTCGGATGTCCGGGGTTTTTATCCATTCCTCTTCGACGATTCTCCCAATATCATTCAATTGCATTGCTGCATCATTAATGCCTTGCGGATCGGTCACAATTTCGCCAAAATAATGCATTCGGTCTTTGGTGCAAATGGTGACAAAATACATGCCTGCCGCACCATAATCATATCCTGCCAACCGGGCCGACCCTATCCTGTATTTCCCCTGATACTTTGCCATACTTCCTATTGAATACCACCCAAAAAAACCGCATCCGGTATCGTTTACCCAATGCGGTGATCATTCTCCTGATACGGTGCCCCCTTTACCATACCCCGTATACCGTATACCTCTTGCTTATACCACCAGGCCCAGGGCTTCCAGTTGCTGGGGATTATCTTCGCAGGCGATCTGGGCAACCTTCACAAAGTTGCGAACCCATTTCTCCAGTTGTTGCAAGGAGGCATCCCGCTGCTCGCGGAGTTGCTGCGACTGACTCTTTCGCTGGTTCTGCTGCACCCGCATATCGGCCACGGCCTGCACCTTCTCCCGGGCCTGCTCCAGTTCTTCAGGCAGCACATTGAACTGCGCCAGCGCCTCCTGCACCTGATCCGTGTTCTGGTAGAATCGGTTCACCTGGCTCAGCCAGCCGGTGAGGGTGGTTTCTCGTTTGCCCGAGATGCCCAGTTTCTTCCACAGTTCTTCTTCTTTCGGCAACGCCATGCGGATAATCTTCACATGCTTTATATATAACTGATGCGCCTCATCCTGGGCATCGCGCAGGGCTAGGGTAGCATCTCGCTGGGCACCCAGTTCATCGTCTTTGCTCATTTGCAAACCGTAGGTTTCCAGGTACTGATTGTGCGCCTGCTGAAGGGTTTTACGATCATACCCAAAGGGAGTGGTTTTTTTGATGAGGGGTGGATTGGCCAGGGCGCCGTCTATTACCAGACGAGAACGTTCCAGGCGAGCAGCTAAAGTCTTTTTCATTATTGTGGTTTTTGTTTTTTCCGGTAAAATTAGCGCAACACCGGCAGACCACTAAACCCAAACTGTGACAGATATTACGTGCGTATTATTTTTAATAAATTATAGTGTTAATACTTATGAATGGTGGCTGATATACATAATGATAATTCACTCACCGACTTCCTGCAAAACTCGCTGGAATAATCCGGCACTGATGCTGAACCCTGCCTCCTGGGTCAACTGATGAAGTAGTGGTTTGAGGGCCGGCATGTATCCTTTTCGTTTTGACAGGAGGGGTATTCCTGACTGACTTCATAATTGGAAGTTCCTTGAGCCCAACCGATACTTATGGTTTGGTGTCTGTCCTGAAGAACAACACTTGCTCATTCATGGACAAATCAGCGGTATATTTTGTCATATCCATATTGCTAAGTATGGTCTCCTGTGAAGACCATCAGGATTGTTGCCTACCGATGGATTCCCTGATTGGAACGTGGCAGGTATACGAAACCGGTTATTCTCCCGGAGGAGGATATATTGTGGAAGAAGTTCCTGATGAACCGGCGCAAATCATGGAATTCAAATCTGATCACCAGTTTTGGTCTAATCGTCAAGGTCTGGATGATTATTCTTATTACCTGATCTTAGAAGATAATTCAAAAGGCAGTATTCTGGCGCTATATAAAAATGAGTTGGATGCTGAGAACAATCAGGAGATACATTCGCTGTCGCATATTTACGTGAGTGTATTCAAGGAGGGGAAAGTAAAATTGTCATTCCGGGATTGTGTTGAAGGCTGTCATATTGGTCTGAAAAAGCTTGAATGATTTGTTGATGCTCAGCTTGGTGGGGACTAACAGGCTAGTTCAGAGTCCTCTTCGAGTGACTCTGAGAGTGGGGAGAGCTACTCGTTAAACTGAGGTATTGCACTTATTCCCAACTTAACTTTTGTTTCTATTGATAACGTTTGTAAACTATCAATAATCCAGTCTACTAATTCATTTCCATCCATTGCTATAATGTCAATGTCGTCTGCTAATTTTCTTACCTCATCTGAAATTTGGGCACTTGTTATTAAAACGAATTTATGGTCCGTATGCTCTTCACCTTTTTTTATTTCATCAAGTTGTTTTATTCCCCAATCATCTGTATAGCCATTATGATGTTTAACTTGAACTAGAATTTTAGTTTCTTGAAACTTATCAGCTTTAGTTGCATAAACATCAGCATCACCAAACTTAAATGTTTTCTTCGCCAAAACTTTTGATTCATATCCCTCACATTCCAAAAGTTCTTGCACTAAAAATTCTAAACCAATTCCACCTGTTTTGAGATTTGTTTTTCCTGTCCTGATTTTGCTAATGAGTCTTTCTTTGAAGCCTTCTTCAAGTTTCTTTTCTTGCTCTTCGTATTCAGATGTCCAAGTATAACTTTCTTTACCGAATAGATTTTCAATTTCATCTTTAAATTCATAAAGATCAGAAATAGTTGACCCTCTAACTCTTAATCTTCTTTGCAGTGCTTCGGATAATACATCTCTCGGAATTGTTTTAAAGGAATCGCCAACATAAACATATCCTACTTTTCTTTGATTTGCTAAATCTAATTCATAAGCATTTTCATCATAAATAATTTTACTTTCTGCAGTCGCCAATCGAATCGTATTGTAGAAGGGAATTAAAATATAATCGCCTGAATTTATGTTATGAAACCGTTTGACTTCATTTAATTTTTTGCCAACTAAGGGAGGAAAAACATCAGGCGAAGAATAATAACAACTTTTAACTTCTTCAATAAGACTTTCTACAGCTTCATTTTTAAATTGCGAAAAGTCAATCTCACTCCAACCTACTGCAATAACGCTATTTTCAAAGAAAACTTTGAAGTCATTTTCGGTTGAAGCCCTTGCTCGAACCATGTAGTAGTTCTTTTCCATTTGATCTTTTTTTGTTTTCTGTCTATGCTGTTTGATTTTCGGCTTCTCCGTTTATATCAGTGATGTCAGTCGTTCTTATCGTTTTTATACATATCAGAATAACAGTATATACGTTCTTTATCTCCCCCTCAGAGTCACTCGAAGAGGACTCTGAACTAGTGGAAGCTTCCATATTTACCGATAACGTTCAAAGATGGTTTATATAAGCAAGCACTTAAATTCTCAGTAGGTTACTCTACAATATTGTCAAAAAATCAACTTGATCCTATAGCTCACTGTATTCTCTTTGAAAAATACCAAAATCAAGAAAAAATAGGTATAGAGAGAACATACCCATTTATGGGTAGAAAAACAGGGGCGTTTTATACAATTTTTTGCCGGATGGATTTAATTTTACTGGTAAAATGTAATTCATCTCGCCAGATGATTGTGATATGACTGGTCATGAATGAAATATTTTCCTGGATGGATTTAATTTGACCGGTCCATTGTTGTTCGTCCCGCCAGATGAATCGTTGATGACCAGTCATGAATACAATATCTTCCCGGATAGATTTAATTTGACCGGTCATCCGTCATTGCTCCACCCGGATGGATTGTATTCGACCGGTAAAATGCGATTCATCCACCCAGATAAAGTCCTCCGGCCCGGTAAAATGCCTTAGATTTGCCCGTCGGAAAGGCATAAGATGGATGATATAGCATTGCGATGGTTTTCGTAAATAGATAGTCCTGGTATACTCCCTATGATATGGATGAATAATGAGCGGTGATGAATGGTTGATAAACCTGAATTATGAACGCTACATATTCTAAGCTATTGCAAGAGAAAGCTTGCTGTCTGAGCGTAGCGACGGGGCCGCCCGAGCGGTTTCAAGCTCTCCTAGATTTTTTGCATTCCATGCCAAAATCCTTTTTTATCAATGGGAAAAGGGGCAGCCGTGCTGTATGAGCCGTCCGACTTGAGGACATAAAAGCACAAATCAATTAATTGCAGTCTATCTTTATCACCGTCTAAATCATGCATTATACAAACAAATAACCCACCCCATTTCATTCACCTAGCATCATTCATCACTATTCACTCCTCATTCTTCAACCTCAATCCACTTTCCATTTAGCATCACCCGCTGCACCTGATACATGGCCTGAATATCTTCTAAGGGATTCCCCTGTACCAAAAGCAGATCTGCCTGTTTACTGGGTTCTACGCTGCCCAGGCGATCTTCAATGCGTAGGAAGCGGGCGTTCTCCAGGGTAGCGGCAACGATGATCTCCGCCGGGGAGATACCGCTCTCGGCCAGCAACGTCATTTCGTGCTGGTACGAGCCTCCCCACTCCGCGTAGGGAACGTGTCCGTGCGAGCCAACCACCAGGCGCGTTCCGTGCTGATGCAGGAAGTGGGTGAAGGCGGCCATATGCTGGTAGCCGGTTTGCCGCAGGGTGTCGGTTTTCTCATTGCTCAGGCGGTATTCAAAGGCTCCCAGGGTGGGGCACACAAAAGTCTGCTTCTCTGCCAGGAACTGGGCCAGGTGCTGGGAGGTGGTGTCGGTGGTATCAATGGTGCTCCACACCTCGTAGCGTCCGGAGCGGCGTTCGCTGTTATCGTCCATGATCCGTTGGCGGTAGTGTTCGGCCTCCCGAAAGGGAATCAGCGTGGTGCCAAAGGAGGTAATGTGCTCAATACCATCCAGCCCGGCATTGATGGCATCCCGCGCATCGGCAATCTCCAGGTGGGCCGTCACCGGAATACCCCGCTGGTGGGCAGTAGTACATACCTCCCGGATCAACCCCAGCGACAGCCGGAAGTACACCTTCATGGCCGAAGCGCCCTGATCCACCAGTCGGTTTACCACGCGCCGGGCTTCGTCGGCATCCTGCACCATGTAGGAGTTCGCCGGGTAAGCCGGGGGGAACATGTCCAGGTGGGGACCAGTGAGAAATAAACGGGGGGCCGGTAAAGAAATCTCCCGCACCTGATCGTATGATGCTATCCAGGCGCCTGGGTCGCGCAGGGTGGTGACCCCATGTTGCAGGAAGAGGGCGGGCAGGGTATCGCTACCCAAATGAAAGTGAGCGTCGATCAGCCCCGGCAGCAGGCTCATACTTTTTCCCGACACCACCTCCGCTCCCGGGGGGATGGTAACATCACGGGCGGCGCCTACCTCCACAATGCGGTTTCCCTCCACAATGACGCAGGCATCCGGCAGCGGTGCTCCGCCCCGTCCGTCGATGAGGGTGGCCCCTACGATGGCAATGGTCTGTTCACCCGCCGGAATCGCTGCTTCATTCACCCCGCTGAGGGAGGGGGAAGGGGCTGTCTGGGCCTGGGCCGAATGGGATAGAATGAGGAAAAGCAGGGCGGGTATCAGGTAGAAAGCGTTACGCATGGGGGATAGGGAATGGGTTAATGGGATAAAATAACGTGAGTTATAGTTTAAATTCTAATAAGTAAACCTTGTAAACTCTTTTTTTTAAGCACTTACCCTCAAGCCGGGCAGGCTTCTACTTTTCCATCGATGAAAAGTAGACAAAAATCTAGGAAATCTTGAAACTCGCTTCGCTCAAACACCAAGCTTTCCCACTTAAAAGATTAATAAAGCCATTTTTAATCCATAATTCACGATAAAATAAGGTTTATTGGTGGTGAAGGGTTAAGATAAGAAAATGGGGAAGGATTACCTATGTAGGAGGCTTTATCAGGGGTTTTGTGGTGCTTTTTATCAAACGTAATGAATGGTGTTTCGCCTTTAGCCTCAGTTTGTGGATATGGCGAATAGCGTAGTGAGGAGTGTTTTTCATAAAAATTCCCTTTCTTCAAAGGGTTGTCTCATGCGCTCATCAGCATCTTCTCGCTCCTGCTTTGCTATCAATGAAAAAAGGCCATTGTCCGCCACAAGAAAATGACAGACCCCGTGCAGCAATCCCAAACAGGGCTGGTACTGACATGAGGATGCTAGGGCATAAAAACTCAGCATCCTGGATCGTCGTTTTTAGGGAGTGTAGGTCATAATGATCCCGTCGGCGCCAACCACCCAGCCCCGTTGTGCGCTCAGCATATGGATGCCATATAGTGAAGGAGCGCTGCTGACATTGGTGAGCTGCCGCTCCCAGCTTGCCCCTCCGTCGGTGGTATGGTAAATACTGCCGCCATCACCAACCACCCAGCCCTGGAGATCATCCAGAAAGTAAATGTCGTGCCAGATGAGGCTGTTGGGCTCGGTATCCATACGGATCACCTCCCAGGTGGGTGTGCCATCCTCTGACATGACCCGATGCAATATCCTGTTCCGGTCACCGCAGGCCCAGGCTGTGGCATCATCCAGGCCCTGAATGGCCCGGATGGCAATGGTATCCGGCGTGGTTTCGGGCTGCCAGGTGCTGCCATCCGTTGTCCGGTAAATGCTTCCTTGCTCGGTCGCCAGCCAGCCCAGTTCGGTATCGATAAAATGTACGCTGAAGATGGTTTCTTCGTTGGCCACAGTGCTGCTGTTCCAGGTGCTTCCTCCATCATTGGTGTGTAGTAATAGCCCTTGCCCTCCGGCGGCCCATCCCTGCTGTTTGCCTTGCATACTGAGGGTATAGAGCGGTTGGTCCGTACGCACCTGCTCTTCCGGGTAGGCTCCGCCCTGCTGAGAGAGAAAGACCTGTCCCCCGGTTTCCTCATTGGCCAGCTGTCCGGCGATCCAGCCCCGCTGCTCGTCGAATAAAGCGACCGAATACAGCACTTCATCGCTGAGCGCAGAGGGAGCCAGCAGCCAGCTTTCCCCGCTGCTGGTGGTCGAGAGTAATGCGCCCTGTTCGCCCACGGCCCATCCCTGGCTACTGCTGACAAAGAAAACATCATGCAGGGTGGCGGTAAAGGAATTTTCCTGCCGCACCCAATCAAAGGGAGAGTCGGTGGGAGGCTGGGTCGGTGGGGTAGGGTCGGGGGTGGAGTTATCCTGACAGGAGAGGACAAAAAGACTCCCAACGAAAATAAAGAGCGGAAATAGTGAACGTTTCATCCCCGCAAGATACGGAAAAATAGGAATATTTAAAGGGTTAAAAGTATGATGGGAAGAGCATTTGAAGGCCTTAACCATCCTGTACTCGTTCAATCCTTTAGGTTGAGTCCTCGATAGATTTGAGAAAGGGATAGGGTTAGCTGGCCGCTTAGCAGCGGAAACTTATCTTCGGATTGCCGGTACTCGTGCAATACCCACTCGTTCTCTTTTACCTTCTGAAAGAACTCTACCAGTTGGCTTTGGGCCGATACCACCAAATACTCCTGTAAACTGGCAATACCCCGGTAATTGGCAAATTTATCTCCGCGATCATAGCTGGAGGATGAAGGGGAGACAATTTCTACCAAAAGATAGGGATTCAATAAGTTATCAAACTCATTGTCTTTAAACTGCGGTTCACCTTGTACCACTACAATGTCAGGATAATAATAACTTTGCCGGGATGGAACATAGGTGCGCATATCAGAATGGTATATTTCATATAGCAGATCCTGTAATTGGTACCAAAGATAGCCGCTGATATTGGTTGAAATCTTATTATGTTCTTTGCTGGCACCTCCCATAAAGATTTTTTTACCGTTATGATACTCGTATTTGCCGTCTGTATCTCGTAGTCCTTTCCGTTCTGCCTCCAGGTATTGTTCGGGAGTCAGTAATGTAAGAGCCTGTTCCGTTACTGTTTCCATATCCTATCACTTTCCAGCAAAATACAATAATATTCAGAGAAGTTCCATACCTTTATTTCAACGCGGAGGATGGAAGAATTGAAAAACCCGTATAAAAAATAAGGCTGGCTTGCAACCCGGGAACCATTTGCTGCATCTTCCTAAAAACACCTACCCATGATGAAACGAACCTTACTGTTATCCCTGCTCATTTTCGGTACCGCCTTAGGAGGGGTTTTCGCCCAGGAAACTGCCCAGCGTACCATCTCCGCATTCTCCCGGGTAGAGGTATCGGAAGGTATTGATCTGGTGCTGGAGCAGGGAGCGCGCCCGGCCCTGGAGCTGGTCTATACCGGACTGGCTCCGGAGAAGATCATTACGGAAGTATCCGGGAAGAAACTGCGAATCTACCGGGAAGGCTGCAAACGGGGTTGTAAAGAGTCCGTACAACGAAGCTACCGGGGCGCCAGGGTCATTGCCTACCTGACTTATACCACGTTAGAGCGACTGGTGGTGATGGGAGATAATGAGGTCATTAATAAAAGTCCGATCCGGGTCGATAAATTTGTGCTGCGGTCGTACGGAGATAATACCATTACCCTGCGCGATGTGCAGGCCGACCGCTGGAAAGCAGCCCTCTACGGGGACAGTGATCTCTCGGTAGAAAACGGGCAGGTGACCCGGTTGAAAATTAAAGCTTACGGGGATAATATGATTAATACGCAAAAGGTAGCGAGCAGTACCGGCAAGATCCATGCCCTGGGCGACAACAACGTACAGGTACAGGTGCGGGATCAGCTCAATGTGACCGTGCTGGGAGATGCCACCATTCAGTGCGATGGTAAGCCGGGAGTGGCCAAACTGGTGCTGGGTGATCTGAGCTTACAGTCCTTATAAGGACCGACAGGCAAATCAGTTATTTTCAGGAAATGGGATAAAAAGAGAAAAACCGGTGACAATCATCGCCGGTTTTTGCTTTACTACAACCTTGCCACGGTGTCTACTCCGTGGCCTCAACCTATGTTTATACAACCCTAAATCCTTACTATTCCTGTGTGGTTTAACCTGCTACTTTTACCTATGAACATAACAAAGATACGATCCCGGCCGGGCTGGAACGCCCGCACTCGATGAGTGATCGGAATCGCTCGTTCAATCATCCATCAAGGACGTTGAATGATTTTTCGGCTCCTTTGCATAGCTCATTTCTATAGGAATAAAGCTGGTTGAGCTACTTTATACCCCATCTAATATTGCGAGAACTGCTTGGAGATTGCGTAACTTGGCGGGGTAAGCTGTTCCGATATGTCCCGACTAGCGCGTATATTTCAGGTCAGGCACTTTTTGCTGTACAATGCCCTGTGCTGGTGCATACTGGCTGGAGTAAGCCTTGTGCAAAGTTATACGTATGCCATAGAGGCAGGAGTACCGTTTGATATCCGAACGGTTATTCGTCATCCCATCTCCACCTATTTGTCATTCTGGATTCTCAGCTTCGTGGTGTTTGACCTGTTCCTGGCTACCCGTAAGCTGAAACACCGCTGGTTCTGGGGATTACACTTCGTAATCAGCCTGCTGTTTGGCGTAGTCCACAAAACACTGAGTTATGTCAACGGGCTATTGCTGGAGCGATTGTTTCTTCCGCAGGAAACCAAAACCTGGCGCGAACTGATTGTGCTCTGGCAGCAAACCTGGCCCGACATTATCTACAGCGCCCTGCTCTACTTCCTGATTCTCTTCATCCTCTTCGCCCTGGACTACTGGCACCGCTTCCGCGATGAGCAGGTCATCTCCCTGGAACTGCAAAACCGGCTGGTGGAATCGCAGCTTAATAATATGAAGATGCAGATGCAGCCCCACTTTCTGTTCAATGCCCTCAATACCATTGCCATGATGGTACGTAAAAATAATGCCTCGGAAGCCATTTCCATGATCAGCAGCCTGAGTGAGATGCTACGCAACAGCCTCAGCCGTAAGCGTCAGCAGTTTATTACCCTGGAAGACGAGCTCCGCCTGATTGACCAGTACCTGAACATTGAGAAGGTTCGTTATCAGGACCGGCTCACGGTAGAGCAAAGCATTCAGCCCGAAGCCCTGCCGGTACGCGTGCCCAACCTGATCCTGCAGCCCATTGTGGAGAATGCCTTCAAGCACGGTATTTCGAATAGTATGCAGGAAGCCCGACTCAGTATTTCGGCCCAGATAGAAAACGGGAAGCTGGTGATGGAGGTCTTTAATACGGGAAATCAACTACCCGCCGGATGGCACCTGACCCGCCACCAGGGTATTGGTCTGGGCAATACGATTAATCGGCTGATGCAATTGTACCGGGGCCATTTTAAGTTTCAGATCAACGAAAGAGAAGACGGGGTAGCCGTACGGATGGTATTGCCTTTGGATTAAGCTTGTCAGGCAAAAAGATCGCTTACCTCGATACCAAAGCCCGCAATGATTTTAGCGGAGAGATGCCCTTCGGCTACCTTTTGATGTAAAGCATACGAATGCTGATCCAGCCAGTACTGCTCAATAGTTTGTTGTGTCGGATCAATGATCCAGTACTCGGGGATACCGTGGGCCGCATAGTCCCGCATCTTGACTCCTCTATCCCGCTCAGCGGTAGATTCGGATAAAATCTCTACCACAAAATCCGGGGCAGGGAACCGAAGCTGTTCATTGGTAAACTGCTCGGCTACTTCCTTGCGGAAATAGCATATGTCTGGTTCATAGTCATTACGAGAAAGGGTAATCATCACTTTTTCTGCGCCAACGATACCTAAATCATGTTCCTCAACGTAGGTGTTAAGTCGGGTTAAGAGGCGAGTAGAGATGTGCCAATGCGCTTTTCGTACGGGTGAATGAAAAACAATCTCACCGTTGATAAATTCTGCTTTATGATCTTCGTGTACCAGTTCGTAAAACTCCCGCCGCTTGGTTGTTTCCTGGTGGATGGCCTGCTGAACTTGCTCAATGATGAGCAAAGCATCGGGGGCTGCCTGTAAATCATCAATCAGGGTGTGCTGCTCTTTCATGGGTGCTTCAGAATCTTTATAATAAACATACGAAAACTCTCGGTATTTTGGTATTTTAAGCGACCATGACGAAGATCAAAACCATTATTGTAGACGACGAACGGGAAGCCCGGGAGGGAGTGGCACTACTGTTGGAGAAAGACGATTCAATGGAGGTAGTGGCCGTTTGTGCGAATGGAGTGGAGGCCATTCAGGCCATCCGGGAATACCACCCCGGGTTGCTCTTTCTGGACATCCAGATGCCGCAGGTGAATGGCTTTGAGGTACTGCACAGCATTGCCGATGAATACCTTCCGGCGGTGATCTTCACCACCGCTTACGATGAATATACCCTGAAAGCCTTCGAGGTACATGCCATTGACTACCTGTTAAAACCTTTTACGGACGAACGTTTCTACGCCGCCCTGGCCCATGCCAAACAACTCATCTGGCAGCGGCAGCAGACCAAACAACCTGTGCAGTCGCTGGTACAATCACAGATGAAGTCCGGTCAAACCTCTGAGTTTATTTCCTCGGAAAGTGCCACCTCCGATAAGATGGTGGTAAAAGTAGACGGACGCGTGCATTTTATCCCGCACCAAGACATCATCTGGGTAGAAGCGTACGACTACTATGTGAAAATTCATGTAAAGAATAGATTCTACCTGCTGCGCGACAGCCTGAAGCATATGGAACAACGGCTCCCAAGCCCACCTTTTGTCCGAGTACACAAGTCCAGCATGATTAACCGGCAGTATCTTCAGGAGATTGCTCCCCAGAGCGGTAGCGGTGAATACCTGCTCACCCTCACCCCCGGCGTGCAGATCAAAAGCAGCCGCAGCTACCGCGATCAGATCAAAGCCCTGATACCCTCCTAATGCATTGACTGCACCCAAGCTGCAACTTACTGCAAAATGATTGGGAAATTTCGATAAAAGCAGGAATTTCAGAATTAATGATGAATGAGCGATGAGTAATGATTAATTGAAGTCGTATCACTATTCATTCATCACTAATCACTACTCGCTATATTATGGTAAAGAATTACCTCATTATTGCCTGGAGAAATCTGCTGAAAAATAAGGCGTTATCGTTCATGATGATGTTAGGGTTAACCCTGGGGATGGCGGCATTCACCATCATTATGATGTACGTGCATTTTGAGGAAAGCTACGATCAGTTCCATAAACATGCGGCCGATATTTATCGGGTTCCTCTGGTAGTAGGAAAGGGAGATG
This sequence comes from Cyclobacteriaceae bacterium, assembly GCA_040222715.1. Classification (GTDB taxonomy): domain Bacteria; phylum Bacteroidota; class Bacteroidia; order Cytophagales; family Cyclobacteriaceae; genus Tunicatimonas. The sequence continues at coordinate 29,138 of JAVKCN010000118.1, read as the reverse complement.
GGCAAAATATAGTACCTAAAAACTTTTCAGGAGCCGGGCCGGACCTGAAAGAAGCATTTCCTGAAGTGCTGGAATACACCCGACTACGTGGAGTAGACGGCACCGTGGCTTTTCTGTATCAACCTAATCAGAGCGGTGAACCCGTGGTATTCAATGAAGCCAAAATTTACTTTGCCGAACCTTCTGTTTTCAATGTTTTTGATATCACTTTGCTTGAAGGTAACGCGGTAACTGCACTTTCTGAGCCTAATACTTTATTATTATCTGAGTCGGCCGCCCGTAGGTATTTTGAAAATCAGGAAGTTCAGGGAAAAGAACTTGTCGCCCGCGAGTATGGGCTTCACCTACCGGTAAAGGTAGTCGGGGTCTTTAAGGATTTTCCAGACAACTCCCATTTCAAACCTGACTTTCTCTGGTCATATGCCTCGCAGTATCCCTATCAACCTTATGCGGAACATGACTGGCAACAGGCAGCATTATGGTATACCTACGTATTGCTGGCACCGGGTACTGATGTACAAGCCCTAGCCTCTAAATTTCCTGACTTTCTGGCAACTCGCACCGCTCCCGAAGCTCACATTACCAACCTGGAGTTGCAGGCTCTTACGGATATTCATTTGCACTCGAATATGGTGCAGGAATTAGAGGTGAGCGGTAATGGCAATGCAATTTACTTTTTGTGGGCTATTGCGTTAGTTGTTATCGTTATTGCCTGGGTTAATTATATTAATCTGACCATGGTACGCTCGGCCGAACGAGCACAGGAAGTAGGAGTACGTAAGACATCCGGAGCAACGTATCGGCAACTTATCCAACAGTTTGTTTTAGAATCGCTGCTCATTAATACCATGAGTCTGGTTCTGGCTATTGGTATCGTTTGCTTAACAATACTTTATTTTTCTCGCTTATTGGGGACACCATTATCAATGCATTTCAGTACGGAAGTCATTAAGCTACTAGCTGGGGTTTTTGTGTCGGGCACACTATTGTCTTCGCTCTATCCAGCCTGGATCTTATCTTCTTTACAACCCGCTCATGCTGTAAAAGGAAATACACTTCAAAAAAAGAATTCGGGAGTGATATTTCGCAAAACACTAGTCACCTTTCAGTTTGCGGCATCTATTATACTGATGGCTGGCACCTTTATCGTGTTTCAACAACTTCAGTATCTACAAAATCAGGACCTGGGCATGGATATTAATCAGGTGCTGGTCATCCGTACCCCGGATGTAGTCACCGACTCTACGGTTCATCAAGACTTTGAATTTTTCAGACAACAGCTAGAGCAACAAGCATCCATCAGCCAGGTAGCCGCTACAACCAGCATACCTGGCCGTATGGATAATCTCATCAATGGTGGGCTAAGACAACAGAATGCAGAGAAAGATCAGGGGATTAACTTCTATTTCATACAGGTAGATCATCAGTTAATTCCGGCCCTGAACTTTAATTTTTTAGCAGGCGGGAATTTCACCCCAATCCACTCAACTAATCATCAGGGCTTAATTCTGAACCAGGAAGCTCGGCAAGCCCTGGGGTTTCCTAACGCTGAAAGTGCTATCGGCGAGAAGCTTTCTTCGTTTTCCTGGCAAGGCTCGCATCCGGTGATAGGGGTGGTAGAAAATTTTCATCAGGAGTCACTCAAAAATCAGGATTATCCTATTGTAATGTTTTATAATAATACTATTAGAAGTAGTGGTTACTACTGCGTAAAGATACAAGGTAAGCACGTGGCGATGGCTAAAACGCTAGCCACGATAGAAGAGACCTGGCAGGCAGCGTTTCCTGATAATCCATTTGATTATTTCTTTCTGGATACCTATTACAACAATCTGTACCAGGCCGACTATCGTTTCCAACAGGTATTCGGCTTATTTACGTTTCTGGCTATTTTTATTGCTTGTTTAGGGTTACTGGCCCTGTCGGCCTACACCGCGCTGCAACGTTCCAAAGAGATCGGTGTTCGAAAGATATTAGGTGCTTCTGTAGGCAGTATTCTAATGCTGCTTTCCAAAGAATATATCAAACTGATTTTAATTTCCTTTGCCGTGGCTATTCCACTCACCAATTATTTCATGCGGGAGTGGCTGGATACTTTTGCTTCCCGGATTTCTATACACTGGTGGCTGTTTGCTCTGCCGGGTATGCTGATATTGCTCATCGCCCTGCTTTCGGTCAGTAGCCAAAGCTGGAAAGCCGCCAAACAGAATCCGGTGGATAGTTTGAGATATGAATGAATCTGGTGAGGTGCCAGGGGCGTGGGGCAAGGAGTAACCCCCTGCACCAGGCTCCTTGCCCCAAGCTTAAAAATTATGATTAAGAATTATTGGAAAACGGCCCGGAGGCATTTACTGAAGAATAGGTTTTACTCACTGATCAATATTACAGGGTTAGCGTTGGGTATGGCGGCCTGCCTGTTTATTTTCCAGTACGTTCATTTTGAGTTAAGCTACGATCAGTTTCATCAGCACGCTTCCGAGATCTACCGGGTTCCGTTCGATTGGGGCGATACGGATGATCAGGGGAATAAAAATAACATTTATGCTTCCAATGTACCGGCATTCGGGCCCGCTGCCCAGGCAGAAATCCCGGAAGTGACTGACTATACCCGGCTATTCCATGTGCTTGCTTTTAAACATGCCTGTGTGTTGAACTATGAGCGGGCTGATGGGCAGACCATCCGTTTTCAGGAAGAAAAAGGGTTTTTTGCTGATTCTTCGTTCTTCAGTATGTTCTCTTTCCCGCTGCTGTACGGGAATCCTACTAATGCGCTGGCAGCTCCTAACAGTATTGTGCTAACTACTACTTTGGCCGAAAAATACTTCGGGAAAAACTGGGAAAATAATGAGCCGCTGGGCAAAACAATTTACGTTGCCGGCCCCCGACAGGGAAGCTATACGGTGACGGGCATTATGGCGGATGTGCCGGAAAGCTCCCACCTTCCGCTGGACTTTCTGCTTTCCTTTGCCTCTCTGGGAAACGGCGGGACAGCCAGTAGCTGGGTATGGAGTCAGTGCTATACCTACCTTCAACTGGCCCCACAAGCTGAACCTGCAGTCGTAGAAGGTAAAATATCCGATTTAATCGACAAGTACTATGCTGACCTGTCCGATCATCCCGAGATGTTCCTCCAACCCCTTACCTCCATCCACCTGGATTCCGAATTACGCTACGAGGCCAGCGCGAATGGCTCGCGCACCACCGTGTACTTCTTATCCATCATAGGCGTTTTTATCCTTATTATAGGCTGGATCAACTACCTGAATCTGACCCTGGCAAAGTCGACCGACCGCAGTAAAGAAGTGGGGGTGCGGAAAGTAATGGGAGCCAGCCGAAAGCATCTATTAGCCCAGTTTATCCTGGAATCACTATTGATCAACTTTCTCTCGGCCCTGCTGGCATTGGGGCTGGTCATTGCCCTTCAGCCGGTCATTACCAGCTATCTGGGGTGGCGCATGCCTGAGGCCGGATTCTTTTCGCTCTTACAATCTCCGGTATACGGTATTCCGTATCCGTTCGTCTGGCTGTTTCTGGCAGGAAGCGTACTCAGTGCGTTATACCCGGCCTTTGCCACTGCGAATGCTACCTCTACGGCAAGCCGAAAGCAAAATTTAAAGTTACCCCGGCAAGGTATTGCCTTTAGAAAAGTTCTGGTGATCTCCCAGTTTACCGCTTCGGCTGTCCTCATCTTCGGTAGTCTGATTGTGAGTCGGCAGCTTTCCTATATGCAGCAAAAAGATCTGGGAATGAATATCGATCAGGTATTGGTCCTGAAGTCCTCCAGCCAGAGCGACAGCAGTTACCGGGCGGGGCTGACCTACTTTAAGAATCAAGCCCAAACCCTACCTTCTATTGAAGAAGTAGCACTGACCACGTTCATACCCGGTCGGGAAATCACGTATAACCGGGGGGTAAAACGCTACGATGGAGAAATTCAGCGGGGGAATAACTTTTTTGTGGTGCACACTGATCAGCATTTTATTTCCACGCTGGAGCTTGAATTGGCGGCGGGTCGGAACTTCTCCGAAGACTTTGCCACGGATGCCACCGAAGCGGCTATTCTGAATGAAGCAGCCATCCACATGTTGGGCTATGATTCTCCCGAACAGGCATTACACCAGAAGATCAGGATTTTGGAGCGGGGGCAGCCCGTACTGGAGATTGTGGGAGTGCTGAAGAATTATCACCAGAAGTCATTACAGCAGGCCCATGAGTCTATTGTTCTGCGCTACGATCCGGTCAGCGTTGGGTATCTGGCGCTTCGGATCAAACCGGAAGGAGATATGCACCACACGATGCAGCAGGTGCAGGATACCTGGCAGGAAGCGTTTCCCAGTAGTCCGTTTACCTATTTCTTTCTCGATGATTTTTTCAACCAGCAATACCTGGCCGAACGCCAATTCAATAAAGTATTCAATGCCTTCACCGGCCTGGCTATTCTCATTGCCAGCTTCGGGCTCTTCGGCTTAGCGTCTTACACCGCGGTGCAGCGCACCAAAGAAATTGGCATTCGCAAAGTGCTGGGAGCTTCGGTTAGCAGCATTCTGATACTGCTTTCCCAAGAATATATTAAACTGACGATGATTGCTTTTGTCATTGCCATGCCCGTGGCTAACTATTTCTTCACCGGCTGGCTCGACCATTTCGCCTACCGCACTACCGTGCACTGGTGGATGTTCGTCATCCCCGGACTACTGGTATTATTAATTGCCCTACTCTCCGTCGGAGGACATACGGTGAAAGCCGCCCGAAAGAACCCGGTGGATAGTTTGAGATATGAATAAATTTAATGAGTGATGACGAATGAGTAATGATTAATAAAAACCACATCATTATTCATTCATCATTCTTCACTAATCATTATGATAAAAAATTACCTGACCATCGCTTTTCGTAGCTTCTGGAAACACAAGCTGTTTTCATTCATCAACCTCATTGGTTTATCGCTGGGGCTGGCGTGTAGTCTGCTTATCTTTCTGTGGGTGCAGGATGAGCTGCGCTACGATCAGTTTCATACGAACAAAGATCGGCTGTTCCTTTTGCTGTCCGACTGGACTTATTCTGACGGAAGCACTACGATTGATCCGCATACTCCGGCTAATTTATCTGCTTATCTAAAGGATGCTGCTCCGGAGATTAATCAGGTTTCCCGGATGGTAGCCGGCTGGTGGTCTGATGTTTCTTTAAGTTTGGGCGAGAATCGGATCAAGCAAAGTGGGATTTACGTAGACAGCACCTTTCTCAGCATGTTTACCTACCCTTTGCGGGAAGGTGATCCGGCTCAGGCTCTGGTGGACCCCAAAAGCATTGTGATTAGTCAGGAAGCGGCTCAGGCGCTGTTTCCTTCCGGCAATGCACTAGGAAATACCGTTACCCTAAACGACTCCGAAGGGAGTCGCGACTATCAGGTAACAGGAATTCTGGCCCAGCGCTCTGACAACAGCTCGCTAGATTTTGATTTTTTGGTACCGTACCCCGATCTGGAAAGCCGGAACGAATGGCTCACCAAGTGGGGCAGTGGTTCGGTAATAACGCTGGTTGAGTTACAAAGCCCGGACGCAGAAGCTTCGGTGAGTGAAAAAATTGCTTCGTTGGCTACCGAGCACCAAGAGGATCTAAACTATCAGGTTCGACTTTTTCCCTATCAGGATATCCATCTGCGGGCTCCCTTCCGGGCTGAGAGCATATTTTATCAGAGTGATATTGCGTACGTGTATCTGTTCTCAGCAGTAGCGTTGCTGGTGCTGGTAATTGCCTGCATCAACTTTGTTAACCTGTCTACCGCCCGGGCCAGCCAGCGAGCAGTGGAAGTAGGCATCCGGAAAGTAGTGGGTGCTCCCCGCCGCGTGCTGGTCGGGCAGTTCATGTACGAATCTTTCCTGACAGTTGCTTTGGCTCTGGCATTGGCGGTGTTGCTGATTGAGCTAGCCCTGCCATTGTTTAATCAGATGGTGGCCAAAGAACTGGAGGTTCCGTACCGGGAAGGGTGGTTTATCGGGTCCAGATTGGGAGTGATGGTGCTGGCAGTGCTACTGTCCGGAAGTTATCCGGCTCTGGTACTGTCTTCTTTCAAACCGATTGCTACCCTGAAAGGCCGGGTCACGACGGCTCAGCGGAAAGGCACCTTACGGCAAATCCTGGTTGTAGCTCAGTTTGTGTTCTCCACCATCCTGATTGTAGGGACGGTGACCATTTATGCTCAGATCCGATATATTCAGGAGAAAAACCTAGGGCTCGACCGGCACAATGTACTCAGCTTTAGCTCTGATGTTATCCTTAATCAGCATTTTGATACTTTTAAGCAGGATTTGCTTCAGAACCCAGCCTTTGTGTCGGTGAGCCGCGCTGCCGAAAGCCCGCTGGGTACCATCAACGAAAGCAGTGACCCCTGGTGGCCGGGCAAAGCGGAAGATGATAACCGGAGCTTTTACAATGCCATGGTGGATTACGACTTTTTTGAAACCCTGGGAATTAAGGTGGTAGAAGGAAGGAGTTTTGCGTATGGGTACGACTCGGTCAATTATGTGCTGAACGAAGAAGCTGTCCGGCAAATGGACCTTAAGAACCCAATAGGAACGCCGCTGCACTTCTGGCAGGGGAAGGGTAAGGTGATCGGAGTGGTGAAGGATTTTCATCATCGCTCGTTACGGGAAGATATTGGCCCCATCGTTTTTATGCTACAACCAGCAGAATCCGAACAGGCTTACGCCCGTATTGCACCGGGCCATACCTCGGCGGCCGTAGCCGCTCTTTCGGAAGTATATGCTCGCTATCATCCAAAATTCCCGGTGGATTTTCGGTTTTTAGACGAAAGCTTTGATCAGATGTACCGTGCTGAGCGACGGATTGGTGCGCTCACCAATGCCTTCACCGGACTGGCTATTATTATCTCTGCGCTGGGATTACTGGGTATGTCCACTTTTGCTGCCCAGCGTCGCCGGAAGGAGATTGGCGTACGGAAAGTACTGGGAGCACCTGTGAAAGGCTTACTACTATTGCTCTCTCGGGATTATATACGGCTGGTCGCCATTGCCTTGGTCATTGCCATACCCCTGGCTAATTATCTGTTAGGCGAGTGGCTGGATCAATTTGCTTACCACATTACCCTACGGTGGTGGATGTTTGCTTTGCCAGCATTGCTGGTGCTAATCATAACCCTGGTTTCGGTCAGTGGTCAGACGGTGAAAGCCGCTACCCAGAATCCGGTGGATAGTCTGAGGTATGAATAAGGAAGGGAAACCGGAGACTGGAATAGTGTGTAAAACTCATTCACTGCACTATAGCTGCGACAAACTGCAAAAAGGTGATATTGAGATAGGTTATAATTAATATGAGAAAAAAACAGCATGAAGTTTTCTATCCACCTGTTTCTACTTTTTTAGCACCCGTTCTCATAAATGTTAAGGGAAACAAACCCGATGTATTGCAATCGGCTAGTAGATAGCTTACGATATGAATAAATTTAATGAGTGATGAAGAATGAATAATGATTAATAAAACCACACTATCAATCATTCATCATTACTCGCTAATCATTACTCATTATGATTAAGAACTACCTGCACATCGCGCTTCGTCTTATCAGACGCAACCGCCTGTACACGATGATCAACCTGCTAGGGCTGGCTCTCGGGATAGCCATAAGTCTGTTGCTGCTGGTCCATATAAAAAAGGAGATAAGCTACGAAAGTAACTTTCCCCGCCACGAACTGATCTATAGGGTTGCTTCTACGTACTGGGCCAAGATGTCGCCGGTGCTGGCGGAAAGCCTGCGGGACGAAATGCCCGAGATTCAATCCGTCGGACGTTTGCTGGGTGCTGGCCCTAAAATCGTGGAGCACGATGAGGTACAGATCTCTACACAGTGGAACTTCTTTGCCGACTCCAGCATCCTGGATATCTTCAGTCTGGAGTTTGTATACGGTAATCCGGAAGCATCATTGAGTGCACCTTTTACCGCTATACTTACCGAGCAGACCGCACAGCGGCTTTTTGGTCCGGGAGTTTTTCCGGTAGGAAAGAGTATTCAACTAGAGGGTTATCAGGAGTATACTGTGACCGGCGTTATCAAAGACCTACCCACCAACACCCATCTGAAAATTGATTTGCTGGCTTCTATGTCATCCTCTTCTGTGGATACGAATGATTCCCGGACCTGGGCCGCGGTTTCTACATATGCACTATTTCCGTCACAGGGTGCAGCCCGGAAGGTAACCTCCAGGCTACGGGATTTTCAGTATCGTTTTCTGGAAGGGATACAGACCCGCGAAGAGATTGACCGGGAAGGGATATTCTATGTACTGGACCCTATTTCCGACATCCACCTGCATTCGCATCGGGAAAAAGAGCTATCGGCCAACAGCGACATCCGTTATATCTATATCTTCGGAGCCCTCGCCGCTTTAATCCTGCTGATTGCCTGTATCAATTTTATCAACCTCTTCACGGCCCAGGCGCTCAAACGAGGCAAAGAAATAGCCATCCGAAAGGCCAATGGAGCAAAAAGAAGGCAACTGATCCAGCAGTTTCTGGGCGAAGCGTTTTTTATGACTTTACTGGCATCCTGCCTGGCCATCGCGTTCATCATCCTGGTGCTTCCCTGGTACAATCAGATGGTCACCATTCCTTTTTCCTACCAGGAGTTGTTCACCGTCAGCCACTTACTGATTTTTGCAGGTATTATACTTATGACCAGCCTTTTGTCAGGGGCCTATCCAGCATTACATATTGCTGGATACCAAATTGAACAAGGACTGAAAAGTCATCGTTTGCCGACCCAGGGCGGAGTATTTACCTTTCGGAAAGCGTTGATGGGGGTACAGTTTTTTATATCACTGCTTATCCTGATTTGTTCGGTAGCGGTGTATCTGCAAATCAACTACATTCATGATAAAGATGTGGGGTTTGATCAGGATCAGGTGGTAGCAATTACCCTCCACAGTAACCTTTGGTGGCAAACGGTTCATCATAAGGAGAAAGTCAGACAGGAACTACTGACTATAGCGGGAGTAAAAGAGGTATCTACCGCTACCAAGCTGATTGGGGAACGTTTTGGCTGGGAAAGTATCCAGCTAAAGGATAGTGAACAGGAGCCCGTATCGGCCCGATACATCCGTACGGATGAAGAGTTTCTCAACACCCTGAATATCCGACTCATCGAGGGAGACGGGTTTCAGTGGTCAGCCGACAGTGCTACCCGCTTTGTCATCAACCAAAAAGCGGCTGAGCAATTACAGGCCGATCAGTTGGTAGGGCAGTTAGCAGTCAATGGTTATGAAGGTACCATTGTGGGAATTGTAGAGAACTTCAACTTTGCATCCTTGCATCAGGAAGTGGAACCACTGGTCATAGAATATAACCCTCATAATCCCAACTACTTACTACTAAGAATTTCACTTCAGAACCTCCGGAAAAGCATGCATGATATAAAGGCCAAGATTGCTGAAATTGCTCCCGGAAATTTATTTATCCATCAGTTTCTGGATAACCAACTGGCCTCTTTATATGAAACAGAAAACCACTTGTTTCAAATATTTCGCGCATTCTCAGGGCTGTCAGTACTGATCGCCTGTATGGGGTTATTTGCGGTAGCTGCCCATTCGGTTGAACTTCGCACCAAAGAAGTGGGGGTTCGCAAAGTATTAGGCGCTTCAGTAGGTAGCATCCTTTTGCTGCTGTCAAAAAGCTATCTGAAAACACTTATCATTACGTTTTTATTTGCCATTCCGGTGGCCAACTATCTGATTACCGAGTGGCTGCAAAATTTCGCCTACCGCATGCCGATCTACTGGTGGCTGTATGCGGTGCCAGCCCTGCTGATCTTACTTTTTGCCCTGCTCACCATTAGTGGACAAACCATTAAAGCCGCCAGGAAAAACCCAGTGGAAAGCTTACGATACGAATAAAACACGGTGAATGGTCAAGGGTACACATCTACACCTTCACCGTTTGCCATAACCATTGACCTTTCACCCGTTAATTTATGATAAAGAATTATTTCAAAATCGCCTATCGGAATTTTATCCGAAACAAGACTTATTCGCTGATCAACACTTTGGGGTTGGCCTTAAGTATGTTCTGCGCTATGCTCATCATCCTGTGGATTCATGATGAACTGAGCTATGAGACTTTCTGGCCTAATGCTGATCAGCTATACCGTGTAGCGCAGGAGCATCCAATGGGAGACGCCGGAGTGTTCCGGGCAACGGCTACCCCGGCCCCACTACCGGAATTTATTCAGGAGCAATCATCGGATGTGCTGGAGTTTACCCGGTTTCGCCCGGTATTAGATCCCATGCTGATACAATATGGCGAGAATCATTTCAATGAGCTGGTAACCTTTGTTGATTCCACGTTCTTTACGGTTTTCCCCTGCCCGTTTCTGATGGGAGATCCTGATAAGGCCCTTCTTGATCCTAATTCGATGGTCATTACGGCCCGTGTTGCAGAAAAATATTTTGGGGCCGACTGGCAACGTCAGGAAGTATTGGGCCAAACAGTCTTACTCGATAAAGGCCATACTTTCTCCATCAGCGGGGTGATCGAGAATTTACCATCTAACACCCATTTTCAGTTCGATATTCTATTTCCTTTTCGCAAGCTTTATCAGCTCGAGTGGGATACGAGTTGGGACAACAGCTACTATTATACATATTTTCTACTCAGAGCAGGAGCTGACCCTGACGTGCTTAATCAGCAGATGACTCGGCTTCTCAATGAGCGGGAGTTTATGGGTGGAAGAGGAACATTTTATCTGCAAGCGGTAAAAGATATCCATCTTCATTCTAATTTTGATATCGATGTATACAGCAGCACTGAACCGAGGGCTCCCTACGTCACGATCTTCATCGTAGTAGCCATCGCGATTATTCTGATTGCCTGTATCAATTTTATGAACCTTTCTACCGCTCAATCAGAGCGGAGAGCCAAAGAAATTGGACTGCGCAAGGCCATTGGGTCGCGCCGATGGCAGATCGTTGGGCAACTATTAAGCGAATCCGTATTGATTACAATGCTGGCCCTGTTAATTGCGGGAATTGGAGTAGTGCTTATTCTGCCTTACTTCAATCAGGTAGTCGATAAATCCATTGTTCTGGGGTCAGGTCAATGGAGTATTGGGTTGGCTTTTGTGATGGGGGCGATGTTGGTGGGATTGATGGCTGGTAGCTACCCAGCCTTATTCTTATCGCAGTTTAAACCAGTTCAGGTCTTAAAAGGTGGTTTTAAAGCGCAGGGAGGAGGCACCTTACTCCGAAGAATCTTGGTGGTTACTCAGTTTGCCGTTACCATCATCCTGATTCTGGGAACCGCTGTGGTATATCAGCAATTCAGATACTTTATGGAAAAAGACCTGGGATACGACAAAGAACGATTGGTTTATATACCTATTCGGGGGCAGGTAGTATCGCATCTTGAAAGTTTGAAAAACGAGCTCCGCCAACAACCTTCTATAGCTAATGCCACGATAGCTTCCGACATTCCAACCTACACCATACACGCCACCTACGGGGCCGACTGGGATGGAAAAGACGAAGAAGCGCTCATTTTGCTCCATCACTACGCTGTAGATTACGACTTTCTGGAAACCTTAGGATTGCAACTGGTGGATGGGCGGAATTTTTCTCCGGATAACCCGGCTGACTCGGCCAGTTTTATTCTCAACGAAGAAGCCGTCCGGGTTACCGGCCTGGAAGACCCTATCGGTCAGCGCTTCTCCATGATCGGGAATGAGGGGAAGATCATTGGGGTTGTGAAGGACTTTAATTTTAAATCACTGCACCAGAAAGTAGAACCACTGGTGCTGCGTATTTCTCCTCCGTGGAAAGAATATGTAATGGTAAAACTCACACCTGGTAATCCTACCGAGGCCCTGGCACAGTTGGAAAGCAGTTGGAAAAAGTACGAGTCGGATTACCCCTTTGAGTACCATTTTATGGACGAACAATACGAAGCGCTCTATAGCTCGGAAAAGCGAATGGCAGAGATCTTTGACTACTTCACGCTCTTCACCCTGTTCATTGCCTGCCTGGGTCTGATCGGACTGATCAACCATATGATTGAGAAACGTAGAAAAGAAGTAAGCATTCGGAAAGTGCTGGGCGCATCCGTTTCCAGCATCCTACTACTCTTGTCCCAAGAATATATGCGCCTGATTCTGCTGGCTTTCGTCATTTCCATTCCCATTGCTAACTACTTCATCGGCGACTGGCTGGAAAACTTCGCCTACAGTGTGGAAGTGCCCTGGTGGTTGTACATTGCCCCTGGCCTGTTGGTCTTGCTGATTGCCCTGCTTTCCGTCAGCGGCCAAACCCTGCAAGCCGCCCGTAAAAACCCGGTAGATAATTTGAGATACGAATAAGCTGTGGTGAACGGTCAAGGCCGACGCGGCGCGGGTAAACGATTAACGGTCCGTACCCTTCACCTTTTACCGTTTACCTTTTACCCTTTAAATTTATGTTCAAAAATTACCTGAGAAACGCCTTTCGATATTTTTACAAGCACCCGCTGGCTACGGGGATTAACCTGTTCGGGTTGGGAGTTGGTGTTGCCGTATGTTTTTTTGCTTTGCTGTATGTACGCTTCGAACTGAGTTACGATGATTATCACGAAAACGCTGATCAGATTTACCGGCTGGTAACCAATGTACAGACCGCCACTGGTCTCAGCCTGGAGAGTACTTCTCCACCGATGGGCCCGGCCATTCAGGATAATTTTCCGGAAGTAACCGCCTCCGTCCGCTTGTGCCTCGACTATCTGATCGTACAGAATGAGGAACGGGATTATTTCAGGGAAGAAGACGTGGCTTACGCTGATTCTTCGCTGTTTTCGTTTTTTTCTTTTCCCCTCGTGCAGGGCAATCCGACTACGGCTTTGGAAAAACCGCTGAGCGTGGTACTGTCGGAGACGGCCGCTCGTAATTACTTCGGCACGACGGATTGTCTGGGCAAAACATTGCTGTTGGATGAATCTCCGGCCCAGGTCACCGGAGTGATGGAAGACATGCCCCAAAACACCCATTTCCGGGTTGATATGCTGGTTTCTATGTCTACCCTGCTGAAGGCGTGGAACCCCGGCATGGGTCGTGTGTGGAAACGGTTTACCTTTTATACCTACCTGATGCTCCCTTCTTCCCCGGAGATTACCTCCCTGGAAAGCAAGCTTACCGATTTTGTCCGGCAGCATATCGAGCCCGATGATGCCGAATACCGTCTGCTCTTGGAGCCGCTAACGAGTGTCTACCTGCACGGCGATCCTCGGGGCAGTCGCTACGGAAGTGCGGTCACGGGTGATATTCAGAACGTATATATCTTCTCGCTCATTGCGGCCTTCGTGTTGTTTATTGCCTGTTTCAACTTCATCAACCTGACCACCGCCCTGTCATTGCAACGGGCCAAGGAGATTGGAGTGCGGAAAGCATTGGGCGCGACGCGAAAACAATTGCTGTTCCAGTTCCTGCTGGATGCCGTGCTGCTCAGTACAATGGCGTTAGCCGTGGCTCTGATCCTCGGTGCAATACTGTTGCCCACCTTTCATGCCCTCACCGGTAAGGTGATCGTCACTAGCGTAATGGCTTTAAGTACAGAAATTGGCTGGCTGGTGGCCGGGACGTTATTGGTAGGACTGTTTTCCGGCATTTACCCGGCGGTATACCTGTCCGGCTTCTCATCCATTCATCGTATCAAAGAAAATCTGGCCTCCGGTACCAGGGGTACGCTGCTTCGTAAATCGCTGATTGTGGCACAATTTTCCATTTCTATCCTACTGATCAGTGCGACGGTCGTAGTATATCAGCAATTAGACTATATGCAGAATCAGGAGCTTGGCTTCAATAAGGAGCATAAACTGGTGGTTGATTTTCACTTTGATGGACGGGTTCACGAACATCAGGAAGCGATAAAACAACAGTTTGGGAAACTTCCCGGAGTACAACATTTGACATTTTCCTCCAGTGTACCGGGCCGGGCCAATCGGAAATACCTTACCACGCTGGAGAACGCCCACCAAAGCATGCAGGAACTGCTGTCAGACGTATATTTTGTTGAAGATGATTTTCTGGAGCAGTACCAGATTGACCTGGTGGCTGGCAGGTTTTTCTCTCAGGATATTACCTCTGATTCTACCGAAGCCATGCTCATCAATGAAGCGGCAGTACGCAGTCTGGGCTACGCTGATCCGGAAGAAGTGATCGGGAAGCGGTTTACCCAGCAAGGCAGTCAGGGCTACGTGGTAGGAGTGGTAAAGGACTTTCACTATCACTCTTTTAGAGAGGCCGTACGCCCGCTAACTCTGCGGATGACGCCCGGTTACAACCTGTATACATTCATGACCATTAGCATTTCACCTTCCGATATTCCTAATACCATCAGCTACCTCGAAAAGGAATGGGCCGCGCGGGTTCCCGGAAAGCCGTTCAACTACTTCTTTGCCGACGAAGCCTACCAGGCGCAGTATGTTGCGGAAGAACGGTTTGGGCGACTGTTTACCTGTCTGGCACTGCTGGCCATTCTGATTTCCTGCTTGGGACTATTGGGATTGGCTGCTTTCAGCACCAAACTGCGGGTTCGGGAAATCGGCATCCGTAAGGTGCTGGGAGCTTCGGTAGGCAGTATTTTGCATCTGCTTTCTCAGGAATACATTCGGCTTATCCTGCTGGCGTTGCTGATTGCGGTTCCGGTCACCAATTACTTCATCACAGAATGGCTGCAGGGTTTTGCCTATCGCCTGGAAACCCGCTGGTGGTGGTTCGTGATTCCCGGTCTGACCGTCCTGCTCATTGCTTTGCTTACCGTGAGCGGACAGACCATACGTGCTGCCCGGAAGAATCCGGTGGATAGTCTGCGGTATGAGTAGTATAGGGATCATGTGTTGGAATTTAGGGGCCGGAAGTTGAAAATAACATTGGCATAGGGCGGGGAGGTATTTCTTGTCTGATGGTATGATTAGGGAAAGAATATGTTGCTGGATGCGTGGCGGATCGCTATTTTGTAGGCTCGTCCTTACCGTGCTCGTTCGTCTGGTATTTTATGGCGGCGACTTCGGTGCAAGGCAACCACGCAAAATCTAACCTACAAGCGCTCTTGGCATTTATGAAACACCATCTTTTTCTCCTTACCCTGCTGATGGGGTGTGCTTTGCTCCCCCTGGAAAGCCTGGCCCAAAATCAGCCTGCTAATCCCGAACAACTTTTACTAAAGGATTATCGTCCGGTTTCCATCTACAACACTCCCCGCCACCAGGTTGAAAAAGCCGCGTACCCCGCGATTGATCTGCATTCCCACAGCTATGTAGACACTCCTGAGGAGGTAGCGGATTGGGTGAAGGTGATGGATTCGGTGGGGCTTGACAAAGCCGTGGTCATGACCTATCAGACTGGCGAGGCCTTCGACGCCCTGGTTAAATTATACAGTAACTACCCGGACCGATTCATCCTGTTTTGCGGTTTTGATTATACCGGCTACGACCAACCGGGTTACGGTCCGGCCGCCGTGGCAGAACTGGAGCGCTGCGTGAAGATGGGAGCCCGGGGCGTGGGCGAACTGGGCGATAAAGGCAAAGGGCTGTTCTACTCCAAACCAGTACCCGCCTACGGCATGCACATTGATGATGACCGAATGAAGCCGCTTATTGAAAAATGCGGAGAACTGGGTATTCCTATTAGTATTCATGTGGCTGAACCTATCTGGATGTACGAGCCGATGGACAACCACAACGATGGCCTGATGAACGCCTTCAAATGGCGACTGGATGATCAGCCAGGCATCGTGGATCATGCGGGCATGGTTCAGATCCTGGAAAACGCCGTACGTGACAATCCTGGTACGAACTTTATTGCCTGTCACTACGTGAATTGCTCTCATGACCTCAACATTCTGGGTAAGCTGTTTGACCAGTACCCCAACCTCTACGCCGATAATGCTGCCCGCTATGCAGAAACCGCTACCATTCCTCGCTTTGTCGGGCAGTTTTACGAAAAGTACCAGGACCGGCTGGTGTTTGGTACCGATATGGGAAATGAGTCTTCCATGTACCGGCTGGTGTTTCGCATCCTGGAAACCGAAGACGAGCACTTTTACGACCACTCCCGCTTCAGTTACCACTGGGCCCTGAATGGCTACGGATTGTCGGACAGTGCGCTAGAAAAAGTATACCGTACCAATGCCCTGAAAATTCTCAATATCGATGCGAATGAATAATGTCTCTTCAACAGTCATCGGTCTGCGTTACGGGATGAGTATTTTGTGAATGCTTCGTTTCCCTTTTTTATCAGTAAGATGCAAAAAATAGAGCCCGGTGGGTAAATGCTGGACAGATAATTCTGCTGTTCCCGTGGCTATTTTCTCCCGGACTACCTGCCCGGAAGCGTTCATTAACCGCCCACTCAGAGGGTGCGGTGATGTACTACGAATGGTTAAAATTCCCTGAGCAGGGTTGGGATACACCTGTATTACCGTGTTGCTCGGTTCGGATATCGCGGTAATTACATCATCAAACTCGGTGGTGACCAGTACCTGAGCGGTATCGGTGTTGGTGAGGTGGATATTGTCGAACCAAAGTTGGGCCTCAGCAAAGGCTTGCTGCTCGGCGACAATCTCAAAGCGGTCGATGGCGGCCCAGTCAAACTTACCTTCGGGGTTAAACCATTCACCATCCCAGGCTCCCTGCTCGGTAAAGTCCGTTAGGGGGATATGTACGGCATGCCAGCGGCGATCAAAAGGTGCTTTCGTTTCATCCATCGTCACCCGCATCCGCCAGGGATGATCGTCCTCCCCGGTTTTGGTATCCATAAACCGTACATCAAAGGTGAGGGTTGGGTCGGTGCCCCGTACCATGAAATTGAGCGCGTATCCTTCTTCCACCAGCCTGGACAAATCTTTGTTGGGAGCAAAATCAAACCCAAGGGTATTGTACTGTTCGGCCTCGCTCCAGGCAAGGCAGTATTTTTCGTTGTTGGGCTCCGCCTCGGAGTAAAAGTTTATCGTACCCTCAGCCGGGCTGGCAGTATTGATCTGCTTACCGGCATAATCAGTATAAATCATAAATCCTGTGCTGTCGGGCCGCAATACGTACGCTGATTGGGGCGGTACCGTTAGGTCCAGGGCTTCCAGTAAGGGGGTATTTAAATCATGCTCAAACAAATCAGTGCCACTTTCTTTAAACAAGCCAAAACCGCCGTGGTAGTCCCAGCTCGTCCAGGCGATGTTGCTTTCTTCCAGCATCTGACGTACCTGCTCGTACCAGAACACCCGGGAGCTATCATCACTGTTGGGAATATACACCCCAAATTCTCCGCAAAATACCGGAACCTGCCGTTCGTTCTGAAACTGCGTGGCAATATCAATCAGCTCCTGCACCTTGGCGACCGTTCCGGTCTGAGGGTACTCGTTATAGGCTGACTCAATCCAGGTTCCCTGAAGTTCATCGGGCAACTCCGGCATGCGGCTGGCCTCGTAGGGAAAGGGCACATCCCGCAGTGATTCCATAGAAGGCTCCACCCAGGTAGCCCCCTGGTGGGTAAACAGGAAGGGATCGTAAAAATGAAAGGTGTAGATCAGGTTTTCATCTTCATACACCGGCATCTCATCCAGGTTATAAAAACTATTCCAGTTGGCGGGCCCTACGATGATTGTGTGTTTGGTATCCACCTCCCGGATGGCAGCTACCACGCCGGCCTGAATGGTGTTCCACTCCGCATCAGCAATACCGTGGGGCTCGTTCAGGATCTCGAAGTAGACCAGCTCCGAACGACCCTGATAATGGGCTGCCACTTGCGGCCATACCTTTTGAAGTACCTCCCCAATGTTTGGGTCAGTGCTTGCAGCCGGATCAAATGTGTGGTTATCCAGGATCAGGTTCATCTCCAGATCTTCGGTCCAGTCCACCACCTGATCCAGAAAGTTGTAGAACAGGGGATCGACAACATAGTTGGGGGCGCCATGGGTCATGAAATGCAGGTTGATGGGCAGACGAACCACATCGCAACCCAGGCTTTTAATCTGCTCAAAATCCTTCTTGGTGTAGCGGGAGAACTGAATCTGCTGAGCGCTCCCGGTCTGAAACCATCCGGTGAGGTTCACCCCACGCTGGAAAGGGACATCCTGGGCGTGAAGAGAAAGGGTACTCAACAGCCCGATAAGCCACAGCGTGTATCTTATGTTTTTCATCATAGTGTCTACCTACTAACATTGGAAATATAGAAAATAATTGTCTGCCAAACCAGTTGCGATGAACCTCCGGCTTGCCTTGCGTACTGAAAACCTATACCTTAGAATTTACGCGCTGCATAAGATACTAATACAATGAATTAACGTGATAACCTAAGACTCAATGATGCCTGAAATCTCTCCAAGTAAGAATCGCGATGGGCTATTGTGCTTGCTCTTATTGTTGCTAAGTATCCCGGGGCAGGCCCAGCACAAAGTAAAGGTGCACCAACCTGAGTTTACGGATCTGGTCATCTCCCACTACAATAAGCAGCTTCGCGATGGACTGGACGTATACGGTCCCGATAAAACGGCTTTCTGGATGTCCAGCCTGGATACACATACCGGACTTTACCCGGAAGATGATTCGCGACCGGCGCATATTCCCCGACGGGCTTACCTCGGTCGGCATGTGGATGCCCCTAAAGGAGCTACGCTTTACTGGGATCAGCCCTCGATTGTGGCGGCCTATGCATTAAGCCGCGTCACGAAAGATCCCTGGTACCGGGAAAAAGCGAAGGCCTATACCCAGGCTTTCCTTGACCGCTGCGTGGCGTCTAACGGCATTTTTCTGTGGGGTAATCATTATTACTATGATGCCTTTCGCGATAGTACCATGTGGTTTGGGGGTGACCCTAAATCGGTGGATCTGGCCACGGAAGACGGTCACCTGCACGAAGCGCGGCCGATCATCCCTGCCTGGGAAACCTTCTGGCAGGTGGATCCGACCGCTACTGAAAAAGAGATCCGGGTGAGTACCCGGGCGCATCTGGTGGATAGCCTGACGGGCGATTTTAATCGCCATGCCGATGGGAAAAAGCAACACGCCTTTATAGAAGCGGGCGGTACGCTCATCTACAGCCTGTCCTGGCTTTACACCAAAACCCAGGACACCACCCTGCTTCGGATGGCCGACCGGATTGCTACCTTCAGCTACAACCACCGCGATAGCACCACGAGCCTGCTCTCCAATGATGCTAACTCGGTGCGTTGGGACCGTTACACCGCGACCACCGAAACCGGTTTGTGGACGGGTTGCCTGTTACAGGCGGCGCAGATGGCCAATGAGACATATCGGGAAAAATGGATTAACATGGCGGATGATATTCTCTCTACCTGGTTATCGTATGCCTACGATGCCGATCAGCAGCAGTTTTACGGAATGCTGGACATTAAGACCGGCGAGCCCATTTTCCGGGAGGAAGGCGATGACTATCCTTACAAACCCACCAATTACAGCAGTGTATGGGAACCCCTGTTTCCAACCCACAATTATCCGGTAACGCTGGCCGAAAGCTGCCTTACCTTATATGAGCTTACGGGGAAAGCACTGTACCGGGAAGGGTGCGAACGCTGGATCAATGTGATCAGACAGTCGTTACCCGCCCGACAAAGTCGGGGGGACGGCGCCTACGCGGAACACTACGGGCGCGTGATTTTCTTCCTGCTGGAATGTGCCGAGCGGCTGGATAAGCCTGAGTATAAAGCACTGGCAGAGCAGGTGGCGAAGGATGCTACCCAGGTATTGTTTGCCTTTGATATGTTCCGTTCTCACCCCGGCGAGTATCGCTACGATGCCAATGACGGCGTCGGTATTCTGTCATTAGCACTGCTCTGGCTGGAAGAGGGCAAAAGACCCGACATGATGGGGCTGTACTTTTAAAGATTGCTCGCCAGGCTATTATCAGCATTGATGCAACTTCCTAACAATACAAAATACACTACACCTTATGAAAATTTTCTTTCTTTCTCTCTTAAGTCTGCTGGG
This sequence comes from Cyclobacteriaceae bacterium, assembly GCA_040222715.1. Lineage (GTDB taxonomy): Bacteria > Bacteroidota > Bacteroidia > Cytophagales > Cyclobacteriaceae > Tunicatimonas. The sequence continues at coordinate 9,170 of JAVKCN010000118.1, read as the reverse complement.
CAATTCGCTTGCCGCGCAGCCGGATTCCATCGTCTCCCAGGTATATCGTTGGGCGGAGGCTGAGGTCAGCACCACCGATGTGCGGGAGCGGCGGCACTTGCTACAGGGCCGTACCCATGATCTGGCATCGTTGGAAATGCACGCGAACACCCTGAAACCCGGGCAGCCGCTGCATGCCCCGCACGCCCACTCCGAGCGGGAGGAGCTCATCATTGTGAAGGAGGGCGAAGTAAAGATGACGATTGAAGGCGAAAGCCGGGTGTTAGGCCCGGGTAGCATCGCCCTGGTGATGCCGGGAGATCATCATGGCCTGGAAAATACCGGTAAGGAACCCGCCGTGTTTTACATACTGCTGTATCATTCCAAGGCCCCGGTTGATCTGGCGCGGGGAAAGCAGGCCGGAGGGTCGCTGATGCTGGCCTGGGAAGATGTGCCTTTCCGCGAAACTGAGAAAGGGGGAGTGCGCTCTTTCTTTGAACGGCCTACCGCCATGTTTGAGCGGTTGGAGATGCATGTCACCACGCTGAAGGGGGGTATTCAAAGCCATCCGCCCCATACCCATCTGCCCGCAGAAATCATTCTGATGCTGGAAGGAGCCACCGAGGAGCAGATTGACGAAAACTCCTACCGGGGCAAGGCCGGTGACCTGTACTTTCTGGGTTCTGAAACCCGACACACCATTAAAAATACCGGGACGGCGGCCTGTACCTACTTCGCCTTTCAGTTTAACTGAAGTGAGGGTATGAGGGGTAAAACGAGCAGCAGGATAGTTGCCCCGGAATGCTAAACTCATAACACAATAGGCAACCCATTCGTTACTCTGGTAACACAACCACCATAGTATGCAATATTCTTTTTATACGCTAGCAAGTCTGGCATTCCTGGCAAGCACTTCTATACTTTTTAGCCACTGTCGGGAGGTCGATGGGCAGGGCACGCAAATCAGTGATACAACCGCTACCGAAATTAGCGGTGAATATCAGCTTACTCCCGCCTACCCCAATCTTTCTTTTACGCGTCCGGTAGACTACCAGCATGCCGGAGATGGGAGTAACCGCATATTCGTGGTAGAGCAAAAAGGGATCATCACCGTCTTTGAAGATGACCCGGACACCAGTGACAAGGCCACCTTCCTGGATATATCCGGTCCGGTGGATGATCAGAGTAACGAAGAAGGTTTATTAGGGCTGGCTTTTCATCCCGACTACGGCAGCAACGGATATTTCTACGTTAACTATACCATCGATAACCCGGCCCGCACCCGGATTGCACGTTTCAGTACTTCTGCGGGCAACCCCGATCAGGCCGACCGGGATAGTGAGGTGGTTTTGCTGGAGTTTGAACAGCCCTACGGCAATCATAACGGAGGGCAGGTATCTTTCGGGCCGGATGGCTACCTCTACATTGCGGTAGGCGATGGCGGGTCCGGGGGCGACCCTCAGGGAAATGGACAAAACCCCGCAACCCTGCTGGGTACTTTGCTGCGTATTGATGTAGATCAGCAGGCGGATGGAAAGCCCTACGCCATTCCGGCAGATAACCCCTTTGCCGGGAATGATCAGGGCTATCGGGAAGAAATCTACGCCTACGGACTGCGCAACCCCTGGCGGTTCAGCTTCGACGCCGATACTGACGAACTCTGGGTGGGCGATGTAGGCCAGAACCAGTACGAAGAAATTGATATTGTGGAAAAGGGAGGTAACTACGGCTGGAATACCCAGGAAGCCATGCACTGCTTTGAGCCGGATAATAACTGCGACCCGGAAAACCTGATTCCGCCGGTCTGGGAATATGACCACAGCCAGGGAGACGTCTCGGTAACCGGAGGCTTTGTCTACCGGGGGCCGACTTTGCCTGAATTACAGGGAAAATACATCTACGCCGATTATGCTTCGGGGCGGGTGTGGGCTCTGGATAATACTAACTCCGGTAGCCCGATGAATACCGAATTGATGGATGCCAGCTTTGCCATTTCCTCTTTCGGGGTGAATGCCGATAACGAGCTGTTTCTCTGTGGTTTCGATGGAAAGATTTACCGAATTCAGGAGAGTAGCTAGCGTACCGCTTTCGCATTTTGTCGGTATTTCCGATAACCTTCGCCTACATTTTGGGTTCTACTCTCAGCCGCTGCGGTGGCATGAAAGGAAAGTAGACCAAATACATGAAAGATAAAATCTACCGATCGGATATTGGAAAAGGAACCCTGTTGATACTGATGCTCGCTGCCGGATTCGTCGGGATGTTGTTCGTCTTTCTGGTGCCCGAATATGCCTGGGTAGGGATGCTTTCCCTGGGGGTGATTCTGGGATACCTCGCTTTTGTATACGCCAAAACCTCTTATCACCTTACTCCCGAAAATCAGTTAAAAATTACCTTCGGCTTCAAGCGGAAAGAGATTGATATTTTTCAGATCAGCAGCCTTCGCCCTTTTACCGAGTATAATATGCCCAATGCCTATACCTTCTCCGAGAACCGTATTCGCGTGGTATACGGCTACGGCGACTATGTGGATATCTCTCCGCAGCACCCGGATCAGTTCATCCATGCCCTGCTTGACATTAATCCCCTCATACAACACCACCGGGCGTGAATCAGCGAAAACGCTCCGGCGAAAATGATGCATTTTGGCTGGTCCATCTTCATTCTGACTGGTCTTCAATAAGCTTTGACCGTACTTCTTTGGGAGCAGAATGCTAATGGTTGACGACAGCCTCTCCACTGGGTGGAGAGGTTGTCGAACCCGGACGATGGCTTCTCCACTGGGTGGAGAGGCTGTCGAACCCGGATGATGGCTTCTCCACTGGGTGGAGAGACTGTCGCTACGGAGCGAGTCACTGATTAAACGGTTGTTAGGTCGAAGGGCAACTTACGGATTCGCCTGTCCGTCTGGTCAAAGATGGTGCTGGGCAGTGCTGGGCCGAAAGCTGGTAAACCGGGTTCCCCTACGCTCCGGTAGCCTCATCGTTCTCTATAATATGCACCTCAATGGGCAGAATGTCTACCACAGAATATGGTGATCAAGAAATGAAACCTTTCAGTTAATAAGGTTCGGTGAGTAGAATTTGTTTACCCTCTGGTATTCAAACAACATCTTTAAGGCTTTTTATCACGGTAAATATTCCTCTTCGGTGACCGCCTGTAACCATTTGGTAGGACCGTATTGGCGGCCGGTGATCGCGATTTGGATAAACTCCTGATCCGGACTGGCTCCGTGCCAGTGAGGAACGTTGGGTGGGCACTTTACGGCATCTCCTTTTTGAAGAGTTCGCTTCGGACTCCCTTTCTCCTGGTAGTAACCTACGCCCCCGGTAGCCAGGATAATCTGCCCTGCCGGATGCAGGTGCCAGTTCGTTCTGGCTCCCGGTTCAAAAGTAACGCTGCCTACCGAATTCGTATTTATACTATCACTGCTAACCAGTCCGGTTAACCAGGCATTACCTACAAAGTTGTTGTTGGTGATTTTTTCACCTTTGGGAAAAATTAAATCATTGGACTGGCTACTACTACGCTTGTCCTGATCATCCGTATTGCTACAGGAGATAAGGGCGCTGGCGACAACCGTCAGTGTCAATATTATTATTTTATTCATAGGTAGATTTGATAAATGATCATTATTCTTCGGAAGACATGACTCGCGAGAGAATCTCTCTTCCCGATGCTGCCTGGGCCTGCCCCACATGCTCTTCAATCAGTGATAGAAGGTGCTTCAGCTTAGCTTCGGTGATCCCAATATTCAAGGCGATGCCCATATGGCCTTGTGCCATCGGCTTCACTCCGCCCAGACTGAGCAGCGCGGAAATCGTAGCCATCTCTCGCTGGGTGTAGGTAAGAATGTCGCGACCAAAGATGTCGGCAAACAGGTGTTCCTTCAAAAACACCTCAATAATGGGACTGAAAGCCGCATACCCAGTCTTAGGCCCATCCAATGGCTGTCCAACGAGTTCTTCCAGCACCTTTTTACCTTTTTCATATCTATCCTCGCCCTCATTCTGCGGAGTTGCTTCTTTGCCTACTTCATCCTGAATACCTTTCGCCTTCCGATCCTCCATTACGGCCATCATGGTTTGCAGTCCGCGAATACTGCGGGGAAAGCCGCAGTAGGCGTACAGATGCACCAGTACTTCTTTCGTTTCATTGACCGTTAGCCCCGCATTTAATCCCTCATGTAAGGCCTCTTGCAGTTGTTCCAGATCACCCTGGGCGGTAAAAGCAGCGATGGCCACAATGGACTGTTCTCTGGCACTTAATGCTGAGTCTGAGCCAGGTTTTGTCTGGGCCATGGACGGGGAAGGCGCCATGAGTTTAAATACTAAAATGGTGACAAGTAAGAAGGACTTCAAGATGTTGATATGCATATCATTGGAATGATAAATTCTGAATTTGTTTTTATGACGGTTTGCGGGTACCGCCCAGCAGACACTTTGATGTTATTGGGGTAAGGCGAAGGCCATTACCGATCCTGAAGAGTTCTCTGTGGTTCCGCCTACGGAAAGGGCCACAAACTGTTTCCCGTTGACTGAATACGAACAAACATTGGCATTATTCGCCGCTGGTAATATCGTCTCCCAAACCAAATCGCCTGTTTTCTTGTCAAATGCCCACAATTTTTTATCCTCGGCACCACTGATAAAGACCATGCCACCGGCCGTAACCATGGGGCCGGATCGCCCTAGCAAACCGGTTTGTTCGCCTAGTATCGCTTGCAGTTTTTCGTCATTCCCCAAGGGTATTTGCCATTCGTATTCGCCGGTAGAAAGATTCAGCGCGTTCAATGTTCCCCAGGGGCCTTTCATCGCCGGGTTTCCACTCGGACCTGACCACGTTCGGTAAGGGGTAATGTTACCGTACCGTACCGCTTTCGTAGTATCGGTGCTTACTTCTGATGCTTCGGCTACCTGTCCGGTTTTATCATATAAAAACGCTATGATCGCTCCTTCTTCCGCCTCGCTTAACACTCCTTTGTAGCCGGGCATCTTACCGCCACCCATTCGTACTTTTTCCAGGGCTTCTGCTTCATCCATGCTGCCTTTCAGGCTGGCCAGGGATGGGAAATCCGGTGGGTTCCCATTCCTTTCCGGCCCATGACAGGTGGCACAGTGTTGTTGGTAGACGACCCTCCCCCGTTCAAAGACCGAATTATCCCGAGCGGCAAAATGCTTATCAATGTCTACGATGGTTTGAATTTCCGGTAAGTTGTTTCCCCGGATGTAGAGGTAATTGGTGCTGGGGTCAAAAGCGGCGCCACCCCAGTTCGCTCCTCCACGAGTTGCAGGAAGTGATAATGTTCCCTTCAAATCCGGAGGAGTAAACAGCCCTTCGTATCTGACGGATCGGAATTGCTCCAGAATGGCCTGGTAATCTTCTTCCGAATAATGGTTTAAGTCATCCTCGGTCATAAACTGTTTTACAAAGGCTTTGGGCTTGGTGGGAAAAGGTTGGGTGGGCCAGGTCTCTTCACCGGGAAGGTTGGACGCCGGTACGTTTCGTTCTTCCACCGGAAAGACCGGCTCACCCGTGTCACGGTCCAGTACAAACACGAAACCATGTTTGGTCACTTGAGCTACCGCTTCAATGTCTTTACCATCCTGGTTGAGCGTCACTAAACTAGGGGGCGAAGGTAAGTCATAATCCCACACATCATGATGCACGGTCTGAAAGTGCCATTGGTACTTACCGGTAGCGGCATCAAGGGCCAATACGCAATTGCCATAAAGATTTTCTCCGATTCGGTCAGCCCCGTAAAAGTCATAAGAAGGCGACCCTAGGGCCAGGAAAACCATGCCTCTCTCCCGGTCAATGCTCATTCCGGCCCAGCAGTTGACGCCCCCGGCATACTTGTAGGCATCGGGTGGCCAGGTTTCGTAGCCGGGTTCACCGGGATGGGGTATGGTATGAAAGGTCCATACCAGCTCGCCGGTTTTACAGTGGTAAGCCCGGATATATCCCGGAGGGGCTCCATAAAAATCGGGCAGTCGGGACCCGATAATGATTAAGTCTTTAAAAATTCTTCCGGGAGTGGTCAGGGTCACCGAAATGTTTTCGGGCTCATCTCGTACGCCTTCATTCAGGCTCACCCTTCCGTTGGTTCCAAACGATGGAATGAACTTCCCCGTTTTGGCATCGATGGCCAGTAAAGAATTACCGGCAGAATACAAGATTCGTTGGTCATCTCCACTCTCCCAATAGCTGACTCCCCGGCTGGCCGCACTGGGCTGCCCTTCTTCTAAGGTCTTACATGACCAGATTTCTTCACCGGTAACCGCATCGATGGCATAAACCGTTTGCTTACCGGAGTTGGCATACATGACCCCATCGATGATGATAGGATTACTTTGACTGGACACCGGATCTTCCCCCTGGGCTAAATCACTCATAGGGAAAGTCCAGGCGTTCTCTAACTGACTTACATTGGAGAGGTTGATTTGGTCTAACGATGAGTAGCTACTGCTTTGCTCATCCCCTTTGTAGGCCGACCATGTTTGATGTGTACTGCGATCAGCATCGTTGCCTGACTGACAACCAACCAACCACAAAATGATTGCCGCAAAGACTTTTGAAAAAAGTTTGTTGTCTATCTGCATTACTGAGTTTCTTTTAATTTCCTAAACATCAGGGGCATGGTTGCCGCATCAATCGCGTCCATCTCTACTAGTTTTAGTGACTTTACCATGTCCAGCGTAGAGGTTTTGTACTTCTGAAAGTGGGGCGATTGCAAATGTTGCTGGTAGGCTTCCTGACTCGCATATATTTCCAGTATCCTAATCAATGACGGATTTTCCTGTTGATACATGGGAAGGATGGTAATGACTCCCGGTTCCAGTTTGATTGAGGCCGCTGCTTCCTCAGCCAGAATAGCTTTATATTCTTCCAGATAAGCCGAGTCGATTTCCAGTTCCGCTATACGCACCATAAGGCTGTCTGTTATCGTTCCCTGTTGAGCCAAAGCTGAAAGGCAACCGAACACCATAAAAACGGCGATCAAAGAAGGGAGGAGTACTTTAGGCATATTTATTTCAAACTAGATTAAATGGTCAAATTGCTGATTGTTGAATTGTTGTGAATATGTGTTCGTGTGCTCTGATAGCTGGCTTCTGCCCCCAGTTTCCGGTATTCAGTCTCAATCACTCAATCATTCAACTCTTCAATCCTTCTCTTTCTTCTATTGTAATATCTCTATTTCCTGCAACCATTCCTCCACTTTAGCTTCGGCTTCTTCTGCCTTGTCACCTTCCATCACAAATAAAATTCCGTCTCGCTCTATGCCTCCTTTGATAGAAAACCCTTCTAATATATGAGCATCGGGGCACAATTCCTTTACCGTCTCAAAGCTGCTTCCGACGCCATATCCGGCATTGGTATTGAAGGGGATGACGGTTTTTCCACTGAAGTCGTACTGATGCAGAAAACTCTTCATGGGAGGCGGTAGCTGCATGCCCCAGGTGGGAAAACCGACAAATACCACATCATACTGCTGTATATTATCAATTTTGGTTTTCAAGGGAGGTAAATAACCCGATTCATTTTCTTCAGCGACCTGAGCCACAATGGCCTGATAGTTTTCCGGGTAAGGCGTTTCTAATTCAAGGGCGACCAATGTTCCGCCCACCTTTTCGTTAATCATTTCCGCAACTGCTTGGGTATTGTTAGTGCGAGATAAGTACACAATCAATACTTTGTCGGGGTCTACAGTCGTGTCCACTATAGCCTGGATATCTGCCGTTGGGACGGAAGAACAAGCCAAGAACATGAGAAAAAATGCTAGCAACAGCTGCGTCATAAAATGGTTGTGTTTGAAGGATTATTCTTCAGGTCTGGAGAGTAGCCTAGTAAACGATAATGATCCTAGCTTCCAACTATCGCCTTGCTTTACATACACCTCGGTCACCTCGAAAGGATTTGTTACCTCGTTTCCACCAACTTCGGCCAGCAAATCGATTCGGTTTAGCAGAATGGCCGTATCATCGATGATATTCACCGATACTTCGTGGATGTCCGCTTTTTTGTACCAGATTCCTCCGCTTTCAATGATATCAAGTTCCTGCTTGGTGCCCCACGATCCTCCCATGTGGACAAACACGGCTTTTTCGTGAAAGAGATTACCTAGCTCATCGACATTTTTGTCCGACATCCACTGCCATTTTTCTTGGGAGAGCTTCCTGATTTCCTGTTCGGCGGAAGCATTTTGGGCGAAAGCCCCCTGCGCTCCTATGAGGGTTAAGATTAGTCCTAAAAGTAAAGTTTTCATGTTTATCATTTTTCTATTGAAAAAATTTCCTTTGTCAGATAGGAAGACATAAAGCTAAATAGCCGTGGTGCTGTTACCTCCTTCTTGCCCCTCATCAATGGCACCACGACTAATATGACAGATACTACTAATGTTCAATGCTGTGGGTGTCTCGCACACTGCTAAACGTCAGGTCCAACAGCTTCCAGTCATTGTCTTGTTTTTTATAGATTTCAGTCACCGTAAACTCCGTCGACACCTCGTTGCCCCGAACCACCGCCTGCAGGGTGATGCGGTTCCAAAGGATAGCGGTATCGTCAAAAGTTTCCACCACCACATCGTGGACATCGGCATTTTTGTACCAAATGCTCCCGGATTCTATAATCTCGAGCTCCCTTTCCTTATTCCAGGTTCCACTCATGTGGACAAATTTTGCCTTATCGTGGAAGAGAGTGGCAAGCTCATCTACATTTTTGTCGGCCATCCACTGCCATTTCGATTTAGAGATATCCTTTATTTCCTGTTCGGTGGCAGAATTTTGAGCGAAGGACAAAGGAGCACTCATGATGATGAATAATAGTCCGATCATTGATCTTTTCATTAGATATTTTTTTATGTTGTGTCTGTTTTTTTTGCTGGGCAGAACGTAAGGACAAGGGCAAAGCGCATACGTTTGCCCGCGCGTACTTGCTTACCGCCCTACCATTTTTTGCATCTGTTCGGGGTAACGCGCTCCCTGCACTTCAATCCTGGCAATGGCCTCGTTGATTTCTCTGAGGTCATCCGCACTAAGGGTAATGTCTGCTGAGCCAACATTCTCTTCTAACCGGTGCAGTTTAGTAGTGCCCGGAATGGGAACGATCCACGGCTTTTGGGCCAGCAGACATTACCCTTAGTGCGGATGACCTCAGAGAAATCAACGAGGCCATTGCCAGGATTGAAGTGC
>JAVKCN010000117.1:0-3510 GCA_040222715.1 Cyclobacteriaceae bacterium | reverse complement strand
GGTTGACAGCAGAAGATTATGCCTCAGTAAGTACGCTTAAGGAGGCTATTTTCAACATTATCAAAAAATATGACGATGAGTTGTGTATTGAGTTTTCTAAAAACTTCCTATCTATAACTTAATTATGTCTTAGTGCTTACTATGAATTCATCCTCTAAAGTTCCTTCAATTGTTCTAAATGATGGTACTAAAATTCCTCAATTGGGTTTTGGTGTGTACCAAATAGAGCGGAATGAAACCTATAAATATGTTTCCAAAGCGCTAGATGTGGGGTATCCACATATTGATACTGCACAATCATATGCCAACGAAAAAGAAGTTGGCCAAGCTGTACGAGATCACAAAAACGATGTTTTTGTTACTACAAAATATTTCAATCCAAATTCCAGCGAACACGGATACGAAGATGCAAAAGCTTATTTTTCTGAAAGCTTTGAAACCTTAGGTTTAGATCATATAGATCTTTACCTAATACATTTTCCCGTTGTCAAAAATGACGTGTATGTAGAAGCTTGGAAAGCATTTGTGGAACTTCAAAAGAAAGAGAAACTTCGTTCCATTGGAGTTTCCAATTTCACTAGAAAATACTTGAAAAAGATTATCGAGGAAACTGGAGTAACACCTTCCATAAATCAAGTGGAATGCCATCCTTACCTTCAACAAAACGAATTGCGAAAATTCCATCAAGAAAAAGGTATTGTTACGGAGGCCTGGAGTCCATTAGGAAGAGGAGATGTTTTGAATGATGAAGTACTAAAACAAATAGGAAAAAAATATAATAAAACTACTGCGCAAGTAGTACTTCGTTGGCACATACAAATAGGAAATGTAACATTTCCAAAATCGGTTACACCTGAACGTATAGAAGAGAACTTCGATATATTTGATTTTTCACTTTCCGATGAAGATATGGAATCCATAAAAAAATTAGATAAAAATGAACGTAACGGACCCGATCCTGCAGAATTTCAATTTCCTGATGATTTTATGGAAAAAAGAAGAAAAGAACGTAACTCAACCAACTCTTGAGAAACTATTATATTAAATAAGAAGTAATCTCGACTTTTGAAGGAAAAAAGTGGGGTGGCTATTTTATGTTGTGAAATATAAATAGCGACCCACAATCCTGAGGAACAACGTACTGAGCGAAGATATGATTGATCCCGCCATCCTTTCGGCCAAGATTACCTTCAACCATGTCTGAACCTATAGCAGGCACCATCACAACCTCCATGAGATAAAAACCTCTGTTTTTTTTGCTCATCTTCAGTTTTCCCCTCAGTGCGCAGATAGTGTGGATATATAGCCAATGGGCAGCCCATGATGGGTTCTGCTTTATGGTTTTCATGTAGAGAGTTGGTTAGTACGACAAACCCGGCGTTTTCCGAAGATAGGTGTCATCGGCTAACTGCTTCAGCATAAAATCCGCTACATCGGCCCGGGAAATCTTGGGATTGATGGACTTGTCCGTTGGCGCAAAGCCATGCCGATAGTTACTCGTCAGCTTACCATCTGTAAATGCACTGGGGCGTACGATGATCCAGTTCAGGGGGCTTTCCCGGATGTACTTTTCCTGTAGCTCATGATCTTGGTAGGCATCTTTGAGCAGGAAACCGAACATAAGGTGTTTCCAGAAGAAATTCAGGTTGCCCCGGCTGTCCCCCGCTCCCAGGGTGGTTTGGCAGATCAACCGGTTTACCCCGCTTTTCTCCATGGCCCGGAGGATATTCCGGGTGCCTTCGGCCCGCACCTGACCTTTTCGCCCGGCTCCCAACGCGCAGAGCACAGCATCGTGTCCGGGCAGGGCTTTTTCTACGGCAGTGCCATCCAATACATCGCCTTTCAAAAAGCGCAGGTTCGGGTGCTTGAGGTCTTCCAGTTTCTGCGGGTTGCGAGCGAAGGCGTTTACCTGATGCCCAGCCGAGAGGGCCTGTTGTACGAGGTGGCGACCGATGGTGCCGGTAGATCCAAAAATAAGTAGGTTCATCATTCTTTTTTTTACCAAAAGTAGGGTGAGGCTACTCCTGAAAATAGAACAAAACCGACAACAGGGGTTTTTACATCAATTCGGGAAAACCTTTAATCACTTCCCGGGATTGCTGCTGGTACTGATAGGGTGAAAATCCGGTAAATTCCCGAAAGGACCGGATAAAGTGGGACTGGTCAGCGTAGGCATGGTCGAAGGCAATGTCAGACAGTTTGTGGTAGTTGCCCGTTCTGAGCTGGTGCAGGGCGGCCTGGAATCGACACACCCGGGAAAATACTTTGGGCGAAATACCCACCCATTGTTTGAACTTGCGTTCCAAACCTCGTTCCGAGAGTCGTATATCTTCCTGTAAAGCTTTTAAAGACAAGGCTCCTTTTGATTGCTGTAGTCGAGACAATGCATAGAGCGTAGTTTCATCCGGGCAAAGTCTGTTTCGGCTGATCAGATAGCGTAAGTAGGTAGATATAATGGTGGTTTGATTTTCTGTCGAGGAAGCACTCAACAGTTGATCCGAAAGCTGAAAAGTGCGTGTTTCCGGAAGTATGTTCAGATCCAGGCATCCGTTGGTCAGTTCTTCGGCATCCCATCCCAAAAGGGCTTTCAGGGTGTTGGGATAAAAATACACACCAATGGTGCGGAAAGAGCCACTGGTACGGATTTTAATGGGAGAAATAGTTTGTCCGTACATGAAGAAGCGGGGAAAGGGTTGATGATAGGCATCGTAAAATGTGCCGGACTCGGAGAGTTGAAGTAACATGCCCGGGCAGCCATCCGCAACTGGTCCAAACGTTTTAGGAGAAGCCAGAGGATTATCCTGTTCTACCACCCAAAAGTAACGAATGTAAGCTGTGAGTGACTCCGGTGGGAAGAATTGTTGGTATTGCATGGCAAATACTGACAAAGTAGGTACAATGACAACGTAGGATATCCTACGCTGTTAGATACGAACCAGGAGGAAAGAGGTTAGTCGACTGCCATATATGTCCATCAATCAATTGCTTCCGGTAGTGATCAAGGCTTATGCAAGAATTTGCTGATACAATCGGTAATTCTCCTGATCAAAGCAGACGAAGACTACTTCCTCAATGGTATTGCTATCATATTGACGCACTTCGTCAATCGCAATTTCGGCGGCTTTATCTTTCGGGAAGTGGTATACGCCGGTACTAATGTTGGGAAAAGCAATGCGTTTTATACCCTGCGCTTCGGCCAGTTTCAGGGAATTCCGGTAGCAGTCTCGCAGCTTTTCTGCCTCCTGGCTATGTCCTCCGTGCCAGACCGGTCCTACGGTATGAATGACATAAGCACTCATTCAGAATAAATTACAAAAGTCTGCCTAGGATTTCGTAGTTATTGGTGTGAAACAAACAACACTTAATCCGTTAGAACGGCAGACCATAGAACAAATGTATCGTTTTCACTCTAACAACCAAGCTCGTTTACGCGCCCACGGGTTGCTGCTGCTAGATCAAGGCTACTCTTTTTCAGAAGTGTCCTGCATAGTATTGCGCGGCCAAAAGTGC
>JAVKCN010000116.1:0-3254 GCA_040222715.1 Cyclobacteriaceae bacterium | reverse complement strand
TTTTATGGCGCGGCCACCGTAACTTCCCATTGGCCATCGGTAAGCCTTTCATATTGTGCTTGCATATCTTGAAAGTTTGGTTTCTATCAAGATAAAACGATGGCCCTCTTTTCAAAGTCTTAATCTCCTAACACGCTCTAAGACAATCTGCCTATCTAAAAAAGATGGATAATCAACGCTATATAACCTGAAAAAGTAAAAATCATGAAAGTTAATAGAAATGCAATGGAAGATGTCCGGAGCAAAAGATGGATCTGCATGGAGTTTTTCTCTGCTTACCAGAACAAAGATATTGAGCATATGCTTAGCCTTTGTAATGCCGCAGGAGAGGTGTACTTTGAACCCCTGGCAGAAGCGGGAGAAGGCAAAATAAGTGAGCTTGGCAAAAACCTCTGGCTCAACTTAATGAAGGCTTTTCCTGATCTGAACAATACCGTAATAAAGACTGATTGGGATGAGACTGCCAATTGGAAGGAACTGCCCAAAGGGGTTCTGGTGGATATTATGTGAAATCATCCGGTATCAGGATAAAACAGTACCCGCTTACGAAGGAGCTCAAATCCAGCTCGCCCAAACATCTGTCTCTTGATTAGCTTGAGCCGATTGACATGCCCCTCTACCGGCCCATTGCTCCATGCATAAGTAGCGGCTGCTTCCACTGCCGCATAATCACTTTCTAAACCAGTGGCAAAGTTCTTTAAGGCGGTAATACCACTGGTTTTGGCCTGCCGAATCCAGATTTGTAAATCCTGAGCACGCTTTTCCCGAAAGATGGCATGAAAGTCTAGGGCCAGTTTCTGGGCTAGCTTTGCTTGCGGGCAGTGATGGAAAAAGACTTTTAAAAACTTCTGCTCCTCTTCGGTGAGTTGGTCTTGAGGTTTACTGAGTAGGAACTGGACTCTGGAAGACGACCAGTTTTTTATTTCTAACTCAGGCAGTGATACTATCTCAGCCCCTTTAAAATGGGCGAAAAAACGCTGAACGCACAGGTAGTTACCCGTAAAGCCTTGCGCTCGAATCTCTAGCCATAGCTGTTTCCGATTATGCGTTCCCGCATTCCATCGCTCAATAAGATACTTCTTCCGAGGTAGTACGGTGGAAGATCGGTTAGAAAAGCTTTTGCCAGGATACGTTTCCAGATGACGATAACGGTCTATGGTTTTCCTGCTCATACTGAGCATCCGAGATACGGCGCGCATACTGTAGCCTTCGCTTAATAGCCTTTTAGCTTCATAAAACCGCAAAGCATACGTGGCCGTAGCCGAAGATAGCGATACGGAAGGACCTACTACTTCCGTTTGGGCAGAGAGAGCTATCTGTTCCTGATGCTTTACTTGTTGCTGCGTTTCGGCTAGTTCTCGGGCAGAAGTTATGAGCTGTACCGTATGTTTTTCCAACATGCGTTTCAATGCTTCGCCCAAATTTTTCAGTAGGTGCCACCGATCAGCCACCTGCAAAGCATTAGGGGCTCCTTTACTGGCTCCTTCGGCATAACTGCTGGCTCGATCACGCGTGATCACCTCTACACCAGGATGGTGTTTTAGCCAAGTAGCTAACGTTTCCGCCTCCCGGCCGGGTAACAGTTCAATGGGGCGCTGCTTTTCTATGTCCACTAAGATCGTAGCATAGGTAGTACCTTTCTTGAGAGACCAATCATCCACCCCCAGCACTTTGGGAGGAGGGAGGGGATCCTGAGGTTGTTGCATCAGTAACCGGAGTAAAATATCCCGGCTAGTAGGCATTCCTAGTAGCGAAGCCAGCCTGGCTCCGGCACGGCCACCTAACTGACTAGCAATGAGTAGTAGCTGATATTGCAACCGGCTAGTCTGTCGGGCATACCGGAATATGGAGGCTAATGGGAGAGCGAATGTCTTTTGAGGACATAATGAATGATCGCAGAAAAATCGTTGTAGTTGTAAATAGACGGTCACCGGTTTGCCTGCCCAGGGCAGATCGGCCAGTTTCCGCCGGTAGCGGCTATGCTGTCGAGATGAGAGGTTGCCGCATTTAGGGCAACTAGCCGAAGTAGCCATAGTAGCTAAATGGAGTTGGAGACCTTCACATGTATGGTCAATGAGGAGTATCTCCACCGGATCAGTCCAATTTAAAAGTGACAAGAGGTTCATGTGCCATCCAACACCGTCTTCTCATCACCTGTCCCATTTTCACATAATATCCACCAGAACCCCATTAGCCGATATTTACTGGACTACTTTAGCGATATTTTCCACCAATACAATTACCTGTACAGTATCTATATTTGGCAGGCAGCAGCAAGAGTTTGCGGGTATTCCCAGCCAAGGCAATCGCTTTGAGAGCGACCATATCTTTGTTTTCCACTTCAATGAAAGTGAAAAGATCGATCAGATCAATATCCGCTGGGATCACCCGCGTTTTGTCCAGCAGTTGACCCAATAATGGCTGATAGAGATAGGAAATTTGCGAAAAACAGGTTCATGCCTGCTAAAAAAAGCCTTCAGAAATTGTTTATCTTAGAGTTGAACTCATCACCAACCACCGCATGTCTCAGGTAAAAATTTACGGGCTGAAGACCACGCTCAGTTCCATTCGGAAAGAAGTATCAGACGCTATTCATCATTGTGTGGTAGCCGCCTTGCAGTTACCGCCCGATAAGCGGTTTCATCGGTTTATCTTGCTGGATGAAGAAGACTTCATCTATCCCGAAGGCCGCACCGAAAACTATCTTATTATTGAATTGCTTATGATGAGTGGTCGTAGTATGGAGACCAAAAAGAAGCTCATTCATTTACTCTTTCAGGAAATCAGCCAGCGCCTCGGAATTTCCACGACCGATATTGAAATCTGCATTCTGGAAAGTCCGGCCCACCACTGGGGCTTCCGCGGGCAGACCGGCGACGAGACTGCCCTCAACTATTCGGTGGATGTGTGATGGTCTATCACCTAGCATAGGTTTTTTGTAGCCATTGCTTCATTCATCATCGCCAAATCTAACATGGAAAGTAAACAATTAAGCCCAACGGTCGATGCACCAGCCGGGCCGGGTTTGTTAGCAATTTTCTTTCGGGTTTCACTTTAGACACTTGGAAAAACCAGCTTCCAAATCCATTTCCAAGAGGCATGGTTGGTGCATTTTGTGTGCGCCTTGAATGGTGAATATAGCTCATGAAATTGAGCGTTCCAAAGGGTGAAAGTCCCGTAAGCGGGGGAGTCGTTACCCCAAGCTAAGCAAGTGGCAAGGTGGCTTGGAGTGATCCATGCACTGAAGTAAGCCA
>JAVKCN010000115.1:0-85126 GCA_040222715.1 Cyclobacteriaceae bacterium | reverse complement strand
TTTTATTTTTGGCTGTCGTGAAGATGAAGACGTGGTAAATACACCTCCTGTAGTCACCGACTCAACCCTCACCGTAGCTCTTTCCGGTTATATTCAGAAAGGTCCTTTTATCAATGGCACAGCGATTACCATTTCTGAACTGGATAGCACGCTTACAACCACTGGTAAGAACTTCACTACCCAGATTGCCGACAACAAAGGTTCTTTCAGTATCAAAAACCTGCAACTACAATCTCCTTATGTGCAATTACAAGCCAACGGCTTCTATTTTGACGAAGTGAAGGGCGAAAAATCCATAGCCCAACTTACGCTTTTTGCGCTCTCCCAGGTAGAAAATGTCAGCAGTGTAAATGCCAATCTGCTCTCGCATATGGAGCGAACCAGGGTGATCTACCTAATGCAGGAAGAGGCGAAAACCTTTGCTGAAGCAAAAATACAGGCCCAGCAGGAAATCCTTGCTGTATTTAATATTGCACCAGATAGCGTAGCTTCTTCCGAACAGCTAGATATTTCTCAGGCAGGTGAAGGCAACGCCATCCTGCTCGCCATTTCGGCGGTATTACAAGCGAATAATTCCGTGGCCGAGCTTTCGGAGCTCGCGGCCAATATTATGACGGATTTACGCGAAGATGGCACTTTGGACAGCCAAACCAATAAAAATAAGATCCGAGAACAAGCCACTCTGCTGAACCTAGCCCAAATCAGAACCAATCTGGAACAGCGATATGAAACACTGGGCGTAACGGTCTCCATCCCTGCTTTTGAACAATACATTGACAGTGACGGAGATGGCATCCTCAACCAAAACGAAGATGACAATCCTGATGATTTTGCTTTTCCTCCACAAACCGCCGTAGCCATTGATACGACCGTCTCTTCCAATACCGTGAAGCTAACTGGACTCAAAGAAGGGGGCACTGCCAACGTCCGCATTAGCAACGGCAGCCTGGTGCTGAATGGAAAAGTAGTAGAAGACACTTTAACGCAGGTAAAGAATGGCGACCAATTGCAACTACGGCTTAAATCCAGTAGTGTGTATGCTGATACAGTAAAGGCTTCTCTCGCCATTGGCACTGTCATAAGGCACTTTCAAGTCGTTACGGATGATTACATACCGGATGCTTTCAGTTTCATTGCCCAGAAGGATGTAGCGGTTGATTCCTCCTATACTTCTAACGCCATCACCGTCAGTGGACTGCCGTATCCAACCCCGGCGAAAGTTGCCAATGGCATTTTGATCAAAAATGGAGAGGAAATAACGGGCGACTCAACCTCGGTCGTGAATGGAGATGTTCTCGCCATTCAATTACCCTCCAGTGCAGAGTTTGACGCTACCACTTCAGCCACACTAGACATCAATGGAGTGAACGCGGACTTTGAGATCATTACTGATGACTATATACCCGATACTTTTGCGTTTGAAAGTATTACCAATGCCAAACGCTATACTGCTTACTCCTCAGACACAATTACAATTACCGGACTACCACATCCCACTCCAATGGGCACGGTTCAAGTTAGTTATGATGGTTCTTGGAGGAAATACATTGAAAATGCGCCGGAAAACATCGTGCCTTTAAGAATTTTTATTAATGATATTCCTCACAATGTCGATGACAAATTAAGACTAAGCGAGGGCGATCAAATCTATCTTTCTGCGGTATCCTCTCAAAAAGGCTTTGATGAAACTATCACTGCTAGATTGACAATAAATAGTATTGACTTTAAATTTCAAATTACTACTGAGTCAAATCCCTGGCAAAAAAAAATAGATTACCCTGGCTCTCCATGGTCCGGTGATGATTTTACAACTCTCTTTGCTTCTGAAGGGAAAATATTTGCTGGCGGAAATTATACTGGAGAATATGATGATGAATTAGGCAAAGAAGTTTTCTCACAAGAATTGTACGTATTTGATAATGCTACAAATCAGTGGGAGGTAAAAACTAAATTACCTTCTACTACTGGTAGCTATAGAACACCTGCATTTACTTTAGAGAAAAAAGCGTATATAGTAATCAACTCTGAATTGTGGAAATACGATATTACTGAGAACAAATGGAGTAAAATTAATTCTGCACCAATTAAGTTATATGCTGCTACTAACATTGGCAGTAAAGGTTATTTTATGGGAGATGGAGAGTTATGGGAATATGATGTTACTATTAATAACTGGTCAAAAAAAGCTTCTCCTCCTATCAATTCCTCTACAGTCTTCTCTTCAAATGGCAACTTATTAGTCGTATTATATCAAAGGTATTTAGGTAAAGGTACCGTTTGGGAATACACACCTCAAAGTGATTCATGGCTTCAAAAATCAGATATTCAGGAAATACAAAGAATGGCAACTACACAAGTCACTGGGTTTGTAATTAAAAGTATACCTTATCTTGTTTCTGACGAAGAATTGTTAATGTATAACAAAAAAGAAGACAAATGGAAATCACTCGACTATCCATATCCTTATAATTATGATAGTGCATCAGGCCTTTCTACTCCTACTAACGGCTATTTATTCACTGGTAAATCTTGGCAAGAATTCACCCCACCCCAGGAGTAACGCTACTTCTTCCTAAAGAATATCCGCAATGGTACTCCTTCAAACTTGAAATGGTCGCGGAGGCGGTTTTCCAGGTAGCGCTGGTACGCAGCCTTCACGTACTGGGGGTGGTTGCAGAAGAAAGCAAAAGCGGGGGTGTTGGTCGGTAACTGGGTGATGTACTTGATTTTGATGTATTTGCCCTTGACCGCGGGTGGGGGGTATTTCTCAATCTCAGGCAGCAACTTATCATTAAGCTGAGAAGTACTGATCTTGCTCTGGCGGTTTTCGTAAATTTCAGCGGCTTTCTCCACGGCCTGGTACACCCGCTGCTTGGTCAGCATGGATACGAAGAGAATCGGAATATAGCTGTACTCACCCAGACGCTCGTAGATGCTTTTGCGAAACTGCTCGGCGGTATGGGTATCTTTATCAATCAAATCCCACTTGTTCACCAGAATCAGGATGCCTTTTTTGTTCTTGTGGGCCAACTGCACAATACTCATGTCCTGGGCTTCCATGCCCCGCTGGGCATCCAGCATGATAATACAGATGTCCGAATCCTGTAAAGCCTGCACACTGCGGATGGTGGAGTAAAACTCAATGTTATCCGATATTTTCGCCTTCTTCCGCAGTCCGGCCGTATCAATCAGAATAAACTCTTTGCCGTAAAGGTTGTAGTGCGAATGCAGCGCATCGCGGGTGGTTCCGGCAATATCGGTCACAATACTACGCTCCTGCCCCAGCAGCACATTCAGAAAAGAAGATTTTCCCACATTGGGCCGGCCCAGAATGGCTAATCGGGGAATACCCGCATCCGGATCTTCCTCATCCTCCGATTCCAGGTGCGTAATGACCTGATCCAGCAAATCGCCGGTGCCACTACCGCTGGCCGAAGAAATGGCAAACACTTCACCGATACCCAGTTTATAAAAATCCGCTGCCTGAAAGCTGCGGTCGGCATTGTCTGCTTTATTGGCGATGATGTAGATGGGTTTTTTCGTGCTGCGCAGTTCTTTGGCAAATGATTCATCCAGATCGGTCACTCCGGTTTCTACATCTACCATAAACAAAATCACCGAAGCTTCGTCGAGCGCCAGTTGTACTTGGTTGCGAATGGCTTCTTCAAACACATCATCGGAATTGGCCACGTAGCCTCCGGTGTCAATCACCGTGAAGTATTTGCCCGACCATTGGCCATAACCATAGTGCCGATCCCGGGTCACACCACTTACATCATCCATGATGGCCTGCCTCCGCTCGACCAGTCGATTGAAAAAAGTGGATTTACCGACATTCGGTCGGCCTACAATGGCTACAATATTACTCACGGTACACTAGATTATCGGTTCTCTCAAAAAGTTTCGCAAGTTACGAAAATTGATGGATTGTTCTATTGATGACTGACCGATTGTTGAATTGTTATTAGTCGCTTGCTTTACTTTCAGTTTCCTGATCATGGTCTCCGCTTTCTTTTTCTGCTATTATCAATATCCAAAATTGCGCAGGCGTCTTTGTTCGCTCCGCCAGTTGGGGGCGACCTTTACAAATTGTTCCAGATGCACCTGTTTGCCGAAGAATTTTTCCATGTCTTCCCGGGCCTGAATGCCTACTTTCTTCAATGCCCCTCCGGCTTTCCCAATTAAGATTCCCTTTTGGCTCTGCCGCTCCACGTAAATCTCGCAACGCAACCGAATGATGGTGTCATCCTCTTTAAACTCCGTGACCACTACCTCGCAACTGTAGGGCACTTCCTGCTTATAGTTAAGAAAAATCTTCTCTCGCACAATTTCCGCCGCAAAGAAACGCTCCGGTTTGTCAGTCATCTCCTCTTTGGGAAAGTACGGAGGGTGTTCGGGCAAGTAACTTAGTATGGATTGAAAGACCTCGCCCACATTCAGTTGCTCCAAAGCCGAAACAGCAATGGCCTGCTTTGGCTGGATGATTTCTTTCCAGTACTCCAGCTTATCCTGCATCTGCGTCCCTTTGGCCAGGTCAATTTTATTAAGCACTAGGATAACCGGCACATCCGTCCGGGCCAGTTTCTCGATGGAAGTATCTTCATCTTCCTGTTTATCAAACAGATCAGTTACAAATAAGATAACATCGGCATCCTCCAGTGCGGTGTTTACAAAGCGCATCATGGATTGGTGCAACTCATACTGGGGCTTGAGCATACCCGGCGTATCAGAATAAACAATCTGAAAGTCATCACCATCATCCGGTGAGCCATTGACAATGCCCATGATCCGGTGGCGGGTGGTTTGGGCTTTGGAGGTAATAATGGATAAACGCTCTCCCACCAGTACGTTCATCAGGGTGGATTTTCCGACATTGGGCTTCCCCACAATATTCACAAATCCGGCGCGATGTGCTGTCATTTAAAAAAAATTAACCTAAGAAATTGATTTTATGAAAAGTAACTTCTATGTTTGTCATCCGTTTAGGAAAATACATCGCGGGGTGGAGCAGTTGGTAGCTCGTCGGGCTCATAACCCGAAGGTCACAGGTTCGAGTCCTGTCCCCGCTACTACGAAGAACCGAAGCATATTGCTTCGGTTTTTTTGTTGTATATGGGTTATTTAAAATGTACATAGTTTACGTTTTATTTTCAGAGAGATATAATAAAACCTACGTCGGTTATACGAGCAATCTTGAAGATCGTATCAAATCTCATAACGAGCTTGCGACTAAAGGTTATACCGTTCATTATAGACCTTGGATTGTTGCCTTTACTGAAGTGTATTCTACAAAAACGGCCGCAATGAAACGGGAAAAAGCCCTAAAAGCCGGCCAGGGCAGACAATATATAAAAGAACAATTGCTCAAACTCGGGCTCATATCCGCCTAAGGCGGACACAGGTTCGAGTCCTGTCCCCGCTACTACGAAGAACCGAAGCATATTGCTTCGGTTTTTTTGTTGTATATGGATTATTTAAAATGTACATAGTTTACGTTTTATTTTCAGAGAGATAATCCTGCAATTCATCACGAGAAACCAGCAAACAGAATTTGCCTGCTCACCACAAACGATGGTTTTGTTGCTTTCGCAAAAGAATATACTAATAAAAGAGCGGCAATGAAATGAGAAAAAGCGTAAAAGTATTGCTGGAGCAGATTGGTGTGGATCTATTGCAAAAAAAGCGTTTCACTCTTATTCGCTTAAGTAAGAAGCCCCGAAATAGTCTACTCCGGGTTTTTCTAGTGGCCGGATACTAATTTTCAGAAGAAATCACCATCCTATGCAATAGTGATAACCGCTTTTTTTTAAGCGCAAAAAAAATACCCATAATCAGGAAGCCTGGAAATCTTATTACTTATTACTTACCAAACAAACCACCCAGGCCACCTAGTAATCCGCCCAAACCGGCATCTCCGCCAAAGCCTAATTGCTCTAACAGATCTTTCTGGTCATTGGCTTTTCCGGTTTCATCCGAACTTAGTTTATTCATGATGAACGGGATCACAATATTGGCTACCTGCTTGGCAATACCGCTGCTGATACCCAGTTTGCTGGCCAGGTTGGTGACCAGGCTGTCGGTAATACTGCGGACGATGGGGTTACTGGTGGTGGTAGGTGCTTTTCCGTTGAAGAGGTCCATGACCCCGGAAAAATTACCCTTCATCAATTCACCTTTTATACCGTCCACCACGGTATCTTTGGTGACTCCAACTGCGTCGTCAGTTTTAGAGCTATCCAGTTGCGTCTGCTCCTGAATGAGCTTCGACATGTGCTCTTTGCCTAAGTTGATAATGTCGTCAAGCATAGTAATTTTTTTTAGGTTTCCGTTGGTAACATTATTTGAACAAGCTACCTTCAAACATAGTTATTCAATTCTTTACCACCAAACGTAAACTTTTTTAATATGGGACTTATTGATTTCTTTAAAAATGCCGGAGAAAAACTTTTTGGCGGCGAAAGTGAAGAAGAAAAAAAAGAAAAACTAATTAAACATGTCAAAGGACTGGGCCTTCCGGTGGAAGGGCTGACCATCAGTGTTAAAGATGAAGTGGTGACAGTGAAGGGCAAAGTAGACAGTGTTGCTCATTCTGAAAAAATTGCCCTGGCACTGGGTAATGTAGAAGGGGTGAGTAAAGTAGATAATCAACTGGAAGTAGAAGCAGAAGAACCCGAACCCCAGGCCACCTATCATACGGTAGAAAAAGGAGACTCCCTGTCTAAAATTTCCAAAGCCGTATATGGTGACCCAATGAAGTACAATGCGATCTTTGAAGCCAACAAACCCATGCTGAAAGACCCTAACCTGATTTACCCAGGACAGGTACTGCGCATTCCACCCAAAGAAACACTCTCATAACGAACACGTAACTTCTACCTTCAGGCGGCAAAGTTTTTTTGCCGCTTTTTTTATGCGGGTGGCGCAACACTCTGGGATAAATCAGCCAGCGAGGCAATAATCGCCAGCGGGCTTTGGCTAACCACCGCTCCGCCCAGCATCACCACCTTGGCGGCAATACTGATCACATCTTCTATTTGCTGGGCTTTCTGCAGGGCTTCGTTTACCTGATCAGTTACCTTATTCATCTGGGTCAGTTCGTTTTCTACCTCTTTTAGCTTGAGCACCGAGGCCAGGGCCAGCAAATCATCCGAATAATTATAGATAGACCGTTGCAACTTGCTCAGTTTCTGATGCTGGGTTTTGCTCATCGTATCCCAGTGGGCTTCGCGGAAATTGGTAATGGATGTGACGATACTGAAAAAATGCTTCGATAGCTCTTTGACTTGTTGGGAGGTTAAGGTCGCCATAATAACGGAGATTAATGGTTGGACAGTATCTGCATGCGCTGCAATTGGCTGGTATAACGGTATAATGCCTCAACAGCCGCCTGCTGTTGCAAATCAGCCCGTTGCTGGTAGAGTTGCTCATGGCCTTCGCCAATGGTTTTCAGCACTTCTACGAATTGTAGCAGTTGTTGCTGCTGCTCATCGTACTGTATCGAACGATCCATGTATTCTTCCATCAACCCTTTCTTTTCTATGAATGAGTGGGCTGAGTCCAGCAGTTCGCGGGTATAGGGGTAATACATCTGCTGCTGCCGTTGGATGGATTCTACCAGCAGATCGCCAATGACATACTCGTAGGCGCTGAGCAGGGTTTGCAGCGGCTGGTTGGCCTCCGCAATAAACTGTCGGGCCTGCTTTCGACGCGAGCGCTCGGTAATACCCGTCAGGCTGAGTTGCGCCAGCTCCTGATAAGCGGACACGGCATCAGCGTGCTCTTCCAGGAAAGGGTGCGATTGCAGGGCCGTGCCCAACGGAGCCAGGGAGGGGCCTGACTGGCCGGAAGCGGAAAGTTGGTGAAGCCCGACCAGGTAATCCATCAGGGCGATGTGGATTTGTCGGGCGGTGGAGTCGGCCTGCTGCGGCAACTGGCAGCCCTCCCGGAAGGTGCGGCTCAGGGTGCCCTCCTGGAGAAGCTGCATCTGCTGCCGTTGCTGGCATACCTGGTAGAAAGTCGGTTCCAAGTCAAGGCCCTGGGCCAAGGCTTCGGTGGCTTCGGTCGTGAATTGCTGCACATGGGTCAGGGAATAGCAGCCGGAAAGCATCAGCAAGCCAAACAGTACGCAGATAGCACGCATAGACTAGTATTCCGATTTGATGGAGGCAAACCCGGAGGTATCAAAATAGGTTTTTTTAGGATCTCCCCGGTATTTCACCTTCGCGCCAAAGCCATTGGCCTCAGCCTGCAATCGTTCGGTGCTGTTTATCCGGATCAGCCCGGTGCCGTTCACTTCTACATCGGCTTCTTTACTTGTAAGCTCAAAGGCATCAATGGTGCCGGTGCCATCATTCAGGATACGGACCTCATCGGCCTCTCCACTGAGCTCAATATTGGCGGTGCCGGCCGATTCTACTCTTAAGGAGGCCACCTTCAGCCGGAGATCAATGCGCCCCATGCCTTCTACCTCCAGGTTGAATCGATCAGCCTGAATAAGGTCGGGGGACTCCACATCGGCCAGTCCGGTAACCTCTAATGACCGAAGAGCAGGATAGGTAACATACACCTGCATTTTCGGAGCCAGATCCAACCAATCGTCATCATCGTGTCGGTATTCAATTTCCAGGGTGCTACCCTGTACCCTGGTTCTTATCCGGTCAAGATCGGCCTCATTAGATACTTCAATCCGAACAGAAGGTGCATCACCCTGATAAAGAAACAGGTCTCCCCGACCGGTGAACTCAATCTGGTCAAAATCGGCGAGCGCGCGCTCATGTTGCTGCTGCGCCCAAAGCGGAGCGGCCCAAAGTAAAGCGGCAGACAAAAGCAGTAAGCATTGGGATAAGTTGAAACGAGGTATCATAGGGCTGTGTTTTTTACTAAAGTAGTGAAGATATGAAATATTCTGTTTCCTTGCTGGCAATCCTGAGCATCGTTTTTGGCCTGACCTTCCTTCTGGCTGGTGGTACTGAAGTTCCCTCCTCTCCAACGGCCCCATCGGCCCAATCAGGTATCGCAGTGATAGAGCTATTTACGTCTCAGGGTTGCTCCAGTTGCCCTCCGGCTGATCAACTACTACAATCGCTGGTGCGCCAGGCAGAGGAAGAAGACCGGCCCATCTACGCCCTTTCCTTCCACGTAGACTACTGGAACCGCCTGGGCTGGGAGGACCCCTTCAGTGACCCAGCCTTCAGCGCCCGCCAGCGCCAGTATGCCCATACCTGGAAAAATGCCCAGGTCTACACCCCTCAAATGGTGGTGAATGGCAGGCGGGGCTTTGTTGGTTCTAAGCAGGCGCAAGCGCAGGACGCCATTCAGGCTGCCCTGGCAACCGATGCCGCGGCTTCCGTAGTGGTGCAACTTTCTACAGAGAAAGATGTCCTTAACGTCGCTTATGAGGTACACAGCAGCAAGCACCAATCCCAGCTGTTGCAACTGGCCGTGGTAGAAGAAGCGGTGGCAACTCCAGTACGCCGGGGCGAAAATGCGGGCCGCACTTTACAGCACACCCACGTGGTACGCCACTTTATCACCCAACCCCTCGACGAATCTCTGAAAGGACAGATTCGTATCAAACTGGCACCCGACCTTCCCCGGGAAAAGGCCCAGCTGATTGCATATGTGCAGGAGGCCGCTTCATTAGAAATTATTGGCGCGATGGCGAAGCCTCTTCCGTCGGAACTGCCCTAAGCATTTGAAATAAAACCTGCTTTTATATTAACAGGTCTTTCCATCCAAACAGATAAAAGAAAAGTACCGATAAGCCGACTGTTTTCAGGATATAATCATAGGCATTGAGCATCTGTATTCAGCGATATACGCGCCAACCTGAGGCAAGGTCGGCAAAATTTACGATGCCTCGGCCGATCCGAACGTTCTCTTCTCTTTGAGAAGTCATGATGTAACGGTGCAAATACATTTCTTCGAGCCCAGAAACCCCTATGTAACGGTGCATAATGGTTTCTTCGAGTCCAGCGACGCTTATGTAACGGTACTGAACTTCAGCTTAGGAGGTATGAGTCCTTCGCTTTTATTCATATTTTATACTTTTTTTTTCACTTATTTATTATTTCTGTTCTAGCAAATATGGGCTAATATCACATTTATCCCCCATTTATTGTAGGTATTTTACACCATATGGGTAGATTTAAAAAAAAATATTACATCCGGGTATTGATCAGTTTTTTAGGATTGATATTCCATCCAAATTGTACGTGGTTTGTAAGGACTCAAGGAAAGAATTTTATCGTTCATTATGTATCCTTTTAAAACTGAAGATTTTCT
The DNA here is from genome assembly GCA_040222715.1 of Cyclobacteriaceae bacterium. Classification (GTDB taxonomy): domain Bacteria; phylum Bacteroidota; class Bacteroidia; order Cytophagales; family Cyclobacteriaceae; genus Tunicatimonas. Next base: position 74,842 of record JAVKCN010000115.1, on the reverse strand, counting down.
CCATAGTGTGGCGCTGGGCCTGAAAAGTTCGCTCTCGTTACCGGAGCTTAAAGCCCCCCTGGCCTCCTACGGCTACGACGACCGCCGATTGAATGAAGGAGTACGATTACATAAGAATGTGCTTTCGCTTCAGGCGCAGCAATCTGAAACCCGGTCTGTTGCCAAGGAAGCAACGTCTGCTTTTCAGGATGCCCGCGAAGGACTTGAATCCCTGTATCGCCGTCATATTGCCCTTGCTCGCCTTGCTTTTGAGAAAGATTCAGCCGCCTGGGAGGTTTTACAACTGGATGGTAAGCGTAAACGCAGCATTGCGGGTACCCAATGGCAGGCTCAGTTGTTTTATACACAACTGGTGAATTATCTTGATGTGATGGAAAAATACAATCTCAGTAAGAAAGAGGTTCAGGAGACGACCAAGTTGCTGGAGCAGTTGATTACCCTTCAGGTTTTGCAACAACAGGCCAGAAACAAAGCACAAACCCTCACCCAAATGAAGGATGAGAATCTGGAATTATTGGTCATCTGGTGGCGCAGGTTTACCAAATCTGCCCGTCTGGCTTTTGAAAGTACCCCCGAATATTTAGAAATATTAGGATTAGCATAAGAGCCCACGCGTGAAAAGGAAAAGGCTGATCCATTAACCAAAGATTTCATTTGTATTACATTATTAGGTTTAACTATCTTATATCAATACTCATATGTCTGAAGAAATAAATACTCTGTATTCTGAATCCAAAGTGATTCAGCAAGAAGTCTCTCGCCTGGCAGACTTGGTATCTTACTCTCAGGAACGTATTCGTCTCTCGGGGAAGGCCCTTAACAATACCGATAAGAAGATCAAAAAAATACAGTTCACTCCTTTTGACTGGTAACTGATACCTTCTTTCACCCCTCCTCATTCCTTACTACTCCCCTTCTCAACCCACATATTATTCCGAAGTTATGTTCGCCAGCACTTTGGCACACTGCCGCTGTAGTTGCTCAATCTGTTGCCGATGGCGTTCCGTTAGCTTCTGGGCCAGTTGCATCTGTTCCTGAGACAAGCGCATGTGGGTGTTCACTTCCCGATGCAAATGATTCACCTGTTCCGATAGCTTTTTGTAATCGCGATATACATCTTTGAGAAAAAAGCTGAGAACGCTCATACTCACTCCCATCAGGCTTACCAGGAGCGTGTTGATCATGATGATAATTTCTGGATTTTTCATACCCCTAAGATCAGTATTGAATAATTGTCGCGTTCCCATTTATGCATTTTTATGACATTTATTTCCTTTTTTGACATAAAAAATTATTTCCCAGCTTCATTTAGTGGTTCTCCCAGCAAATCGTAGATCATTTGCACCTGTTTGGGAGTATACATATGGCCAAGACGCTTCCCTATTTTGTCCTTAAAGGGTGCCATCCAATTGGTAATTGTCCGGGTGCTTACCCCGTATGCATGGGCTAAATCCTGCTTTGACTGTGGTTTTACGGGCTTTTGACTCATAGCGCTATTAATACAGTAGTACTTAAAAAACGGTGGTAAAAAAAATGGTAAATAGTAGCTAATATTATTATTACGACAATTTACCTTTTTTTGCTACAATTATTAATACTTTTTTGTATTTTTAAGAAACTTTAAGTGCACTATTATGACAAATAAGCTTCAAATTCCCCTAAGGCGCCTTCGCAAAGAAAATAAACTAAGCCAGGAAGCCGTGGCTGAAGCTTTGCAAATACAAACAACCACCTATAGTAAAATTGAGCGTGGTTTGATTCAACTTACGCTGCCTCGCCTTTATCAATTGGCCAGAATATTCCGACTATCTCCTCAGGCATTGCTGCTTTATGGGCAGTCTTCAGAAGCAGAAGTGATGAATCAGGAAAGCTTTCATAACATCACCTATATACCAGTACATGCCCAAGCGGGCTTTTTAGACCATTTTGTGGACCAGCGCATTCCACCCAAAGGCATTACCTTTTCTATTCCTACTTTTTCTGAAAAAGACCTGTATATGATCAGTGTAGAGGGTGACAGTATGTACCCATCGCTGGTACCCGGTTCCCTGATTATTATTAAAGAAGCCCGGGATCATAACCTGCTACATTGGGGAGAGCCCTATCTGGTTGTTACCACAGAAGGGCGGGTAGTCAAAAGGTTGTTAAAACACAAAGATCCTTCCCTCATGACACTCTCCTCAGACAACGACTTATACCAACCCTATGAAATCAAACGGGAAAGCATTCTTTCGCTCTGGAAAGTGATTGGGATGGTGTCTAAATCTTTTACTCCAAATCGGGTGTTTTCTGCAAACCGCAGTTAAGTGAAAAGCTCGACGATAAAATGCAGGACAACAGGTATGAGTAGCGTTAGCTCCTTATTCTTCGTTATTTAGGAATCTAAGAAGAGACTTTTCTCCGATCAAAGGCATCGGAGCGATAGCTTAAAAACAATACGGCACCCAGTACCGAAACAAAACTAACCAGAAGAGAAGTATTGATAAAATGATACCGAACCAGCAGGCTGGAGCAGATGATCATGGTAGTGCCACTGATGGCAAAGACGGTACGCATCAGGCGGGCAAATCCCTTTACATCAAAGTTTTTGCGTTCCTCTTCCGTCATGGTACTATACCCGGCAATCCAGTGATATTTGTGCTTATGATGTATGGTTACACCCAGCAAAATAAGCAACATGCCCGATGCAAGGTGAATAAAATATAACATAGTATATTGAACGTAATAAATAAGAAATTATACGTTTGACAAGCGGTTTCGTTGTGGCAGACACCTTGTATTACGACAGCTTCTGCTTATAGGCTTCGTAGCCTAGTTGCTTGACCAACTCAAATGTGCCATCTTCGTGCCAGATGCCAATGGATGGATGACGCACCCCATTAAAAAATGAAGTTTTGACCATGGTGTAGTGCATCATATCGTTAAAAACAATACGATCGCCGACTTTTAGGGGCTCCTCAAAAGCATAATCACCTACGTAGTCACCAGCCAGGCAGGTGAGTCCGCCCAGGCGGTAAGCCGGTTTTTCCGGCTGAGCTTCGATGGCTCCCAACACCTTAGGTTTGTAGGGCATTTCAATGCAATCGGGCATATGAGCAGAGATGCTCACATCCAGAATTACGGCATTAATGCCCCGACTGTCCAGAATATCCTCTACGCTAGCAGTTAAGTAACCGGTTTCCCAGGCCACGGCCGAACCCGGTTCCATAATAATATCCACCTGATACTTCTCCCGGAACTGCCGTATTACTCCAGTCAAGTGAGCTAGGTCATATCCCTCGCGAGTCATTAAATGACCACCGCCAAAATTAACCCATTTGGCCTGATGTAGCAGTGGAGCGAAGCGATCTTCTATTACGCGCAAAGTTCTTTCCAGCGCATAAGAATCGCTCTCGCATAATGTATGAAAATGTAAACCTTCCACACCTGGGGGTAAATTATCCCCAAACTGATCGGCAGTAATACCCAAGCGGGTGCCAACCGCACAAGGGTTATACAGGTCGGTTTCCACCTCTGAATATTCCGGATTGATACGGATGCCGCAGGAAATCTTTTTACCCACTGACTGCACCTGTTCTTTAAATCGGTACCACTGATTCAGGGAGTTGAACGTAATATGCGTGCAATACCGCATCATCTCTTCGAATTCATCCTCAAAATAAGCAGGACAATAAGCATGCACCTCATCCCCAAATTCTTCATATCCCAGGCGGGCTTCGTGCAAAGAAGAAGCAGTAGTTCCATGCAGATACTCCCGAATCAGCGGAAATGCCCGAAACATGGCAAAGCCTTTGAGTGCCAGGATAATTTTTGCCCCTGACTCCTGCTGAACATATTGCATTATTTCTAAGTTGCGCCTCAACTTTGCTTCTTCCAATACAAAGCAGGCAGAAGGCACCTGGTTAAAATCAATTGACATGAATTGCGAAATGGTGAAGGATGGTAAAAGTTTTTTTTCTGAGCGAGCGGGCAATTGGCTAAATGTTATTACAAGTTCCTAACGTAGGAGGGTCTTTCTGATTTAGACAAACTGAGCAACAGTATGGGCAGAAATAACCGACATTGTACAACCCAGAGAATTTTAAATATGTTCACCCAGAGTATGAAAAATTCTCTTCCGGGAATATTTGTCACCAACATTATAGAAAGGAATACCAAAAGATAAGATCCTCTAGTAGGTTTACTCCCGAATCGCTGTTTATTGCATTAACGGGCATCGGGAGGCAGCACTTTACCGGTTAGTGTGGAAAGCATTAGCAAATCACGAAAGTCTTCAAAATGACGCTGCGGAACTCGCCGAGCCCGCAATTGCTTATAGCCCGAAGAAACGATTCCCAGTAACAGGGCCAGGCATGCTCCCACGAAGTAACCTACTCGAAGATACAACCAACCCACAAAGCCAAAATGCTTGTAAAAGTAATAATAATCACTTTGTACGTGAATGATGTTCATCAGGCTGGCATTCTTCTTGGTACTGGCCCCCTGCTCGTGAGAAACCCGGGCATCCGGCACCAGATGGCGCTCCCACCCTTCCTTATAAGCTCGCCAGGCATAATCTACTTCATCAGTATAAATGAATATATTATGATCCATCTCTCCCACCTGCTCCACACATGCTCCCCGAATCATAAAGCATACTCCCCGAGGCCAATGAACCGAGCGTGGTTTTTTAGGCACAACGACCGGCTTTCTTTTCGGCTGATAGACAAATTTGGGATTCCCTTGCAATAACTCCTGTAGCTCGGCAATGCGTGGCATAACTGGCCACCGCGACCTGGGCCAGGGGTATCGGAAAGGGTAATGGGACTTCTGGGGCTCACCGTCTGGAAAATAAAGCTGCGGCCCACAGATGCCTACTTCAGGATGAAGATCCATATACCGAATCATGATAGAAAATGCATCATTCAGGGGTTTGGCATCGGAATTGAATAACAGAAAGTAGCGGCTATTTGCAAGGGCCAGCGCCTGATTTACTGCCGTGGGGAACCCTACATTTTTGGTATTACAAATTACTTTCACCTGCGGGAAATGTGTTTCTAACATCTCAACCGAAGTGTCGCGGGAAGCGTTGTCAACCACGATGACGGTAAACGTTATTCCCTTGGTTTGGGAATAGATATTTGCCAGACAGGACTGTAATAAGTCCCTGGTGTTGTAGTTGACAATGGCAATTGTCAGGTCTATAGTTTCCATTAGCGTTTTTTGCGCTTGAGAATAGCCAGCAACTTAAAAATCAATTCTCTCTCAAAAATGTTTAAATATAATCCATATAGCAGCAGAATAAATATTCCCCCGCTAATCAGTATGATCATGCTATCCAGGTCTACCGACTTGCTCCAGTAGAAGGCCACCCCTCCCCCAATCGCACTGGCTATAATCGGCTTATATACTTGTCTTACTAAGTCCATAAAAGGCACGCCGATGATCTTACGAATATATCTCTGATAAATCATCAGCCCAATAGTTTTATAGATCAAAACGCCCCAGGCAGCTCCGGCAATGCCAAACCAGATGGCACCCATTGAGATTGCCGGTACGGTCACGAACAAGGTCAGTAACACATTGATTTTCACAATTAAATCAGCTCGTCCAGTGCTTTTAATGACAGTGGATACCGTTCCACTCAGGGCGTGAACAATCACTGATAATGATAAAATTCTCAGTGGCTCTACCGCACCCATCCATTCTGAACCAAAGCCCACCAGTATGATCGGTTCTGCTAATGCAATAAACACCATCATGACCGGAATGAGGATATTAGCATTGAGATGGATAACCCCTAAATAATATTTTTTTAATACGGCGGGGTCGCCTTGCATGCTCGAGTAAGCTGGAAATAACACCTTATTGAAGATGTTCATCACTTTGGTACGAAAAGTATCTGTCAGGATAAAACTTAAGGTATATACCCCCAGGGCAGTGCTTCCAATGAGTTTACCGATTAGCAGATAATCAATATTGTTGGTTACAAAATAGAATATCCGTTCAATCAGTACGTAGCCGCCAAAATTGAACAAACTCAGAAAAGCATCTTTGTTAAATGTGAAAGTGGGCAACCAGCGAACTTCCCGGAAGTACAACACACCGGAAATAGCCGAAACAATAATGCCATTAAACGCCAATGACCAGACGCCAAAACCGGCAAAAGCCATATAAACAGCAACCCCGCCAGCAATGACTACCGCAACCAGATTGATAATGGCCTGAGACTTAAATTCTAATTTGCGAGACAACTGAACTTTCGGAATCAGATACAGCGCATCTAGTACAATAGAGATGGCAATTACAGGTAGTAACAGCCTTAACTGAGGTTCTTCATAGAACCAGACTGCAATAGGGGATAATACGAGGGCAATGATAACATAACCAATCGATGAAACACCGATATTGGTCCAGAAAGCCGTTGTAAAGTGATCTTCGGTTAGTTCTTCTTCTTTCTTCTGAATCAAGGCTGATCCCATCCCAAATTCGCTCACAATTTTAATGAAAGAAGTGAAGATCACCGCCATCCCGATTAACCCGTAATCTTCGGGCAACAACAATCTGGCTAAGATGAGCTTTACCAGAAGACGTAGTCCCTGGTTGCCCAGCGAAGCAACAGCTACCCACCCTACCCCGCTCGCTATTTTTTTACCGCTTACTTTCAAATTGTGATAATTGGTGTTTCAGCCTTAAAGCTACAACTTACAATTGTATTTCTTCCGAAACTCACAGTAGTATTACGCTAGAAAATTCGTTTTTTTATAAATCAAATTTAAAAAATTTAATTACCAATAAGCACTTTTTGAATCGTACCCACCTACGGTACATTCAAGGTAAAAGATAGTTTGCAAGCACTACCACAAGCCGTACTGATCAGGCTAAGCATTATCCTGCTGAAGAGATGAAAGAGATCCTTAAAATTCAGTTTTCGTTCTGGCCAAAAATTCTTTTTAGCAGGCCAGGCTTTTCCGGCTCTTCCGAGGGATTTTCAATAGATGCGGTGGGGTTCTCCGGGACGGGTATGCCGATACTTTCTTTGATACCGGATAATAAAGCATGACACCAGTAACTAAAGACTGAGCGCGTAGCATCATGTTCAAAATAAATATTCCCCACCCGTAACGGCTGGCTCCGGGTAGGATTATCGGCTTTCACAACAAACCAGTTTGCCAGCCAGGTACCCAGCAATGCTTTCAATGCAGGATTATCGGGGTCATCCTGGTTGAGGATATCAACTTTCAGGTCATTATAAATAAAACGGAGATCTCCCGTAGCCTGCTGATCATTCAGCTTCATTTTAAAGTCTAACAGGTTGGCCACTCCGCTTCGTACGGAAGCAAAGGCTACGGGTTCCAGCAGTTGATTCAGCCGTTCCAGGTGCATCCGGTCCAATCGTCCGGAAATATAGTGGGTACCATCAGAGCTTCCCAAAGGTATTTGAAAACTCACCTCCAGCAAACCATCGCTCATCAAATTAGCCCGGGTATCTACCTGAAACATATTAGTAGCCTCCGGATTGTTGGTGGCGCCATACAAAGTAGCATACAGTTGGTCAAAAACTACCTGTCCTGCTTCTTCAGATATGCCGTTTTGTTCTTCATACACAATTTGCCCGGACGTCAGCAGAATAGTATCAATCTGAAACATTACGGGAATCGAATGCAGCATGGTTTGTAGAAGCGGCTTATGCGCTGTATTTCTGGGAAAACGTTTGTCTTTAAATATGGAGAGGGTGATTGAGTCTACTGCCATTGTGCGGGCCAGCAACGGTTTTCCGTGCAGTAACCGGAGTATCTGAAGTCCATCCAGCTCTAATGAATGAACAGACACCTCCATTCGATCTTTTTGCTCGCTAAGATGAGATGCAAACTCCTTTTTTTCGTAGTTAGGATGAACTTGCATATCCGTAAAAGCAAGGGACCCTTTGATCAGGTCGGCATGTGTGCTGCCTATGGAGTAGGTATATAAGCTGTCTTTAGACACTTTACGAAAAACGCCCGCGTCCATCTCCCATGTTTTTATGGTAGGTAATCCATTGTTTGCCAGGGCTCGAAGAGAATCGAGGCGAATATCCTCAATAGCTAATCGCACAGTCGGTAGCTTAAGTGTATCTACCTGGCTGCTATCGTGCAGAATTCGGGTTATCTGCCCGTCTTGCAGGTTTATATCCATGATTCTCAACGAATCCAGATAAGGCTTAATCAGCGTAAAGGTATTGGTAACAAGCGGCGAACTATCTTCCTCTGGCTCTGCTGCCAGGGCACTTTGGTGAATTTGAATATACGGATGTTGAATCTCCAAATGGGATATGGATAAGTATTTATCACTTTCCCAGTAAGGATACTTATCTAACTGAAGTTCGAGCTTATCCAGTTGACCGGTGAAATAAGAACCCTGAGCCAGCAAGCGTGATTGCTGAGCGGAATCTGCCGACACCGTAACGTCATACAAGGTAATCTGACGCCGTAAAGGCTTAAGATCAAGCTTTTGGAAATCTACTCGGTAGCCACTTTCGGATAGTTGCGCCAACCCCACACGTGCGGCTTGCTCTACTATCGGTTCAATCCAAAAATTGAGACTGAGGGTAAGCAATAAAAATAACCCGACCACCGAGGCAATCGTAATGAACAACCATTTGGCCCAGGTAGGTCGCCTCATGTTTAAAAAATTAAAAAATCAGTACGTAGTATACGAAAGTTTGTGCAATTTGGCTAATTGCACTACGAATATTATATACTAAAATCGAGAATAGTGATAACAGTCTGCTACCGGGGCTATGGTAGCAGATTTCTTCTAAATGTGTTTCTACAGACAAAGTGTTCTCGCCAAATATTCAGCCCATCAGACTCATATTGTGCTACACTTTGTCTATAAAAAACCGCAAACACCTTGCTACTGGATAACAAATTCCAGCGCGTCTTTAACTTTAGATTTCAGCAAGGCTAAGTCCAGCACTTCACCGACGGTATCCACAAAATGAATTTTCAGATTAATGAGATACCGGGCATCAATTTCTTCAATGTCTTTCCGGTTCTTCTCACACAGGATAATCTCTCGAACCCCGGCCCGACGTGCGGCGAGAATCTTCTCTTTGATACCTCCCACCGGCATTACTTTCCCTCGAAGGGTAATCTCCCCGGTCATGGCAATTTTGCCTTTTACCTTGCGCTGCGTATACACTGAGGCCATGGCCGTAAGCATTGTGATACCGGCAGAAGGCCCATCTTTGGGAACCGCCCCCGCTGGCACGTGCACGTGCAAATCGTAGTTCTCAAATACTTTATAATGAATGCCCAGCTGGTCTGCTTTGGATTTTAGATAGGACAAGGCCGTCATGGCGGATTCCTTCATTACATCACCCAACTGCCCCGAAAGGGTAAGTTTGCCTTTACCCCGACTGAGGCTGCTTTCAATAAAAAGTATTTCCCCTCCGGCCTGCGTCCAGGCCAGTCCGGTAACTACTCCCGGAGTATTATTATCCTGATAACTTTCTTTATCAAACGTAGGCGAGCCTAAAATGCGTCGCACCTCGGTAACCGTTATTTTTTTCACATATTCCTCTTCCATCGCTACCGATTTGGCCACATTTCGGATAACCGTCGCAATTTTCCGCTCCAGGCTTCTCACTCCAGATTCTCGGGTGTAATTTTCAATAATGCTGGCAATGGATTTTTTATCAAAGGAAATCGCTTTTCCTGTGAGGCCATGCTCTCTTCGCTGCTTGGGAATCAGGTGCCGTTTGGCAATTTCCACTTTCTCTTCCAGGGTATATCCGGAGATATCAATAATCTCCATCCGATCACGTAACGCCGGATGAATGGTATCCAGTGAATTGGCCGTAGCAATGAATAGTACATTGGACAAGTCATAGTCTACTTCCAGATAGTTATCCAGAAAGGTGTTATTCTGTTCCGGGTCCAGCACCTCCAGTAAAGCAGAAGAAGGATCGCCCCGAAAATCGGAACGTACCTTGTCTATTTCATCCAGGATAAAAACCGGATTAGCCGTTTTAGCTTTCTTGATATTCAGTATAATTTTACCTGGCATGGCTCCCACATAGGTTTTACGGTGCCCCCGGATCTCGGCTTCATCACTCACCCCTCCCAACGACATACGCGCATAGTTACGGTTAAGAGCCGTGGCAATGGAGCGCCCCAGCGAGGTTTTACCCACCCCGGGAGGGCCGTATAGGCAGAGAATAGGCCCCTTCATATCATTCTTCAGTTTCAATACCGCCAGATACTCAATAATGCGGTCTTTTACCTTCTCCAACCCGTAATGTTCCTTGTCCAGGATACGTTGGGCTCGTTTTAAATCGAAGTTATCTTTGGTAAAATCCTTCCAGGGAAGGTCGAGCAGAAATTCTACATAATTGAAGGTAAGCGGATATTCAGCCGCAGCCGGATTCATCCGGGAAAGCTTGTCCAGTTCTTTATAAAAATGCTGGGCAACGGGTTTTGACCATTTTTTCTTCTCGCCTTTGAGCCGCATCTTTTCAACTTCCTGATCCAGTCCTCCATCGCCCAATTCGTCCTGCAAAACTTTCATTTGCTGGCGCAGGAAATAGTCTCGTTGCTGCTGGTCAATATCCGAATGCACTTTACTTTGTATCTCGTGCCGGATTTCTAGTAGCTGAATTTCCTTCAGCATGTATTCCAACAGCAATTTAGCGCGCTCCTCTCCATTGTTAATTTCCAGTAATCGCTGTTTTTCCTGGACTTCAACATTGATGTTGGAAGAAAGAAAATGCGTTAAAAAACCGGGACTATCAATATTCTCCAGGGCTTGCTGGGCCTCCTGCGGAATTTCCGGGTTTAGTCGTAAAATTTTAGCGGCGGCTTCCTTTAAAGACTGTACCAATGCCTGCACTTCTTTTGTTTCCCGCGACGGAAACTTCTCATCCAGGTATTTTACATTGGCTACCAGATATGGCTCATCCCGTACAAAAGAATTAACTTTAAACCTTTTTTTTCCCTGTATGATAATGGTGGTATTACCATCGGGCAACACCAGCACTTTAATGATTTTAGCCACGGTTCCCACTTTATACACCTCAGTGGTATCAGGGTCTTCCGCGTGGTTATCCTTTTGAGCAATCACGCCAATCAGGCGGTTACCTTCGTTGTAGGCCTGCTTGACTAACTTGATCGACTTCTTACGCCCCACCGTAATGGGAATGACCACTCCCGGAAACAGTACCGTATTCCGGATGGGTAAAATGGACAGCTCCGACGGAAATTCAATAACATCATCCTCTTCTTCATCCTCGGCTGTCACCAATTGGATGAGATCATCGGCGTCCCCATCGTCAAACTGCTCAATAAAAAAACTGTCTATTTTCAGGTTATTATTCATAAAAGATTTTTTCCTGCCATATTGGCATGGTATCAGTATAATATCAAAAACCAGTGAGGTATACTAGTATGTCAATCCCTATGCCAAGTCATTAGTTTGGTTTTTATTTCTGGATTGTTGAACAAACTTCTTAGCCTTTTTGATATAAACTTTGATTAAACCTTACACCCCTCAACTGTTTTGCACGTTAGTTGCTGATTTAGAGTGGATTACCATACGCATGCGAAAGAAAATACTGCTTTTTGGTACAATGTTGCTTTGTACTACCGGGATATGTCAGATTAAACCGGCCCAGAGCCCCTTTACTCTGCAAGATACTGCCAAAACAGCAGTCTCTGTTAAAATCCAGGATTTATTCTCTTTTCCCAATTTGCCGCGGGTTGCTTACTATCAGCACCCCAAAAAACTGCAAGCTATTCAAAAAGCGGCCAATGCTCAGGATACTGCATCCTGGTACCCGAAGTTGTACGAATATGTTAAGAATTTCGGAATTCAAAATTTCTTCAAAGATAATCAATTACTCTGGCAACTCGCGAAGTTAGAGGAAGCACAGCATGATACCCTGACTGCCATCAGCTTGTATAAACTGGTATTGAAACATTATACCAATGGGATGGCTGCCAAAATGGCCCGCAAAAATCTGGAACAGTATAATATTGAGCAGAAAGAAGATTATGTACCTCTGGAGTATTATTACGAGCTGGTAGAATACCGCAAAGAAATTGACACCCTGCGCCCACCGCGAGGGGTTTATCTAAACATGGGCGAAGAGATTAACTCATCTGCAGGTGACTACGGGCCTTCCATGAGCGCCAGTAATGATATACTGCTCTTCACCTCTAAGCGCAACAAGTTAGAAAGAGGCTTTAAGACCATTGACAACGAAGACCTGATGATGAGCCGCAATGATGACGGCTTCTGGACGGAGGCTGAACCACTGGTGAATATCAATTCGCCCTATAACGAGGGGTCCGCCTGTCTCAGCCCGGATGGAACCACGTTGTTTTTTTCCCGCTGCCTGGCGCCAGATGGTTTCGGCAGTTGCGATTTATACGTGGCTTATTTACTGGAAGATGGCAGTTGGGGTGATCCCCAAAATCTGGGCAAACCCATCAATAGTAACTCCTGGGATTCGCACCCATCACTCTCGCCCTCAGGAGATACGCTATTCTTTTCCTCTGACCGGCTCGGTGGATTTGGCCTTTCAGACATTTACTATACCTACAAAAATAGTCGAAACCAATGGGTAACGCCGCTCAACATCGGGCCCACCATCAACACCCGTAGTAGTGAAGTGAGTCCATTCTACCATCCCGAACATCGGGTATTGTACTTCAGCTCCAATGGTCACTTACTGAATTTTGGAGAATACGATATATATAAATCTTATCAGTATCAATCCATCTGGGGCGAACCAAAGAATATTGGTCCGCTGGTTAATGGGGAAGGCAGTGAGTTTTATTTTACGATTGATGCACAATCAAAGAACTTATATTACTCTCGCTCAGTGGAGAACAACATGGGCAATCTTGACCTCTATTCTTTCCCGCTACCCATGGAAGCCCAGCCGCTGGCCACGGTGAACCTTAAGGGAACTTTAACCGATAGCGAAACGGGAAAACCTTTCAATCAGGGCATTGTCTCCATCATTGATCTGGATAATGGGTTGGAGGTAGCTCCCAAATTTCTGAAAGAAGACGGCAGCTTTTCGTTTCAGCTTGTTAATAACAACCGCTACCTCATCATCATTCAGGGTGAGCAGTTTTTCCGATTAGAGGAGATCTTTTTCCTGTCGGGCGATCAGGAATTCAGCTTTGAGACCTCATCAATCTCCAGCAGGCTGAAATTTCAAAATATGGAGTTTGACAATGGTAAAGCCGATCTTAAAACCGAAATGTACGGTGATCTGGATAAAATTGTTGATTTCATGCTGGATAATCCCTCCATCCAGCTCCACATTGAAGGCCACACCGACTCGGATGGAAACCCTGACCTGAACCTCAAATTATCTCAGGATCGAGCTGATGCTATCCGGGATTATTTAATCCAAATTGGGTATGTGGAAGCTTCCCGCGTAGAGGCTATTGGCTACGGAAGCACCCGCCCCATCGTAGAGGAGATTACGGATGAAGACAAAAAACTCAACCGCCGGGTTGAGTTTAATATTGTGAAGGAGTGACGATGTGGATTGTTCTATTGCTAAATGGCTCGATTGTTTGTAACTGTCTCCAATTGGTTCAAAGTTCAGCGTTTAAAGTTCAGATTTTAATATCTTCCACGATTCACTTTTAACCCTTCACCCTTTATCGGTAATCATTCTTCCGCCCCCGCTGCTTGCCATCGCTTATTCATATCTTTGAACACGCCTAAAAGAATACCTTAAAGATATCATTGAAGATGGCAAAAGTCATCAGGGTGAGCAGTAATACCATGCCTACCTTCTGGGCTCCTTCCAGAAATTTATCCGAAGGCTTTCTGCCCGAAATAATTTCGTAGCTCAGAAAGGCTACATGCCCACCATCCAATGCCGGAATCGGCAGGAAGTTCATAAAGGCCAGCACCATGGAAAGTAAGCCCGTAATGCGCCAGAAGCGTACCCAATCCCATTCTCCTCCAAAAATCTGCGCAATGCCAATGGGGCCACTCAGCGACTTGGAAGCAGAAACTTCGCCCTGAAAGATTTTACCCAAAGCCCGAATATTGATCCAAACCACGTTAAAAGCCTCCTTGGTGCCTTTAGGAATAGCCTCCGCAAACGTATACTCAACACGATCGAGCTCCCAAAGCTTATTGGCTAATCCTATTTTACCTTCCTCATCTACCTGCACCTGTATAGTAAGCGGTTGGCTGATTTCATTCTCAACGTTCAAATTATCTACTCTCAGCACCTGAATAGCTATGGTTTCTCCTTTCTTTTCTGCCAGGATCTCCTGCATTTCATCAAAGAAAGTAATTTTTTGACCGTCCACCGCTACAATTTTATCTCCTATCGCCAGACCTCCTTTTTCTGCGTTCCCGCCCTCTTCCAGACGGCTGATTTCCGGCAACAGGCGAACACTCATAAACTGGGCAGCAGCTTCTTTATCCGAGAATTTATCTAAAAACCCGGTAGGAATCGGCACATCAATAGTAGCTCCATCTCGCTCTACGGTGTAGTATGCATTATCAGCCAACAGCACATCAGCGCTGGTTAGATCCGAAAAACTCACATATTCCTCACCGTTCACTTTCAACACCTTGTCCCCCGTTTTAAGGCCAATTTCCTCGCCCAGATCATATGCTACAATTCCGTTATTGAGTACTTCCTGTCGGGGAATATAGGTGTCGCCAAACTGGTAGGTCAGGAAAATGAAAATAATGATTCCGGTAATCACATTCACAATAATGCCGCCCATCATCACGATGAGGCGTTGCCAGGCCGGTTTAGACCGGAATTCCCAGGGTTCGGGTTCTTCACTCAGGGTTTTGGTATCCAGTGATTCATCCACCATACCGGAGATCTTCACGAAACCGCCTAAGGGAATGGCTCCTAAGTTATATTCTGTTTCCCCGTAGCGAAAACCAAAGATTTTGGGAGGAAACCCAATGTAGTATTGTTCTACCCGCATGCCGAACAGTTTGGCCGTCAGTAAATGACCCAGTTCGTGCAATCCTACTAAAATTGATAAGCCCAATATTAATTGGGCGGCCATAATTAAACCTTCCATCAACTATTTGATTAATTCTAATGCTTTAATTCTTGTTTCTTTATCTGTATCGACATAATCCTCATAGGCAGGATGAGCGATGAAGGGAATCTTGGCCAAACAGGCCTCCACTACATCAGACATGTTTAGAAAACCAAGTTTGTCTCGCAAAAATTCGGAAACGGCAATTTCGTTTGCGGCATTTAGTACACAAGGCATATTTCCTCCCCGTTCCATCGCCTGATACGCCAATGTCAAATTGCGAAAAGTGTCGGTATCCGGACGTTCAAAGGTAAGTTCGGGATAATCCATAAAACTAAAACGGGGAAAATCAGAAGGTAAACGTTCGGGATAGCCCAGAGCAAACTGAATGGGCAACCGCATGTCGGGTAAGCCTAACTGCGCTTTGATAGATCCATCCTGAAATTGCACGAGCGAATGGACAATGGACTGGGGATGTACAACCACTTCAATTTGCTCAGGTTGTACCCCAAATAGCCATTTGGCTTCCATCACTTCCAGCCCCTTGTTCATCAGGGTAGCTGAATCGATAGTCACTTTTGCTCCCATATCCCAGTTAGGGTGTTTGAGTGCCTGGGCTTTGGTAACCTGAGCCAGTTCTTCCCGGGTTTTCCCCCGAAAGGGTCCACCCGAAGCGGTAAGAATAATTTTTTCAATCGGATTATGAAATTCTCCTACCAGACACTGAAAGATGGCAGAGTGTTCGGAATCTACCGGATACAAACTTACTCCATTTTGCTGCGCCAGTTTGGTAATTAGCTCGCCGGCCACTACCAGCGTTTCTTTATTGGCCAGCGCGATATGTTTCCTGGCTTCAATGGCCCGGATCGTAGGCAGTAATCCGGCGTAGCCTACAGTAGCAGTGAGTACCAGATCGATGCTTTCCATCGTGGCAACCGATGCCAGGGCATTCGCGCCCGCATATACCTTAATATCGTGTGGGTCAAGCGCATCCTGCACTTTGTCGTACAGATCTTCGTCTACGATGACCACCGCATTGGGCTTAAACTGAAGGCTTTGCTGGATGAGCAGATCAGCATTTTTGTGAGCGGTGAGCACTTCTACCGTAAATCGTCCGGGATGTTGCTGAATCACTTCCAGCGCCTGAGTGCCAATGGAGCCCGTGGAGCCAAGAATGGCGATATGTCTGGGTTGATCGTTGTTCTTCAAGATACTAAAAACCGAAAGTTAGCCTAAAAAATAGTAACTACCAATCCGTTTCTTCAATAGTAAAGGGTTCCGATTCAACTATATTACTATCATGCAATGCCCGATCGTTAATTTGCACTCTTATTTTTAATGTGTCTTGAGAAAGAGAATTACTGCTAAATATTTTATTGGATAAATATGAGGATACGGTAAAGGTAATAGTACCACTCCAAGGGCTTTCCTGATAAATTACAAAAGGTCCCCCATCATCATAAGTGACTTTCTCATGGGCTAAAGAGTCAATCGGGGGAAACAATCCTTTTATAGGCGTACGGCAATCTTCTTTTAAAAAATCATATTCGACAAATTCTCCCTGTCTTTTGTAAAGAATAGCCACATGAAAGTTTCCCCTATATTTATTATGAATAACTCGTACTGTATCCTCGATGATATCATTATCTATCTCTATGGGCCGATCCGGACTAGCGGCGATATATTTAGAACAGCTAAAGGTATCGGTAGTACTATTAAAATACTGGATCCGATCATGCTCATCCCTAACCAAATGAAATGGTTGAAAATCCGTATTGGTGAAAACCTCTCTGGCATTCATACCTAAATCTCCATCCCCATCCTGCCAACCTATTTCGATTTGTATTATATCTACCAAACTACCATTTCCCTCTTCTATCCTAACCCACTTCACATTTCGTAATTCTATGATAGGAATTTCTGAGTAGTTTGGTTCATCTAACTCTTTTTCACAGCTAGAACAAAGTACAACTATAACCAACAATAGTTTCCAGTAAACAATCTTCATTTTCCCTGTTTAATACATAAAATTAATTCCCAAGCGCACGGAAGTTTTATCAAAATTCAACCCGAAAGACCGGCTACTATCTGTCCCAAAGTAACGATTTCCCGAATCTCGATAGTTGTGATTGATTTGAGTAAACCCTAATCTACCGTATAGCATTTCAAGCCCCCAAGTTTCATTTACAAAAAAATCCACCCCAAGACTGCCAACAATCTCAAAGGACCATAATCGGGCATCATTTTCAGTGTCGACTTCTGTTTTTTGAATACCTAATCCACCGCCGACCAGCAATTGCCCGAAGAATGCTAATTTCGTGAAGAAAATAATACCGACGAACAAAGAAATTTAGTGAGAACAGGTTAGATGTATTCGTAAATCTTAAATTATTAACCTGATGTGATATTTGTCGGGTATGGCTAATCCAGCCCCTATTCCACAAAATAATTCTTTATTCTCTCCATAGACCCAGCCGAAATAAGGAAAAAGCGATAGTAATTAAGAAGGCACGCCACTTACCTATGCTCTATTAACATCACCATTATAAAAGAAATTGACTCCTCCCATATTTCGGGAAGAATTAGACGATATAGCTACAGGATGAGCAAGGCTACAAAATCTAAAAGCAAAAAACAGAAATAATAAGAGAAAACATTTTATAATATAAATTACACTACATTAGTTTTTTACCATCATAGTGTAATTTAATAAAATATTATTCTAAAAATAATTGAGCTACTTAGTTTCCGGCAAACTGCTCTAACCCCTGAGCTAGGGTACGATCATTTGCTAAACGTGGCACTTTATTCTGCCCACCTAACTTACCTTGGGTTTTCATGTAACGACGAAACGCTTCTTTTTGTAAGGATATTACTTTCAGGTTTTGTAAAATATGTCCTGAGATCAGATCATCATAATAAGGATTTAACTCCTGAAGGTGGTCATTGAGTATTTTTTCAAAGGCTGGTAAGTCTGACGGTGGCTGGGCAAATTCTACGTACCATTCGTGTAACGGTAAACCTTCGGTCGGGTTTACCTGGGGAGCGACAGTGAATTCAACCACCTCGGTTTCCGGGAATTTGGCCAGCGCGTGGTTCATGGCTTTTTCTACTTCTTCGGCAATCACATGTTCGCCAAAGGCTGAGATAAAATGCTTGATGCGCCCCGTAACCACAATGCGGTGAGGGTATTTGGAAACAAATTTCACGGTATCCCCAATGGAATAGCCCCACAATCCGGCATTGCTATTGATGACCAACGCATAGTTTTTACCGATCTCCACCTCATGAACAGATAATCTCGGCGGATTATCATCAAAAAACTGATCGGACGGAATGAATTCAAAGAAGATGCCGCTGTCCAACAGCAGCAACAATCCTTCTACTGACTGGGAATTCTGGTAGGCGATAAAGCCTTCGGAAGCCGGATAAGTCTCAATACTGTCTATAGGCTTCCCAATGGACTCAATCATTTTTTGGCGATAGGGAGAATAATTTACTCCGCCGTGCACCAGCACCGAGAAATTGGGAAAAATATCCTTGATGGGTTTTCCAGTGCGCTCAATCAGCCAGTCGAAATACATCTGCACCCAGGGCGGAATGCCCGAAATGAGGCTCATGTTCTGCCCGAGCGTTTCATCCACAATGCGTCCCAACTTGGTTTCCCAGTCTTCAATACAATTGGTTTCGTAAGAAGGCATCTGGTTGGTTCGCAGATAGCCCGGCACATGGTGATTTACGATACCCGACAGTCGTCCCAAGGGTACTCCGCCTTTTTCCTCCAGCGTAGGGCTACCGGACAGGAAAATCAGTTTTCCGTCCAGAAAAGCGGCATTACCTGTATCGTGCACGTAACTGAGCAAGGCATCACGCGCCGAATTGATATGATTGGGAATAGATTCTTTGGTAATCGGAATATACTTCGCACCTGATGTAGTACCGGAGGTTTTGGCAAAATAAGCGGGCTTACCGGGCCAAAGCACATCGGATCGACCGCCTATAATCCGGTTGATATAGGGCTTGAGGTCTTCATAATCGCGTACCGGCACCGCCTGCTTAAATTCTTCGTAGGTCCGAACCTCCGAGAGATGGTGATCCTTCCCGAAAAGGGTTGATTTAACCCCGTTCAGTAAATTTTCCAGTACCTGGTCCTGCGATTTTTCCGGAGCCATACTCCAGCTTTTCTGCTGACGTGTAACCCACGCGGCTAATGGCTTACTCAATATAGAGCGAACTCCCATAGACAATAATTTGGGGCAAAATTACAAATAACCTCGAGATGTTTCTCTTTTTATCCAGTTAATCCGCCTTTTCTTTAATATCTTTTACCTGTACCACTTCCACCCAATGCCGGGCTTTTTTACCCGTAAAATGCTCAATCTGATGCCGACAGCTAAAACCGCAGGCCACCAACTGCGTATGCGCATTCATTGCCTTCACCGCCGGGAACAGGATTTCTCCGCCTATTTTCTCAGAGAGTTCGTAATGCTCTTTTTCATAGCCAAAGGAACCCGCCATTCCGCAGCAGCCAGAATCCACTTCATCGATTCGACGCTCGCCATTTTCCTCCAGTAGCTGCTTCATTGCCTGCGTCCCATACAGTGCCTTCTGGTGACAATGGCCATGCAGCAAAATTTCCGGTTCCGAAGAAGTCAATGCCACTTTCAAGCGTCCTTCGGTGCGTTCGTGATGGAGAAACTGATCAATCATCCAGACTCCTTTTTTAAGCCGAGAAGCCAAGCTATCATCAGAAATCAGGTCAGGTAAATCATCCGTCAGGGCCGAAGTACAACTTGGTTCGCAGACCACTACCGGAATTTCCTGGGTGAGATAGGTATCCAGATGCTGTACTGTTTTTAACCCTTCTTTTTTGGCTTCTCGTAAAAACCCGTGGGATATTTTTGGCCTCTGACAACAGCCAACCTCTGCCAGTAGCACCTCATAACCGCAAGCGGTCAATAATTGATAGGCGGCAATACCAATTTGGGGCTCGTGATAATTAAGGTAGGTGTCCGCAAATAAGGCAACTTTTTGGGCTCCGGGTGGCGGAGGTGTCGCATGTGTGGCAAACCACTGAGAAAAGCTCTGCGAGGCCACTTCCGGCAAGATTCTCCGCTTATCAAACCCGGCTATTTTTTCCATGACACTGCGAAAAACCGGGCTTTTCTGAATGGTGTTCACTCCTTTAGCCCAGTTTCCGCTAAACTTAGCCGCAATGTCTGAGGAACTTCGAATCATCCGGTCACGTAGGGTGCTGCCATGCTGGTCGTAGTACTGTTGGGTCACCTCACTTTTGAGCTTGGCCATGTCCACATTACTCGGGCATTCCGACTTGCAGGCCTTGCAGGAAAGACACAGATCCATCACCTGATGCAATCGCTGACTGCTGACTCCTTCCTCATCCAGTTGGCCGGACATGGCCAGACGCAGGGCATTGGCTCGCCCCCGGGTGGAATGCTCCTCGTCACGGGTGGCTTTGAAGCTGGGGCACATGGTCCCTCCCAATAGCTTCCGGCACTCCCCTACCCCCGTGCACATATGCACCGCATTCTCAAAACTCTCATCATGCCGATACTGATACTCTGTCTTCACTGGACGATCCTGGTAAGATGCGCCGTAGCGAAGGTTTTCGGTAATGGGCTGGGCATCCACGATTTTACCGGGATTCATCCGGTTTTCGGGGTCAAAAAGGTGCTTGATTTCCCGGAAAGCCTGGTAAATCTCCGGCCCGAAAAACTTTTCGTTATAGGCGCTTCGAACCAATCCGTCGCCGTGTTCGCCACTCCACGAGCCGCCGTAAGCTTTTACCAGGTCAAAGGTTTCGTCAGCAATTTTCTGAAAACGTTCAATATCTTCGGCTAACCGTAAATCCAGGATGGGTCGCACATGAATCACTCCTACGCTGGCGTGGGCGTACATGGCCACTTTCGTTTCGTGCTTTTCACAGACCTTAAGTACCCGGTCGATATATTCCGGTAAGTAGGGAGTTGGAATACCGGCGTCTTCAATAAAGGGTAACGGCTTCTTATTTCCCTTAATACCCAGCATCAAGCCCAATCCTTTTTTACGGATCAGCCAGACGTCATCGTAATTCTTTCCTTCCGGAAATAAGGGGTAGGCATACCCTACGTTAAGTTGCCTGAGTTCCTCAACCATCTTTTTGGGGCGGGCCAGTACTTCTTCGGCATCGTCTCCGTAAAACTCCACAATCAGGATGGCAGCGGGATGACCTTCTATGAAGTGACAGCTACGCTGGGTAGTGAGATTGCTTCGGCTTAGCTCTACCACCGTGCTATCCAGTATTTCTATGGCAGCTGGCGTGTACTTCAGCATCGGTTCTACTGCCTTAATTGCCTCCAGCACAGTGTTGAAATGCACCACACACACCGATTTAAACACAGGTAGCGGCTCTAGATTAAGCTTTAGCTCCAGCGTAGTTGCCAGTGTTCCTTCACTCCCGGTAATCAGTTTGCTGAGGTTCCAGTGATCAGTATCGATAAACTCGTCCAGGTTATAACCGCCCACCCGGCGCATTACCTTGGGAAAACGCGCGGCTATTTCTTCCCGATGGGTTTGCACGATTTCCTGAAAATGCCGGTAGATTTCGCCTTCTCTACCCCCCAGCTTTATTTTCTCCTGGTACTCCTCGGGTGATAAGCGTTTTAGCTTCAAGGGAGTGCCATCGGCCAGTGCTACCTCCGCTTCTAGCACATGGTCGACCGTTTTTCCGTACAGGATGCTTTTGGTACCGGAAGAATTATTGCCAACCATTCCGCCCACATTGGCCCGACTGGAGGTAGCGGGGTCTGGCGCAAAATGCAACCCGACAGACTGCAACTGTTCATTAAGCACGTCCCGAACCAATCCGGGCTGTACCCGCACCCAACGTTCCTTTTCGTTGATCTCCAGAATCTGGTTCATGTATTTGGAGAAATCCAGCACCAGGGATTTTCCGGTAGTCTGGCCCGCCAGGCTGGTACCTCCCCCCCGAGGTAGTACCGTGATACCATGCTTCTGGGCTTCTTTCAATGCACGGCTTACATCATCGGCATTTTTGGGCAACACTACGACCAAAGGACGTATCTGATATACGCTGGCATCCGTAGAATAAAGTCCTAAACTATACTCATCCGTCAGCACATCTCCCTGGATTCCAGCCTGTAAGGACTGAACCAGTGACACTACATGGGTTGTCTCGGTCATCGCGTAATTTCTCGAAGCGCTCCTACCAACATGTTAACATGATTGGCAGTACTACTATTGCCCATCAAACCAATACGCCATATCTTACCAGCAAAATCTCCCAGTCCCCCACCTACTTCAATATTAAATTCATCCAGCAGGCGTTTGCGGGTCGTTGCATCATCCATTCCTTCCGGAAGTTTGACGGCATTCAGCATGGGCAAGCGGTATTGAGGGTCTACAATGAAAGAAAAACCCAGCGCCTCCAGTCCTTCCTTTAGTAACAGATGATTTCGCTGGTGGCGCTGAAATCGTGGCTCTAGACCTTCGTCCAATACCAATCGTAAAGCCTCGCGCATGGCAAACATGGCTGAAACCGGAGCGGTATGGTGATAGGCTCTTTTGGCACCCTCCCAATAATTTTTCACCATGGTCAGGTCCAAAAACCAGCTTTGCACTTTGGTTTTTCGCTGATTCAATACTTCTACCGCCCGTTCACTGAAGGACACTGGCGATAAACCAGGAGGTGCGCTCAGGCATTTTTGCGAGCCCGAATAAATAGCATCAATCCCCCACTCATCTACTTTAAGATCTGTACCACAGTAAGAAGTGACGGCATCCACCACCAGTAAAGCTCCGGCATCATGGGTCAGTTTGCTTATTTCTTCCAGGGGTTGGAGAACACCCGTAGATGTTTCCGCATGCACGATGGCCACCAGTTTGGGCTGGCAGGTTTCCAGCGCATCTTTCACCTGCTGCGGATCAATCGGCTGACCCCAGGGAGCATCTACCCGGATCAATTTGGCTCCACAACGCTCTACGATATCGGCCATACGATTGCCAAATACACCATGGACACAGATCAGGGCCTCATCCCCTGGTTCCAGAAGGTTCACCAGGCAGGTTTCCATACCCGCACTACCCGGGGCAGATACCACAAAAGTAAGTTGATTTTCGGTCTGAAATGAAGCCTGGGTCATGGCTTTGATCTCATCCATGATCGTTAAAAACTCGGGGTCCAGGTGGCCAATAAGAGGAGTGGACATTGCCTTGAGCACCTGCGGGTGCACATCACTGGGGCCGGGGCCCATCAATATTCGGTGACTGGGATTTAATTCAGCGTACTTTGTCATATCTAGGTTGTGTCTAATAAAAAGTATCGTAAGAATACACGATGCCCGTCAATTTACAAAAGTTTATGAAAAGTTAAATTTCGTCAGAGGTGGGTACATCCGGCTTTTAATTTCAGCTATGCGGTAACTACCGAACTCTTAGCTTGCTACTTCCCGGACATGAAATGAATGGCTGCGACTGAATCAATCACCACAAGAAAATGGGAGTCCCCGATTACAAGCTGCTAATTTACGCCTGCACAAAAACCTGAATGGCTATCCAACCCAAAAGCCCTGTCAAAATAATATAGTAGAGGGTGGGAATCATGGTTTTGCGTAGCACATTCCCTTCCTGCCCGAGCAACCCGACTGTGGCTGAAGCAGCGACTACGTTGTGTATGGCAATCATATTCCCAGCTGCGGCTCCTACCGCCTGCAATGCCACCACCAGTGCGGAAGGCAAGGCCAGACTGCTGGCTACGCCAAACTGAAATAAACTAAACATCAGGTTACTCACCGTATTGCTTCCGGCAATAAAAGCGCCCAAGGCACCAATGGAAGGAGCAAACAGTGGCCAGACCGTTCCTACGTGATAGGCAACCCACTCCGCCATCGCAATGGGCATGCTGCTTAGCCCGGAGGTATTCATACCACTGTTGATGTATACCCGCACCATTGGTATGGTAAATATGAGCACAAACCCCGCTCCCAGCAGCAGTTTTCCCGACTCGTTCAAAGCTGATTTAAGCGCCGAACTCCGCATGTGGTGCAGAAAATAAGTAATTCCAACCACCACGATGAGCATCGTTCCTGGCAGGTACAGCGGAGTGCTGCTGGCGCTTATGCTGGTTCCCAGAATACCATTCCACTGTATTTGAATATTGTTCAGCACTTCCTTAATCGGTAGTTGAGGCAGTCGGGATAACACGAGTAATACTGCCACCAGCAAATAGGGCATCCACGCCCGGGCCAAATGCATGCGAGCAGAAGCTTCTTGTTCTACTGTAATCCTCAGCTTACCCATCCAGGCGGATGGCCACTCCTCTTCTGGTGGAAAATCCCATACTTTGGCTGGCACCAGGAAGCCTCGTCGGGCCGCGGTCGTCACGATGGCCAGCCCCACCAAGGCTCCCAGCAGCGAGGGAAATTCCGGCCCGAGCAATATACCGGTGAGCAGATAGGGAATTGTGAAGGCCAACCCTCCAAACAGGGCAAAAGGCGCGATCGACAGTCCCTCAGTCCAGGACTTGTTTTTTCCGAAAAATCGGGTCATCATCACACACATAAATAAAGGCATGGCGGTGCCTACGATAGTATGCAGAATCGCCACCCGCGTGGTAATCATCTGAATGTATTCCGGGAATGTGACTCCGATTTCTGCTAGATGCGCGTCTACCTGCGGACCGGCCAATCCGCCAGTGACTCCCACTAAAATTGGAGTACCCACTGCCCCAAAAGTTACCGGAGTACTTTGCACCATCATGCCCAGCATAACGGCCCCCAGGGCCGGAAACCCCAAAGCCAGTAACAGCGGAGCCGTGATGGCCGCCGGAGTGCCAAATCCTGCCGCCCCCTCAATGAAAGCTCCAAACAACCACACAATAATTACCACCTGTACCCGGCGATCAGGACTGATATCCAGAAATCCACTTCGTATGGCACTGATGGCACCGGAATATTTCAGGGTATTAAGTAGCAGGATTGCCCCGAAAATGATGTATAGGATATCAAAAGTAATAAATAAGCCCTGAATGGTGGATGCAATCACATTCTGGGCCGACATATCCCAGGCGATAATAGCGATCAGGGCGGTGGTGAGGTACACTAGTGGCATGGTCCGTTTGGCTGGCCAACGCCATCCGATCAGTAAAACAGCGGCCAGCAGAATGGGGAAGACTGCCAGAAAGGCCTGGGTCGTGAGCGTCATGAAAAGTTGCTTTAGTGCCAATCGGGCAGATACCAACGAAGTTTATCTTGTCGTCGTTATCCGCCAAGATCGGCGTTAGGTTGTTATTACGTTTTGCCAATGTAATGATACAGCGGGAGCTATACAACCATCATAAAGCAACAAGTTTCCAGGAGCAATTTATTCGCTAGGGTATTTTGGGGGCAGGTAGCACGAGCCGCTTACTTTTCCAATGAGATGTAGGCTGTACAACGTGAATGGATCACTAGCTCTATAGCACAAAAAAAAGCCCTCCGAACGAAGGGCTTGATAATAGATGCGTACGATACGATAGCTTATTTTACTTTCTCTACAATGGCTTTGAAAGCTGAAGGGTGGTTCATGGCTAAATCGGCCAGCACTTTTCGGTTCAAATCAACACCCGCTGTTTTGAGTGCTCCCATGAATTGGGAATAAGAAAGGCCGTGTTCTCGAACTCCAGCGTTGATACGCTGAATCCATAATCCACGGATCTCACGTTTTTTCTGTTTACGGTCGCGGTAGGCATACACCATTCCTTTTTCAACCGCATTTTTGGCAACGGTCCAAACGTTGCTACGACGTCCCCAATAGCCTTTGGCTTGCTTGAGAACCTTTTTCCGGCGTGCTCGCGACGCCACATTGTTTACTGATCTAGGCATTTTGTTTTTGTTTTTTGATGTTTGGCGATCTGCCTCAGGCAAATGCTTAGTACCAAACCTCGGGTGAAATCATAAAACCAATAAAATACTGAATTAAATGTTGAGCATTTTCTTCACACGATCCTTGTCCGATGGGTGGACCAGGGTCATATGCGTGAGACCGCGCTTCTGCTTCGTTTCTTTCTTGGTCAAAATGTGACTTTTGAACGCATGCTTACGCTTGATTTTGCCCGTACCGGTCAGTTTAAAGCGTTTTTTCGCTCCTGACTTCGTTTTTGCTTTCGGCATCGTTACACTGTTTAATAAAGTTTAACATAAGAAATCCTGTTGCCCCAGGAGTTGATTCCTTAAAGCAACAGGATCTCCAAAATATATAATATAGTTACTAACTTTTCTTCGCTGCTTTGGGAGTTAGCATCAGAAACATTCGTTTTCCCATCATTTTAGGCATTTCCTCAACTTTGGCTTCTTCTTCCAATGCCTGAGCAAAACGAAGTAACAACATTTCTCCCCGTTCTTTAAATACGATTGAGCGCCCGACAAAGTGCACATAAGCTTTCACTTTGGCACCGTCTTTTAGAAATCCCTGGGCGTGTTTCAGCTTAAAGTTAAAGTCATGATCATCGGTATTGGGTCCGAAACGGATTTCCTTTACCACAGTTTTCTGAGACTTCGCCTTGATTTCTTTCTGCTTCTTCTTCTGCTCGTATTTGAACTTCGAGTAGTCAATAATTTTACAAACAGGCGGATCAGCCGAAGGTGAAATTTCAACTAAATCCAGACTGTTACTCTGAGCCATTTGTAATGCCTCTTTGATATCGTGAATTTCGTTATCAGCATGTTCTCCGACCACCCGAACATAGGGTGCTCGAATTCTATTATTGACTCGATAAGGTTCCTCAACTTTGACAGGACCTCGTCGTCTCTTAAATTTACTAATAGTGACCTCCTTTTTTTGTGAATACTTAGAATCTGCAAATATCAGCAATTAATCGGTGTATCCAATAAAACTGCCTTATTTATACAATAGTCTACGGTAAAAAGTTTAGAGTGTTTAACCACATGGGCATTTATAATTGTTCCTGAAAATAGGTGATAAATTCAGGAAGGGTGTAGCTGCCTACGTCTCCCTGCCCGTGTCGGCGCACTGAAACCGCCTGCGAAGCCTCTTCTTTCTCACCTACGATGAGCATGAACGGTATTTTTGTCACTTCGGCATCTCGAATTTTCCGGCCAATTTTCTCATCCCGATGATCTGCCGCGCCCCGGATATCCTGCTCTTCCAACATGGCCATCACTTCATCCGCATAAGCACTGTACTTTTCCGAGATGGGAAGAATGGCCACCTGCTCAGGCGCCAGCCACAAAGGCAAATTCCCGCCGGTATGTTCCAGCAAAATGGCAACAAAACGCTCCATCGAGCCAAACGGTGCCCGGTGAATCATCACCGGACGGTGCTTTTGATTATCAGCGCCAATGTAGGTAAGATCGAAGCGTTCGGGCAGGGTATAATCTACCTGAATGGTACCCAACTGCCACTGCCGCCCCAGCGCATCGTTGACCATAAAGTCGAGCTTAGGACCATAGAAAGCTGCTTCGCCGTACTCGGTGGTGGTTTTCAGCTTTTTTTCAGTGGCGGCTTCCACAATAGCGGCTTCAGATATTTCCCAATTCTCGTCACTGCCAATATACTTTGACCGGTCTTCCTGATCGCGCAGGGAGATCTGAGCCGTAAAATCCTCAAAGCCGAGTGCTCCGAATACATAAAGTACCAGGTCAATCACCTTTTTAAACTCATCCTTCACCTGGTCGGGCCGGCAGAAAATATGAGCATCGTCCTGGGTGAATCCCCGTACACGTGTCAGTCCATGAAGTTCTCCGCTCTGCTCGTAACGGTACACCGTGCCAAATTCAGCATAACGGATAGGAAGTTCCTTATACGAATGAGGCCGACTCTGGTAAATCTCGCAGTGGTGCGGGCAGTTCATCGGCTTAAGCAAAAACTCTTCGCCTTCATTCGGAGTATGAATTGGCTGAAAAGAATCTTTACCGTACTTTTCGTAGTGCCCCGAGGTGACATAAAGATCTTTATGCCCGATGTGAGGGGTAATCACTTGCTGATAGCCAGCCTTCTGCTGGGCTTTTCGCAGGAAATTCTCCAATCGCTCTCGCAGAATCACCCCTTTGGGGAGCCACAATGGCAGCCCCTGCCCTACTTTTTCAGAAAAGGTAAACAGGTCTAGTTCGCGTCCCAGCTTGCGATGGTCGCGTTTTTTAGCTTCTTCCAGTAGCTCCAGATATTCCTTTAATTCTTTCTGCTTGGGAAAAGTGATACCGTAGATCCGGGTAAGTTGCTTGTTCTTCTCGTCACCTCGCCAGTAGGCTCCGGCCACGTTCATCAGCTTCACTGCTTTGATGAATCCGGTATTGGGGACATGCGGACCGCGACACAAATCCACAAAATTGCCCTGCTGGTAAAAGGTGATTTTACCGTCCTCCAAGCCTTCGATAAGCTCCAACTTGTACTCATCTCCTTTTTTGGTGAAGTAGTCCAGCGCATCTGATTTGCTCACTGATGTCCGCACGTATTCGTTCTTCTGCCGGGCGAGTTCCTGCATTTTCTCCTCGATCTTTGGCAGGTCATCTTCGCCCAGGGTACGATCACCCAGATCAATATCGTAGTAAAAACCATTAGCAATGGGCGGACCGATGCCAAATTTCACGCCGGGATACAAATCTTCCAGTGCTTCGGCCAGTAAGTGAGCGGAGGAGTGCCAGAAAGCAGATTTTCCTTCCTGGTCATTCCAGGTTAAAAGTTGGACCTGAGCATCCTGCTCAATGGGGCGAAAGGCATCCCATACTTCGCCATTTACTTTGGCGGCTAATACATTGCGGGCAAGTCCTTCACTAATGCTTTGGGCAATATCAAGTCCGGTTGCTCCCTGGGGGTATTGTCGTTGACTTCCGTCAGGTAGTGTAATGTTTATTTCTTCGGCCATAATTACGGGTTAGGTTCTTCAGGAGTAATGGATTTGATACTGGGAACTCCCTGCTTCATCCGTTGAAACTCCTCTTCCTGCTTCTTTTTCCACAAATATGCAACTTTTCCTCGCAGATCATCAAGCTCCTGCCGGGCAATTTGATGAATACCCTGTTGTTGAAGAGAATCCAGCTCCAGAATAGACTCGTACTGCCGGATGGCCTGCGAATAATTATGTCGCCGGTCCTGAATACGGGCCACCATAATCATTGCCTGTTTATCTGAAGTCTGGCGGGCAAGAATCTTTTCAGCATAAAACAAGGCTGAATCGTAGTAGCGATCCTGGTAATGTAGCTCCTGTAATTCGCGAAATACCTCAGTGGTATTTACCGCCGGGGCTTGTTTGAGACGATACAAAACGGCTCGGGCGCTATCTTCGTAACCGGTGCGTAATAAAATCTTGGCCTGCTGCAATAGCATTCGGCTATCGGTTTTGGTACCAGACTGGGTAAGCATCTGATCCATAAAGTCTTTGGCTCGTTCGTAGTTTCCGTTGTGCATGTGAAAATCTACCAGCACGCCGTACACTTCCACCGCATCGGCTCCAAGCTCCAGACTTTTGAGCAGATTTTGCTCGGCAGCCAGAGTATCTTCCAGCATTACCTGGGCTTTTCCTTTGCGAAAATAATTGCGATGGTTCTTAGGAGAATAAGCCAGGGCACTATCACTGTAGTGCAAAGCATCTTCATAATAGTTACTATTCATGCTCGCTTCTGCCAGTATATCGTATACTTCCATCAAAGGAGCGCCCTTAGTTTGGGCTACTTTAGCTGCTCGAACCGCCTCCCGGTTCTGGCCTTTTTGCAACAGGGCCTTGGCACTCGACAAATGGTATAAGGGTACATTGCTGTCAATCTCAATAGCCTTCCTGATACTGGCCAGAGCGTTATTGGTCTTATTTTGCTCTAAGAGTAATTCTGCCCGGCGATAGTGTGCCTCTGCATTGTCTGGGTCATCCTGAATAATTTCATCCACCGATGCCAGGGCGTAGGTATAATAGGCCTCATCAAACTCCGGGACTTCGGGGATCTGAAACGCTTCCTGAGAGGTGCAGGCGGCAAGGAAGAAAAGTATACTACTTACGTATCGCGCTGTTTTGAAAGACATTGACGTCATGCGTTGCTCGTGGTTTGCTTTTACAACGCAATTTTCCGAAAAAACATTGACAAATTAGGAGTAAAAACTATCTACATCTTTCATCCCGTTAGTTCCCTGCGCATATTGTGCATAATTGAAACCGGGATGCAGACTATACGCACCTACCTCTCCCTGTTTGTTCAACGCTAGAAAGCCAATCTGGATGTCTTTGGCATTCTTCTGTTTTGAAATCCGACGCACCGCTTTCTCACAGGCTTCCTGAGGAGAGTTGCCCTGCCGCATCAACTCTACGATGAGGTACGCACCACAAACCTTAATGACTGCCTCGCCCATACCAGTCGCGGTAGCGGCACCTACTTCGTTATCTACGTACAAGCCCGCCCCGATGATGGGTGAATCGCCAACCCGGCCGTGCATTTTGTACGCCAGACCACTGGTGGTACATGCTCCGGACAGATTTCCCTGCTCATCTAAAGCGACCATACCAATGGTATCGTGGTTTTCTACGTTAATAATGGGTTTGTATTCCGCTTCCTTTACCCATTCCTGCCAGGCTTTTTCCGCTCGCTCTGTCAGTAGATTTTCCTGAGTAAAACCCTCATCCTTAGCGAATTGCAAAGCTCCTTCCCCCACCAGCATCACATGCGGTGTTTTTTCCATGACCAGCCGGGCCACTGAAATCGGATGTTTAATGCCCTCCAGAAAGGCCACCGACCCGCACTCCCCGTTTTCATCCATGATACAGGCATCCAGGGTGACGTGCCCATCACGATCGGGTAAGCCGCCGTAACCCACACTCATATTGTCTTCAGCTTCGGTCACCCGTACTCCAGCCTCTACGGCATCCAGTGCACGCCCTCCTTTTTGTAGTATTTCCCAGGCGGCGGCATTTGCGTTAATTCCGTGGTTCCAGGTGGATATGACAATTGGTTTGGTGGCCGGTTTGGCAAAAGCCTGAGACGTAAAGGCGGAGATTACCGCTGCTCCGGCACTCAGCTGTTTGAGGAAGTTTCTTCGTCGAATCGTCATTGTTGGTAGAATTTTATTCCATTAAAGTAACAAACTTGCCACATAACCTACAAGGGGGCACTGTTTTTCTTAAAAATGCGTTGCGCTCACAAACCCCCGATTGATCTGTTTATGAAAGTCCGTATTCTTGCGCTTGTCGTTTTCATATCACTAGGCACATTTCTCACTCCCCGGCAAAGTACTGCTCAAAGAAGAAACGAGCCGGAACCGCCCTCAAGAACGGCTTCGTATACCTCTAAATCAAAAAAAGCCATTGAGTACTACGAGGATGCCTTCTCTTTTTTCCTGAGGAAGCAATACGGGCAGGCGCTGGAACTGCTGGAGTACTCCCTCAAGAAAGACCCGGCATTTTCGGAAGCGCATCTGCAAACTGCCAAAATCTACGAAGCCCTGGCTGACCTTGCTCGGGCAAAATACCATTATAACAAGGTAGTGAAGCAGCAGGAGAACAATCCCAGATTCGTAGAGGCCCCGCACCAGCTGGCGAAGATCTACTTTAAGGAAGGTAATTACGAAGAATCCCGGGAGCTGGCTACGCAGATCATGAACATGTCGAAAGTAGCTAATGTGATCCGGGCGGATGTGCAGGCACTGCTGGCCAACATCAATTTTGCCGAAGAAGCCATTCAGCACCCGGTAGACTTCCAGCCCCGTCGGGTAGAAGGGCAATTGCATCAGTTTCCTTTACAGTATTTCCCGGTGCTTACGGTAGACCAGCAAACGCTGATCTTTACCGGGAGGCGCGGCATTTCACCCCGCTACGACGAAGACATTTACGTTAGCAAGAAAAATGAACAGGGCGATTGGATGCCCCCCGAGCCATTATCGGAAAATATTAATACCATGCGTAATGAAGGCACCTGCACCATTTCAGCGGATGGTCGCACACTGATTTTCACCTCCTGCGAAGGCCGGCAGGGGTACGGTAGCTGTGATTTGTTTATTGCCCGAAGAAAAGGGACAGAATGGTCAATGCCCAAAAATTTAGGTCCTCAGGTTAATTCTTCGGCCTGGGAGTCTCAACCGACGTTATCGGCCGATGGCAATACCTTATACTTTGTGTCCGACCGGTCGGGTGGCCAGGGTAAGCGGGATATTTACACCACCCAGCGCAATGCTCAGGGCGAATGGACCAAGGCTAAAAACCTGGGCAAGGGGATTAATACCGCCCGCGATGAAGTTTCTCCCTTTATTCATGTTAATGGAAAAACCCTGTATTTTGCTTCTAACGGACGCCCGGGATTTGGTGGATTTGATCTGTACGTGGCTGAACAAACGGAAAATCAGTGGAGCGAGCCTAAGAATCTGGGATATCCGATCAATACTTTCGAGGATCAGGCATCGCTGTTCATCACGGCTGACGGGCAGGATGCTTACTATTCCAATGAAGAGCAACGGCAGGGAGAATACGTGCGAAGCGAGATTTATACATTCTCCATTCCCCAGGAAATCCGGGTGCAATATCGCAGCAATTATGTGTTTGGAAAGGTCTACAACGCTTTAACAAAAGAGCCGCTGGAAGCCTTTGTTGAGTTGATTGATCTGAAAACCCAGCAGCCGATTTCATCCACCGCTTCCGACCCTGTTTCCGGGGAATACCTGATGGTGCTGACCGAAGGGGCAGAATATGCCTTATATGTAAATAAGGAAGATTTTTTATTCAAAAGCCTAACCTTTAATTATGTGGCTCCTTCCGAGGCTTATATTCAACAACCCATTGAAATAGATATTTACTTAGATCCCATTCAGAAAGGACAGGAAACCGTGCTGAACAATATTTTTTTCGATACTGATAAGTATGAGATCAAAGAAAAGTCGAAGCCCGAACTAAATAAGATTGCCGCTTTTTTACGGGAAAACCCGGATATCGCGATTTCTATCAATGGGCATACCGATAATGTTGGGGCGGCTTCGTACAACCAGACGCTTTCCACCCAGCGGGCCAAAGCGATCTATGAGTACCTGATTCAATCCGGGGTGCCCGCCGAGCGGCTGGCATTCCGGGGCTATGGATCAGATAAACCCATCGCCGAAAACGATACCGAAGCAGGTAGGCGAAAAAATAGACGTATTGCATTTGAAATTATATAGCAATGACTTACCTTATCCTGTCAAATTTGGTTGCTTGTGGTATGGTATTTTGTCGCTCTTTTAACCGATACTTTCTATTGTGAAGCAGTTGTTTAAGGTGCAGGATTATAATCTTGCTGAGTGGATTCCTTTTGTACGTTTAGTGTCGGTACCGTTCATTTTACTTCTTATTGGACTAGACCTGCGGGTTATCGCTGCATTCGCATACTTTTTCAGTTTTTGTACGGATGCCCTGGATGGGTTTGTTGCCCGCACCTTTGGTATGGAATCGGACCGGCGAGGCCGACTTGATTCCATTGCTGACGAATCTTTGCTGGCTGCGGGAGTGGTGGGACTGTATGTATTTGAGCAGGAGTTCTTTCTCAGCCACTTGCCCTGGATACTTACGATCATTGGGTTATACGTGTTTCAACTCGCTTTTGCCTTGATCCGGTACGGCACTTACTCCAGTTTCCACACCATTTCAGCCCGCGCGGCTACGGTGGTTCAGGCAATTTTCTTCATAAGTATGTTTTTCTTTGGAGTGCAACCCTGGCTTTTCGCGATCATGATCGGCCTGTCTATTCTTGACTCCGTAGAAGAGATTCTATTGATTGCCACCCTACCGCAGTGGCAAGCCCACGTGAA
This sequence comes from Cyclobacteriaceae bacterium, assembly GCA_040222715.1. Lineage (GTDB taxonomy): Bacteria > Bacteroidota > Bacteroidia > Cytophagales > Cyclobacteriaceae > Tunicatimonas. Next base: position 41,072 of record JAVKCN010000115.1, on the reverse strand, counting down.
TGGGTTTCTATGGCTCTGGAGAGATCAGCGTAAAAAGAATAAGGAAAAAATACCCAACTGAAGCTGATACTGGCTTCTAGCATTTCATTTCACTCCCCTACCAGCACCTCATTTTCAAATGGACCGATTTTTTTGATGGCGGGCGCCGTCAATAGGTTTTTCAATTCCTGCAAGGCTGCCTGGTTCTTAGGGTGTTCGATATTTTGAAAGATGTCACTTTTTTCCCGGCCTGTGAGCCGCCAGCTTAAGGAGGGTCGCTCCATTGTGCGACGGTTCGGGTTTAGTAGCTTCCAGTTTTCAGGAACATAAGAAGTATATTCTAAATAAATACTGTGCAAGCCTACTCCTAACCACGATTGCGCCAGGTCAACCCGGTCGTCATTGCTAATATCCTGAATATTGAACAGGTTGTCGTAAAAGAAGCGAAACGGGGCGGTCATTCGCTCAATCAATGAGGCACTGGAGGGCGTTTCAACTTCTTCAATTTTTTCAGAATCCCGGATATTCAGTAAAATAACTCCCGAAGTATGCGTGTTAATCCACTCCCGGAATACGAACATGAACCGCACCGCATCGGAAATCCCAAAATTATCCGTCATCCCCGCGTCCATTATCTGGATGGCGGGCGTCGTAGGCAGTGTTACATTGGGAGTTACGTAGGGAAATGCGGCGTTCATCCGCAGAGCCGTGAGAAATCGCAGGCTATCGGCCTGTTGTTGCTCCAACAGCCGCCGGAAGTCTACTCCTTTGATGATAGAAGTATGGGTATAATTATCGTTTGGCAAGCGGGTATGCATGTATGAGACATGCTGCGGGGAAATATACAGTTTTCGCCCATCATTGACGATGGCCGGAGTAAGCAAAACCATGGGGATCAAGGCATTCTGCTCCGGCTCATAATAATCGCCCAAAGTTTTATCCAAAATATGATGGGTATTTTTATTGAACTGCTGCTCAAATGCGTACCCCCGGTCTTTTGGGTAGGCAAACCCGTTGTAGGTGAACTTCTGCGTCCGTACCAGCAGATCATTCATCAATAAGGTGAAAATAATGGGATTCAGGTTATCCTGAGCAATGAGACTGGCATAATAGGAGTCATACACTGAGCGTTCCGCTGCCTGGCTGGCCAACACCACGGGCAGGGAGGTATCCTCCTGAAGTTTTGCCTGCAACACCAGTTCTCTATAGTAAGAGGCCCCGATCAGCCCCCCTGAGGCACCGGTAAACAGTCGGGTGTGGTCCATCAGTTGGCCCTGGGTAATACTGTCGGCCTGCTGAAGGGCCACGGTTGTCCAGACTGCTGATCGTAATCCGCCGCCGCTCGTGCAGACCAATACCATTTTAGGAAGATTGCTCTCGTTATACTGATACTTTTGTACCATTCGGGCGTACCAGGTATTCAGAATCTGCTCCGTCGCTTTATAATCCTGATAGTAGTAACTGGTGTCGTTCAGTGCCTTCAGACGATCAAGTGAATACTCGGCGGGGTCAATGGAGTAATCCAGGCCAAAAGCCTGATAAGAGTTTTCTCCCCATTCATAACGTACGATGATATTCAAAAGAAAAAAACCAATGATAACGGCAGTTGTCGCCCAGCCGCGCAGCCAGTAAGAGATTGCTCCAACCAGCATAATGATGACCGTTAACAGCAACAGGCAACTGGCCGCTGCCGGGATCTGAAATACGGGATTATCACTAAAAAGCCCCAACGTAAGAATTAAGCCAAAGACGAAAAGCTCTATCACTACTGAGTTGAAGTGATTCTGGTTGAATACCTGTAAGATCAGAGATTTATCGTGTTGAACGACCGGAGCAGGACGCAGACGGAAACCCAAATCCATATAATAGTCGACCCGACGAATGCCTTTTTTGGCTTCTTTCAGGTTAGACATAATCCGCACCCGGGAAAACCGGGCCTTCTTCAGTTTTTTATTCACGCTGGAAGCCAGCACCCGCACCAAGTCCTGGTTTGTCCAGCGAAAGTACTCGAACGTAACGAGTATGATCAGCACAAAACCAAAGATAAACCCGCCTACCTTCTCAAAAATGCTACCCACTGTGTTGTATTCGTTGGCTAGCTGAAAGTTAATCATGTATAGCAGATACACCAGAATAAACGCTGAGGGAATCACGCTGTTGTTCAGCGCAAATTTAGCAAAGGGCCGCGGCATCGTGCCCAAGAAGCCAAAAGTAAGTCCATCTAAAATATAGCAGGTAATATGATAGGCCATGGTAAAGCCCCCGAATGTCATTCCCAACCAAAAGAAGCTAAAGAAATCAACTCGCCCTAAATACTCCGGGTCCAGAAACAAATATGGGATGCCCAGGCTTTTGCCAAAGTGCCCGGTCACCATAGAGACCAGTAATATCCAACATAATAAAAGCAACTGGTTCTTCCGGATGTGCAAAATCAGCAACTGCACCGGAAGCGCATAGTATAGGGGTTCAATAATATTTTTCTTCAGTTGCTTCACTACTATTCTAACGCATGATTACCTCTTACCTGTATACAATTCGTATTCCAAAAGCCGAGAAGGTAACCTGCCATTCGAAAATTCCATGCGTCGATTCGTACGAAGGCCAATTTTTTTCGCTAATTCTGCGTTTGCGGTAAAAACATAACCCCGGTAGCCCGTCCCCTGCTGTTTCAGGAAATCCCCGATCCGTCCGTAGAGTGGTTCCAGGGATCGCTGCTCTCCCAGTCGTGCTCCGTAAGGTGGATTGATCAGAATAATGCCACTACCCGGCTCAGCACCCGACGGCACATTTTTGACATCAATGGCCGGCACCGGAGTATCGGCAAAATCACAAACCTGAAACTGGATGAGATGATCTACCCCGGCTGCCCGGGCATTTTTTTTAGCCGAGGCCACCGCATCAGCACTGCTATCGGTCGCAACGATGTTTTTTAACGCCTCGCTTCGGGGTTGCTGATCAAACTTGAGCTCGTGCCGCAACCGGCGCCAAATACCACTTTGGTACGACTTTACGTGCATAAAACTATAATTCTCGCGTAATAAGCCTGGGTAGGTTCGTTGCTGTAAGAGCGCGGCTTCAATCGCCAACGTTCCGCTCCCGCACATGGGGTTGACCATCGGGTAATGAGGCTGCCAGTCCGTCGACAGCAAGAGCGCGGCGGCCAGCGACTCCTGCATCGGGGCCGTCACGGTTTCTTCCCGATACCCCCGTTTGCTCAGGCTTTCCCCTGACGTATCCAGGTAAATCCCGGCCTCCTGCTCAGTCCAGTACAAAAACAGGACAACCTGGTCCTTTTTAGGACCGGAGTCAGGTCTCCGCCCCTTTTGTTTACTGAAATAATCAGCCACGGCATCTTTCACCTTCAGGTTCGCAAACCGGGTATCGGTGATGGTTGGGTGGCTGACGAATGACTGTACTGAGAAATAACCTTCCAGAGGAATCAGATTTTCCCAGGGATAATCATATACGGCTTCATATAACTCATCCGGTTTATCCGCAGAAAAGGTTTTTAACTGATAAAGCACCCGGTGGGCCGTTCGCAGTTTCATATTGAGCCGCATGGCATCGAGCAACGACCCTTCGGTTTCCACATCCAGACGGTTAACACTTTTTACGGGTAACCCGAGTGCTGAGAGCTCCTGCGCCAGTATCTCACTGATGAAAGGCGCGCAAGTGACAATAATTTTACGAGTATAAGACATACTGCTACTTACGTAAAAAATGCGTAGCGTTATCAGCCTAGCGTCTTTTTTATAAAAAGATTTACTGAATTAATGCCAGTGCAGCCGCCGGCTTGCTTTTTTCCTCTGCCCGCCACCCTGGGCAATCGTAAAATATCGATGCCCGACGGTAAAATGATTGCAAGGAATTGAGTGTCAGGGACAAGCAAATTTGTTGCGTAATTTTTGGGAAATGCGCGTGGGTATTCAATCGGGAAACCTTACTTTTACCGCCCTTTTACGAACAAAATGAATGACCTATGAATACCTGGTTCACGTGTAAAATTAAATACCAGAAAATTGATGAGAAAGGAAAAGCCAAGAATGTATCGGAGATGTATCTGGTCGATGCGGTTTCCTTTACTGAGGCTGAACAGCGTATTTACGAGAAAATGGAAGGCATGATTCAGGGTGAGTTTTACGTGACGGGCATTGCCAAAGCCCGCATTACTGATGTCTTTAATTATGAAGACAGTTATACCTGGCACCGTTGCAAGATGGTGTATGCACTGGAAGAAGAAGGCAAAGGCCAGGAAAAAAAGATCACCAACTACGTGCTGTTGACAGCCCCCAATGTGAAAGAGGCTTATGATCGTATGTATCAGAGTCTCAACAACATGCTGGTTGAGTTCCAGGTGACGGAGATCGTAGAAAGCCCCATCCAGGAAGTCTTCCCTTACGACACTCCCGAAGAAGATTCTCAGGAAGCCCCGGACAATTTCCGTCCCCTTTCCGAAGTAAACGCCGATGAATCGGTCTAAGAAAATATAGCAGATAGACCATCGGGTGTATATTTTCATGTATACCAAGAAAAAAGCCACTTACGAATTAAATCGTAAGTGGCTTTTTAGGATAAGTGCTATTTTTCTCAACCATTCCACACAGTTGCTTAAAATGCTAAACTATGGGCCGAAACAACCATAAAAGAACTTAGGGTCATTTTATTGAGTAGCACAAAATACTGATTATTAAATATTTATTGCGAGAATTTTGATCTATCCGCCATTTTCCGCAACATGCTTTAGCACATACGCTTTTAAAGTTTTTTGCTCTTTTTCATCGTTGGGATCACCGGCAATATTGAACATTTCTCCCGGATCATTCCTGGTATCAATGAGCATTTCTTCTCCATTATCGTACAGGGCATACTTAAACCTTGTATCTCGAGCCATAAACCCGAGTTCATTCTCTAAGATAAGATACTTTCTAGGATGATAGGCTTTGGCATTGCCCTGTAACAGCGGAGCAAAAGAGATACCGGGTAGCGCTTCTGGAATTTTAATTCCGGCAAGATCACAAAGGGTAGGATACAGGTCTAACCCATTGGATATCAAATGCTGATCATCTACTTTTCCAGCATTGCCCATTCCCTCAAACCACACAATGAGAGGAACATTCGATGATTCTTCGTAAAACACCGTTTTGTGCTCTAACCGATGGGAAGCACTCATCTCCCCATGATCGGACGTAAACACGATAATGGTATTATCCCGCACCTCCGAACGTTGCAGAGCATCCAGCACTTTCCCAATTTGCTTATCTACCCTTTCAGTCAGGCGATGGTATGCCCGGCGGTGGAGACGCCAGTCTCTTTCGGTCCAGTGGTCCCGGGCATCTATTGTAAATGAATGAAGCTGCTTTAAATCCCGAATAGCTTCGGGTTCATTTTTGGTTGGTTCAAAATTATCCGGTAAAGGCGGACAGTACCGGGCAAAAAACTGTTCCTCGGTAAGCGAATCTGGAATTTTTATGGCTTCGTACAGCGGTTCGGGCACATTTGCCGGGGGTCGGTTCTGCGGAGGAAAATCTTTAATAGCAGCATAACAAATATCATGAGGATTGATAAGGTTGACCACCGCAAGAAATGGCGATTCCGGGGTGCTGTTTAGTAGAAACGCTTCTGTTTTCTCGGCCAGATCGTCTCGCTCATCTAATGAAATCAGGTTATCGAAGCCGTATTTCTCCGCTGTTTTACCGGCCAATGGCAGATGTACTTTACCCCCGTAGTACGTTTGATAGCCGGCTTCTTTAAAGGTATACCCCATCGAGCCGGGTATGATTCCCTCTACCTTCTCAGTATCAATCTTACTGGCGTTGTGCCGCATATTAATGGTAGAGGGATACAATCCGGTAAACAGGCTAAAGCGCGAAGGTGAACACACCGGGTTGGTAACATACGCCTTTTCAAACCGCATTCCCTGCTCGGCTAACTGGTCAAGGTTGGGAGTTTTCAACCAGGAGTTGCCAGCACAACTCATCATATGGGCATTTTGCTGATCGGTAATAATCAACAATATATTCGGTTTCTGATTTTGCGAAAATACTGTTGCGGGAATACAGATCACCGCAACAGTATTTATCAGTATTTTGATCACCCTTTTCATAGTCAGATTATCGTCACAATAGTTTTTAGAAAATGAAACCTTTAACGAATCAGCTTGTCAAAATCGATTGGTTCACCTTCCCACAGCCAGTCATCACCTACTTTTTCCAATGTACGATGCTTGCTGCCCGGAGCGAGCGGCGCATCATTGGTGGGCAACCAGGCGGCCAGCTCCTCAATCACTCCGGCATAGTCAGCGTTATTGGCCAGGTTAGACCACTCATTTGGGTCGCGAAGATGGTCGTAAAGCTCTTCTGACCCATCGGCGTAGCGAATATAGCGCCACCGCTCGGATCGCACCGTATGATTACCCGGATTGTGGGTGGTCATGGCCGGTCGTTCACGGGGTGTATCCGCGTTTTTTAGCTGAGGCATGAGCGATATTCCTTCCACCCCATCTTTCTCCGGCAGTCCCACGAGCTCCACCAACGTGGGGTACATATCCAGTAACTCAGCAGGCTGCGATGACTGTGCCCCCTCCGCTACTCCGGGACCGGCAAAGATCAACGGCACGTGGGTTGAACGTTCCCAAAGGGTATTCTTACCGCTAATGTCCTTTTCACCCAAATGGTATCCATGATCCGACCAAAACACCACAATGGTATTATCATCCAGTCCCTGGGCTTCAAGGGCATCCAGCACCCTGCCCACCTGGGCATCCATAAAGCTGATGGTCGCCATATATGCCCGGACTTTGGCCCGCCATTCATTATTTTCTATCAGCCAGGAGAGCCGAGGCTCGGGAAGAAACCAATGCAGGTACCAGGCAAAGTCGGGCACATCGTCCCGGTCGCCTTCAGGAGCGGGCGGGAGCATCACCTCTTCTTCCGGGTAGAGGTCAAAATATTTCTGCGTGGTATACAAAGGAACGTGGGGTTTGTTAAAGCCGACCGCCATAAAAAAAGGTGCATTCCGATGCTCTTCCGCTCCTAATTGATCCAGTTGCTCTACTGCCCAGGAAGCCACCTGATAATCATCCATCTGCGCTTCTTCCTCTTGCGGAAACACGCCCCAGTCAATCAGAGGATGGTTCACCATGTCAAGGGGGGCTTTTACGATCTTCTGCTCGGGCATGGGCTTATGCCCTCCATCCGGCCCCCATTCCTGAAATTCCACTTTACGCTCTTCTGGGGTAATGCCCCCGTGAAAGACCTTGCCGGCCGACATGGTGCGATAACCGTTAGCGGCAAAATACTGGGGCAATGTCACGGCATCTTTGGTTCGTTCAACCTGGCGATGGCGAGGAGCTAGTCCATAGATCCCGGTCGTAGAAGGGCGCAATCCCGTCATGATGCTGACCCGGGAAGGATTGCAGAGCGGAGCCTGCGTATGGGCGTTGGTAAAAATAGTACCCCGCCTGGCCAGCCGATCGATATTCGGAGTCTTTATCTGAGAATGTGCATTCAAAATACCGATCCAGTCGTTGAGATCGTCGCTGGCAATAAACAGTACGTTGGGACGATCCGTATTTTCTTTGGACTGTGCCCACGCGCACATTACCAGTAAACTGTTCATGCCCAATGTGAGCATGAACAAAATCCACTTCACCCGAAACCCGGCTAACTTCTTCTCAGATCGCACGGGTTTTCTTCGGCACAATACTTTCTTGTCAAAGGTATCAGGAGCATTGCCATAATTTATCCACTTTACACAATCATTCATATCAATATTCCGGGTTCTGTTTAAGTTTTGGATCGGTTTGAATGGCACTGGCCGGTATCGGGTATAGCACTTTGATATTTCTGAAGGCGGCATCCCCTACCTGTACTTCTGGCCGGTTTTGTCTTTCATTTTCTCCATGCGCTTCCATCACTTCAAAGACTTTGTTGGTTCTTACCAGTACATCCCAACGGTCGGCTTCTCCGTAAAACTCTACTCTTCGTTGCTGAATAATATCTTCCAGGGTTACAGTAGTGACGGCAGCTAAGCCAGCCCGAGTTCGCACCTGATTCACCAGCACGGCAGGGTCGCCACTGCCTTCTCTCAGATAACACTCCGCCAGCATCAAAAGCACGTGAGGGTATCTTATCAAAGGAAAATTCGTACCAGTTTGATACTGTATACTGTGGTCCAGATCCCAGAATTTTTTGTTGATCGGAACAATATTCCCATTATACGACCCATTGATTTCATCAATATAGCTCAAATCTATCAATGATTTTCTCTCATCTCCTTCTTCAAAAGAGTTTATGAGATCGGCGGTTGGAATGTTCATGCCTGTTCTGGCAATCTGCTGGGCATGGCCTAACAGTTCTGGTCCGGCATTCCAGGGGGCAAACAAGTACATGTACATACTGCTTAATCCGTAGGTACCTTCAATAAACTGCACGGAAAAAATCAGCTCCTGATTGTTTTCATTATCGCTATCAAACACGGCTGCATAATCATCTAACAACGCGTATTCACCACTATTGATAACTGCCTCCAACTCCGTTGCTGCTTCGCTGTATCGTTCCAGTTCCATCAGTTCGGTGGCCAGCAGCGTTCTTGCTGCTCCTGAAGTAGCTTTTCCCTGCTCCTGAGCTGAATAATTGGCCGACAACGTTGTTTTTGCCTCATTCAGATCGGAAAGAATGAGATCATATACCTGTTGCTGATCCACCTGGGTATTATTGGCAAACGCATCTTCGTACGATGCGGCGGGTTCGGTCACCAAGGGTATGTTCCCAAAATACCGTAGCAGGTAAGAATAGTATAGGGCACGCAAAAATTTTGCTTCGGCCACCATCTGTGCTTTGTTCGCATACTCTTTGTCTTCACTTTGCTTAATCACAGTATTAGCTTTCCCTATTCCTTTGTAAGCGGCATTCCAAAACATATCAACAACAGGGTTTGTGGTGGCCATGATGAAATTATCCAGGTACCAGGTAAAATGCCCGGAGAGGTCAACGGTATTATACTGATAAGTAGAATTGTCTGAACGAAGCTCCGACATGGCCCAAACGCCTCCGGTTCCGGTTCCCACATTCGTGCCTCCTGCTATCGTATCAAGGCTGTTGTAGATAGCGTTGGTCGCCTGTCGGAAATCCTGTTCACTTTCAAAGAAAGTCTGGGTACTTAGGTTCGTCACCGGATCTTCCCGCAGAAAATCATCTTCATTACAACTGGCAAGAATCAAGGCGATGCAGCCAGCAAGCAGGTATTTAAAATATCTATTTTTCATTTTTCAAAATGTTAAGTCAAGTCCTAGAGAAAAAGTCCGGGAAACGGGGTAGTCATACCCATGGAAGTTTCTTTCTAAAGAGGTGGCGCCCGATCGATTGATATCGGGGTTCCCATATTTATAATTGGTCAGGAGAAAAGCATTCTGTACCGACGCATAAACCCGGAAAGATTTGAGAAACTTAACGTTATCCAGGGTATAGCCCAGGGTGATATTTTGAGCCTTTAAAAAAGATGCGTTATTCACCATTTTTGAGCTGGGTACCCGGGAATGAAAGGTTTGATGAATGCTCGTCGGAATTTCTCCGTTGCCCGGTTCCTCCGGGGAGCGCCATCGCTCTTCGGTTACCTTTAACACATTAAAAACCCCATCTAAATTAAGCACATCGCCTTCCAACTGGCTATATACATCGAAATCGTGGGCAAAGCTGAGGGCAATACTGGCATCAAAATTTTTGTAGCTAAAAGAGTTAATGAGACCTCCTCGGAAAGCGGGATAAGGATTACCGATGAACTTTTTGTCGTTATCGTTGATAATGCCATCGTCGTTTAAATCCCGGTACTTTACCGTACCCGGTAGTTGGCCGGGAAAGGTGGCACTATTCTCCACATCATCCTGATCCTGAAGAATCCCTATTTGCTCCCAGCCAAAAAACATGCCCATGGGTTGCCCGGGGATGGTGAGGGAGTAGTCTTTCCAACCGGCGAAAATACGGTCTACATCGCCCAAACTGATGACTTTATTTCTGTTGAAAGAAATATTAAACAGCGTTTTCCAACTGAAATCGGTGCGAACAATATTGCTGGAGCTTAGAGAAAACTCCAAACCTTTGTTCTCTATTTCCCCGATATTATCCTGAATCTGGTTAAAACCGGAAGAAATAGGAACCGTGACGGCCCACAACATATCTTTGGTCAATCGCTGATAATAATCTATATCCAGACTCACTCTGCCGTCCCAAAATAAAAAGTCCAGACCTGCGCTATATTCGGTGGCCAATTCCCATCCCAACGTTCGGTTTTCAATGCTATTAACTTCCAAACCATCTACTACTGTGCCGCCGAATGTATAATTGGACTGGGTAAGGGTTGGGATCCAGGTATAATTTCCGATGAGGTTGTTCCCACTGGTGCCGTAGCCGCCTCGCAGTTTCAGATTGGCCAGCCAGGTGGTCTGCGGGAAAAAACTTTCCTTGGATATATTCCACCCTACCGCAACAGCGGGAAAGGTTGCCCAGCGGTTGTCAGCACCGAATCGGGAACTACCATCTCTTCTGACGGAAGCCGTCAACAGGTATTTACCTTCATAATCGTAATTAGCCCGAAAAAAATACGACATCATTGACCAATTGCTTTCTCCGGAACTACCCGTCTGGTCAATTGCTGCGTTAATGGTTCTTATGTCGTCCCGGGGGTAGTTAGAGCCGTTCAGTTTGTTAAATGACTGATTGTAACGTTCCCTGCTGATCCCGGCCAATGCTGACACGGAATGAGCGCCAAAAGTTTTGGCATAATTAGCTGTGTTTTCCCACTGCCAGTTGTAATTCCTATCGGTATTATAATACCCGCTGGCTTGCGCCGGAGGGGGATTGAAGATATTGGTAATTGTAGACGGACTGAAAAACTCTCTGTTATTATTTTCTAAACGGGCATTATAATGCGTGCGTAAGGTTAAAGATTTGAAAGGTTTAATTTCTAAAGCCGGAGTGATCAGTAAATTCAGGTTTTGGGTCTTATCGTACTGGTGTTGTAAGGCGTACAGCGCATTATTATTACTGAAGGTTTCCGGTGTCCAGATATCCAGATCCCACTCTCCGTCATAATAAGCATCATTGTCTCGTTCCCAGACTCCGTCTTCTATATAAGGCCCATCGATCGGGGTTGAAATGGCAGCCTGCCCATATAGTGTCCCTCTATCTCCTCCTATCTCATTGTTCCAGGTTCTCAGAGTAGGATTCAGATTAAGTTCAATCTTCACATATTCATTGGGCTGGTATCCCATGTTGGCACGAAGCGACATGCGTTCGAAGCTGGTGTTTTTTACTGTCCCGGTTTGGTCAAGGTATCCTAAAGAAAAGAATCCGGTAAACCCGTTGGCGCCGTGGGTCACGCTCAGGTTATATTCCTGTCTTTTACCAATCTGGGTGATCACATCATGCCAGTCGGTGCCTTCCCCCAGTGCTTCCGGATTTCGGTAGGCTTCAGGAATATCGGCATCCGTAATTTCTTCCCCGTAAAACGCCGCCTTTTCGTAAGCATTTTCTTTCCGCCATCGGGCAAATTCTTCGGCATTCATCAAATCCAGTTTCGCACTGGGCAGCACCTGATCCCAGCCGGTGCTTGCAGAAAAGGAAAAATCCGTCCTGCCCTCTTTACCGCTTTTGGTGGTTACCAGAATTACCCCATTAGAGCCCCGAGAACCATAGATCGCTGTGGCTGCTGCTCCTTTTAGTACATCGATGGAGCTGATATCGCTCTGGTTCAACAAGGAAAGTGGCGATCGTTCTTTACTGTACCCAAACTGCATGGGAATTCCGTCGATCACAATCAATGGCTGACTATCTGCCCCAATGGAGCCGGCACCGCGAATGCGTATCTCCGATCCACCACCGGGGGCCCCTGAGCCTTGTTTTACTTCCATCCCGGCTATTTTCCCTTCTAACGCCCGGTCTAACGAATTGGTCACTTCGGTCTGTACTAACTCCGGGTTCACGGAGCTGACCGGAGTCACTAATTTTTCTTTTTGCATGGTGCCATACCCCACCACCACTATTTCCTGCAAGCTCTGTATATCCTCTTCCAGCACCACATCAATGGCGGACCTACCGTTCACCGGAACTTCCTGGCTGGTATATCCTATGGAAGAAAATACCAGGATATCTTCCTCATTAGGTACATTAATACTATACTTACCCGCTACATCGGTGATTGTCCCGGTACTGGTACCTTTCACCAGTACGTTCACCCCCGGCAAGCCCTCGCCATCGGCAGTGACCGTGCCGGAAACATTGATCGCCTCGACCTTAACCGGACTTACTTTTGGCTTTTTTACGGGCATCATGTGAATCGTGCTGCCGATTCGCTTAAACTCGAGCGGGTACTGCCGGTAAATAATCTCAAGTACCTGCTCCAAGGTGGCATCTTTCACTTTCACATTTAAGGGTTTGCTGATGTCAATGAGCTGTTGGTCATACGCAAAGTGATACGTCGTCTGCGCACTGATTTTATCAATGACATCTTTAAGGCTCACGCCTTGTTCGGTAAGGGTAATTTTTTCACTGTCGGCAGAATAGCTCCCTGGTTTTTCAGGAACGCCGGACCAGGCAAGATAGGGTACGATCAGTAATACCAGCAATAAGCACGGTATCTTCCTGGCAAATTGTTGATTTGACCTTTTAGGTTTCATAGTTGTATGCGTTGTATTAGAAATGATTGTAGATTATGCTGTTGAACAAGAAGTCCTGTGCTATCCCTGACGAGTGAATCGGTCGTTATTTGCTTTCATAGTTTACGGTTTAATGTACACTGTATCTCCCTGTAATGAATAGTTGAGTTTTGCTGAATAGGCAATACCTTCCAGCACGGCATATAAGGTATTGTTACTGTAAGTCCCACTAAAGCTGATCTTTCGTGAGAAAGGCCCTTCTACCATGACTTTCACTCCATACCAGCGCTCCAATTTCCGGGCAATACTGATAATATCCTCCTGCTCAAATACCAGTTCCCAATGCCTCCACCGGCCGATAGATGCTATCGCCACCGTATCTTTCTCCCAAATTTCTTCATCCGTTTTATAACTTAATTTTTCCCCTCGAGCAAGAAAAAACGCTATGCTATCCAACGCCTGGTTTTTCTCTACCGACTCCACCTGTACCCGCCCTTCTACCACAGCCACATCCAGGGCTTTGCTATCCGGATAGGCCTGCACATTAAAGGAGGTGCCCAATACCGTAGTTTGTATTTGCTGGCTTCGGATCACAAAAGGCTGCTCAGGATTTTTGGTCACTTCAAAAAAAGCCTCACCTCGTAGTTCTACTTCCCGGATGCTATCTCCAAAATTTTCCGGGTACCTTAAATAAGTATCGGCATTCAACCTCACTTTTGTGCCATCTTTCAATGTCACCCGCATTTTTTTACCGGCAGGACAATACTTTTCCAGGTAGCTAATGGCTGGAGTAGTGGTTTCTATTGGCTGAGTACCCGGCCTGCTCAGATAAAAAACCGCCGAAGCAGCCATGATCAGTAATACTGCGGCTACTCGCCAGAAACGCTGCCAATCAGGCAGTTGATTAATCTTACGCTTCTTGGTTTCATTTCCCTGCAACACTCCCTGAAGAATGCGATGATACGCTTCCTCAGAGGCTCTTTTCTGCTGTTTGTATTCTACTGATTGAATAATTTCCCGAGACCTTTGCAGCGCTGGTACTTTGCCTGGATACTGCTCGCACCAGGATTGCCAGAACTCATTCAGTTCAGGCGTGGCATGGTAGCACCACTGAACAAACAGCTCGTCCTGTAAGAAATCTTCAACCTGGTAGTGCTCGTATTTATTCAATGGTATAAGCCTCTTTACAAGTCTAATACATGAACACTCCAAACAACCTCAAAAAAATTTAACTTTTTTCAGCAGCCGGAAAATCGCTTCAAATAGTATAGCAATAGCGCCCTTTCAGCCTCGGGGAAAAGGAAAGGTAAAAAAATGTAACTGGCTTTATATCTTCATGAACGGGCTTAAACTCAGCAGTAAAGTAAAAAGATCAATATTCCTGTTTTTCATTTCAACTTTAATACTGGCAATGGCGCGGTAAAGCAAGTCACGAGCAAACTTAGGTTTGGAAAGATTCATGATGTCGGCTATTTCGGCATAAGACAACTTTTCGTAGAAATAGTAAAGGATAATTTCCCGCTGCCGTATAGTGAGCCTGTTGACAACATCGTTTAATGTTTGTTTTACTTCCCGATCCAGTTGGGCGTGAATCATTTTATGTTCATGAGAAAGGTTAATCTCAAAGTTATAACCATCCATCAGTTCCTCATTGAATGGCAACATTTTTTTCCGACTTAGCTGTCGCAGTATTCGGTTACGTAACGCCTTAAACAAGTAAAATTTAATAGCATTGGTGTCTTTCAACCTCTCCCGTCTGGCTCGCAACTCAATGAAAAGCTCCTGAATACAATCTTCTACCAGGTTGGTGTCTTTTGTGAACTGGTGCCCATAAGCATATAGCAGCTGGAAATATCTGCGATAGATAGCGATAAAAGCTTCTTCACTACCTCCTTTAAATGCCTGCCAGAGATCAATCTCACGGTGATCTTTTGGTTGATCCTCGGGTGATAGATACGCTTCTCTGCCTTTTATGGAGGAGCTCTGTTGATGAGCGTTTTTATGAATGTGTAAAGCTGAGTCTTCTGACGCTGTTCCCAAGGCGAATCTGGTGGTTGTTACACGGAGTAAATTTTCTTGCTACCAAAATTATAATTTTATTATAAAAAAGTAATATACCACAATCTTTTTTAAGCATATTACAAAGGGAAGCTGAAATGGAGAGGCTCCCATTTAGCCCAAATGCCCCAGAAGTTGCTTGTTTTTAGATACTTTCCAGCCGAAAGCTGATTTCCAGATGCTCATTACCCCTTTATAGCGGTGTGCACTTTCTTGTGCATGGCTGCTCCGCCTAATGCACCACACCGCAACAATACTGCTAAGGGTACTTTGATTTTCATTATTTATCTTGTTTTCTTCGTATTCCTTTTTCCCTTAGAAAATGTATGACCATTGGGCTGGGTATCATCGTAGGTCGCTTATTAATAACTTAAGCACCCTTAAGGTTGCTCCCACCCAACCTTTTCATTAATGAACTCAATCAGTTTCCAGGCCATACTTTCTTGTTGTTCTTTATTGGGATGATTGTCCGTGTTGATGAAAGGAAATATCAAAACTCCGATATGCTCATCTTTAATATTTTGCACGGCCGTCCTCACGTAATCAGGCCACTTGGAGCCTTCCTTACTGGCATCCATACTACCCAAAGCACAAACAATATACGCCTCGGGATAATGCTTTCTTAGATTGGACACAAATTCTTGGTATGCGGCAATCAGGGTTTCTTCCGAAGGGGGCTTTTCTCCAAACCGTCTTTTAAACTGGGGATGGTCGGGCATATTGACCAACCAAGAGTCGTTCTGAAAAAGATTTATCACAACAAGATCTGGGGTGTATTTGGAAAAATTCCAATGACTGGTGCTGTCCTTCGGCGCCAGACGATCATAAATTTCCGGCATGATGGGCGGGTCCCAGCTGATGGTAATTCCAATACCACTTCTACAAATGCACCTATAGTCCGCCTCAAAATGCCTGGCGGTAAGCGCAGCGTAGCTGTAATAATTATTGGTGAAGGTGCTATCGGGAATATCTCTACCAGAATAGTCCTCTACGGCATAGCCTGCACTGATGGAATTTCCGTAAAACTCAATCTTTCTTTCGGGAGCCGGTGGTGGTGTTAAAACCTGTGGGTTCCCTTTCAGTTCAAAACCGTAGAAGGAGGTCGTGCCCCTGTTCCATTCCGTCCGTTTAAAGATTTCTACGGTATGCTTTTCGGGGGATAAATTGGAGGCCAGCACATATTCTTTCTTGATCGTGTCCGGTCTGATCAGCCCCACGCTATCATTGTCTATCCTGATATCGTAGTAATTATCTCCTTCAGAATCTTTAAAATATGCTGAAATGGAAGTAGCCTCAAAACTTAGCTTGATTGAAGTGCCAGACCAATATAATTGGGTTCCTTTCTCTTGAGTTGTATCCACCCTGCCTTCATAAGCAATACGAGAATCGTTGTAATCTACGAACACCGTAGTATCTTCCGAATCACAACCAACAAAACCCAGAACCAAACTGGCCACGGTCAAAAAAACGGATAGGTTTCTGCTTCCCATTTGTGCTATTTTAAGGGTTACTGCTTTGGGAAACATCCAAAAAATCTTTAACCAATAAAAATGTGTTGTTCAGCGGATGCTGAATGTTTTGCTCCTGAAGCTCCTTAGTAAGTTGCTCTGCGGAAGTTCCACCTTCATTTATAGCCTTGGCCCACACCACGAAGGAATTGTTTCGGTCTCTATTCAAAGCCTCATCGATACGTAACGGGATTTCCTCCGCTGCATTCATCCGCTGAAGCGCCAAGATTTGGAGATGGATATTTGCATTTTCGGGATCATCCTCGTCCAGCCTGTAGTCCGCAATTTTTTGGTTAAATTGTGCTCCGAGCTCCGATTTGCCCATTTTTTTGTAGCAATGGACCAGAATACTATTCTCCAACCGTTCATCAACATTATAAGGTTTGCCGGTTCCAAGATTCCTGGGCCATAGCTTTGCCGTTTCCACATACGAAATGGCGTTTGCAAAATCGCTCTTCTGTATCGACTCATACGCCAACCGAATAGCAGCTTCATGGTAGATGTCCCTGCCCTCAAAAGCTCCCTCAAATGGAATGATGACAAGTCTTTCCAAAAAGGAAAGTGTTTGTTTATATTTTCCAGATTTTAAAAGTGCACTAGCATGCCGTATGCCCATTAATGAATTATCCGGGTTGGCATCATAGACTTTTTTGGCAATTTTGGCAGCTTCCAAGTATTGCTTCTTCCCAATCAATTGATCAACCAGGGCAAGTTGCACCCGCCAATCTTTGGGCGCAATTTGTTTTGCTTTTTCCAATGCATCGGCCACGATGGCATCATCATGGGCAAAAAGCTTGGCCTTGGCTAAATAAAATGGGGCATAATCGGGACGGTCCCCGCATTTCAACATCGTCGTTTGCGCTTCTTCCAGCAACTCCTTTTTCCATAAGATCAATGCCATGTAATAACTGAGTTTCCAATCATCACTCAATTTGGTAAGCTCTCCCAAGGCTTCATAAACCTCGGTCCGGAATGGAAACACTAGATTTGGAGAGGTATTGAGTGCCTTTTCAAGCCAGTCTTCCCGATTGGGAACATCCAGATAGGCCAACATTAGTAGTATTTTTGCATCTGCCGGGCTCTGCTTTAAAACGGAAATGCTTTCTTCATCCCGGCCCGCGGCATGGTACTTCAAGGCCAACGCTATATATGATTCTGATGGCAGTTCGTTAGTGATCAAATTGCTCAACCCAACATAGCCCTCAATACCCAACAACTTTGCTTCCTGGGCCACAAAGGCGTTGGTATTGTCCAATTGGTAAAGCTCCTCTAAAGTTTCCTGTGCCTGCTGTTTATCCCCTAGCAATCTGAAAACCAACTCCTTGAGCTCTTGGGCTACCAAATTTTTCCGGTTATAGTCCAACGCTTTATTGACCTCCTGAAGGGTAGCACCCAAATCATTTTCCCTCAGGTACAATCTGGCGAGTTCGGTGTGGGCGGCAGTTCTAAATGAAGTGGATTGTGCTGCTATTGAAAAACCGCTCTTGGCGTTTGCCTTTTTACCCAACTTTACATTTACAAGCCCAAAAAGATAATTCGCCTCAGGGTCGTACGTATTTATCGCCAATGCCTTATTGGTAAAAGAAAGTGCCTTATCATACTGCATCATCCTATAGTAATTGAATGCAGCCCTACGAAGCGCAGGAGCATAAGCCGGGTCCATCTCCAAAGCTTTCAAATAAAACTCCTGGGCTACTTTTCTGGCACGACCGGATTGGGTATAACCATACTGCTTCTCAATCTCAAAACCTTTGGTGAACAAACCTGTGGCTGAATTCCAGTCAAACTCATTATTGGGGAGAATGGGCCTATCCACAATAGCATCCCCTGTTTCGCTTGCATAGGAAAGGATATGCTCACCCACCTGAATACTGTAATTTTTACCGGTACCTACATTCACTTTAACACTGTAGAGTTCCAGTGGTTTAAGAGACAAGGCCTGGGTAGCGACAGTTTCTCCATCCGATTTCACCACAAGGTCACCCTTCAAAGGAGCCAAGGGACTCAAGCGGATTTCGATGTTGGATTTGTCTACCTCAAGCACATTCAGCACCGCATTTCTGTTGGCCTTCACCATTCCGCCCGTTTGCTTTAGCGGGAAATATATTTCAGAAGAAATATCACTGTCATGCGGAATAATCTCCCGATGCTTAAAGGGGGTTAAAGTACTTCCCTCCATTGCCTGATTAAAAGTGGCGCCAGTCTGAAATTCGATATATTGACCATCAGCATCTGTCAATAAATCTTCCCAAATCATTCCCTCGTCAGAAAGGCCCCAAATCCAGAGTTTTTTTCCGGGCATCGATCTAAAGTCATGCAGATTACCAAAGCCGAAATCATCCTCGTGGTAATACCCTCCCATATACTCCGCAATACTGTTTACGATATGGTAGGACTTAGGCCCACCAAAATCATTGTTCTTGTAAAATGAAATTTCCCTACCATCTTCCCTGGGCCACGTGCT
The DNA here is from genome assembly GCA_040222715.1 of Cyclobacteriaceae bacterium. Classification (GTDB taxonomy): domain Bacteria; phylum Bacteroidota; class Bacteroidia; order Cytophagales; family Cyclobacteriaceae; genus Tunicatimonas. The sequence continues at coordinate 22,414 of JAVKCN010000115.1, read as the reverse complement.
CACTATTTGTTCATGTCCAACATAGTGGTCTCCGGGAAAAATAAACTCCAGGTCTTCTTCTGCTTTGGCCGCAGCATTGGAATAATGATAATAGGGCTCCGGGAGATTTCCTGTATTGAAACAGGAACTGATCGTTTCCACATAGGCCTTATCCTTTTCCAGTTTTATTTCCACGTTCCATTGTGCATGGGTATGCAAATCAATAGCGCCAACGATGCAAGACACACTGCCATCCTCATTGTTCTTTATTACGTAATCCTGAGGGGTGGCCGTGGTGGAAGTATGACCTATAAAACCATAGTTAAATTCCAATCCGCCCGAAGTCCAGGGTCCGCGTTGGGCAACATCCCTAAACTTGACGACCTCATTGAAGTACAAAAACTCCTGTCCTGTGGATTTTTCTATGGCACCCCAAATTTTACCGCCTATATCCGTATTGACAAAAACCTTGATATAGTCATTTTCCAAAACCACCATATTCCACTCCTGCTGACGGCTTTTGTTGGTAAAACCATCATATTTAAAGTAGGGGTAGGTCATTTCCATATCGGGAACCGGATTTGGATCGGAAAATGGATAGGTTTTCATCACGCTCTTTTCCTGATATATTTTCGCGTTTTGCCCCATGACCGCCTGAGCAAGGAAGAGGAAAAGAAACAGTAGTGGTAATTTCTTAAGGTTCATTAATTTACCTTTCGTTTTATTTGTTTTGGGTGATTGTGAGATAGATGCAGCATCACCACTGCTTTAAGGTTATGGAAAACCGTCAAATTGAAAAAAAATGAAGCCGCCCTTATTCAACAATGATAAGAAAGTGGAAAACGTACTCTCCACTTTTTAGAAAGACGTCTTTTTTGAAAATTGTATTACTTCCATTCGGAGAAATCCTTGATGACTTGGAAGTTTTCAGGGTTCAGGGCCTCATATACTTCCTTTGTCCAGGTATAGGTATCGGGCAACTCCCCTATTCCTATGAATTTGGTATCCAGGTTCAGTCCAGCCACTTGCGCCAAATCCGTGACCCGCAAACAATTCAACATCTCTATGGCCTCGCCCCTTCCATCCGGTCGGCTTGGCATATTTTGAGTGGGTGGTGGGTTTTTCACCAGTACGGTATTGATATTTCCCTCAAGCAATGCAGCATACATCGCCACCACCGACATTTCGCCCTCGGCCGCAATGTTGATATTTTCACTGTCAATATTGAATCCCGGAATTGATTCAAGCGCATCGATGCAGCGAAGCACGTCGTACACCCTCGTGGAGGCAACCGTCATACCAATCCATCCCAACGATCTGCGAATGTGCCACTGCATGTTCTCGGCCCATCCGGTTTCTCCAATTCCCCTTGCCTCAAAATAAACAATGGTCTGATTTTCATCAATTCCTGAAACGAACTTCCCAAAATCCATAAACGGCTCATTGGGGTTTTTCACCACCAAAAGCACCGATTGCTTTTCCTCAGGCGGTTTGTTCCAATAGATGGTGAACTTCAATCTCCATCCTTCTTCAGCAACAAAACTGAAGGTCTGCATCCCGTATTTTGCCTCTTCTGCGGTCCGATACTCCCATCTAACATCCAGTGGCACCGGTTTTTCAGGGAAAGCCCTAAAAGTTTTTTCATTTAAAAAGTCCAACACCTTGGTTCGATAAGCCTCGAGTTCTGGCTTCGTCTTAATTATAGGGGGTTCAGGCAATTTAAAAAAGGTTTCCTGAATGGTTTTGGTCCGATCATCTTGGGGAGCTCCCTGGGGGTAGACCGCCAATTGCTCTACGGACAACTGGGCTTTTTCAGATGTATCGATATCTCCTACTTTTTCGGGAGCGACCTCTTTGCCCATTAAATGTTTCATGAAAAAAGAGAAAATCCTGGGACGCAGGGTTTGTCGATCGCCATGGCCCCCATCTGCTTCAATCATCGATAGATTTTGGGATGCTCCATAAAGATCATAAACCTTTTTGACATCCTTATGCAGATCACGTACCGATTCAATGGCAAACAACGCATCTCGGTTAGGCGCCGCAATCATAAAAGGTTTTGGTGCAACCAGGGCTCCAATATCCGAAAAATCCCGTTGGAAGGTATTCAAAGGCCGCATGCAATCACATTGGTGGTCAATGGTATTTTGACATATTTCCGCATACAATTCTTCTCCTCCGGCCGCAGGTGCCGCAGCCTTAATTCTATCATCCAAAGCGGCCAGATACCAGCTTTGAGAGCCTCCTCCAGAAGCACCCGTGATCCCAAGCGCCTCCGGATTTACTTCAGGCATCTGGCTTAAGAGGTCTAAACCACGGATTCCATTCCATGCCTCCACTCCACCGGGATTGTACCCTCGACTGTACCAATGGAACCAGCCATTCATGTTGGTTCCCCAATGTTCTCCCCTTACTTCACCCCATTGGATGGTTTCAATGATCAGACATACAAACCCCAATTTGGCAAATTTATGGGCCAGTCCCTGGTAATAGGCTTTTTGGGTCTCAGCATGCCCACATACGTACAAAATCGCCGGAACCGGTTTTTTTATTCCTTCGGGGATATACAGGTTGGCCGGCACATAAAGATCGGGAAGCGATTCATAATATATCTTATCAATCCGGTAGTCTGGCATTGAAATGGAACCGACCGTTTTTACGTTGAGGGGCGATCGCTCTCCACGAAGAGGGACATCGTTTAAACCGAGCATTTCCACCAACTCTTCATAACGCCTGGCCCGAATAGCCTTCCATTCGTCCAACGTATTCACATCCTGCAAGAAACTTTCGGACACCTTCTTTGCTGATTCAGCCAAATACACCTGGATATTATTGGGCTGATCCTGAGGTGGATAAGGTGAGAAATCCAATTCCTGGCCTTGAAGTGTCCCAGAAAAGAAGACCATTATTATGACAGTGAATATATATGCCGAAAGTGAAATGTGCATGGGTAAACTTCTCATAGTTAAATATTGGTTCATTGGCCTCCCTAAGCACATTAGGGCAATGTAAATTTCTGTATCACCGTATCATCTGCCACTTGTAGACGAATAAAATAAATATCGGGAAGTCCTCCCTCCGCATTCTGGCCCTTGAGTTCTTTGAAAGAGACCGGCAATATACCTTTTTCTGCCCCTTTCTGCTCAAAGGTCCATAGCAGGTTGCCTGCTTTATCAAGCACATCCAGTTGTACATCGGAAGCAGTATTCAGGATAACTTCGGCTTCCAAAGTAGTTTTGGAAGCGGACTTTATATTCAAATCAAAATTCCCTTTTTTTTGTATCGGGGGATCGGTATGTCCACCGTATTCCTTATAGTGGTCCAAAACTGCCATACTTAAGGGTTCATCCCATTGCATCTGCATAATGTCATCTTTGGCCCTCCAATATTTTGGCGCAACCGAATTGGCCAGATACACCATATCGCAATCATGTAAAAGACCCGAAATACCATACTTTTCGTAGAGTCTTGTCTGCGCTTCTATCCGTAGACTGTTCTGACTTTCCACACTTCCCTCTTTGGAGAGCTCACTGTAAACACTATCTCTCATGGCCTGGTCATCCTGGGCTGCCCAATAGACCGCGGCTGCGGATTCGCGATGCCAGTATAATCCCCAGCGGTCCATCTTGTGCTTCCCGGCCTTCCACCAATCAAAAACAGCTTCTTTGATGATAGGGTCATCCACATCCTGCAAGTACAGGCCATACCCCATAAACCAGGTATTATCTCTCCATTCATCGCCCGGATTTGCCGTTCGTTCTACGGCCATAGACAAAAAACGATCCGCCTCTTTTTTAGCGTCTTCCATGCCCACCACGGTTCCAAATATTTTTAGCCCGACATAGGCCCCTCCCGAAAGCTGATCTACATCTGTGTTTCCCCATTGGTTGAACGCAGATCGTATTTCGTTCATGACTTCGTAGGTCCTCCAGTCGCCGGTAAGATTCCAGTGCAGATAATGGCCAAGCCAGTTGGTACCATAGCCGTCCCAGGCCACGCCACCGGTTCTATCATTCTCATCTTCCGGCGTCACTCCCCAATAAGCTGAGTGCCGGCGGCCATACCCTACCATTCTACTGTCTTCGTCACTGTAGTGCTTGATAAGCGCATCCCTCACAAACTTTAAATGTGCCGTGGCTGATTTCCAGTATTCATACTGGCCTGTCCGAAGGTATTGGAGGAACTTTCGATAGCTTATCATGGTATTGCCCCTTCTCCAACCGTCATAGTCATCTTTCCGGCTGGAAATACCCCAGGTTCCCAAATCTTTACTTCCAATCTGATAGGCATACATAAACATCATATCACCATAATTCAGCATGCCCAGCCAGCCAAATTCAATGGCAGACCGATCAATAAATGTGGTACCGGTTGCCAAATATGCCTCAGTCTTTGGAAACTTAATATTGTCTAGGGGCATAATCATCCCTGCCGCCTTGGTTCCATGATAGCTATACCATTCCGGGTTTACATAGGGCTGGGGTGCATCTTCCACCAGCGATGAAAAAACATGCTCTTTTACAGGATCATCGGGAGCATGAAAATTGTAAAACACATCGTGAGTAATACTTACTCCCTGCATTCCTTTTTCCCAACCAGATGCCCGAAGATCCAGCACCAAATCACCATGATCAGGCCAGATCCAGGCATTTAGTGACTTTTCTTTTCCGATATAGGAAAGTTCCTTTGGATACATATAGGCCATATCTTTTATGGCAAGCGTTACCCCAAATTTTTCTGAACTCACATCAATCCAGCCATCGGTTTTTTCAATTCCTTTGGCCACCTTCTCTCCTGCTTTCACAGTCCAGTCCAGCGGAAAACCTTTATGTTCTAAATTAAATACATTGGATGGCCCTGAATTGAAAAGGTAGGAAGTATCCTTTTTACTGATTTTTTCAGCCGTCGGAAGTCCTGCCGCCCGAAACTGCGGGTCTTTCTCAAAATTTAAAGGTAGGCTCAAACCTAGCCTTCGGATATTGGTCGTCTGCGGATTTCCCCGAAAAAGAAAATTATGCTGCACCCTAACAAAGGATTTTCCTTTATATGCATGCAGCCAAATGGTATAGTCACTGTCATCCTCAAGTCCGCCCATACGACCTTTGATCTCAACCACGGTTCTCAAGGGACCGGATTCTATCACTTTTGCGGAATATTCCCCTTCCGTAGCACTCTTTCGCAATTCCTTTCCTCCACCTTCTTTTCGCATCCACTCCGGACCTCCTCTAACCGTTGGAACAGCGTTCTCCGCAGGATCAGAAGTTCCCGTTAAAAGGTTACGGTTGGCATATAAGTTAGTCGGACGCTCAGGATTTTTGTCTTGAAGGTCCATAAACTGATTTTGACCGGTGCCGCTTTTCACCACTTGCTCCGATGCTTCAAAGACGTTATTTTTGTTCAAGTCCAGCCACACCTCATCCATAAACCCAAACTTTCTTTTACTTACCGTGAACTTTAACACTCCCGTATTTACCGTAATGAAATCGTTGTCCTCAGTATGCATGGTGGCTCCCTCGGTAGTCTTCTCAGAGAGCAATAATTGATCAGTGACCTTCTTGTTGGCGATTATATCTTTTTGGTAGTCCAATAATACCCATTTGATGGAGCCATCTTCCCATCGGGACAAAATTCTTTTTTGACTTTCAGTACCTGCTATGCCTATTTGATTCAATTCAAAAACAGCCCCTTTGGGAAAAGGAATCCCTCCGGTGACCGGCCAATTTTCCCGATCAAATCCGGTATGGTCTTCAATATTGAGGCTGGGTTGTGCCGATAGACCGTTTACAGAAAACAAAATGATAAGGGCGCATAATCGGATGGTACATTTCAATATTCCCTGTCTACCCTTTTCTTCATTATTTGTTTGTTCTGACGTCATAATTAGAATATGTTTAGAAATATGCCTTTTGGATTATTGATAAAGGCTCACTGTATGAAATAATAGCGGAGACTATTGTTCTTTCATAAACTTTGGCCAATCGTCTGTAAGCATTCAACCAGCCGGGCGCCGATCGCTAAAACTGCGCTCTACCTGCCAGCGGCCTTTTTGTGGAATAAATCCTTCCAAACTTTCCGGCTTTTGTGCGGGGCACCCCGTGCAATTTTTTCCTGCCACTCGTTGTTTGTTGACTGCCCCGGATTTTCGAGATTACAAATTCCCAAACATACTCTTAAAGGCCCATTACTTAGTTTTCTCAACAGTTAGGTCCACAACACCCCATGTTACGCTACGTTGTATGGGATTGAACGATTTGGTCTCATATTTGGCCAACAATTTTAGTCGATGACCATCTGGACAATCTTCAGAAATTTTAATGATTGAGCTAAATGTTATCCCATCGGTTTGCCATACCGCAGGCAGGGCTTCATCAAACAATTTTTCTTCCCGAATATATGGGTCATCATAGAAAAGTTGCGTTCTGTGATCATCGGTGTATACCATAATTTCCTCACCAGGATTTACCTTTCCATCTGCATTTCCTGCCCCCATGATCGTATCTTTTATCAAACGACCATCATCAACTTCTAATATGTCAAAATTAGGCACCTCAAAAAATACCGGGACTATAAAATCGCTCACGATTGTAGAATCTGCGAACTCCGTTTTAAGATTCATTTTTACCACAAAGGGGCTCCCATCATTTGGCGGCATTTTAGAACACACAACACTTATCGATGGGATTTGGATTTCCCCGTTGGCCTTAACCACACCATTGAACGAAGCAGGATTGACTAACACACGGCTGTCCCGAGTGCCGAGCTCAATTTTCACAGTGTCTCCCTCACCAAAGGGTGTGCCGAGATTGGCCATTTTAATGTTGAGACGATTATCTTTACCAACCCAGAGCATTTTTTCATCAACCCCTATGGTGTATCCTACAAATGTTGGTTTGGGACCATCGGTCTTTTGATAAATTCCAATCTCATGTCCTTCCCCATCCAATGCTAGCTGCAGCCTTCCCTCTGGATCGCTCTTCAAAGATTTTGTATGCAGCTCGTCATTTCTTCTATTGTAGTCTGAAATTGAATACATGGTATTTGGCTCATATAATGCTGCTGTAGTAACAGTTGCTTGAATTGAATCCAATGAAGGGCCTAATGGAAGCCATTTGTAGGAATAAAGTCCAAATCCCGCTTTAGTGACATCTGATAAAAAGAGCAAGCCTGGCTGATTCTTATTACTCTCAACCTTATAATCCCAAAGTTCAAAATCGGCATAAACATCATAATGGGACCAGCTTTTCTGTGGGGGAATTTTTTGTTGAAGTGTTTCCAACAAAAAAGACAATGCCTCTTCAAAAACTTCAGTTCCTCCTTTAGGGTCAACTTCATGCTTCCCTTGAAACTGATGATATCCATAGTTGGGATGTCCCTCCCAGATTGCCCCGTTATTGGTCTCCTGATTGAGGGAAGATAGTTCTCCATGCGAACTATTTCGCAAGCGGAATGGGACGTCGCTCAGATTGGTAAAAGTATAACGTAAGGGATAAAAAGTATGGTTATCCGGCATACCCAAATAAAACTCTGTACTACCGCAAAAATCCATCGCCGCTCCTATCTTATCGGGATATTTTCCTGACAAGTAGGCTGACATCATTCCACCCATACTAAAACCCATGAGCGCCCTGCCGTATCTATTGTTGATAGTTCTATAGGTACTATCAATATGAGCTACCACCTCCGGAAAATAATCCTTCATCTGAACATCATAGATCATATGTTCGTGGTACCCCATATTGTAAGGTCTTGGATCATCGTCCTGCATTCTACCATTGAGCAACACTAAGATCACCTTGTATTTGTCCGCCAATCGTCCAATGGAATCATAGGCTAAATTTGAACTATCCTTGACATGGGTTCCACCCCAGCCATGTAGATAATAAACCACAGGATATTCTTTTCCCTCATCATCAGCATAGGTTGAGGGCAGATAAATGCGATAGGGTTTTTCCCGATTGAACACCTTACTGAAATGACTCAAATTCTGATAAGAAGAGTCTGGCACTGAACATGAGGCTACCAAAATAACCAGTATTAAAAGAGGTCCCCAGACCCAGGTCGCCCTCACAGTATTGCCTGTCTTTTTATGCTTTTTCAAAATTATACCATGGTTGAAAAATACGGAAAACCCATTCTATACATCAAATTGTGTGATTTTATTATGCCACAGCTATATTGTTGCACATCAATAATGATTATATACATTTGGATATTGATTACTGCCTTGGGCATAGGAAGCTATTTTTATTTTATTCCCACTTTAGCTTGATGGCCCGTATCCCATCCAATCCGGGGTTCAGTGCCGCCACATAATATTGACCATCCTCGTAGATAATCTCCGGAGCAGAAATGGGCAGGGTACCGACTTTCCTTGAATCGTCATCAACCCCAAAATTGAACGGATTAGGAGATGCATAGACTGTAGTCTGGCTATCCTCGCCATATTTCTGTGTGATAAATAGATAGTACAGCTTGTATTCCGGCAGGTATATCACTTGTGGACATTCATCCGAAAACTTGGGATCACTTCCATGGTAGGTTGGTGTATGGGAGATCATAATTGATTCGCTCCAATCTCTCATGTTCACGGATGTTCTCACAAACGCCGCCCCATCATTCACAGGATCGTTAATGTGGCTGGAATAATAGCAATAATAGGTATTGCCTCTTTTCATGATCATGGGGTCTCTCGCCTTGGAGAAGAAATTCTCCCCACCGTATTCGTATTCTGCGAACAGGTCGGGTTGGCCGTTATTGCCCAGCACCCGTTCAAAATTTTTACCATCAATGCTTTTGGCCAAACATATCCTTTGCCAATCACCATAAAAAAGGTAAAAGAAACCATTCTCCTTGATTACATAGGGCGCCTGCATCCCCCCTGGCGTTTCTCCCAAGGAAGGCTGGGCCGTCCATTTGATGCCCTGTGGCTCCCAATCGGTCGCGAACAGGGATTTCCCTTCCCATCCATACAAAAAACGGGTGGTGCTGTATTCCGGGGAAAGAGGTGTCCCTTTACCAAAGTTGGCGTTCCTGATGCAGGACCACAATTGCCAGGTTCCGTCCGCCGCCTTCCAGACACCAAAATCTACTGGTTCCTGGTTATCAGTGCCGTACTCTCCCAAATCGGGATTGCTGGCTATTTGCCACCATTCCCCATCCAGCTTCGGAACCGGAATCTTTTTAGATTGGGCGGAAACCCCAAAGCATACTGAGAGAAGTAATCCAAGTAAATAATTTCGTCCACTATTCATTTGCATTGGTTGATGTTTTTCAAATGGGCATATTATGCCCATCAGAGATAAAATCCCTGAATTAGTTTGCTGTATTTAGGGAAATTTATGTACTTATTCCCACTTCAGTTTGATCACACGCACGCCATCCAATTCTGGATTAAGGGCTGCCATATAATACTGGCCATCCTCATAGATGATCTCTGGAGCGGCCACCGGCAGGGTGCAAACTTTTCTACTGGTATCATCCACGCCAAAATAAAGGGGGTTGGGCGATGCATAGACCGTAGTGTGGCTATCCTCACCATACCGTTGTGTAACAAACAGATAGTACAGCTTATGTTCTGGCAAGTACACTACTTGCGGGCATTCATCAGAAAACATTGCATCACTACCTTTGTAGGTGTCGGTGTAGGAAATCATGACAGATTCACTCCAGTCCTTCATGTTAACTGAAGTTCTGGCGAAAGCGGCGCCATCGTTATATGGTTCTTCCACGTGGCTGGTGTAGTAGCAGTAATAGGTATTCCCCCGCTTGATGACCATGGGATCCCTAGCCTGGGAAAAAAAGGTTCCTTCCCAATGTCCGTATTCCGCAAAAAGGTCAGGCTGACCATTGCCGCCCAGGACACGTTCAAAATTCTTTCCATCATAGCTTTTTGCCAGGCAAATCCTCCGCCAATCACCATAGAATAGATAGTAAACACCATCTTCCTTATAGACATAGGGGGCCTGCATGCCTCCGGGGGTCTCTCCCAAAGAAAGTTCAGCGGTCCATTTGATGCCTTTTGGCTCCCAATCTTTGGAGAAAAGTGATTTACCTTCCCAACCGTACAAAAATCGGGTAGTGCTATATTCATCGGTAAGTGGAGTTCCCGGTTCAAAGTTGGAATTTCGGATACAGGACCACAATTGCCATGTGCCATCCGCGGCCTTCCAAATACCAAAATCTACTGGCTGTTGTGAATCAGTATTATATTTGCCTAAATCAGGTGTAGTTGCTATCTGCCACCAATCGCCATCCAGCACGGGCACCGGCACTTTTTTTGATTGAGCATTTAATCCAAATGTGATCAAAAATAGCGCTGTCAATAAACAGTTTTGTTTAACTGTCATACTTATTATTTTAATTTTTCAAGTGTATTTCACAAGTAGAAAAGCATTGCTGCCTTTGTGAAAAAGATCAGCAACGCAATTCAACTGTTATCTATGTATAATTATTTTTTATCCCACCATACCTTGGTGCTGTTCTTGTCGCCGCCAGCTAATTCAGGCAAAGTCAACGCTTCGGCATAAGCTTCCGGATTGGTATCTGCCTCCAAAGTTGGATAATTAATCCTTCTCATGATATCTGAAACACCCACATCGGGATTATCCGAATAGAGACGATCGTACAATTGAGGGTAACCCGTCCTTCTCAAATCTGTCCAAGCTTCCCAGCCATTGGGATATAGGGCGATCCATTTTTGAGTAATAATCTGCTCAAACTGAGTTTCAGGGTTTGCTGAAAATGCCACGGGAATATCCGAAAGTGCTTCAGCATCAGCTTCATAAGGGACTGGGGTATTGGGGCTATTAATATAAGCAGTTATTGCGGCATCATCCGCTCCAGACTTCGATTGTAATGAAACCCGTATACCAGCTTCGTACATATCCTGAACAGTTCCTCCCATTTCCCAACCTTGTAAGGCTCCTTCAGCCCTCAAAAAATATACTTCTGCAGCGCTCATCATTTCGTAGGGACCTTCTGTACCGCCATTGACTTCGGACTGGTACGCCGGGCCAAGATTTGAATATTCGCTGGGATCAATGACACTGCTCAGATCTGCTACACTTTGGCCGTTGAGCAACCCTTCATAAGGAAATCCATCTCCATCGGTATCTCCGGAAGCGGCCGGATTAAAATAGGAAGGAGTCCTTGGATCATCATATCCCTTCAGTACACTTTCCATTGCTGCACTCATCCTAAATTCACCCCAACCCGTAAGGACACCATAGGTATGTCTCCTGATTCGGTCCAAGGGCAAAATGGCATTATCACTGTTATCGGTAAACACCCCATCCTGAATGGCTTTTTCCGCTTCTTCTCTTGCCTTGGACTCATCTGCGTATCGTATGTGAATGGCCAATCGAAGGCGAAGGCTATTGGCAAACTTTAACCATTTGTCCGCACTTCCTCCAAAGATCCGGTCGTTCTGACTGAACATTTGAGCACCGGGATTCTGCTGGAGGACGGCTACCGCGCTATCGAGCTGCTCAAAGAAATCCATATACATCGACTGTTGGGTATCATAGGGCACCGAGAGTTCATCATTGCCGAATTCGGAATAAATAATTGGTCCATAATAATCCGTCATTCTGGAATAGGCAAGAACTTTTAAGATTTTCACCATCGCATTGCCTACATCATTTCCATTTTCAGCGGTGATATCCTCAACTGCTTTTATGTGCGGGGCACATTCAGTGTAGAAGGATGTCCAGGTTTCATTAGACCAACCATCGGTAAAGTCGTTCCTATCCGCTTCGGCATAATTGACGCTAAGAGCAAAATATTGGGAATAAAGGTCGGAAGACCAGTTTTGCGCATATTGATAGTAAAATGGACTGTCAAACATACTTCCATACTCCGCTTGGGCAAAGACTTGACCCAATAACAGTTCGTCTTCTGCAATAGCAGGTAGGGTCAGCATTTTTTCATTGGTATTGAGCTCTGTAAAGTCATCGGTACAACCAAAGAAGAGGGATCCCAGTATTACCGAAATACACGACTTATACAGCATTGATTTTATATTTTTCATAATTTCTTTTTTTAGAATCCCACTTTAAGATTAAAACCTAAACTTCTAGTAAGCGGAGGGGCATTATATTCTAATCCTACCTGTTCAGTCGCCGTGCCAGTGGTCACCTCGGGATCAAAAGAAGCCTTTCTGGAAAAGAAAAATAAGTTACTGCCCACAATACTGAGTTGCACGCGCGAGAGTTTTACTCCATCCAGCCATTTTGAAGGCAGGGAATATCCAAGGGAAAATTCACGCAGTCGTATATTTGATGCATCCTCGACAAAGGCCTCACCAATAGGCTGCTCTCCATTACCCAAAGTTTTCCACAATAATTGTGAATTGACAGGAATGTCATTGGGTGTTCCATCATCCTTAACTGCTCCTTGGGAACCAAATACATCTTGACCAACAATCAGGGTACCGTCTCTTCCTGCAACTGTACGCTGCAAGAGACCATTTGACGCTAAATTGGCCAAAGTCTGCGAAATCACCGTTCCTCCCTGTCTTATATCGATCAAGAAAGCGAGGCTGATATTTTTGTAGCTGAACGTATTTCTTACACCGGCCAGAAAATCAGGGTTAAAGTTGGCGACTTTAACAGTTTTGCCATCGGTCACCAGCGGGAGACCATCTGCTCCTACAATAATTCTTCCCTGCTCATCTCTTTGAAAGCCCCGAGCATAGATATCTCCGAATTGAGACCCTACGGTCAACTGCATATTCCGTATACCAAAGTTGGTATTACCGATAGAGAGTCTGTCTATTCCCTCGGCGAGTTCCAGTACTTTACTGTCATTCTTGGAAAAATTGGCGGTAATATCCCAGTTGAAACTAGGGGTCTGAATAGCAGTACCCATCAAGATTAGCTCAATCCCTCTGTTTTGCACATCGGCACCGTTAATGAAACGTTGTTTTGCCCCGGAACCCAGAGGCACATCCTGTGCAAAAATTTGATCCCTACTGTTCGTCTTATATAAGCTAAGGTCCACACTCAAACGACTGTCGAAGAAACGGGCATCCAAACCAATCTCGGTGGAGATCGTTTTTTCAGATTTCAGGTCTTCATTGGGCTGTATGGGGGACAGGTAAATGAGTTCTCCAATACGGAGTTCCCCGGTTCGGGCCAGATTAAAGGACTTTGTATCGTTCCCCACCTCGGCATAGGAACCACGAACTTTCAAGTAATTGAAGCCCTTCCCGAAATCAAAAAAGTCGGAAATAACCGCACTTAAACCAGCGGAATAATATCCATAACTTCTGTTTTGCTCAGGCAATGTGGAACTCCAGTCGTTGCGATAAGTAAGATCCAATAAAATTGCCTCTCTAAAATCAAGTTGACCAAAGCCGTACAATGATTGCACTTCTTTGCGCTCGATAAGACTTTCGGTAATTACCTGATTAAGTGCATTTGAAATTGCAAATAAGTTGGGAATGTTAAGGCCATTATTATTGGTACTCAACACCTTTTGGTTCACTTGACGATTATTTCCTCCAAAATTCACATTAAAAGCAAGGTCGTCATTGATCTTACCATCATACGAAATCAAAAAATCGCTATTCCAGTCGTAGAAGCTGGTACTTTGTGTTCCAAAATTACCATTGGGAGCTATAATATAGGTATCATTATAGTGCCTGAACTCCATATTCGTGTTCATGGTTTCAAAAGCACTTCGGGCCATTATTTTAAAATTATCGGTGAGGTTATAGGTGATAGACCCATAACTCAACACCCTGTTGTCAAGCTGATCCTGTAAATTTCTATTGGCCAACCAAAATGGGTTTTGGCCAAGGTTTGCACCGGGAGAGTAGGAGTTTTGTTTTAGATTTCCGTTTGCGTCTATAAAATCATAATTGCGTAAATCCGAAATTCTAATGTTGGTTGGAATATTGTATACCAGCCCCCAAGGTCCCGTACCAACTTCATTATAAAGATTGGTTCTTATAAAATTGACTTTGGTATCCAACTGTAATTTATCATCCAGAAATTTTTGACTGCCTTTGAGAGATATGTTATGTCTCTTAAGTTCGTTTCCGGGCATAATTCCTACTCTACTATCATAGGTATAGCCAAAAAACAATTGTGATGTCTCCGTTCCAGTCCTTGCCGATATATTATAGGCCCGGGTTGATCCTTGCTGCATAAAATCCTTGAACCTTCCCGGATTGGCACTATAGGGTATGGTAGTACCTTGATCGGCCGGGTCTAACGACCAGTTTGGCGTCTCAAATCCCGTTAGTTCCTGACCCCAGGATTCCAAACTACTCGTCAGGGGCACTCCATCCTCGTTGTAAAAAGAACCATTGATACCTTGTCCATATTGATTTTGATAATCCCATAGAATTTTACCGGTCTCTATAGTATTGGTTATATTAAAATCAATACTTAAACCACCGGAGCTACCCGATTTTGTAGTCACTACTATAGCGCCATTATTCGCCCTGGAACCATATAAGGCCGCAGCATTCGCCCCTTTTAAGACGCTGATGGATGCAATATCGTCAGGGCTGATATCGGAAATGTCACCGCCAATGGGCACCCCATCCACTACATAGAGTGGCTGACTACTTCCTGAAATGGATCTGTTTCCGCGAAGATTCACGCGAGAGTCTCCAGAAACACCACCTCCAGTCCTCATAATAGACAAACCAGCCACTTTACCAGCGAGACTGTTCACAAGGTTTTGGACCGGCCTCACTTCATCGATTCCTTCGACCTCAACATTCTGCGTTGAATATGTCAATAATTTCCTTTGTCTTTTCAATCCTAAAGCTGTCACAACCACTTCATCCAAAGTAGACTCATCGGGCTCTAATTGCACATTAAAGACTGCCTGGCTTCCAATTTCAAGCTCCAACGTATTGTAGCCCAAATAAGACACAACCAAAATGGCCGCATCATCCGAGATTGTTAAACTAAATTTACCGTCTGCATCGGTGATAGTACCATTTTGGGTACCTTTCACGAGCACGGTGGCACCCGGCAAGGGCTCACCCAGATCATCAGTTACGACACCAGACACCGTGCTTTGATCTTGGCTTGCTTCTACACCAAGGAATAAGAACCCATTGTCATAACCTTCACCATGTAGGTTATACAGGGATTTTGCATTGAACGCACCCAAGGCCAGCGAAGTAGTTCCTAGAAACATGGCCAACGTGAATCTGAAACACAAGCGAAAGGAATATTCTGTGCGTTTTTTCAATTGAAAGTTACTCTTCATAATTCTTGGCGTATTTGTTAGTTTTCATAGGGGACATTAAAAAAGGTTAATTAAGACGGGATCAATATACTTTATAAAACTTTGTATAAGCAAATATTTTGTAAGTTTTTTCAATAAAAAAATAACCTTATGAAAGTTTTAAGCAAAATAAAAAACAATAAGATAGTTAAAACACTTCACATTAAAATACCGGTTTAACACCAAAAAAAGGTTATATTGCTGTATATGAGCAATTTAGCGATAGGTAAAGGCTAAAGAGCTATTATCAATACTTTCTTAACCTTTTCAAAACATCACTAAATGCAATGCTATAACCAGCTTATAACGCCTGGCAATTAATTTCCACCGACACCAAACATCAAATATATAAGGTATTGAAACTTAAAAAAAAGCTTTTGCCTATCATAACGTTTTATTTTTTATATATTTACTTTTTTTTATATGAATTAAAATTTAATTCAACGTAAATAACCAACCTTAAACATGAAGCCTAGTAATACTGAATTAGAAATAGCAGCGCAGCCCAGATTATGGCTTGAAACTTTTTCTATTGTGGAAGCGCATCGTTTGGAGATCACTGCGTTTCTAAATAAAATTCTTTCCGAAAAGGATTTGGATATCATTGTGACCGGAGCGGGCTCATCTGCTTTTATAGGAGAGGTTCTCCATAAATACTTTCAGCGCAACTTAAACAGAGAGACCCGAGCCATAGCCACAACGGACCTTATTTCGCACCCTACTGATCATTTTCAGAAGGAACTCCCTACACTAATGGTATCTTTCGCTCGTTCTGGCGACAGTCCGGAAAGCTTGGCAGCGGTGAACCTAGGCGAAAAAGTGTGCTCCAAGATATATCACCTGATCATCACCTGTAATCGCAAGGGCCAACTGGCATTGCATGCAAACAGCGATAACGCTTATTTATTATTGATGCCAGCCGAAGCAAATGACAAAGGACTTGCGATGACAGGGTCTTTTACCACCATGCTCCTGGCTGGCCTATTGGTTTCCGACCTTGCCAATTTGGAGAGGAACAGGGAATATGTATCCAAATTGTCCGCTTATGGCGACACCATCCTTTGCGAATACGCGGAAAGACTTCAAAAAATGGCGGCCCTTTCGTTTCATAGGATTGTATTTCTAGGGTCCGGCTCTCTTAAGGGCATTGCCCGTGAGTCTCAATTAAAAGTAACGGAGTTGAGCAATGGACAGGTGATAGGAAAACATGACTCATTCTTGGGATTGAGACACGGACCAAAAGCCGTGATTGACAATTCCACTTTGGTGGTCTACTTATTTTCCACCGATTATTTTGTAAACAAGTACGAATATGATCTTGTACGTTCCATCAATGCTCAAAAGGAAAAATTAGCTGAGATAGGCATTGCTGAAGCCCTTAAATCTCCTGAGGGAATTTCTCTTGACCTCACCATTGAAGTGGCCGATTCTAACAGCATACCAGAGGAATTCTTTGCCGTATGCGCCGTGCTTCCAGGTCAGATGTTGGGACTTTACAAATCTATTAACCTTGGCCTTTCACCGGATTCACCCTCAGTAAATAAGTCCATCAACCGGGTGGTACAGGGGGTTACAATATATCACAAAAAGTCCTAGAACCGTTAGCGATGCCAAATGTCGATTAAAACCTTCACATCCCAGTATGGCTTTAACCGAAGCGATACATATCAGAGCAAATGCATAAGAAATGTTTCAACCACCATAAACCTGTAGAAATGCATTGCTCCAGTAAAAACTGAATAAAAAAGAAAAAATGGCAAAGAAGTTTGATGTTATCGTGGTAGGGGAATTGAATATAGACTTGATCTTAAATCAAATTATGGGCTTCCCGAAGGTTGGCACAGAAATTTTGGCCAATGAAATGGAGTTTACTTTAGGAAGCTCTTCTGCTATATGCGCAAGCAACCTTAGCTCGCTGGGGGTAAAAGTTGGATTTATTGGAAAGGTCGGAGATGATATTTTTGGCCGATTCATTATAGAAAAATTAAAGGAAAAAGGGGTCGACACTTCAATGATTATTATTGAAGATACATTGAAAACGGGAGTGACCGTGGCTCTTAGCTATCAAGAAGACAGGGCAATGACCACCTATCCAGGAGCTATGTCGCACTTAACCGTGGACAATATCGATGAGGAATGCTTGAAGAACACCAGGCACGTGCATTTTTCCTCCTATTTTCTACAGCCAGGATTCAAGGATAAGCTGCATTTACTCTTTCAAAAGGCTAAAAATGCCGGAGCCACAACCTCCATGGATGTGCAATGGGATCCAGCCGAAAAATGGGATTTAAATTTAGAGGAGGTGCTCCCCTATGTAGATGTTTTCCTTCCAAACAAAATTGAACTTCAGAACCTTACGGGACAAACGGATTTATCTACCGCCCTGGCGAGTATTCAAAATAGCGAAAGCTTCGTCGTAGTTAAATGTGGTAGTAAAGGGTCGGTATTGTTCCACAACGGCAAACAAATCTCAAAACCACCATTCCTGCATGACAATGTTGTGGATACCATTGGTGCTGGTGATAGTTTTAATGCCGGCTACATCTACAAATTCATACAAGGAAAATCCCCTGACACCTGTCTGGAATTCGGAAACCTAATGGGTGCGATTTCAACCACCAGGCCTGGTGGAACAGCAGCATTCACAAACCTTGAAGACATTCTAAAAACTGCCACAAACAGTTTTAATTATTACGATAAAGAAAAATGAGATTACAAGAAAAATTTTTGGAGCTGAGAAGCAAGCACCAAGGAATACTCGCAACAAATTTCTACAATTTTGAAACTTTGAAAGGTGTCCTGATGGCTGCTAAAAGCATGAACCAACCCTTAATTTTACAACTCACCAAAAGTTCCATCGAATACATGGGGCTCCCGGTGGCTTATAATCTGGCCAAATCTATGTTGGAATACCACGAAGTTGAAGGTTGGATACACCTAGACCATGGGGATTCATACGAATTGGTAGAAGAATGTCTCGAGATAGGTTTTGATTCTGTGATGATCGATGCCAGTGAAAAACCCTTTGAAGAAAATATTGCGGTTACCAACAAAGTTGTGAAACTGGCCGAGCAGTATGGTGCCAATGTGGAAGCAGAACTCGGATATATTGCAAAGCTGGGCCAAGATAAGGGCAAAAGCGGATTTACCAGCCCATCCGAGGCCAAGGAATTTGTTGAGGCAACCGGAGTGAATGCCTTGGCGGTCGCCATCGGTACCACCCATGGCTTTTATGACAGTGAACCGGAACTGCAACTGGACAGATTGTCTCAAATTGCGGAGGCGACAAGCGCTACGCTGGTTCTTCATGGCAGCTCCGGAATTCCTGCCGAAACCCTTAAAAACGCCTTGGATCGGGGAATTTGTAAAATAAACCTCGCAACGGAAATAAAGAATATTTTCATGCAGACCCTAAAGTCTTCCCTGTCATCTTCTGATGAAATAGATTTAAGAAAGGTGTTTCCCAAGGCCACCGATAAAGTCACTGAACTCGTTATGGAAAAACTTGAGATCGTAAAAAACACAGCGCAATTAAGCGCCCAATAGGTATTGATGGATGTAATTTCCTTAACCCAAAAATTAGTCGATTTAATCTGCGGTATGCAATATCGATGATCACAAAGAAAGAACTAAAAAATCCGCCCCTTAACTCACGGATGCCTCTGTGCTGACCCCATGGTTGGAGCAGACTCCCGCGATAACACTGAGGCCCGACGCATCTTCCGTGGCTCATAAGATTGACGAGAATTGCCATGTTTCCAACATTTGGGAAGTCATGAACCTATACAAACAAATTGTTCAAAAAAAGGTAAGCGAAGCGAATGAAGACATATCCTAAAAAGTATGCAAATGAGGTCGAATTGGAAGAGGCACTATCGCGCCCCACTCCAGAGCTAATCACCATGATGAAGTCGCTTGAAGGCGATATCATGCTGCTGGGAGTAGCCGGAAAAATGGGAATATCCATGGCCATCATGGCAAAACGAGCAACCATAGAAGCGGGGGTTTCAAAACGTGTTATTGGAGTATCCCGTTTTAGTTCGCCAACAAGTAGAGCCTATTTAGAAGAAAACGGAATAGAGACTATCGCTGGCGACCTTTTAAACCTTGACTTCGTCAAAAGCCTCCCAGACATAAAAAACATCATCTATCTGGTCGGATTCAAATTTGGTACGGAGGGAAAACAACCTACCACCTGGGCCATGAATGCGTTTTTGCCGGGACTGATCGTAGACAAATTCAAAAATTCCAGGATTGTTGCCTTATCGACCGGATGCGTTTACCCCCTGGTACCGATTAATTCGGGAGGCTCAAAGGAGACCGATACCCCCTTACCGGTTGGTGAATATGCCCAATCCTGTCTGGGAAGGGAACGCATGTTCGAATATGGAAGCAATGAAAATGGCACTAAAATCATCCTGATCAGATTGAACTATGCCGTGGAGATGCGATACGGCGTTCTGGTGGATATCGCCCAGAAAGTCTACAATGAAGAAGTTATCAACCTGGCCATGGGCCATGTCAATGTAATCTGGCAAGGAGATGCCAATAATATGATTCTCAGGAGCCTTGCCCTTTGTGAATCGCCTGCCATACCGTTAAACATCAGTGGAGAAGACACTGTTCAGGTGGCTGCAATTGCCAACAGGTTGGGAGAATTTATGGGCAAGCCCCCTAAATTTTCCGGAACCGAAGCAGATTCTGCTCTGCTGTCCAATGTATCAAAGAGCAATGCTCTATTTGGTTCTCCAAAGATGCCTCTGGATAAGATTTTGGAGCGGACAGCATACTGGGTAATGGAAGACAAGCCTCTTTTGGGAAAAGCTACCCATTTTGAAGTTCGAGACGGCAAATATTAATTTTACACGAAATCAATGAAAAATACCCTCCCCCAAGATTTGCACAAGCTATTACTTGAAGGATTGGTAATACCTGCAAATCCTACCGCCCTGAAAAAAAGCCTCAAACTGGATGAAAGAAGGCAACGCGCACTTTCCCGATACTATCTTAGTGCCGGGTCTGGTGGATTGGCCATCGGGGTACATACCAGTCAATTCGAGATACGCGATGCAGCACTTTACCAGCCCGTTCTTGAACTTGGGAAGGAAGAAATGGATGCTTTTTGTGCCAAAAGCGGCAAAAAGATTATAAGGATATCAGGTGTTTTAGGACAACTCCCACAAGCCTTAAAAGAAGCCCGTCTCAGTGCAGATTTAGGATACCATGCAGTGTTGTTGGGTCTGGCTGCATTAAAGGGGAAATCCAATGAAAAACTTATTGAACACTGCAAAGCAGTGGCTGAAATAATCCCTTTAATTGGGTTTTATCTTCAACCGTCAGTAGGTGGTGGCTTGCTGGACTTTGAATTTTGGAAGGAATTTGCACAAATCCCCAATGTGGTGGCCATCAAGATTGCGCCTTTTGACCGATATCATACGATTGATGTGGTAAGAGGTGTGGCCGCCTCGGGCAGAGCAAACGAGATTGCACTGTACACCGGTAATGATGACAATATCGTAGCTGACTTGCTGACTCAATACAACCTGCCCATCAATGGAGAGAATGTGAGTTTGCAGATTACCGGAGGTTTGTTGGGACATTGGGCCGTATGGAACCAAAAAGCGGTACAGCTCTTTTCCCGAATTAAAAATGCTACCGCTGAAGATATCCCGGAACTACTTACATTAGGTGTAAAAATCACCGATTCCAATGCTGCTTTTTTCGATTCAAAAAACAAGTTTAAAGGGTCGATTGCAGGAATACATCAAGTACTGATTCGGCAGGGACTTTTGGAAGCAAACTATACGATCAGTCCAAAAGAAATCCTTAGCCCTGGCCAAAAAGAAGAAATAGATAGGGTGTACCAAAGCTATCCTGAACTTAATGACGATATCTTTGTACAGGAAAACCTGGACACATGGTTGACCTAAAAATTAACACCTACACAAAAGTCCCCATTAGTGGACACTAAATTGAAAAAACCTTGCTGTTGATTAAAAAAACCTGGCTATTATACGCTATTGTCACCACCCTTTTTTGGGGTGTATGGGGCGCCTTTACCAGTCTCCCCGTAGAAAATGGATTTCCTGATACCTTGGTATATTGTGTTTGGGCACTTACCATGATCCCTCCATCGCTTTATGTGCTCAAACGAATTGGATGGAAATTGCAAAGGGATACCAAGTCGATAATGAATGGTTTGATTATTGGGTTGTTAGGTGCCGGCGGACAAATGCTACTTTTCTATGCAGTCACAATAGGCCCTACCTATCTGATTTTTCCAATTATTTCACTTTCGCCTATAGTCACAATTTTATTATCATTTTTGTTTCTCCAGGAACGAACAGGCGTATTGGGATACATTGGAATTGCCCTGGCCATATTGGCTCTTCCCCTATTCGATTATTCAGAAGAAAAGGGTTTAACCGCCAACAGCATGGATTCCCTTTGGTTTATTATTGCACTTCTAGTGCTTTTGGCGTGGGGTGTCCAAGCTTTTTTTACGAAACTTGCCAACCGGCACACCAATGCAGAAAGTATATTTTTCTACATGATGGTATCTGGAATACTTCTGATACCAATAGCACTTTACCTCACTGATTTTGACCAGGAGATTAACTATGGACCAGATGGCCCATATCTGGCGGCAGGAATTCAAATACTCAATTCCATTGGCGCATTGTGCATGGTTTATGCCTATCGATATGGCAAAGCACTGGTGGTTTCTCCTTTAATAAATGCTGGAGCTCCTCTAATGACAGCTGTTATTTCGATGGCATTGCTGGGCATTGTACCTGAATTTTACAAATTAACGGCAATACTTTTGGCGACAATAGCCGCGCTGTTGTTAGCGATGGAACCAGAGGACTAAGCCTCTACCGTTAAAGTTTAATCCGCTGCCTTTGCTCCATTCAAATACCTGTGAGATGAAACACAATGCTTCCCAACATTGTATGTCATTTGTAAATATATGTGATGAGTTGCCTTATTAAATTCAGCTTTCAAACTGATAGGGTTAAAAATAAGGGTTTTGAAAGCAAAAATTTATTTAATCAAAGTTTTAGGTATATTCAATTATAATTACCTTAGATTTCCAAATAAACATTAACAACCACAAGCCTTTGAACTTGCCAAAAAAAAAATCCACTATTGACCGCAGATTCATTATTGTTCAAGAACTTGACCA
>JAVKCN010000114.1:0-11757 GCA_040222715.1 Cyclobacteriaceae bacterium | reverse complement strand
CTCGCTAAACTATGGCATGGGTAGCTCTACTGTCGACCTATCTGGTCTGGCTGTTGGGAAGTTGAAAGTTAAAACCGGAAGCGCCACCATCAAGATTGGTTATACGGCCAATACTCCTAACGAGGTGGCCATGGACACTTTTTATACCAAAGTAGATCTGGGAGTACTTGAGTTAGATCATCTCAACCTGTCACGCGCCAGAGAGGTCATCGCCGATGTGGGGTTTGGTAAACTAACGATGCACTTTTCAGATAATCTGACCCAACAAAGCCAGGTAAAAGCCAGTATTGGAGCAGGCTCTCTCATGGTAAAGTTTGATGATATGGAAAACCCAATCATCATTCGGGTAAACGATTCTCCGCTTTGTCGGGTGAAGATGCCCAAATCATTTCGGAAGATTCAGCAAAACACCTTTGTTAATAAGTTTTACCAGGAGAATGCTGAGAACCTGCTGTCTTTTGATATTGATGTTTCGGTCGGCAATGTAGAATTCAAAACGGATTAACCACGAACCTCTCTTCTTTCCTTATTCATTCCTTTTGCTACCGCCAGCGCTCAGACCGAGGGCTGTTTTTGGTTTAGAGGCAGTTTCAGAAAGGCCCCGCTAATCTTCTGCTAAATTCCGGAGTTTCAGGATAAGATCGGTTTTAGTGGTCAGTAGTTTTTCTTCCAGACCAACCGGGTAACTGTGCGGATTCACAAATCGTTTTACGCCTTTGGGCAGTTCGGATAAACTTTCCAGGGTATTTTCCCGGATCGCCTGAATATCCGGAGATTCATAAACGGCCTTTCCTTTCCGAAAAACCGGGATCAGCAACTCTTCAAAATCGGCTTCACCTGATTGAATGATCTTCCGACGGGTCATATCCATTGGGTCAATAATCTTATGCTTATCTCCCAATGGCTGCAAGGTATCGTAGAGCATATCCGCTACCAGGTGCTTTTTCTCTCCACCACCGGAATAAAAGCGTCGTACCTGCTGAATTCCCGGGTTGTTTACCTTGATGGCCTGTTCAGAAAGCTTGATCTTATATTTCCATTCATCTCCCTCCTTTAGTGCAGCAAGCTTATAAACCGCTCCCAGAGCCGGTTGGTCATAAGCAGTCACTAGTTTGGTACCAATACCCCAAACATCGATTTTAGCATCCTGAGAGCGTAAACTGCTGATGATATTCTCATCCAGGTCATTACTGGCAACGACCTTCGTACTGGTTAAACCTGCTTCATCCAGCAGTTTCCTTGCTTCAATGCTGAAATATGCCAGGTCACCTGAGTCAATGCGTACTCCTAATAACTCTTTTCCTTTTTCCTTTAAGAGTTTCCCTACTTCAATGGCTTTCTTTACGCCTTCCACAGTATTGTAGGTATCTACCAGCAGAATACAGTTATTTGGCATGGCCTCGGCATAGGCTTTAAAGGCGGTTAGTTCATCGTCAAAGGCCATAATCCAGCTGTGCGCGTGGGTGCCGCTTACCGGAATCCCAAAGAGTTTGCCGGCTAATACATTAGATGTCGAAGTGCAGCCGCCAATGTACGCTGCCCGACTCGCAGCAATAGCACCGTCGATCCCCTGCGCACGCCGCAGGCCAAACTCCATGACTGGCTCTCCCTTGGCTGCCACGTGAATCCGAGCCGCTTTGGTGGCAATTAGGGTTTGGTAGTTGATGACATTCAACAGCGGAGACTCAATCAGTTGGCATTGCAGTATCGGGCCTTTCACCCGGATCAGCGGTTCGTGCGGAAAAACGACTTCTCCTTCGGCAATGGCATCAATATCACAGGAAAATTCCAGCTGGCGCAGGTAATCTAAAAACTCAGGTTCAAATAGAGGCTGTCCATCGTCTCCTTCAATGGTTGCCAGGTAAGCCAAATCAGTATCCGTAAACCGAAAGCTTTTCAGTAGATCAATGACATAGGATAAACCACAGTTGATAGCAAAACCACCGTTGAACGGATTCTTACGGTAAAACAGGTTAAAAACACTCTCTTTTTCCGCCATCCCCGTTTTCCAGTAGCCATAGGCCATGGTAATTTGGTAGAAGTCGGTAAAAAGTGCAAGCGAGCTAGTGTATAAGTTATTGGTTAAGTTCATCGGTTAGTTTAATGATAATGAGTGATGATAAGTGAATCAGGTATTCATTCATCATCGCTCATTAATCATTATTCATTTTATTTCACCACCTGTATTTTCACCATATTGGTTCGGTCTTCCCAGTGGAGGGGCATACTGGCCGTGCTGACGTAAGTTTCTCCGTGGTGCAGCAGCCCTTTATTAAGTAAAATTTTCTCCAGATCGTCAAACGTTTCATCGGTTGAGCGGGTACCGTCGTAGTAAAATCCGTGCAACCCCCAATATAAATTGATAATATTGAGCAAGCGGCGGTTGGCTGTGAAGATAAAAATATTGGCCTTGGGTCGGTGTCCTGAAATGCGGAAGCCAGTATACCCGGATTTGGTCATTCCGACAATGGCGGCAGCATTTACTTCTTTGCTAAGCTTACAGGCAGTGCGCACCAGATTATCATTAAAAAAGGTAGGAGAATCCGGTTGAATGGCCGAAAGCTTGTCGTATACCTCGTCACTTTGCTTTTCTACGGCCAGAATGGTTCGTACCATACTTTTCACCGTTTGTATCGGGTACTTACCGGAGGCTGTTTCTGCCGACAACATAATGGCATCGGCCCCATCGAGCACCCCATTGGCTACATCGTTGGTTTCTGCCCGAGTCGGACGAGGATTCTCGATCATGCTTTCCATCATCTGGGTAGCAATAATGACCGGCTTGGAAGCACTGTTGCATTTTTTCACCAGCATTTTCTGCACCATCGGCACATCCTCCATCGCAATCTCCACTCCCAGGTCTCCCCGTGCTACCATCAGGCCATCGGTGGCTTCAATGATGGCATCGATATTTCGTATGGCTTCTGGCTTCTCAATCTTGGCAACAACCAGTGTAGCTTTACCTTTCGATTTAATAATTTCTTTCAAATCATAAATATCGCTGGCTTTTCGCACGAATGATAACGCAATCCAGTCTACATCCTGCTCCAGCCCGAAATACAGATCTTTTTCGTCTTTATCGGTAAGCGAAGGAGATGAAACATTAGTATCCGGCAGGTTCATGCCTTTACGAGACTTGAGCGGCCCACCGTAAATCACTTTAGCCTGTACTTCATCGCCTGACGCACTTTCTACCCTCAATTCAATCTTACCATCGTCAATAAGAATGGTATCGCCAATGCTCACATCGGTAGGTAACGAAGTATAGGTGGTGCTTACCTTCTGGGCGGTGCCCACCATTTCCTGCGAAGTAATGGTCAGTATATCACCCGGGTGTATCTCTACTTCTCCGTTCTCTACCACTCCAATCCGGATTTTAGGCCCTTGTAAATCCTGTAGGATGCAGACATTGGTCCCTAACTCTTCGTTTACTTCCCGAATGTACTTAATCACCTGCTGGTGTCCGGCATGATCGCCGTGGGAAAAGTTGAGGCGAAATACTCCGACTCCCGACTTCACTAATTCGGTGAGCATCTCTTTGCTATTGGTAGCGGGGCCAACAGTGGCCACAATTTTAGTTTTATTGGTAGGGTAGTGATCCATAGTAAGAAAAATTAGAACAATAGATTATCTTTATTTGCGAGTAAATCTACCGAAATTTGCGAAAAGCTCTCGATATCAGAAATAGTTTTCAAGTTTTGTGCTAGCTGAGTGAGGGAAATATGCTCACCCGGGTCGTGCAGCCAAAGTAAGAAATTCCACTCAGAAAGTTCAGGCATCAGATACGTATTCGAACAGGGAACATTATGAGCCCGGTTATCGAGTAATCGCCAGACCTGGCTGGCGTGCTGATAATAGTAGTGAGTAAACGAAACACTGGCATATGCATCATCAGGCAGTATAATATCCTGTGATTTCTTGAAATGACACACACAATTTTGGTTAAGCAACCAGGCTAGTTTATACTCCTTTACCGGAGAATTAATTCCAAAAAGCACAAAATCATATTGAAAAGAAATTTCCAGGGGTGTATGCACAGCAGTAAAATTCTATCATCCTCAGATCGCCTTAGTTAAAAAAATAGAAAGGCTTTTCCCATTGTATACTCAATTTTAAAAAAAAAGATAGAAAAAAATTCGTTTGACATTATTATATTAAATCTCTTTCTTTGCGCCGTTAACTTTAAATGCAAATAAAATGTCTGAAATTGCGCAAAAAGTCAAAGGAATCATCATTGACAAACTTGGGGTGGAAGAATCTGAGGTCACTCCCGATGCAAGCTTTACCAACGATCTGGGTGCTGATTCTTTAGATACCGTAGAACTAATTATGGAGTTCGAAAAAGAGTTTAATATCTCTATTCCCGACGATCAAGCTGAAAATATTTCTACCGTCGGTCAAGCCATCTCTTATCTGGAAGAGAACGTAAACTAGTAGATCACTTTTCCCTTTTCTATGAAGTCTCGGAGAGTTGTTGTAACCGGGTTAGGCGCGCTTACTCCCATCGGAAATTCTGTAGCCGATTACTGGCAGGGATTATGCCAGGGAGTAAGCGGGTCTGCACCCATTACCAGTTTTGATACCGAAAAATTTAAAACCAGGTTTGCCTGCGAGCTTAAAAACTTTCAGCCTAACGATTATTTCGATCGTAAGGAAGCCCGCAAGCTAGACCCCTGCGCCCAGTTTGCCCTGGTGGCCGCCGACGAGGCCGTACAGGATGCCGGGTTGATGCAGGAAGCATCTATTAACCCTGACCGGGTAGGAGTCATCTGGGGATCAGGCATCGGTGGGTTAATCACCTTCCAGCAGGAAGTAACCCAGTTTGCCCAGGGCGATGGTACTCCCCGGTATAATCCCTTCTTCATCCCGAAGATGATCATCGATATCACGCCGGGACATATTTCTATCAAATATGGTTTCCGAGGCCCTAATTTTGCCACGGTTTCTGCCTGTGCATCGGCTACGCATGCGCTCATCGATGCGTATACGTACATCAAACTGGACAAAGCGGACGTCATTGTCGCCGGAGGGTCCGAAGCAGCCATCTGCGAAGCAGGAGTAGGTGGTTTTGGTGCCATGAAAGCGTTATCTGAACGTAACGATTCCCCTGAAACAGCCTCACGCCCCTTTGATAAAGACCGGGAAGGGTTTGTATTGGGAGAAGGAGCCGGAGCACTTATTCTGGAAGAATTGGAGCATGCTCAGGCCCGGGGTGCTAAAATCTACGGAGAAATCCT
Source organism: Cyclobacteriaceae bacterium (assembly GCA_040222715.1). Classification (GTDB taxonomy): domain Bacteria; phylum Bacteroidota; class Bacteroidia; order Cytophagales; family Cyclobacteriaceae; genus Tunicatimonas. The sequence continues at coordinate 6,520 of JAVKCN010000114.1, read as the reverse complement.
GGGGGGTGCTATGACGGCCGACGCTTACCATATTACTGCTCCCCATCCGGAAGGTACCGGAGTGAAACTGGTGATGCAAAATGTATTAAAAGATGCCGGAGTTGCCCCGGCGGAGGTAGACTATATCAATGTACACGGGACCTCTACTCCCCTGGGTGATATCAGCGAAACCAACGCGATTATTGATGTGTTTGGAGATGATGCTTTTGACTTAAACATCAGTTCTACCAAATCTATGACGGGGCATTTGTTAGGTGCGGCTGGCGGCATTGAGGCGATTGCCTGTCTCATGGCGATCAACCACGGTGTGGTACCACCCACCATCAATCATTTTACCGATGATGAGCGTATCAACCCACGACTGAATTTAACCTTTAACAAGGCGCAGGAACGGGAAATCAGGACGGCGATCAGCAATACCTTTGGATTCGGTGGACACAACACGTCAGTAGTATTTCGAAAATTTGAGGCCTAAACGTGGCGGGATCTTTCGTCAGTCATTTTATTTCTTCTTTTCGTTCAGTTGTGCTGGCTATGCCGGCACCACTTTCTTTTTTAAGTCTTCAATCCAAAAAAGACAAGCAGCTAGCCCGTTGTGTACACCGGATGGTTGGACGTGCTCCGGCCAATATGGGCTTGTACCGTCTGGCTTTTAAACACGTATCGGTCGCCAAGCGCAACCGCTACGGTCTGAAAGAGTCCAACGAACGGCTGGAATACCTGGGTGATGCGGTGCTGTCGACCGTGGTGGCCGAATATCTCTTCAAAAAATTTCCTTTTCGCGACGAAGGCTTCCTGACCGAAATCCGGGCCCGCATCGTCAACCGGGAATCATTGAACGCCGTAGCCCGCAAGATCGGCATCGACCAGATCATTGAGTACGACACCTCCCACCGCAGCAATTACCGCTCGCACAAATCCATCAATGGCAATACCCTGGAAGCCCTGGTCGGGGCGGTATACCTGGATCATGGGTTTGGATTTTGTCGTCGTTTTATATTGAATCGTATCCTCAAGCCTCACTTTGATCTGTCGGATATTGTGAAGAATAATACGAACTTCAAGAGCGTGATCATTGAGTGGGCGCAGAAAAATAATCGCCAGATTCGCTTTGAGATCGTAGATACCCGAGGCAACAGCCACCATAAGGAGTTTATCGCCCAATTATTTCTGGATGATAAACCTATCTGCCAAGGTAGTGGTTATAGTAAAAAGAAGGCCGAACAAAGTGCTTCTGAGAAAGCCATTCAGGAATTAGAACCTGAGCTTGGGTAGTCACTCCAAAAGCGGCCAAGTTTTTATCTCACTTTCGTACGCGTATGATCCTCACCGTAGCGGGAGCTACCCTTAACCAAACTCCTATTGACTGGGCCGGGAACCTGAGCCGCATCCATCAGGCTATACAAGAAGCCCGTGAACAGCAGATCGATATTCTGTGTCTTCCTGAGCTATGTGTTACCGGATATGGCTGTGAAGACCTGTTTCTGAGCGATTGGATCTACCAGAAGGCCCTGGATGTGTTACCGGACATTGTTTCGGCTTGTCAGGATATTACGGTGGCCGTTAGTTTGCCGATGTTGTACGAAGGCAAACGCTACGATACCGCTTGTTTAATTCACAATCAGCAGATTCTGGGTTTTACGGCCAAGCAGTACCTGGCCAATGATGGTGTTCATTACGAACCCCGCTGGTTCACTCCCTGGGCTGCCTATGAGCAAGGTCAGGTAGAAGTACACGGGCAATGGTATGATTTCGGTGATGTCATCTATGAGGTAAATGGTATTAAGGTCGCTTTTGAGATTTGCGAAGATGCCTGGCGAGAAGACCTGCGCCCGGGCTGGATTCATAAAACGCGCGGCGTTGACCTTATTCTTAACCCGAGTGCCAGTCACTTTGCCTTTGGAAAAACCCACTTCCGGGAGCGACTGGTACTGCAAGGCTCAGAAGCCTTTGACTGTTCTTATGTATTTACCAACATGCTGGGCAACGAAGCCGGGCGCATGGTGTACGACGGTGAAATTCTGATTGCCCAGCAGGGAAAGTTGCTGAAGAAAAATAACCGACTTTCTTTTCAGGATGTACAACTACTAAGCTGCCGTATTGATTTTTCTCAGCCGGAGAACTCCGAAGCCGCTCCTAACAACGATGATTACGATAAAGAAGTAGAATTTACCAAAGCCGGAAGCCTCGCTCTGTTTGACTATCTGCGAAAAAGCCGATCCAGAGGGTTTGTACTTTCGCTTAGCGGTGGGGCCGATTCCTCTTCCTGCGCCGTGCTGGTATCGGAGATGGTACGCCGGGGAGTGCGAGAACTGGGCCTACCCACCTTTCTGGAAAAACTTGGTATGTCGCAATGGCTTTCTACGTTTGATGAAGGAGCCGACGAGCAAACGATCTTTCGCACTTTGCTGAATCGTTTATTGATTACCGCGTATCAGGGCACCATTAATTCATCCGAGCAAACACTGAACGCCGCTCAAACGCTGGCCGACTCGCTAGGGGCGACCTTCCATCAATGGAAAATTGACGATGAGGTGGCCGGATATACCCGGAAAATTGAGGAAGCCCTGCGCCGCGATCTCACTTGGGAACAAGACGATATTACATTGCAAAACGTGCAGGCCCGGGCCAGAAATCCTGCTATCTGGATGCTGGCTAATATTCACAATGCACTTTTACTCACCACCTCCAACCGTAGCGAAGGCGATGTTGGGTATGCAACGATGGATGGAGATACCAGCGGAAGTATCGCCCCCATTGCCGCCGTAGATAAACACTTCATTTTGCAATGGCTAAAATGGGCCGAAGAGGCACTGGATTATCCGGGACTACACCCGGTAAACCGACTGAACCCTACGGCTGAATTACGACCGCTGGAACAAGCGCAAACCGACGAATCTGATCTGATGCCTTACAATATTCTGGTAGTGATTGAACGACTGGCTATTCGGGATCGGCACGGCCCGCTGGAAATTTATAAGATTATTCAGGAGCAGGATTTAGTGACAGATTCCTTATTAAAAACGTACATCTCTAAGTTTTTCCGACTTTGGTCACGTAATCAGTGGAAACGGGAGCGCATTGCACCATCCTTCCATATGGATGATTTTAACGTTGACCCACGCTCCTGGTATCGTTTCCCCATTCTTTCCGGGGGCTATCAGGAAGAACTGGATGCATTGGAAAAGATGTAATAAGCTTATTAAGCGTAAGTTCCTGAGACGAAAATCTTCCTGAAGTGATATTGCTCAAATGCGTTTATTTATTTTGATAAGCAATACTTCCTTTATTTCAGTGGAGGACAAGCATAGATGTAAAGACCTTGCAAAAAGCAATCATTGAAAATATTTGGAAACCTCACAACTTAATCGTAATATTGCAATAAGACAATTAAAATATGGGAGTCACTAAAACCGATCTTTTTTCGGAAGCACAAAATAAAATGGCTATGGCAGCAAAAGCCTTTGCTCACCCGGCCCGGGTAGCGATCATTCAGCATTTGCTGAAGACCAATGCCTGCATTAACGGAGATTTGGTGCAGGAATTAGGATTGGCTCAGGCGACCATCAGCCAGCACCTTCGAGAACTGAAAGACATTGGCATTATTCAGGGAACGATTGAAGGGTCCAGCATTAGCTACTGCATCAATCCGGTTCGCTGGGCTGAGATTAAAAGTCAGTTTGATGAGATCTTCAATCAATTAGAGTCTCCTTCTTCAAATACCTGCTGCTAAAAAATTTACCTAGATCCATCGCAATATTGCAATAACACAAATTCATAAATCATGAATAACGAACAGGAATTAAAAAATGTGGTGAAAGAGAAATACGCTCGAATAGCCGAACAAGGAAAAGCGGAAAACGCCGCTTCCTGCTGTGGTGCTACTACCCCTTCTAATAAGGTGTACAACATCATGATGGATGATTACACCGGAACTGAAGGATATATAGAAGATGCTGATTTAGGCCTGGGTTGTGGCTTGCCTACCCAGTTTGCCAAAATCCGGAAAGGGGATGTAGTGATCGACCTTGGTTCCGGGGCAGGAAATGATTGCTTTGTTGCCCGACACGAAACCGGGGCCGAAGGAAAAGTAATCGGCATAGACTTCACTCCCGCCATGGTTCAAAAGGCTCGCACGAATGCCGAGAAACTGGGGTACAACAATGTTGAGTTTCGGGAAGGTGATATTGACAATATGCCAGTCAATGATAATGTAGCCGATGTAATTGTCAGCAATTGCGTGCTCAACCTCGTGCCGAATAAACAACAAGTAATCGGTGAAATTTTCCGGGTGCTGAAACCCGGCGGGCACTTTAGTATCTCCGATATTGTGCTCGTGGGTAGCCTACCCGACCAACTGCGGGAAGATGCCGAAATGTACGCTGGCTGTGTAGCCGGAGCAATTCAAAAAGATGAATATCTGCAACACATCAAAGAGGCTGGATTTCAGAATATCATCTTACAAAAAGAAAAGCCCATTAGCATTCCTGATGATATTTTGAGCAAATACCTATCCGCTCAGGAAGCAGATGATTTCAATACAGGTGAAACCGGCATTTTCAGCATCACGGTGTTTGCCGAGAAACCGGGGAGTACATCTGAAACCAGACTTTCTGACCTCCCATCTCAGGACAGCGATTGCACGCCAGGTTCAGGATGTTGTTAACTGTAATTCGATGGATAGAATCATGCGAAAAACAAAAGTCACCATGTTACCCGAGCTATTCCCTACGATTGAAAAAGCAAAAAGTCAGCGTATTTCCAATGATCGAAAGCAGGTTTTAAAACCTTTGATTGATTATATACAAAGCAAGATTAGTCAGGCCGAAGTTGTGAACCTGAATTTCATCTGCACTCATAATTCACGCCGAAGCCAGTTTGCCCAGATCTGGGCCCAGACCGCCGCCGACTATTTTGGTATTCCCGCCAATTGTTACTCGGGTGGTGTGGAAGTAACGGCCTTCAATGAGCGGGCCGTAGCCTCCATCAGGAAAAGCGGCTTTAGAGTGTCGTCCAAAGGTAAATCCAACCCGGTGTATTTCGTTTTCAATTCTGATGATGCTGAACCCATCAGTGCGTTTTCAAAACTTTTTGACGACCCCATCAACAAAGCTGATCAGTTTGCTGCCGTGATGACCTGCTCTCATGCTGATGAAAACTGCCCTTTCATCCCGGGAACCGAAAAACGTATTCCGGTTCGCTACGATGACCCGAAGGAATTTGACGATACCCCGCAGGAAGCGGCCAAGTACGACGAACGGTCCCTGCAAATAGCAGCAGAGATGTTTTATGTATTCTCCCAGATTAAAAAGAACTAATGACCGCAAAACCCAAACAACTTAGCTTATTAGATCAATATTTAACCTTATGGATATTCCTGGCCATGGCAGTAGGCGTTGGCATCGGCTACTTTTTCCCCTCAAGTTCCAGTTTCATTGATTCCTTTAGTAGTGGCAGTACCAACATACCCATCGCCATAGGTTTAATACTGATGATGTATCCGCCCCTGGCGAAGGTGAACTACAAACTACTGCCTCAAGTGTTCCGAAACGTAAAGATTCTTTCAATCTCCCTGCTTCTAAACTGGGTTATCGGGCCGGTTTTGATGTTTGTTCTGGCTTTGGTATTTCTTCAGGATTACCCCGAATACATGGTAGGGCTGATACTGATTGGTTTGGCCCGTTGCATCGCTATGGTACTGGTGTGGAATGATCTGGCCGAAGGAAGCCGCGAATACGGGGCCGGTCTAGTAGCCTTGAACAGCATATTTCAGGTATTTGCTTATAGCTTTTATGCCTGGTTGTTCATTACGGTGCTGCCGCCTTACTTTGAGTTTCAGGGAGCTATTGTGGATATATCCATTGCTACCATTGCCGAAAGCGTGGCAATCTATCTGGGCATCCCTTTTCTGGCCGGGCTTTTAAGCAGAATCCTGTTGGTAAAATGGAAAGGAGAGACCTGGTACCAAAGCAGATTCATCCCAGCCATCTCGCCAATAACGCTGATCGCTTTGCTCTTTACCATTGTTGTCATGTTCTCACTAAAAGGTGAATTGATTGTTCAGATTCCGCTGGATGTTGTAAGAATTGCCATTCCGCTTCTGGTGTACTTTTCATTAATGTTTCTGATAGGCTTTTTCATCAGTAAGGCTATGGGTGCAGAATACGATAAAAATGCTTCCATTGCGTTCACCGCAGCGGGTAACAACTTTGAATTAGCGATTGCTGTGGCCATTGCCGTTTTCGGTCTGAACTCAGGACAGGCGTTTGCCGGAGTCATCGGGCCCCTGGTAGAAGTTCCGGCGTTAATTTTACTGGTGAGGGTTTCATTTTGGCTTAAAAGAAAATATTACGCAAAAACCAATGCTTAAAGCCGTATTCTTCGCAAGCTTTGCTGCAATGCGAATTAGGGGGTACGCCAGCATTGGGTTTAAACCCAATGCAAAAAATACAATACAGCAGATTTGACTCGCGCAGGTCGTAAAACAATCGGTACTATCTGCTAGCAGAATTTTCCTACT
>JAVKCN010000113.1:0-48105 GCA_040222715.1 Cyclobacteriaceae bacterium | reverse complement strand
CGGGTGATTAGGTTCAACCAATAAGGGAAAGGAGGACTGACATTTTGTAGAGGTATTAAACCTATGCATTAGCTAAGTTCTCCTCCTTTTCCCTAAGATAAGAATTGTATTTTTCCATTCAGGCAAATGTAAAGATGCATTTGTGAGCCTTGCAATGGAAAGCTAGAATGCCTGATGCTCCAAGTAACTAATAGGTAAAACGGAAATTGAAAAGCAAACAAACACGGCCCACATATGCATCCAACGTAAGCAATTTGAGAAAAACAAAATGGGAGTACATTTAAGAACAAGTCATTTTATATATGAAATTGGAACAAGTGATTTCCTGACCTCCTTTTTTGACACGATTGAAGTACGACTTACAAAAGGAATATTTGGGAAAAAATATCCAACAGTGCTGAATGAATTTTATAACGGAAATCTGAACTATGAAAACTTAGATAAAGCAGAAAAAGAGCTAAAAGAAATTCAGAACCGCTTGAAAAAATTTAAGCCCTCAAAATTAGTATGGGATAAATATGACCTGAATAAAATGCCCCCTTGGGGAAATAATATTAGTACGGATATAACTGACTTATCAAATTATTATGTGACCTCGGACGGACAAGATTTATTTGAGGTGATTTTTCGCGCGATAGAAACAGCAAAATCTGAAAAATGCGGAATAACAATTGAATAAACGCTGTTTACATCAATGGCTATAAAAAATAGGGCGGACAGTGGTATCCGCATCTTGAAGTTCGCACCTCCGAAATGCCCTGCTTGCCATATACTAAACGTTAGGTAAAATTAGAAAAAATGAAGTGGCTTAAAAACATAGAAGATTTTACAGAGCATATTCTTAGCAACAAGGAACGAGCCACTAAAAGACACCTCAACCATGCGAAGGCTGAAATACCCCGAGAAGTATTCGACCGGGTTTGCCAACTAATTGCTGATGAATTAACCACCATTGGATTTAGCTATTTCCCGAGCCGACACAAACTAGCGTTAGAAAGTGCCGACAAGAAATACTCTTTACTTCTAAAGTTCTCATCCAATAGAGATAATGTAGCGGGGCAATACATTGAATTGTCTGCTATGTGCTATATAGAATCAAAGGACTTAAAGAAATTCTCTAAAACCAATCCCTTACTAAACTACTGGAATGAAACAATGATTGGCAGAGACATTGGAGCTTTGGTTGACGGAGGAGAAGGAACGCTAATTTGGAATTTGGCCGACAAAAAAGAATATGACAACGCAGTTTCTGTAATACCTAAAGCAACAAAAGGCAGGTTGCTTAAGCTTTTCGAAGATTTACAAAATCCAGGCTTAATTGTGGACGAAATTGAAAAAGGTAATTTTGAATTGAACAATCCAATGACGACCGTTCAATATCTTCTAATGGTTAGCCGACAAGATGTTGCAGAGAAATATTTGTCAGCTTTCTTATCAAGGCCACCCAAGAAAATTTTAGAGGATTACCAAAAAGTAAAAATCTCATTTGAGAATGGAGAGGCCTCTAAAGAATTTATCCATGGAATGGGATATGGACATGAAATTGCCCTTCTGGAAAAAGCATATAATTTAAAAATAAAAGTGCCTGACACTGTATAAAATCATCGCCACCTATCGGCTGGCTCCGCTTTTTATACGTACCGTTGTAGCACATTTTGATAACCCCTAATTTGGCTTATGGGACTATTTTTCTGGTTAAATAAAAACGACCATGCAAAACAGAAACTGGAAATCTCGGATGATTCAGGCTTTATCGGGATAGTAAACTCTGAACTGTACAATGGGTTTGTTGATGAAGACTGGGAATTGGAAGATGTTTTAAAAAAGTTTACTGAACAAACCAATCATGGTGCCTGTGCTATTTGGTCAAGCGGTGAACCGAATTTTATGAACGTACATATTCTTGATGAGCCTTCCCCCAGGAAGATATTCCGAGAAATACAGTTAAATATAAAGGTGACCAACGCAAAATTATGGCTTGTTAATTATACGGACCTTACCATGGTTGCTCAATTTGAGCGTTCAAAAATACCTTCAACCGAAAACGCGGACTTAGAAATCCCAATGCAGAATGGCAACTACAACATCAGCATTAGACAGATGTTTGATCCTAAAAAATACAACGCGAAATCACCGCCGAACCCCTGTTTTGAAATTATTTTTAGTCCTGTCAGTAAATTTGAAATGAATACCCTTTCCCAAGTGATTTGGTGGCAAGACGATGAAAAATAAAAACGCACAATCAGCATGCGGGCAAACAAAGATCATGGATGTAAAGCTGGCTGAAATAAAATGTCATCACCGAAATCATAAGATCTTCCGGGAGGCGGGGCTTCTTATTGCCAACCGTTATCTGTCATTTCGTAGAACGAACAAATAACACGTACACTATGGGGTGGAAAACTTCAACAATCATCATCAATAAACCAGCATTGTCAGACCACCAAACCCTGCTGGCTGACCTGGGGTTTACCAAACTCAAACAATCAGAAGCTGAACTTTTTGAAGTCGCCATGTATCCCAAAAATGGAGAAGTATACATAGGGAGCTATCAGGATAAGCTGATTATCTGCGTTGAAGAACTGCCCATGCAAATCATTGAAACCGAGAACTCTGCCATTGAGGAAAAACTTATTCAGCAGTTTCCTGATGCTGAAATATGTGCCATTGTCTTGCATAGTGTGGTCAATCTCTGGGGGTATGCTATCATAAAAAATGGACAGAAAATTCGTGCCCGAGCCGGTAGTTCTGATGGCGGCACTTTTCTTGACACTGGAGAACCATTAGAAGAAGAAAAAGCTCTTTTAAGCAAGGCGCGCTTTGACGAAAATGGTGACCGGGTGTACTGGTTAGACGATTTTCCGGACGAACCTTTTCAGGAAGACCAGGTTGGAGAGAACTTTGTGTTCTCGGTTTGCAAAAGATATTTTCACCAAGAACTCGATACCGCCGATGAACTACTTTTTGAAACCAGGCTTACCGGTTATTCATACGGACGTGTGGTTCAGAAAAGCCGAAGCAATCCGACGCAAGGGCCATCCAAACCCTGGTGGAAGTTTTGGTAAATCAAAGGAAAACGGTAGGGTGACTGTCAATGGAACCGGGGCAAGGATAAAAAACAGTCTCTACTTAAATCACCGATACCCGCACTTTCTTCTTCTTCAATTTCACATTCGTTATTTTGGGTAAAAGATCTTTGATGGCAGTGGTTTTTACCGACACAAAAGCACAATCATTCTTAAGTTCTATAATACCCAATGCTTCTTTAGACAGGTTCCCCTGTTTGAAAAACAAGCCAGCCACATCGCCCTTCGATATTTTGTCTTTTCTGCCACCGGAAATAAACAAGGTGCTCCAGGCAGCCGGTTTGGGCAGTTTGGCTTTTTTTAGTTTTTCAACTGGTACTTCTCCAATGAAATCCGGGAGATCTTCCTGTTCATACTGAAGAATATAAGCGGTGCCATTACTATTCATCCGGGCGGTTCTACCATTGCGGTGGGTAAATTCCTCGCTTCGGAAAGGAAGATGGTAATGAATAATAAAATCAATTTCCGGCACATCAATCCCTCTGGCCGCTAAATCAGTCGCCAGTAATAGTTGATGCGTGCCGTTTCTAAATTTAATTAAAGCCCGTTCTCGCTCTAGCTGTTCCATGCCACCGTAGAAAGTGCCATGCGAGATCTTATTATCCGATAAACAATCACTGACCCGCTGAATGGAGTCTTTAAAATTACAGAAGATGATACCGTTCTGGTTGCCAATGTGCGCAATCAACTCAATGAGGGTATCCAGTTTATCTTTTGCCGGAGAAACAACCATTTTGACTTGTAACTGGGTGATTTTTTCGTCCAGATAATCAATCGTCGTTGGGGCTCTTAACCGCACAAACCTGGGAATGCTCACTCCCTGGGTGGCTGAGGTCAGTATCTTCTTCTTCACTTTGGGGAGCAGTTCCAGGATCTGCCTCATTTCACCTTCAAAACCTATTTCCAGTGATTTATCGAATTCATCCAATACCAGGGTTTTGATGTGGGCGGTATGGAAGGCTTCCCGCCTCAGATGATCGGCCACTCTACCGGGGGTACCGATCAACACAGCCGGTCGGTGTTTTATTTCTACCCGGTCTTTAGAGCCGGGGCGGCCACCGTACACGGCATTTACTTTAAAGCCGGTACCCATCTCCCGCATCACCTGTTCAATCTGAATGGCCAATTCCCGGGAAGGCACGATAATGACGATCTGAATTTCTTCACAGGTTGCGTCTAATGCGTCAATCAAGGGCAACAGAAAAGCCAGCGTTTTACCCGTTCCCGTGGGTGAAAGTAAAATAACTTCATGGTTAGAGGCGATGGCCGATTGCGCCTCTACTTGCATAGGATTCAGTTTCTCTATGCCTAATTTGGCTAATATGGCGGTTTGACTTTTGATGGATGCAGACATTGACTATCGGATATTGAACGCTGAATAAAGAACTTTGAAATGGTGTGCTTTTGAGAAAAGTAATCACTTGTTTCAATGATTTCGAATCACGGCAAGCTCAGTAAACAATAGAAAACCCAATATAGGTCCAATTAATATCTTACTTATCACAAAAAACAAAGGTTACTAAAAGCCCCCTTTATTGAGAACGCTGGCAAAAATGAAAATGATCGTTTTAGGCAGGTGAAAAATCAGAATAATGTCTGATAATGATACACACCTGGCTTGTTTTAGTTGCTTTTGTCAACTATTATGCTTTTTTTCATCTTAAATTTTACATGAGATGTCTGTTACCCAGCAAATAAGGTCTTTCAACCGCTTTTACACCAACTTTTTAGGATTGCTAAACCGGAATATCCTGGATAGTCCGCTTTCACTCTCTGAGTCTCGTATCCTGTACGAACTGGCGCAGCAGGAAACGCTCCCGGCCAACCAGTTGGTGGAAACCCTTCAGATGGATAAAGGCTATCTGAGCCGGATTCTGAGGAAATTTGAGAAAGCGCAGTACATACAAAAGGCTACTTCAGCCGACGATAAACGGGTGCAGTATATCCGCCTATCGCCCAAAGGCCAAGCGCTCTTCCACTATCTCAACAGCCAATCGGAACAACAGATTGATGAGTATACCCGCCATCTGCCGGAAGCTGACAAGGCCCGTCTGGCCGCATTACTGGCCGAAGCCGAGCAGTTACTCAATAAGTCAGATGTTACTCCGCCTCCAGTCACCCTGGAAGACATCACGATCAGGACGCACCTGAATGCTGGTGACCTGGGTTTTGTGGTGATGACTCACGGGGAGCTGTACCAGAAAGAATACAACTTTGGGCTGGTTTTCGAGAATTATGTGGCCAGCGGCATGCTTGAATTTTGTGAACAGTACAATCCGGAACGAAGCCGGGTGTGGGTATGTGAACATTTGGGGAAACGCGTGGGTTTCCTCTTGCTTATGGATCGGGGCGAAGCTGCTCAACTGCGGTATTTTTTTATTGATGCAGCCTACCGGGGCATTGGGTTGGGTAAAAAGCTGATGCAACTTTATATGAATTTCCTGCAAGAAAAGGGATACCGATCCTCCTATCTTTGGACCGCTCATGAATTGGCCACCGCAGCCAGTTTATACCGTCGCTATGGGTTTAAACTAGTAGAAGAAAAACCGTCTCAAAGCTTTGGCAAAGCCCTGATTGAGCACAAATACGAGTTGGTACTTTAACAGTACGGATGGCAGGTCATTTTCCTCTAAGACGCAGTTACCCGAAGCAGTAGCTCGTCAATGTACTCCACTTCGTCCTGGTTGATGGTGTGCCCCATACCCGGGTAAATCCGCTCGGTGACCTCCGCATTCAGGCTTTGAAAAATTCGGGTACTTTCCTGCACCCGCTCCAGCGGAATATGGGCATCCACGTCACTACAACCCAGAAAAACCGGGGTTTGCTGCATATCACCGGCATCGTGGCGCTCCATGCCTAATGGGCCGATCACACCCCCACTCAGCGCTAGAATACCCCCGTACCGTTGCGGATGCCGCGCCGCATACTCCAGCGAAAGACAGGCTCCCTGAGAAAAACCCAGCAGGATAATCTTATGGGGAGGAATGCCTTGTTCGCTGATGTCGTGCAGCAACTCTCCGATGACGTCCAGTGCCGAAGAGATGCCCGGCTCATTATCTTTGATGGGTGCTAAAAAGCTGTAAGGATACCAGGAGTGATTTGTCGCCTGCGGAGCCACAAATGCGATGTCCTGGGTGGCAAACTCCCGGCTCAGGCCCAGAATATTCTCGGCACTCGCTCCCCGCCCATGAATCATAATCATGGCAACGGAGCTTTCGTTCAGTGGCTTACCGGCGTATCGTACAGATTCCATATTTGAAAGATTAGTAGGCAGTGGCTTATTGGATAGGCGCAAGATTTTGCTCAATACTGCCGCGGTTCTTTTCTTCCCAGGGAGGGAGCTTGAGAGTCGTACCCAGTTCGGCCACGTCTTCGTCTCTGGCAAAGCCCGGGGGGTTGGTGGCTACTTCAAACAAGACTCCACCCGGTTCGCGGAAGTAGATGGAATGAAAATATTGTCGATCCAGCACAGCGGTAACCTGCATGCTAGCTTCGGTCAGTCGTTCACGGATTTGCTTTTGGGTTTCGTCGGTATCCGTGCTAAAGGCCACGTGGTGAATGGTGCCTCCGCCCTGCAATCCGCGAACGGCATTAGGCGGACAGGCTAAATCTATGTAGGTACCAGGACCACCGTCACCAGCTTGCAGACGGGTATGGCCCTGTTCTTCCTGTACGATGGTGTGTTCTAAAGTATGGGTTAGCAGATGCTGGGTTGCCATCGGATTGCCCACGCAGACCGATATGCCAAAGAAACCCCGAATGGCATGTACCCCGGGAACTTCCCCCCCCGCCCAGCCACTCCGGGCATCCTGATCAGTAGCGACCAGTTCCAAAAGTAAGCCATCCGGATCTTCCAGCGGCAGCACTGTCTCATTCCCTCTCCTACTTGGCGACTGAAACAGCACGTTATGACTTTCCAACCGCTTAGCCCAATAGTCTACCGAATCGGCCGGAATTGAGAAGGAGGTGATGGTTACCTGCCCGGTGCCGATGCGCCCTCGCTGAATACCCGGATATGGAAAGAAGGTCATGATGGTGCCGGGCTGGCCGGTTTCGTCACCATAGTAGAGGTGATAAACGTCAGTCGCATCGAAGTTGATGGTTTTCTTCACCAGCCGTAAACCTAGCACGCGAGTGTAAAAGTCTACATTGGGCTGCGGCTCGCCGCCCAGGGCGGTAATGTGGTGTAATCCGTTGATGAGTCGTGGCATGGGTCAATGGTTGAATGAGTGAGTTGTTGAAGGATTCATGATAGCATTGGTGAGTGAATGCCATTTATTGGATAAACGAATGCTGGAAAGGGTTGTTTGCTAATTCTTAGAATAGCTTGATTCAAGGAACAAATCGCGGTGTTCAATTTATCTATTTGCTCTCAGCGCAAACTCAAACCTTCAGTCTTTTAATCATTCTCTTATTCAATCCTTCGTTATCCCATTCAGAGTTTCCAGCCCGAGCACAAGGGATTGGGTGCCTAGTTTGCCATGACCCTGCGCTTTTACGGCTTCGTAGAGCTGTTTGACCAGCGCCAGTCCGGGCATGGCTAAGCCCATGCGGTTGGCTTCCTGTAGGGCAATGCCCATATCTTTGATGAAGTGCTCTACGTAGAAGCCAGGATCAAAATTACGGTCCACGATGCGAGGCGCGAGGTTGTCCAGTGTCCAGCAGGCGGCTGCTCCACCGCTGATGGACTGCAGCATGGTGGGTAAATCCAGTCCGGCCCGATAGCCGTAAATCAGGCATTCGCAAACTCCGATCATGGTGCCGGCAATGGTAATCTGGTTGCACATTTTGGTGTGCTGTCCCGATCCGGCTTTCCCCTGGTACACAATATTCTTTCCCATAATCCTGAACAAAGGCATCACTGTGGTTACCGCTTCTTCCTCCCCTCCGACCATGATCGACAGTTTACCATTCTTCGCCCCCACGTCGCCCCCGGAAACGGGTGCATCGATGGTAGATACTTTTTTCTGCTGGCCAGCTTCGTGGATTTCCTGGGCCAGGCTGGGTTCGGTGGTGGTCATATCCACGAGGATACTGCCCTCCGAGGCTCCCGCCAGCACTCCATCTTCACCCAGGTAAACCTCCCGGACATCCTGGGGAAAGCCCACGATGGTAAAAATCACTTCGGCCTGTTCTGCAACTGCCTTCGGGGAATCGGCCCAGGAAGCTCCCCGCTCCAGTGCTGCTTCGGCCTTTTCCCGGGTGCGGTTATAGACCACGCAGGAGTACCCGGCTTCCTGCAATCGATCAACCATCGCTGCTCCCATCACTCCCGTGCCAATCCAGCCAATTGTGGTATCTTGTGTTAGTTTCATTGTGTTTTCGTTGAAAGGTTCAGTGGATTATTGATTGATAGATTAATACAGCTCGCTGGGATTATGTTTGGAGCTATCATCGATTTATGTATGTCTCCGTGAGACTTCAGCACACTTATCTATTCAATCGGTACTGCAATTCTTTGAATATCTCCCTGTATCTCAATCTTGGGATGCCGAAGGACGGCCTGATATTCGTATTCCTGCCCTGGTTTTAATTGGGACAGGGTTACGCTGAAGTCTTCGGCCTCGCTCAGGCTTGTAAATTCCGTTTCCTGCCAGGGCTGAGTGTATAACGCTTCCGCAAATCCGGCGTAAGGCCGATAAAAGAACCCTACCTCCACCTGATCGGCATCTCCCTTATCCAGAACTTCCCCGCTTAGTATGATCCCTCCATCCGTGTTTTCTGAGGAAATAGTCTGCACTGCCGGAGGTTCCAGGGCAGGCACTACGTTTTCGAGCTTCAGTACAATCGGATTGTGCCATTTATGATTATTGTAAATACGCTGGGCACGCACACAGGAGATGTGCAACCCATCCTCTTTCTGCTCAAAGTAGGTCTGTCCATCCGCGGTTGGATCATATTCTACCACCTCCCCCGATTGTCCCAATACGGTCACTTTCGTTTGATCGGTGGTTTGTACAGATTTGATAATAAATTCCCGGCGTTCACCCCGGGCCCAGTCCGGTCGGTTGGTCAGGTAGGCGTAGACGTTATTTCCTGCTTTACTGTGGGTAAACCAGATATCCTGCTCCCGGGAGATGATCCAGGGGCGGACATCGTGCACCGCTTCCTGGTTGATAAAGTGCCAGGCGGCCACTTCGCGCAACCGTTCTTCCTGTTCAATGGGTAACTCCCCGTTGGGTTTTGGCCCCACGTTTAACAGTAAAGTTCCACCTTTGGCCCGGCTCTCGATCAGTATCTCAATCAGATGGGCAGCCGACTTATAATCATCGTTGGTAGGTTTATACTGCCACTGGGTGCCCATCGTCACACAAGCTTCCCAGGGTTTGTCGGAGGCAATGCCTAATATGGTCTGCTCAGGAGTGGCAATCGCCCCCCGGGTCACCAATACGTTGGGTTGCAATCGCCAGCTTACCTCCTTGGCTTTTTCCTGCAATGGGCCTTCTCCCCCATCAAAAAACAAAACATCCACTTGTCCGTAATTGCTCATCAGTTCAGTACATTGAGCTTCTACATAGGCCACGTACTCATCCATCACTGCATCCGGCAATGGCTCAGGGAAACGACGGCGAACGGTTTGGTCGTGTGTATGGAGGAAATAGAAGTCTTCGGGGGAGTAATAAAAACCTACGGCCAAACCCTGCTCCCGGGTAGCTTCTACAAACTCAGTCACCAGATCCTTCCCGTAGGGAGTATTCATGATATTGAACTCGGTTGTCTGGGTATCCCATAGGCAAAAGCCTGAATGATGCTTGGTGGTCAGCACGATGTACTTCATCCCGGCCAGCTTTGCCAGTACGGCGATGTCTTTCGGGGAAAACTCATCAGGATCAAAGGTCTGGGGCAACTCATTAATAAAGCGATTCAGGTAGTCTTCCGAAGCACCAACCATGGAGTGGCTGATCACCACTCCCAGCTGGCTATCGAAGCTAAAATGGATGAACATGCCAAACCCGGCATCTTTCAGCCAGGCTTCCCGCTCGGGCTGGTTATGGTTCACCAACGGTGCTTCAGCCGTTTGTGCAAACCCCTGAATGGCGCACCCTAAAAAAAACAGGGACAAAAAACTGAGAATTTTCACTAGTATTTGCATAAGGAATAATACGATCGATCTGAATGAACGCTAAGAGTCCTCCTATTCCATTTCAGTAAGTTTATCGGCCAAATGTTCTGCCGCCCGGGTATCATAATCTCGGTTTTCCTCCTCTTCAGGCACCAGGGCTTTTACCATTTCCAGCGTGGGCAGGGCGTCTTCGTCCATCGTCTCTAACACATTGAGGGCTTGCACCCGGGCCATCATATTGTCATCGGTAAGCGCTTCTTCCAGGGTATTGATGGCCGACTGTTTCTCACCCAGGTGGTAGAGTGCTTCGGCCGCAGCCACCTGTACACTCACCTCTTCATCGTCTAACAGGGTTTGTAGTTTTTCTTTCGCCGGTGCGGCATGTTCTGCCAGAATCCGGCAACCAGTTGCCGCCCAGTAGCGAATCACGGGTTGTTCACTACCTAACTGGTTGATGAGATCCTGCAGATATTTCGGATCACGCATGGTTGCCATCTCGGCCACTTTCATGATTTCTTCCAACGGATAAGCGTCGGATCGGGCAAACTCATATAAGGTCGTGCTGGAATCGCTGGCAATATCCGGCATCATGGGTTCAGGCAGAAAACCCACATCGCGAATATCCAGCAGCCACTGCTGATTTGCTTTACGCAGTTCAGCTAGTATTTCCTGATGAGCCGGATCATCGACCAGATTTTTGATATTATCGGGGTCAGCATCTACGTCGTACAGCTCTTCCGATGGTTTTTCTTCAAAGAAAGCTGATTGCACTTCGTTCAGTTCACCTGCCAGGTAAGCTTCTTCCCAGGAACGCATGGAAGGGGCGCGCCACAGGTATTCAATATACTGGGCATAAATCTTATGCGGCAGGTAGTTACGGACATAACGGTACTGCTTATCCCGCACCGAGCGCACCATATCAAACCGCTCATCCATGCGGCCCCGGAAGTTATAGGTGTACTTTGGAGCCTGGACGGTTTGATCCCCTAAAAACGCTCCCCCCTGCATATACTCAGGGATAGGCACTCCGGCTAATGAAAGTAGCGTAGGTGCAAAATCCACAAAGTTGACCAGACGGTCGGTTGTTGTTCCCGGCTCACCGGGAGCCAGGTGACGATATGCCTCCGGAAAACGGATAATTAATGGAATATGCAAGCCAGACTCGTAGATGAACCGTTTGCTTCGCCCCAGCACTCCGCCGTGATCACTGTAATAAAACACAATGGTGCTATCGGCCAGCCCGGACTCTTCCAGTTCCTGTAATACCTGGCCAACCTGAGCATCCATCTGCTGTACCCGGTCGTAGTACTGCGCCCAGTCGTGTTCCATTTCAGGGGTACGCGGGTGGTAGGGAGGCATAGGCACCTTGGCCGGATCATGCATAAGTGAGTCATTGGGAATGAAGGGATGGATAGAGCTTTCGTGCGAAGTGGTGAAATTAAAGATGGCAAAAAATGGTTGCCCCTCTCCCCGATTCTGATAGGTCGCTTCCTTACTGGATTCATCCCACGCTTCGGGCTGGTCTGTGGTGTTATAATCCTTCTTGACATTATTGGTACAGTAATAGCCTGCTTCCCGCAGATAAGACGGGTAAAATTTCACAAAATCGGGTACCGGATAAGTGCTCCGCATATGTTCGGTTCCCAGAGAATTAGGATACATGCCCGTGATCAGCGCATTCCGGGAAGGGGCGCAAACCGGAGCGGCAGCGAAGGCATTGGTATAACGAATACCTTCGGTCGCCAGTCGGTCAATATTAGGAGTGGTGGCAAAAGTATCCCCGTAAGCACCGATCAGTGGGCTGTTGTCTTCGCTGGTAATCCAAAGAATATTAGGAGGACGAACCGGGGCTTCACTTTGCCCCGGGGCAGCACAGCACCAGCATAAAGTGCCGAACAGCAATAGCAGGGCAGCCTGGTTCATCCGGTTTTTCATAGTAGCAGTTGGTTGTATTATTAATCTAAACATAACATTGAATTAACTGACGTTCATAATAATCCCGTTAGCTTTGTTCTATACTTTTTCAACTTTACAGTATGGAATTTTTTTTAGGTAAGACTTGTCACCGATGGCAGGTCTTCTTTTTTTATTAACCTTTCATGGCACTTGCCACGGCTTGCTTCATTTTTTCTAATCCGGTTTTAGCAACGGTCAGGGCATCCTGCTGCCAATAGTCCTTATTAAAAAGCTCTAAAGAAAGGATTTTTCCCGGCCCGGTGGCCCGTAAATCCTGTAATACTTCCGTTAAGGGGGCTACACCATCACCCGGATAAACCCGATAGCTGTCATCGATCTGTTCCCGAGCCGGTTGGGCCGGATAATCGTTGACATGAAATACTTCAACCGCTGACCCACTCACCAGTTTTAATCCGTTAAATTCAGAGCCTCCCCGGTACAAATGGTAAATATCGGGCAGAATGCGGGCCTGTGGGTGCTGGCTTTCTATGGCTACAAACATGGTTTGCCCCAGCCGGTGCAGATTGGCAGAGAAACCCCACACCTCCAGTTGGGGAATGACTCCCTGAGCTACACCTAACTCCAGAATAGCGCGGTATCGTTCGGCGGCTTTCATCAAATCCAGCCCGGGGGCTTCGGTCGCGCCCATGGGGGGAGCGGCGATGCGGGTGCAGCCTAGTTGAGCCAGCATATCTGATTCTCTTTTAAGCTGTTCCAGCGCTTGCCGACGTACCGTATCATCATCTACAATCCATTGGGCAAATCCGATGGCATTGGCCACCGTAATGCCCATATCGTCGATCCGCTTTCGTAAATCTGAAAGAGAGCCTCCTTCATCCAGATAGGCTTGCAAGCCATTGATCCACACTTCCACCGCATCATATCCGGCTTGCGCCGCAATCTCCAGTTCTTTGACTACCCCCAGCTTCTGGCCTCGGAGGGTACTTACATTCAGGGAATAAAGAAAATCAGCCTGTGGATCATCAATGGCAGGTTTGGTCGGGGAATCCCCCAGAACCAATGTGGATGAGGCCGTAAACAGGCCGGTGAGCGCCTCGCGGCGAGAGAATAATGAATAAGGCATAAATCGATTAAAGGTTGTCTGCTGGCTAAACTAACCGATAATCTTTACCTTTCATAACAACTTTTGCAGAATTATATGCGGCAATGCCTGCTCATTTTCAGTCAGACTTTTTCTCCTTCAACCTGATTAGTACATCAGGACTATTCGAAACAGAAAAGCCTTTGTTAGATTTTGCCAGCAAACAGTTCTAATGCGTGGTGCAGCTTACACCTAGCTATAAGAAGATTCTTCTAAAACTTCAGCCAGTGGAACGGTAAAATAGAAAGTAGTGCCTTCGTCTACCTTACTCTCCATCCATATTTCTCCGTTATTTCTACGGACAAATTCACTGCAAAGCTTAAGCCCCAATCCGGTGCCTTTTTCCTCAGCTGTTCCTTTGGTGGAATAGCCGCTCTGTTTAAATAGCTTTTGTAAAGACTCTTCATCCATACCAATTCCGGTATCAGATATGGAAATGATTATTTTACCGTCTTTCGGCTCCGTATCAATTTGGATCAAACCACCCGGATTGGTGAATTTGATGGCATTTGAGAGCAGGTTTCGGACCACCAGCTGAATCATATCCGGATCGGCCTGCACCATGCAATCTTTATGAATATTCTTTTCTACCCGAATATTTTTCTGACGAGCCAGTTGGGCCATCACAGCTACGGTTTCTTCAATCTCAGGATTAAGCGTAAAAGTAATGCTATTTACCTTTAGCCCATTCATTTGGGTTCGCGCCCAGTTAAGCAGATTATCAAGTAAATTGATGCTATAATCTACTTTCCTGGTGAGATGAGGAAGCATGTTTTTCAATTCTTCAGGGCTCAGCACATCCATATGCAGCAAGTTAAGCACTCCCTGAATAGTGTTGAGTGGGCTACGAAAATCATGGGCAATGATAGAAAACATTTTATCCTTCACCTGATTCATTTCTTCCAGCGTCTTTCGCTGCGCACTGATCGCCTCATGCTGCAAGCGGGTTTCCTCATTGCGTTGTAAAAGATCTACATTCTTAAGGCGAATTTCTTCGTTTTTAGCCGCCAATTGCTGATTGGCAATCCGTGTTTTCCGGCGGCTTTTTGTTAAGGCAATGGTTAGAAAACCCAATATTGTTATGCTGAACAACAGCGTATATATTAAAATACCTTTAAAATCGGGCTCTAATGCGAGAAGCTCCTGCTGACTACTTTCCTGAGTTTGGCCTGGGGAGAGCGGGGTATCGAGATTGGACTGAGCGACCAGATTTACTATTGATTCGAGCTGTGGCTCATCGAATAAGCTAAGGAGTGCTACCTCAGCCGCATTTACTTTTAATACCCCACAGGATAACAGTACGAAGAACACAAGTATCCTTCTTTTCATAAAACCACTAGTAGACAACTATAAATATACTTTCCGTAAATCGTTACTTAAAAGTAGCTAATTTTCTGCCCATATTAATAGCTCGGCGTCTTCAGGCATGTAAGCTTTGGGAGAGTGACGATAAAAAAAATGCGCTATTGCATACCACATTTCTAGTAAAAGTATCATCATAAAACTGCTTTCCTCCTCTTTCAGAGCATGTTGATGAGCTTTCTCTCAAATAGTATAGGCTGTAAGGTTTTTACTAAAACTATATATTAACCAATTCCTCTGGTGTAAAACACTGTATTATTTAATGCATTTATTTTATTATACCAACAAGGCATCCGTGTCTATATGAAGAAGAAACGTAATTATTGCGTGTGCATAATTATCTATATGATGAATAAAACAGCCTGCCAGATGAGGTTTTAAGGCTATTGCCTTGGATTTGTTCCCTGCGTATAAAAAAAAGAGCTTTCCACTATCGTAGAAAGCTCTGGAACAGACCAAATGCTTTGCCTATTTTTCCTTACGGATTTTTTGAGACTCAGCCAGCTTCACCGCCTCAAAAGCATTGACGACTCCTCCGGTGGAAGACAAACTGCTAAAGCTTACTTGTTTTCCTTCTTTTCCGGGGCAATTCACTTTCAAATCGTCCATCTTAATGGCGGAAGTTAAAATAATTTCTTTTACCTGATCCACCTTCAGATCAGGGTAATACGACATCAGCAATGCAGCCACTCCTGCCGTAACGGGCGCGGCCATACTGGTGCCACTGAGGCTTTCGTAGCCCTGGTTGGGGGTTGTAGAGAAAACATCCACTCCTGGGGCAAATACATCAACCGAACGCTTACCATAATTGGAGAATTGCGCTACAAAATCATTCTCCCCTTTCCAGGAAGAAGCGCCTACTTCAATCCAGTTATTCGCATATTTCTTGTTTCCCTGATAATGGCGTGATGGAAAATTATCGGTTTCATCAATGTTTTCGCTGCTGTTTCCAGCGGCATGAATGATGAGCACTCCCTTTTCTTCAGCGTATCGCACGGCTTCATCCACCACTTCTTTGTGGGGTGAGAAAGATTTCCCGAAGCTCATATTGATAATATTTGCGCCATTGTCCACCGCGTAATAAATCGCGTTGGCCACATCCTTATCCCGTTCGTCGCCATTCGGTACGGCACGAATGGCCATGATTTCTACGTGGTCGGCAATTCCTTTTATACCCAGGTTATTATTTCGGTTGGCCGCGATGATACCCGCCACGTGGGTGCCGTGACGCGAGTCTGGTCCGGTAACATCACTATTACCATAATACCGCTCTGATATATCATTGTAATTGTCGCCAACAATGGTGCGGGGGTTATATTCTACATTATAACCGTACTCTACTGCCTGCTGATAATGTTCCATGCCTTCTTTCAGCATTGTATTATCCAGCCCATTCTCAAAGGCATATTCCAGAAACCCTTTCGCCATCAGCACAATTTCGTCGGAAGATTCCAAATGATCGACGTCATCAACGGTCAGGGAATCAACATCCAGATAGGCTTCAATCAGTTTTTGAGAGCGCTTAAAGTTTTTATGGAAGTAGGTAAAAGCCTGAAACTCCTGATCGGCCTCGCCTGACTTCTGCTTAAATTTTTGTTCAATTTCTAAATAATACTCCCGCTCTTTCTTAGGAAGTTCTGCTATATCCTGCCCCTCGTATTTTTTCTGTAATGCAGCAAACTCCCGGGTAATTTCGTAGGTATCAAAATTCACATTTGAACCGTCATTGCCACCGATAAAATTCCATCCATGCACATCATCTACGTACCCATTCTGGTCATCATCTACGCCATTCCCGTCAATCTCGTCAGTATTGACCCATACATTATCCCGTAAATCTTCGTGATCAATATCAACACCGGAATCAATTACCGCTACCACAACCTTCTTACCTTTACGATTGGCTAAAATTTCATAGGTTTTTTCAGTGCTAACACCCTGTACCTGACTTGTTCCGGGATCAAGATTGTACCAGTTTTCCGGTGCCCGATTGAGTGAATCGGTAGGTGGGACAATGGCAAAGGTTGAGCTGATCTGAGCAATGACCCCAATGAAGGTCAGCAAGATGTTCATTTTCATATGAATGGCTTTATAACAAACTTTAAAGATAAGCAAAAAATCACTTAATAATACTATTACATTGCAAACTCATTATCTTTTGTACTGATACTGCTAACGGATTTCGTATTTTATTATTTTCTGCGCTTTTCATTAACAAAAGAAAACTCATAAAGTCTCCCGAGCTTATAAAAGTTTCTTTTTTTAGTTGATAAAAACCTCATATTGCAGCCCAGAGAAGCCAGTTGTTTTCTGCAAAAACATACCGACTTCCTGAATCTTGTGCTGGGCATCCAAACTTATGAATAACTGATATTGCTATTATTTCTGATAAGCCGCCTTGAGTTTGGCCAGTATCTCATCAGAAACAGATTCGGCGTAAGCGCCGTAGGCATCTACCAACACCCCTTTGTCATGATTGCTGGTTTCTACGGCATACAGCACCGAGCTATCATCTGGGTTGCTCATCCCTTCAAAACGGTAAACTTCCACGATATTAAACTCCTTGGGCCGGTAATACATCTTCAATTGCGTACAATAGATGCGGTCCTTTTCCAGATTAAAATCATGTCCAAAGCCTCGATCACGCAGACCGTTAATGGCTTCTACTAAGGTATCATACTGTGCCATAAGTGAAATTTTTGGTTGATTAAGAGGTTGTTTAAATTCTAGTAATCAGCCTACAACCATCCATTTTCCGCTTATACTTCGTTGCAGAACCGGGCTTGATGGCGCTGCTATCATCCCGAACCTGCGCTTTGTCTAAGCGAGAAATGAATCGTTTTCGCTTGCGCGGCGAACCGCATAAAGACTAAAACTTAAACAGCCGCTGAAACTACGGTAAATCGGCTAAAAATACTATCTTCCCATGTACAAAATATCGGCCTCAAACCTATGCACTTTTTTTTCCTGCTCCTCTGTTTACTACCCTTCTTCCTTATTTCATCCCCATCAGTAGCGCAAACTTCCCAACCCAATATCATCCTGATTTTCTGCGATGACCTGGGATACGGCGACCTCGGTATTTATGGCGCGGAAAAACAACGAACTCCTTATCTTGATCAGATGGCCGCAAATGGTGTGATGTTTACCGATTTTTATGTCACCAGTGGGGTTTGTACTCCTTCCCGATCCAGTTTGTTGACAGGCTGCTATCCTCGCCGGGTAGATATGCACGTAAACTCCCGTCCGCAGGATAGTATAGGTCGGCAGGTGTTATTCCCGCAAGCAAAGAAAGGGTTAAACCCCGATGAAGTTACCCTGGCCGAAATACTAAAAGAAGCCGGTTATGCCACTGCCTGTATTGGGAAATGGCATTTGGGTGATCAGCCGGAGTTTCTTCCTACCCGACAGGGGTTTGATACCTACTATGGCATTCCGTACAGCAATGATATGGATCGATATTTTGTTCCACTACCTTTAATACGGGGCGAAACGGTAATTGAAGCTCCCGTCGATCAAAACACTCTGACCCAACGCTATACTCAGGAAGCCATTCAGTTTATGGATGCCCATCGGGATGAACCATTCTTCATTTACCTCCCCCATGCGATGACCCACAACCCGCTGCATGCCAGCGATCATTTTAGGGGCAAATCGGCCAATGGCATTTATGGGGATGCCGTGGAGGAACTGGACTGGTCTACCGGACAAATTTTACAATACCTGAAGGAGCATGATCTCGAAGAAGAAACCCTGGTGGTCTTTACGTCTGATAATGGCGCAGCCCAACGCTGGGGTGGTAGCAATGGTGATTTGCGAGGATGGAAGGGCAGCACCTGGGAAGGGGGCATGCGGGTACCCTGCCTCATGCAATGGAAAGGCACCATACCAGCCGGGAAGGTGGTTACAGAAATGGCCACAACCCTGGACATGCTACCCACACTCACCCATTGGGCGGGTGGCACTGTACCAACAGATCGGGTGATTGATGGTTTTGATATTCAATCGTTGATTGTGGAAGATTCGGCAAAATCTCCGTATACGGCCTTCTTTTATTATCAGAAAGAACAACTACAAGCAGTGCGCTCGGGCAAATGGAAACTGCACCTTCCCATTGACAGCACTTACCAAAGTATTCACTTTCCCGGTTTTGTGGCAGGACACCCGGCACTTTTGTATAATCTGGAGAAAGACCGGCAGGAACATTATAATATTGTTGACCAACACCCGGAAATCACCCAACAACTTTTGTATCTGGCAGACTACGCCCGTCTTCATTTAGGTGATCTTCATCAGGAAGGAGACCAGGTTCGACCGGCGGCCATGGTAGAAAATCCGTCGGTGCGGTTGCTGAAACCTTGAAAGGTCGTTTTAAAACTGATGAAAGGAAAACATCTGCCACTGAAAATAGAGGTTATTGAGCAGCACCATGGCCAGAAAGAGCACAAACAGTAAACTGGCCTGGGTTATTCTTTTCTTTCGTATTACTTTTTCCAATCCTAAAAACACCAATAAAAGTAAAAAGAAGGTCCACTCCCCGGAGTACAGCATCATATCATCTCCATACAGATAGAAAAAAACCGTATTTGCCAACAGGCACAATAAGGCGATCTTTACTACGGGTAAGCGGTAAAGCTGATAGTGATAAACAGACCAGGCAGCCACGATAAGGATGCCCGTCCAGATAAAAACGCCGGGCCAGGCAAAAGCAGGATAATCCATCCCGCTTGTATCCCGAAATGAAACCAGTTGAAACTCCGGGTTCCGTAAATGAGGGACCATTTTGGCCGTAGGCGCAACGATGTTGAAGTACAGTATATGCTCAGCCAAACTCACAAACCGCTCGGTCATCTGCGTTATATTTTCAGGTGCAAAGAAAAACTGAGTATCCTGGAAAGGCTTCCTGGGATTTGCGAGCAACCAGAAATTCAAAACCAGCTTTTGTAAAAGTACCAAGCCCGCAAACAATACTCCCGCCTGACTCAGATACCTTATCAGACTCTTTCTTTTCATTGTATTTTTCCAGTCTTCAACCTTAGGTAACCATCGGTCTTTTTCAATAAGTATTGCGTAAAGCACCGCAATACCAACAAACAACACATTCACAATATTAACGCCCACCAGATAGACTGATACCAATGCCCAACACCATAAAGGGGCTTTACGTACTACGACAATCATCAGGGCAATGAGCCCGGCCATGGAGAATATATAGGTATCGGGTATCGTAGAAAATACCAGGTGGGTACTCGATAGCCCCACGAAACTAGCGTATAACAGACTTCTAGGCCAGGGTATCGTTAAATGATAGAACAGGTAAACACTGCCTAATATACATACCGCTCCAAAAAGCGCACAATAAAGTGAGGCTACCAGATAAGGGTTGGCAATCATCTTTTGTACTACGTGCGCCGAAGGATTAAACATGATTGGAAAAAGCGGATGAAATATCGCCCGTTTATAATACCCTCGCGTACTGAATAATTTTAATACCAGAAATTCCGAATCGGCCTGGAAATAAAGATCATTATCATGGTAGCCTTCCCCTCTGGAACGCTCAATTGAAAGATAATGTGAACCAATTAATAAATAGAAGATAAAGAAGACGACAGACAGCCCCACCCCCCCCCGAAGTGTGTTTTGATAAGATACACTTCGCCTTTTTAATAAACTAGTACTTGCCATAAAAAAATTATGTCGGTAAATCGATTTGGATTTACGTGAACCTCAATACGTGAAAAAAATAGTACAAGCGTACGAAACGTATAGCTCGCCAATTCAAAAAATAACCAGGCAAAACAAAAAAATTTTTGAAGGTCATGCCGAATTGACTACTCTTTCCTAGTAACGAAAACGACCTATTATGGTTTTATAAGGTGTGTGCAAAAAAAATATATTACTGAAAATTACTAGTTAAGTAAAATATTATTCCAAATTATTATAAATGGTAAAATTTTCAACCCATCAAATTGCGCTTATATTCTCTATAGGGAATATTAAATCCTATACTGGTAAATTACCAGGAATCCCCCGTACTTTGCAGTACGATCCTTACCCACGATATGAGCTGGAAAAAACGAGTACGAAAGAAAATCAAGTATGCTTTCCTTTACCGATTTATACAAGGGCTTTTTTGGCTGGCTGCCCATGTGCCTCGTCGGTGGACATTGGCCATTTATGAGCGATTGGGTATGCTGGCTTATTACCTGTTCCCGGAGGCTCGGCAGCAAATTCAACAACATATTCAGTATGCCCTGGGGGAAGATGCTCAAAGCATTGACCTCCATGATTTCTCTCGACAACTGTTTCGAAAGATTGCCAAAAATGTGGCCGACATCTTTATTACCCGCTCTTTTACCACTGATGGGGAATTAGACCGGTTTGTCACTACCGAAGGGTTCGAGCATCTGGAAAAGGCTTATCAACGGGGGAATGGCGTTATCGGGTTGACCTGCCATATGGGAGCGTTTGAATTGGTAGGACCGAACCTCTCGCTGCGAGGGTACAAGACCAGTATTGTTGGCCGAAAGCTCAAAAACCCTAAACTTGATCAGCTACTGGTAGATTACCGGAAGAATCATGGGTCTAAGGTAATTTACAGCGGGGAGGGAGTGCTAAAACTGGTCCGGGCCTTAAAAAAAGGGGAGATCATCGGCTTACTAATAGATCAGGATATTCGCTGGGCCAAGGGCATTTTCGTTGATTTTTTTGGAAAACCGGCCTATACTCCTATCGGGGCAGCCTGGCTGGCCCAAAGCACCAATGCGGCGGTAGTTCCCATGGCCATTCGCCGCCTGCCCAATGAGCAACACGTCGTAACCATGCTCCCGGAAGTAGAGATTTCCAAAACCGGTGATACCGACCAGGACCTTCAGGTGAATACCCAGCGCTTTTCTGATGCCCTGGAGCAGTTGATCCGCTTAGACCTCACCCAATGGGTATGGATGCACGAACGCTGGAAAACCAAACCTGAGGATGTGGCCGAAGAGCCATCACTACCGTAATTCCTGCTATGCTAAGTTATTTTCCAACAATTATTGCTAATACAACCACCTTATGAAACTCATCCAATTACTCGACCAACACCAACAACCTCGCGTAGGTATTGTCAATCAGGATCGTATACAGCTCTTACGCGAAGTAGCCAGTGTTTATGAACTGGCCCAACGCTCTGAAGAAAGTCAGCAGGAGATGACCTCTCTGGCTGAACAATTTGCCTCCGATACTTATCTCAGTTACCAACAGTTGGCCCAGGAAAAACGAATACTCCTTCCCTTCCACCACCCCGACCCTTACCATACCTGGATTACCGGCACGGGCCTCACTCACCTGGGCAGTGCATCTTCTCGCAGTGCCATGCACCAATTAGAGAAAGCACAGGAAGAAAACAAGCTCACTGACTCGATGAAAATGTTTCAGATGGGGATAGAAAATGGTCATATGGAAGGAGACGCACCAGCTACCCAGCCCGAATGGTTTTATAAAGGCAATGGCCTCTCCGCCGTCGCTTCTGGTCAGCCGCTCCCATCCCCTGCCTTCGCGCTGGATGGGGGTGAAGAACCGGAAATTGCCGGATTATACATGATTAGCCAGCGGGGCGAACCTCGCAGAATTGGATTTGCTTTGGGCAACGAATTCTCTGATCACCAGATGGAAAAAATTAATTACCTCTATCTGGCCCATTCCAAACTTAGAAAATGCTCATACGGTCCGGAAATACTGATCGGCGACCTGCCGAACCATATTACCGGGCAAAGTAAGATATACCGCAATCAACAGTTACTGTGGGAAAAAGATTTTCTAACGGGAGAAGCCCACATGAGCCACAACCTGAAGAACCTGGAATACCACCACTTCAAATATGAGCTTTTTCGCCAGCCCGGTGATGTGCACGTGCATTTTTTTGGTACCTCGGTGCTCAGCTTTGCGGACCAGGTACAAACCCAGGCGGGAGATGTCTTTGAGATTTCGGCTGACTGCTTTGAACATCCCCTTACCAATGACCTGATCCAGGAAGAATAGACAAATAGTTACCGCACAGGTATTAGTCTATGAGAAGTTGAAGGGCTATCTCAGCCAGGCTGCTGAACCTAAAGGAGCATGCGGGCTCAACTTATTTTGTGGTCAGCAATGCCTGAAATAACCACTTCAGCCCTAAATTTAGAGATAGTAGTGGCTAATTTGCCTCTGTCAGATAAGAAAATAAATCGCGAACCTGCTGATCGGTCATGCCTTCTAACAGCCGTTCCGGCATCAGCGAAACTGACTGGGCTTGCAGGTCTTTGATCTGGTCTGTTGAAAGTGTAATGACATCCCCAACCGGAGGTTGGAGGGTAATGGTCTCATCGCTACGATTAACCAGGGTCCCGACCAGCGTACGATCATCTTGGGTAGTGATATGATAGTTTACATACCCCTCTCGTATGTCCGCATTGGGGTCAACAATATTGAGTAACAGATCGTCAATATTACTGCGGTCGTAGCCAGTAAGATCCGGCCCAATATTTCCACCCTCATCAAACAGGCGATGGCAACTCCCGCACCTGTTTTGGTAGATGGAATGTCCGACCGAAGGGTTTCCGCTGCCCGATTTAAGTAATTGTGAAACCTGAGTCATTCGCTCGTTTTTTTCGGTAGAAGTCGCCGCCCGAACGCCCGGCCATAAGCGTTCAGCTGCTGTATCGATGGCAGGATCGCCCAACAATGCAAGTCGACGGACAATTGGCTCCGGGACATCATCCTGAGAGATAGTCCGGGCAATCGAGGTGCGGGTAATTTCTTTTTTGCCATCAATGGCATCCAACAGCTGATGGGCCCAAGAGGAACGGGTAGCAAATAAAGCCAGGGCGGCCATCCGTACATCAGGATCAGCCCGCAGTTTATTAGGATAAGCTTTCACCACCCGTTCACCGATTTCAGCAGTATTATAGCGAGGCAGAGCTTGGAGTGCCGCCTGCCGCAAGGCCCCGGAAGACTGATTACTTTCCATAATCTTTAACAATACGGGCACGGCCTCGGGCTGGTTGATTTCTCCCATAATCCGGATATAAGCCAATCGCTGACCAATGGGAGCTTGCTCATCAGCCATGATGGCCAGTGCCTTCGTTATTGCTGATGATTGTCCCTGACGCAGCGCCAGCACCAAAGATTCTTCCTTAAAAATATCCTGATACGGCTGAAGCGCCTTTACCAGTGCTGGTGACAATTCGGCTACATCTCGACCACGAAGCCCCTCCTGTAAACCATTCATGAGCACTCTGGCTTGGGTAGGTGAAGGGGCCATCGCTAATAACCGAGCCGCAATCGTAGAATTTTTGCTGCCCCCCGCCATAATATAACGCTGCATCAACCGCCCCAGAATTGTTTCCTGCACTGTAGTCTGCTCCCAAAGACCGTCCTCTTCAAACATACCCAATACGGCTTCCCGGTCAGACTCGACCTTGGATTCCAGTGCCCACCAGATAAGCAACGGAATATCCGGATCATCAGCATCATTATGGTTCATCAGTAAATTTTTGATGATCGGAATCGCATCGGAACCTGGCAGTCTTTTGGCAGTGCAGGCAAGTTGGCTTCTGACTTCCGGGTGAGGCTCCCGGAACGCTAATTGAGCAAGTTGGGCAGATGTAGCGGATGAAACAGCAAGATCATCGCCCAACAAGCGTACACCCCACATTCGAACAAAAGGATCAGGATGCTGTAGTGCCGTAATGGCCACAGAATCGCTGAATCCACCGCTTAGATTCAGTGCCCAAAGAGCCTCTAAGGCGACCTGCCCCGTTTTAGATGTTAGCAACTGCCTGAGTTGGGGAATGGCTGACGGGTGGTTCCGGTCGCCAAACTGTCTGAGCGCCTGCTGCCGAAACCACTTGTTCGGGTGCGACAATACCTCTATAAGTTGTTCATCGGAATAGGTACTCAGGTCGAATGCGGGAACAGATATTTTATGATCTTTGCTATGCAAGCGGTAAATGCGCCCGCTGCTTTTGTGCCAGGTATCCCGTGGGTCAACGTGAGAAAGTCGGCTATCGTACCAGTCAGCCAGGTAAATGGCTCCATCCGGTCCGGTTTTGATATCTACCGGACGAAACCAGTGGTCGTCGGTCTCCAGAATGCGTTCCTCATCCACATTGGCGAATGTAGAGCCTGTTGGTTCAAGTCGGGTGAGTTGCACATAACTCTGAAGCGGATTGATGGCTATCATTTTACCCTGATAGTGTTCGGGCAGGCTGCCACCCTCATATTTGATCCAGGCATGGGTAAATCTTTTTTTATCTCCATCAAGGTCCATATTAGGTAAATAGCCAAAAGCATACGGATTGGTGAGCGCACCATGCTTGCCCCAGTTCTTCACGTAATAGCCTCCCTGTTTGTAATACTGCCCGCGGTCGGTGCCGTTATCACCCGAATAGATACGGCCTTTGGCATCGATTTCAATATCGAAGGTGTTGCCCCCGCCTTCCGCAAATATTTCAAAAATATGCGATTTCGGATGGTATCTCCAGATTGCCTGTCCCTGAAAGGAGACATTTTTAGAAACCGATGAGTTGATCTTCGCCGTCGTGGTACTGCCCTGCGCTCCGTAAAGCCAGCCATCTGGTCCCCAGCGCAGGCTGTTAGCCACCGCATGGGTGTCTTCTAAGCCAAATCCTTCCAAATGGACCACCGGTTCTCCATCGGGAAGCCCATCCCCATCGGGATAGGCTAATAAATACGGCGGACTCAGGACCCATATACGCCCCCTCCCTAAAGTCACACTGGTCGCAATGTTAAGGCCGGTGATGGCGTCAGTAGCCTGATCGTAAGTTCCATCGCCATTGGTATCTTCAAAAATGGTGATCTTATCTGCGCCCGGGGTTCCCGCTGGGGGTGGTTCGAGGGTCTTGTCAAACTTTACACGCAAATGATTGTCGATGCTGGTCACTTTCAGCCCTTCGGGATATGGGTACTGATTGTATTGTACCACCCACATCCGGCCCCGATGATCGAAACTTAGATCCAAGGGCTGATGAACCATTGGCTCGGATAAGACCAGATCAAGGGCTAAATCGTCGGGATATCGGAAGCTGGTCAAGGCATCCTGAGGAGCAGTCGGCTGAGAATTGTCGGCCAGGGCCCCCCGGCCTTCAAAAGATTGCATGTAGCGGGCCACTTCTTCATTGGCCGCCACATCTTCCAGATTAGTTGCAGGATTGTCTCTACTGGTACTGCAACCGGATAGGCTTATCGCAATGAGAAAAATAATGTAGCCATAGATTGTTTTAGGAGGCAAAACCACACCGCTCATTTTTAAGCTTTAAACATTTGCTCATAGTGCGGTGAGGGTTGAAGTATCCCCCCGCTTTTTTCATAAAATGATGCATCAGTGGGATACACTCCCTGCTGGGTTTTTGTCCAGGAAGCACCGTTCATGGGGTGATAGGTCATCATGGTATCCCAGTTTTTATAGTACTGATGTCCGTTGGTTTCCTGTAAGCCAATATCCATGTTGGGGAAAGGCGCCAGACGCGCGGCCACACTCTTATTCCAGTCTACCAGAATGGGATTAACCGTCAGGTCCGCGCAGAAGCAGGGGATGTTCTTTTCGTAGGCCAGTTGGGTAATTTTCATGGTCATACTCAGGGTTTTGGCAATTGCTTTTACTGCAATAGCCGTATAGCCTTGCTCAATGCGAGCAGCAGCATCTTCATCGGTATGGGCGCTTTCATCGGCCGCCACCCGCACTCCCAGATCGCCCACATAGGCTTCATTTTCTTCTCCGAAAGGTTCCTCGATCACGGCAATCTGATCAAAAGCCCCGATTTTTTGGGCATGATCCAGAAATCGCATCAAGGTTTCTTTTTGCTCATACCGCCCATTGGCATCAAAATAATACGGGATTTTACCGTTTTCGGTATAAGGCGTTTCGTAATGCCCAATGGCCTTGTGTACGGCCGTCAGAAAGGCCAGGTCTTTTTCCAGCATCTCCGCCTGAGTACCAGCCGCTCCGGTTTTCAGCTTCATGATAAAATAGCCTTCATCAGCGGCGGCCTTAATTTTTTTTGCTTCGGTTCCGACACTGAAAGAGGGAATACTGGCCACTTTATCGTGCCGGTAGGACAGCCCCGGTTGGTAAGCTTCGGGAATCATGTCATCAAATTTGTGCATGTTGTTTTCCTGAGCGTACAACAGCCAGGCAGCATTGTCTACACATACCAGCGCATTTAGGGCAAAGGTTTTTCTCAGATCCGGATTGCCTGTGATTTTTTTCCCGTAGGCATATACTTCCGGCAGAATATCATCCAGCAAAGTGACAGGGTCGGTAAATGAAGTTCCTTTCATGATTTGTAAGGCTCGCTCGCTCATTGCATACATCAAGGCATTTCCGGCACTTTCAGAATGAGCAGCAAATACCTTCGCATCAGACCAGAGCACCCCCTGGGTTCCCAGTCCTATTTTACTAATCCCGGATTCACTTTCCAGATACGCCACCGTCTGCCAGCTGTCAGTAATCGCACTACCTTTGAAGTGATAGGGATACAGCGGTTCCCGCTCAAAGTTGGAATTCACATTTTTGATCTGGATTTTTGATGCCTGTTTCATATTTCTTGTAAAAGGATGAGTACCGGGCGTTAGTCCCGCCAGCCCTAAAGCCATTCCGGCCCCGGCACGAGTCACAAATTCTCTTCGTTTCATTTACTTAGTGTTCTTGTTGCGTATGAATCATTGCTGTATTGGTTTTTCCTGGAATATGGTTCAGCGTATACCAGGCTTCGGATGACCAGAGCGACTGTCCGCTTGCACTCTGAAGGTCTTCCGGCAAGCGGAAATATACCACGTGTTCTTCCTGCAGGTTCGGAATTTCCAGATATAATCGAGTGCGGTCTTCAGAAAGATCCATACGGGTAATATCCAAAGTTTCCAGATCCATTTTAGGTCCGCCGTAGTTTTCGGTAGGCTGATACCACCATTGCTGGGTCAGAAAGTCAGCCGAGTGTATTTCTATTTCACTTTCCAGCGGTTCGGTAAATTCTATCTCGAAGCCTTGCGGTTTTGCCCGGATCGCCAGCATTTCAAAGGTAGGTTTACCATTGTACTCCATTCGTTGAAGACCAAACTGTTTGCCCTGCCAGCTCCAACCACCCACCATTCCGACTTCTCCCACGTACAACGCTCCGTCCGGTCCCCAGCACAGGCGATTCACTCCAGCCTCAAACCCCTGCGAGAAACGAAACACCGCGCCCTGATACTCCCCATCGATTTTTTCCAGAAAATCCCGTTTGAGACCTCCGTGCGTTACGTCTCCATGAATCAATTGCCCCCGGTAAGGGCCATCCTGCATGAGGATAGGCTCGGAAGGAGAATTCCCGATCTCATCTTCCGGCAGCCAAATTGCGGGTTGGGCTATGGAAGACGGGGCAGGCATGGAATCCAGAAGTCCCCAGCCCATGCCCAGGTACTCTCCCGGTTTCACATGGATAAGCTTATTGGCCGGTAGCCACTGGCCCTGATTGTCGGTCACGAAGATGTCTTTTTCGGCATTAAACCCAATGCCGTTGGGAGTACGAAGTCCGTAGTTAATCCACTCGTAGCTTCCATCCGGGCTAATTTTGATGGTACGCCCCCGGTCAAACTGTTGCTGTTCATCCGCCATCAGCCGCATGGCCATGGAAAGGGTAGCATAAAAATACCCGTCTTGGTACAACAGTCCGAAGGAGAATTCATGAAAATCTCCAGTAACGCCCCAGCTATTACAAATTGCTCGATATTCATCAATCACTTCATCACCGTCCAAATCAATCAGGTGGGTTAGCTCCTGCTTTTGCAGCACATAAATTTCACCATCCACCACTTCAATCCCCAACGGCTCAGCCAGGCCGGAAGCGATGCGTTTTACGGTAATTTTACTGGTATCGCCGGTTTCTACCCCGTCCAGCAGGTACACTCCCCCCACCGTATCCCAAGTTGTGACCAGCAGACGACCATCCGGCAGAAAAGCCAGCCCCCCAACCCTCGGTTGAAAATCCTTACTGTGCAATGTGGTAAGATCATAACTGGGATGTACTCCTGCCAGCGCAGCCCCAAACCCGGGTTTGGGGTTGCTGATAACTTCCTCGGCGACAGCACGCTGAGATTTAATGGTGCTTTCAGAAACCTCCTCGGGTTGCAATGAAAGAATATACTGTACCATCGTCTTTACCTCATTCTCAGCCAGTCCCGGATGGGGGTTCATCATGGTATTTCCCCAGACTCCGCTTCCTCCTTCTTTCACCTTACGCGCTAATTGCTCGATTGCATCCTCTTCTTCCGAATAGCGTTGGGCAATCTGATGCAACGAGGGCCCTACGGTTTTTTCATCCAGTTCGTGGCAGGTGAAACAATCACTCTTTTCCATCCAGTAACGCCCCCGATGATCAAACCCCTCGGGGGCTTTCGGGGGAAATTGGGCCGGAAGCGTTTCATAATAAGCCAGCAATTGCGTGGTTTCATCCGTATTCAGGGCAATGGTAGAATCCGGGGATTGTAAGGAAACCGTGATTCCTTCAGGCACATTGGAGGTACTGAATGATCGTTCTAGGCCAGGCTTCCCTGATTCACTTCGCACAAACTCCGGTTGCTCTTCCACCTGAATGGTATCGCCAGAAGATGAGATCAATGCATACTTCAAAGTGACCTGATTGTCCTGTAATACATACCCTCGACTGATTACCTGCAAAACCTCATTTTTTCCGTTCGATTCAGCCACCCAATGAAACTGCTGAAGGCTGTCTGAAAAGTAAGAAGTTCCCCAGGTAGTAGGCTGCACATTTTTTTTGTCGGTATACGCCGCTCCTTCCATCGTGATGCCTCCTTTCCAGGCTTTGTATAACGTACAGCGCGTAAGATCATAGGCTACGTAACAGGCCGAATCCAACGCCAGGGTAAGCATCCGAGGTTGTTTGTCTAATACCGAACGGAAAGCCCAGGGATCAGCCGGTCGTTGAATTTCTCTCGATTCTTCCTGACCACAAGCGCCTAAATAGCAGATGGTTACTGCCATTAACAGTATATTTTGAAATCTTCTCATTACGCTTGCTGCCATACTTCATGGACTTTTTGTAAATCTCTTTTCATGGCATCAAATACGACTTTTTTATCGACCGACAGCTTGGTATCCCCATGTTCTGCTCCGCCGATTGGATATTCCAGATGCAGGGATACCGGGACCTGCACATCATATTTCTTCAGCAACCCAAAGTAGGTTTTGAAGTCTACCATTCCTTCTCCCAGCGGCGTATTCTGGGCACGCCACTCGCCGTCTTTTTTCTCCCATTTAAAATCTTTGATAGCCAGTGTTTTGATGTGAGGCTCTATTAAGCGCAGACTGCTCGGCCAGGATAGCCCCCCTTCCACCACCGCATGCCGGATATCGTATTGAGCACCGATTGACTGCGGGTCAGCCTCCTTTAGTAATTCCCATAGCTCCCATATGGAAGCACCCACATAGTTATTTCCCGCATGGTTCTGGTAACAGCCCGTCAGCCCCAGCTCACTATTCAACTGGCTCAGGGCTTTCATTTGTTGCTGAAAATACGCCAGGGATTCCGGTATACTTTTTTCATCGGAATGGTGAAAATAGTTCATGCGGTAGTATTGCATCCCCAGTTTGGCCGCCACTTCCAATACGCGCTTATCAGTAACATTATCGGGATCATGCACAGCGGAGGTCATCATGGAAGGTGCGAAACCAGCTTTGCTCATGGCTTCTACTGCTTTTGGCAGATCATCTTCCACCCGTTCCGGCAGTACGTGGCCTTTGGGGCGCACCGTGAGGTCTACGCCATCAAATCCAATTTCGGCAGCGGCTTCCGCCATATCCTGATAATTCAAAAACTGCAGGTGCTTGGAAAAGATGTGAACTTTGAGAGCGTTTTCCTGACGGTGATGAAACAAGGAGGGTAGATTTCCGGACGTCAGCGGAAAAAAAGCGCCCATCAGTAGGGACTTCTTTACAAAGTTTCTTCTCGGTAGGTGGTTGTTTGTTAGTGTCATGTGTTCAGTTGCTCATTCATAATACTTTAATTTTTCAATTAATCCACGCATCATTCATGATATCTTTCTGGTTGTACATCGTCCTCCCATTGGGCCATCAGCGCCTTCAATTTGTTCAATGCTTTTTTGTTCTTCAATTTTATATCATTCTGTTCAGCCGGATCAGAAGCCAGATCAAATAAATATTCAGTGATTTTTCCACCATCATTCTCAGCAATGTATTTCATATCCTGGTCCCGCACTGCTTTGCGCACATTTTCACCCCGTTTTCTTCGCCAGAACAACGTCCGAGGAAAATCCTGTTTCTCATCAGCAACATGTCCTATGATATCGATACCATCCAGCGGCTTAGGCGTTGAAGCTTGTACGATTGCGGCTATTGAAGCCGTCAGGTCCATACTCATGGACATCTGATGCGAAATACTTCCAGCCTGAATCTTTCCGGGCCACCGAATAAGGCAGGGCACTCGAATGCCTCCTTCAAAAACATGCCCCTTGTTACCGGAAAATGGCCCCGTGTTTCCGTCCTTCGTAGGCCCGTTGTCTGAGAAAAAAATCACCAGGGTATTTTCATCCAGCCCTTTCTCCTCCAGTTTATTTAAGATACTGCCTACTCCTTTGTCCAGTTCCTTTACCAACGTAATATAATCAGCACGTTCCCCTTTTCCCCAATCCTCTGCTGACAATGGCTCAGGCTGGTAATCATCTGGTCCCTGTAGGGGTTGATGTGGAGCAGTATAAGGAACATACAGGAAAAATGGTTGGTCAGCCGATTGAATATTGAGCCACTCCACTGATTCATCCGTGATCAGATGGGTCATATAGTATCCATCGCGCTGGTGGGGCTGATCATTCCGGTACAAGGAGTGTTCTCCTTCCATCTCATATCCCAGATATAACCCTATTGGCTCAGTATGGTGGAAATAATCAACTCCTCCACTCAGCGGGCCAATGGCATAATCAAACCCGTGGGCGGTAGGGCGAAAGTTTTTTCCATTGCCCAAATGCCATTTACCAACAATGGCGGTATTGTATACTTTTTCCTTCAGGATGTGAGGAAGCACACTAAACTCTGTCGGAAGCCCAAGTTGACCCTGGTTGGATAGGGTTAAAGCCTCCTCGTATCGCCCCACGTTTCCTAAGCCGATAGCACATTCCAGTCCGCCCACTCTTTGCTGATAACGACCGGTAAGTAAGGCCGTACGGGTGGGAGTACATTCCGGGCCATTCGAATAAAACTGCGTAAACCGCACTCCTTCTTCTGCTAGTCGATCAATATTAGGTGTCTGCAGGTCCGAAGCACCATAGCTTTGTAAGTCTCCGTATCCCAGATCATCAGCAACAATCAGAACGATATTCGGTCGTTTTTCCTGGGCTTCGACCGCAGAAAAATGGAAGGTCAAAACACAACATAATACAACAGCGAACGAATTGATTTTCATCATCTTGAATCTACTTCTGGAAATTAAAAATTTTTAAATGGGCCTCGGGGCGCAGTTTCCTCCATCGCGGTTTGCCATTCTGCAAACTTCTGCTGCATCATTTGCAGTATCTCTGGCTTTTCTTCGCTCAGGTCATGTTTCTCGCTGATATCTGCTTCCAGGTCAAACAGTCCGCTTCCTTTTTTAGAGTCTACCCATTTCCACTTTCCTATCCGGGCAGCATAATCTCCTCTTAACTCCCAATACATTTCTTCCCGCCCTTGTTCACTGTCTCCTTGCAATACCGGCAGCATATTGAAGCCATCCAGGGTGATGGAATCCAGCGCCGGAACGCCCGCCGCCGCCAGGAGCGTGGGAAAGATCTCCAGAGAACTCAGTAAGTCATCATTGACCGTGCCAGCGGCTATTTTGTCAGGCCACTTAACGAGGCAGGGTACCCGAATCCCTCCTTCAAAGAACTGGCCTTTTTTCCCGCGCAATGGAGCGTTATCCGCTCCGGCCCCTCCCCCATTGTCCGAAAGAAAAATGACGATGGTGTTCTCTTCCAACCCATCGCTTTTTACCTGGGCCAGGATGTTGCCGATGCTTTCGTCCATGCAGGTAACCGCTGCCCGGTAGCCCTGCACCTTATTGTCCTGCGTGGTCGTTCCCTCCGGATATTGCTCCAAGAACGCTTCCGGCGCCTGCACAAAACCCCGAATCTCAGGGTCGAGGTTGGAGGCACTGTGCGGAGCATTGAACGGAAGGTAGAGAAAGAAAGGACGGTCTTTATTTTCTTTTACAAACGCCAGCGCCTCTCTTTCAAAGAGATGTGTAGTATAAGTCCCTTTGTCAGCGGTTGTGGGTTCGTTGCCGTTAAACATGGAAGGAACCCCGTAGCGTTCGTGAGTGAAGTAGTCTATCCCGGTATTAGCAAACCCATAAAAGCGATCAAAACCCTGTTGCAGCGGCAGATAGCGTTTTAGCTGTCCAAGATCCCATTTGCCAAATATGCCGTTGGTATAACTGGCTTCTTTGAGCACTTCAGAAATAAAAACCTCTTTCAAGTCCGTTCCCAGCACCCGTTCCGGGGAAATACTGTACTCGTGTTCGGTGTACTCATGTCCCATGTCCACCATATCATTCCGAAACAATTCATAGGTTCCGTTTCGCTGCGGATACCGGCCGGTCAGTAGCCCGCTTCGGGAGGGGGTGCAGACCGAACTGGTAACGTAGAAATTGGTCAGCCGCACTCCTTCCGCAGCCAGTTGATCAAGATGCGGAGTTCTGATTTCCTCATTACCATAGCTACCCAGATCGTGATACCCCTGATCATCGGATACAATGAGAATAATATTAGGAGGCTGTCCCTGGGCTTTTGCGATCAGGAAACTGCAAAATACCAGTGAGATCAGCCAGTAACTACTTTTCATAGCGTTAATTTTTATACTTCCTTAGAAGTACTTATCTACTTTATTTAGCTTTTTATCCGAACCTTGAGGCAGAACATATGTGTAATATGCTAAAAATCAGCATATTGCTCATAGATCTCCTGCCTCAGGTCTTTCCATATTACTAATTCAATTGTAACCGGGATTCTGTTCCAATGCACCGCCGGATACATCAATTTCAGACAGTGGAATGGGGAACAATTGATGAAATTCTTTTACGTTGGGTCGTGATTCGGATAATGTCTCTACCATCATGTCCCAGCGCACCAGGTCGAACCAGCGCTTGCCTTCAAAGCACAGTTCAAACCTGCGTTCATCAAGTACGGCCTTCCGAAACGTCAGTTGATCAAGTCCTGGCTGTATGTTTGCTAACTGTGCCCGGGTCCGTATCTGATTAATGGCCTCATAGGCTTCCGGAGTAGGTCCGCCGTTGGCTTCGTTTAGTGCTTCCGCGTAAATGAGTAACACCTCAGCATAGCGAAAAACCGGCCAGTTCGTATTGGTATCTCCTCCACTAAGGTTGTTTGGTTCCCCCGCATCCTTGTATTTTCCAATGTGCGGCTGGGGCACCGACCATTCCTGGTAGGGCACGACATTGCCGTCATCGTCCGTAAATCTTGTCATAAAGGATATTTCTTTCCGGTAATCTTCATCCGAAAAGGTATTGAACAAATCGACCTCGGGAAGCACATTACCATTTCCTCCGGCACTGATGGGTAGCAACTGTAACGTTAACCGCCCCGGAACATTTACCAGGGCTTTGGACTGAATAGAGAAAATATGTTCCGGCCCGTTCTCATTGGCTACCAGCCATAAATCCGCATAATCAGGAATAAGGATATATTCATTCAGGTCGATCACCTCTTTGGCTTTGGCTGCGGCTTCCGGCCATTTTTTCTCAGTAAGCAACACTTTGGAAAACAAGGTCTTTGCCGCTCCCCGGGTGGCTCTTCCTACTTCCGAATCAGCCCAACGAAGGGGAAGTTTGTCTTCTGCCATCTCCAGATCCATTTCAATCTGGGCGTACACTGCCTCTATCGGATCTCGGCTTTTGTCTCCCACGCTTTGTAAATCCAGGTTAGAACCGGTGACCAACGGCACTGCACCGTATATTCTGACCAGATTGAAGTAGT
Source organism: Cyclobacteriaceae bacterium (assembly GCA_040222715.1). Lineage (GTDB taxonomy): Bacteria > Bacteroidota > Bacteroidia > Cytophagales > Cyclobacteriaceae > Tunicatimonas. Next base: position 13,520 of record JAVKCN010000113.1, on the reverse strand, counting down.
TTAATGCTCTTATAAATAGTGCCTGCCCTTCAATTTGTGCAAGCTGCTCCGCATTGTCGTCTATGTTGGGGAGCTGATCCAGGACCATGTTACAGGCCAGAATGGACTCGTACCCCTGATTCCAGACTTTGGGAATTTCTCCGTTATCCGGTCCCAGGGTAAAAAAGTCAATTTCTACCCTGCGAGGGGTATTATAGTTGCCGACAATCTCATCATCACTGGCCAGCCCTACGATATTGTAGAAGGCTCGCCCGTAATAGTCCCAGTTGGTGAGTTTATTATAGGCTCCAATTAATACGGCATCGGCTTCAGCCGCATTGTTAAAATAATTGTTGGGCGATAGAAAATCCTGAGGTTCTTCTTCCAGCGAATTGCAGGAAAACAGGCACAGAAGCAGGCAGGGAAGTTGATATACGAGTAGTGATTGAATAAACTTTTTCATGTGCATATTTTTTAGAATCCGATACTGAGACTGAGCGTATAGGTCTTAACATTGGGGTAACTACCAAAATCAACCCCCAACACCGCATTGTCTGACCCCAGGGAATTGACTTCCGGATCAAAACCAGAATAATTAGTGAAGGTGATCAGGTTTTGTCCGCTGAGCGTAAGGCTGGCATGTTGCAAGCTGACCCGCTGTATCAGGCTTTGAGGCAGATCGTAGGATAATGAGATGTTTTTCACCCGCAAATACGAACCGTCTTCAATCCAGTCACTTTTCAGGCGACGCGATTGTGAGCCGGTAGCCCGAGTAATAGAAGCATCCGGATTGTCCGGCGTCCATCGGTCCAGCACAGCAGTAGAGTTATTAACAGTGCCATTGGGAATCTCTATCACCGATTTGTTCACATTCAGCAAATCTCCGCCGGAGACTCCCTGGATGAATAAATTTAACCGAAAGCTTTTGTACGCCAGATTATTGGTAAACCCAAAAATAAAGTCAGGATTAGGATCGCCAATTACCGTTCGGTCATCGGCATTGAAAATACCATCGCCGTTCACATCCACGTATTTCTGATCTCCCGGATTGGCATCGGGCTGCGGACTGTTGGCGATGTCATCTTCCAGTTGAAACATGCCATCGGTCACGTAGCCGTAAAACAAACCAATCGGTCGACCTACCCGGATAATGCCCACGGTTGCCTGATCGGGAATAAAAGAACCCTGCGTTAACAGTTCTTCGTCGGGACCGAGGTCCAGCACTTCATTCCGGTTGAAAGAAAAGTTAATATCAGATTCCCAGGTCAATGCACCCACTAAATTATTGCTATGGACGGCCAGTTCCAGCCCTTGGTTTTGCAGGCTGCCCAGATTTTGCAGGGAGCTGGTATATCCGGTGTAGCGCGGTAGCACTACGTTGTACAAAAGATCCGTGGTCTTCTTAAAATAGTAGTCCGTCGTCAGCGTAATCCGATTATCCCAGAATCCCATGTCCAGCCCGAAGTCCAGTTGGCGGGTTTGTTCCCATTTAAGGTTGGGATTGGCTACGTTGGAAGGAAACAACCCAATGGCCAATGCATCGCCCAGAATATAGTTGGTGCCGCTCTGCAATTCCGCCAGGGAACGGAAGGAGCCAATTTCCTGATTACCGGTAATTCCATAGCTGGCTCTGAATTTTAGGTCATCAAATAACGCGGTGTTTTGGATGAAATTTTCATCAGAAAGACGCCAGGCAAAGGCTCCCGAGGGGAAAAATCCCCACTTGTTGTTCTCACCAAACTTGGAGGAGCCATCTGCTCTGGCGGTAAAAGTTAGCAGGTACTTATCGTTAAAAATATAATTTATGCGGGCCAGGTAAGACTGTAAATCCCAGGAATTAGCCCCGGTTTCGGTCGGGCGGGTATTAGAAGCAGTCTGCATGCTATTGAACCCCAGATTATCATTAATAAAACCCTCCGAACGGGTATTCAGTGCTTCTTCGGCAAACCCTTGCTGGGTATACCCTACCACAGCATTGATGGCGTGCCTATCCCCAAAAGTATTTTTATACGACAGGGTATTCTCATTTTGCCACAGCGTGGAAGTCAGGGTATTAACGTGCGCAATGCCACCCGCTCCAGCCCCAACAAAGGTAGTCCGGGGTTCATAATAGTTGTTCTTATTATACAGCAGATCTACTCCACCGCTTACTTTTAAAGAGAAGTGTTCGCTCAAAGCATATTCGGCAAACACGTTTCCCAGTGCCCGGGTCGTCTTATCATCCCGGGTGGGTTCCAGCGTTTTAGCCACCGGATTACTCAGCGGATCAAAAAATGGCTCGCTGATTGAGTAGTTACCCTCTTCATCAAAAACCGGTTTGGTGGGTTGAAAGACGAGTGCCTGAATTACCACTCCATCGCTGGTGGCCTGCCGGGCGGTGTTCACCCCTACCCGGCTATCAAACACCCGGCTAGCGGTCAGGCTATTCCCGATTGTCAGTTTATCAGTCAGATCTGCATCCAGATTCACCCGGATAGAGTTTCTTTCGAAGGATGAGTTTTTAATGATTCCTTCCTGATTGGAACGGTTTCCGGTAACCGCGTAGCGCAATTTGTCGTTACCGCCGGAAAAGGCCAGTTGATAATTCGCAAAACTGCCCGTCCGATAAATCTGATCCTGCCAGTCGGTTCCCTCCCCAAATGCCTGCGGGTTATCATAGTAAGGCTCCAGCCCATCGTTCGTCCGGGCCTCGTTGACCATTTCAGCAAACTGGGTACCATTGAGCATGTCAATTTTATTACGAATTTCCTGAATACTATAGGAGGCATCGAAGCTGATACTACTCTGCCCGGCTTTTCCCCGTTTGGTGGTAATGATAACGACTCCGTTGGCGCCCCGAGCACCGTATATGGCGGTAGCCGACGCATCCTTCAATATTTCTATGGACTCTATATCACTGGGATTCAAGGAAGTAAGGTTTCCGGCACCAGCAAAACCATCAATAACGTATAATGGGTCATTACCCGCCTGTAAGGAGTTTCCGCCCCGGATTCTGATCCGTACATTTCCTCCCGGCGAGGCATCGGTTTGCGTGACCTGCACCCCGGCGGCCCGTCCCTGCAACGCCTGATCCACTCGAGTGACCGGTAGTGACTTGATTTCTTCTTCCGAAACCGAAGACACAGCGCCGGTTAAATCACGTTTCTCCACCGCACCATATCCAATGACCACTATTTCCTCGAGACTCTTTACATCTTCTTCCAGGGAAAGATCGATGGTGGTACGGCCATTCACGGGCACTTCCTGCGTGGTGTACCCGATGGATGAGAACACCAGAACATCGTCTTCATTGGGAACATTAATATTATAACTCCCTTGCACATCAGTAACAGTACCTAAACTACTTCCCTTCACCAGCACGTTCACTCCGGGCAGGTATTCTCCATTAGCATCGCTCACCCGCCCGGTCACAGTAAGGGCGGTTTTAATGATCTCTACTCCTTCTGTTTCATTGTCTTTCTCCTTGATCTTCACATTGATCACATTGTTAATTTGTCGGAAAGACAATCCGGTTTGGGCCGAAACGTCTACGAGTAAATCGTACACTGAATGGCGCTTCCGGTTAATACTAAGTGGTTTCTTCAGGTTGATTTCCCCCTGGTAATAAGAGAAGCTATACTCCGTCTCAGATTCTATTATCTGCATAATTTCTCCTACGCTGCTATTGCTCACCTTCGGCAGGATATACACCTCCCGAACGGACTTCACTTCTTGGGCATCCGTATCCGAAGCCAGTAACAATCCCGCCAGCAGTGTCTGCATAAATATGCCCAGCAACACATATTTTGATGCCATGATCAGTTGTTGTAAAAGTCTTTTTTTCATTACATTTGAGTAGTTTTAATTAACAATTAGACCGCTGATAACCCCTATTCAGCTCCAACTGAAGGTTATCAGGATTTACATGACCGGTGATACTCCAATATCACCGGTCTTTGTTTAATACATCGTCATTGGTTTCTCATAGGCGCTGTTTTTTAAAGTTTAGTTCTACCTGTTTATCCTGAATAGTGTAGTCAAAGTCTCTTCCGTACCGCATACTTTCCAGCACATTCTCTAAGTTCTCGTTCTTAAACTTACCGGTGAATTTCCAGTCTTGGGGAGGTGTTCCGGTCAAAATAACATCGACACTGTACCATCTTTCGCAGGTTTCAATCACTTCTTGCAGGTCGGCATTCTCAAAGAAAAGCACGCCATCTTTCCAGCCCGCCCACCGGGTTGCCGTATCGGCAAATTTCTGTAAGTGGGTGCTACCCACTACTGAGCTCACTCCCCATCCCGGCACCAGAAAGACGAAAGTCCCGGGGCGTTGCATATTCTCAATTTTCACTTCTCCTTCGGCCAGATAGATAATGGCCACCGAATCGCCGGCATAATGCCGCACATTGAAAGCCGTACCTACCGCTGTTGTCTGTAAGCCCCCTGAGGCCACGACAAAAGGGCGCTGCCCATCTTTGGCCACCTGAAAATAAGCTTCCCCGATAAGTTCTATCTGGCGGATGGTATCGCTAAAACTGGCCGGATAACGCAGGGTGCTTTCTGAGTTCAGCCACACGATGGTGCCATCGGCAAGCACAATCTTTGATTTCTGGCCCGCCGGATTTTCTTTCACGACCTCTGCAATCGTGGCCGGTGGTATTGGCTGATTTGTAAGTACCGAAGCTGTTTCCAGCCACCAGTACGATAAGCCCCCGATCAGTATAAAAATAGCGGCTACACTGACCTTCTTCCAGTATTGGGTTTTCTTTGCCGGAAACGCTCGGTGCTCGGTTCTGCTATCCCGTTTTTCCAGAAACTGATGATACACCCGGTCGGCATTAGAAAATGTTGAGCGTTCGCTGGTCTCTTGCCAGATTTGCCGTAAACCTTCGTACATAGCACGATTTTCTTTCGCTTCTTCCAACCATTGCTGCAATCGCTGATGATCCTGCCGGTCCGCTTCATCTGATAGTATCCGACTGACCAGTGCATAAATTTCGGTGCTTTTCATAGAGATATTCTATCGTTGAAATAGCGGGTTTACGCCTTCTACCATAAAGACACCTAACACTCATCAATACCCTGTAAGGGCATAGAAGAAAATTTTGATATTTATAATAACATCAATAAATATTCTTTTATGTTACGAAAATAATACTTGTTAGTCGGTATTTTTATTGATATAGCACTATTATTTTGAGCGTCGTTAGAGCGAAGGCATGCACTATTTACGAACACTAAATATTTCTCCCAATAATACTGGAAGAAATAATACTTCAGTACGTAGCTGTGGAAGAAGTAAAATGGCAAAAAAAGACCCTGGTTATAAAAAAAAGGAAAGCAAGGCTAATAACCCCAGAAAAGCTGATTTGATGATGGGTTTTGCCGGATGAGGTTCTCGCTGGAAATGTTTCAGATCTTCCCGAATCTTTTTTAGGGCATTGCCTACGTGCATCTCTACGGTCTTCTCCGAGATATGCAGTAGGTCGGCCACCGCTTTGTATTTAAGTTTCTCCTCTTTTACCAGTCGGTAAACCAACTGGCACTTCTCAGGCAGGTTTTGTATAGACTGACCGATTGCATCCAACATCTCCTGACTAAACAGGATATTCTCGGGGGTGCGCGATTCTATGATCGTATGATGCTCAAGGTCGTGCACAAACAGAGAAACCGACGTAGTACTACGCAAAGCATTGAGGGATTGCCTTTTTATAGCCACAAAAAGATATGCCTTCACATCTCTTACTTCTTCAAGATGCTTACGATTTGTCCACACCTTCAGGAATACATCACTTACCACTTCTTCGGCTACCGCCTGGTTTTTGGTATAATATAAAGCCAGCTCAAACAGGCGAGGATAGAATCGGTCGAAAAAAATCCTGAATGAACTTTCGCAACTATATCGCGATATCTTGGTAATTAAAATAGGGGTTGTATCTTCTGGCCTCATTCAGGTGTAGCACGACAGTAATCATTTTAAAAATACACAAAAAAAAATTTACCAGTCAACAGGCAGTACGCTGAGCGTGCTGATCAACAAGGAGAAGCACCCTTGAATTGATCATCTTATACAGCCCCCAAAACATGCTATTTGCGTGGAAAAGGTAAAAAAACCTACTAAAGCACTTCATTTTTGGCAAAAAATTGCCCCGAAAAAGTTTTTTACTTTCAATATTTTCGTCGCCTAACACTTGTTCCAGCAGATGCTTATCTCATAAGAAATCCCCTCAGGGCGAAGAAAACTGTCTGTTTTTATCATCAATCCAACCAGTCTTACCCCGATCGTCTTCCGGCCGCCTATTGCTCAACGTGTCAATCAAGGGCTTGAATGCACACAAGCTCCCAAAAACTGGCTTTATATCGCAAAAATCTTTTTTTAGAATACTATTTTTTACAGCACCATCATATCCAAAAGAGTGTCGACAAACCATTTAACCCAAAGCATCCAATAACCTATCTATCTGTACAGAAGTTGTTTTATCTTGCTGACAATCAATTAAATAGCAGTTCAGCATCCAGGCATCATTCCCAATTACCAAGCGCTTTAGCTTATCATTGCTGCGGAAGAAAATCAGATGAGGGCAAAAAAAAAGCCCGATCTACTGCGGGCTTTTGCTTTTTGAGAATCTGTGATTTAACGATTATGATCGGGCAAAGAAGTAATTACGTTCAACATCACATGCGCTCAGGCGTTGTGCGCGCCCCGTTCTTCTATCAGTTTTTTGGAGGGAACTCCTGACAAAACACAGGTTTACGTATATGCTGCCCCGATAATCCATCGTTAAATTCACGTTTGCCTAAGGGATTTGAAGTAAGCTATGATCAAATTTTTGCAAGAGGTCTTACAATCCGTTTACCATTAAGTAGCCGGATATACATGACAAATAGCAGTTTAATGGCTCGTGGATTAGAAAATTGTAGCTGGTGACAACCAATTAAGTAGCATACGAAAAATAAAATGACGAGAAAGAAAGCAGCATTAGGGTTTAGAAAAGTGAAGGAACATACCGCCAGAAGGATCAGTAATACGTTGCCTAAACCTAATAATAAGGTTACTTTTCTATGGCTGATGTTCAGGTCAATTAATAAATGATGAATGTGGTTGCGATCAGGATGAAACGGAGATTCTTTCCGATACAGCCGAATAATAAATACCCGAAGGATGTCAAACAAAGCTACTCCCAGAATAGCAATGACGATTAAAGGCGCATTGTATAAGTAATAGTCAGCACCTGCGGCCTGGCCGTTGAGTTTAATAAACTGAAGCGCCATGGTAGCACATAATACTCCGATGATCAGTGACCCGGTATCTCCCAGGAAAATCTTTTGCTTTACTGAGAAATTATACCTGATAAATGCCACCAGGGCCCCTACGGTAATAAATGCCAGGATTGCGTAATCGACATGCCCCGCAATAAAGAACCAGCCCCCAAAGAAGGACGCGGCGATAATCCCGAGCACACTGGCCAGTCCATCGATACCATCCACCAGATTATAGGCATTGGTGATCAGCACAAAAACGAATAAGGTAAAAGGAAAACTGAACCAGCCAGAGAGACCATCTATCCCCAATATTCCGTAAAAATTATCCAGTTGCAGGTCAACTCCGAGAATAATGGTAGCGGAAGCCAGTAGCTGAGCAATTAATTTCTTACCAGGGGCCATAACCAGCATATCATCCTTCAGGCCGGTGAAGAAAATGAGGGTGGTAGCTCCCAACACATACTGCAACCCGTTGATTTCATCGATGCCCACCCATATCGTTAAGCTCAGTAACAAGCCCACGAAAATAGCCACACCGCCCAGGGTGGGAATGGGTGCTTTGTGGGAGCTTCGAGTATTAGGACTATCCATAAGATGCTTAACCTCAGCTATTTTCAAAACGGAAGGCACCGAGACGGTCACAATACTCCAGGCAAAAGCTGACGATAACGCAATTTCCAGATAAGGCAGGTTTGCCAATATACTATGGTCACCGGAGAAGCCGGCCAGCATTAGCAGCGGAACAAGTAAGGCAAAATAAGTTGCCAGAGTAAACGCGGTATTTTTCAGTGAGAATTGCCCGATTTTTCGTAGAGGCTTCATGATCCCGGTGAAGAAGTAGGGGCGGATACTATTTTTCTTCCACGCCTGGGCGTCTTCCCGGTTGGCATTCCACCGATTTTTCAAACTCCCGTTACTAATCCCTCCTACCCGCATCCGCACGAGTGTTTGATCCACGTATCCTACGCTCAGTTCGTTTTTATACAGGTAGCGAAGCATCAGTTCATAATCGGCTGAACAGGTGAAGGATGTATCATACAGTCCATTCTGCTCAACACATGCTCGTTTTACATAGAAAGTCGGATGGGGAGGCATCCAGCCTCGAAGAAACTTCTTGCGATTATATTCACCAGATACCCAGGTTCTTATCACTTCCTCCGTATCATTCCGGTCTACATACACCAAATCTCCGTAGATACAATCCACTTTCTGCTGTTCGAATCCTGCTACGATACTGCTGATGGCCTGATTGGAATTGAAAAGATCGTCGGCATGGAGGATGCCAATAATTTCGCCGGAAGCAAAAGTAATGCCCTTATTTAGCGCATCATACAAACCATCATCTTTTTCCGAAACAAACACATCAATGTCATCGGCATACTGCTGAATTACATCAATAGTGCCATCGTCAGACTGGCCATCAATCACGATATATTCAATATCATGATAGTCCTGATTTAATACAGATTGAATAGAAAGACCTATGGTACTAATATTATTGTAGACCACAGTAATAATAGATACTTTCACTATGCGGTTTGTTTACGTTGAAAAGAAATACGTTAGTACCATCAGGTATTTATGCGTATTTAGGTCAAAGAAATCCTGTTTTTCGTTCACAAACCGTCCAGACAGCGGCGTTAACTCACCATGTATCTTTTTGCATAAAAATGACTTAGGTCTCGTTTTGCGTGTGCTTCTGTTTATGGCTAAAATACGTTATTTGCTGCACACGTACCTTTTCGCTCTTTTCTTGGTGTTTCGTCTGGTGCTTCTCTTAGTAATTTGAGCAAAAATTCAAAGTAAGCATCCTAATGTTGAAAACGACCTTAGATCAGTACGAAAACTCCTGGTATCAGCCTGGCAAATCCGCTTTGGTCCAATTGCTATGGTACTTCGTGAATAGCTTGTTCTTTCAGAGTTCTCTGTTTCCGATCAATGGTTTAAAAACAGGGTTACTCCGGATGTTCGGAGCACAGGTTGGTCAGGGCGTCATCATTAAACCTGCGGTGAATATTAAGTATCCCTGGCGCCTTAGCATTGGGGACTATGTATGGATTGGCGAAAAGGTATGGATCGACAACCTGGTTGAGGTACATATTGGTAGTAACACATGTATTTCACAGGGAGCCATGCTGCTTACCGGCAGCCATAATTACAAGCGGCCCACTTTTGACCTGATGACCGGAAGTATTCTTTTGGAGGAAGGAGTATGGATAGGCGCGCAGTCAGTAGTTTGCCCGGGCGTGCGTTGTGGCTCACATAGTGTACTGTCCGTAAGCTCCGTGGCTACGACCAACCTGAAAGCTTATAAAATTTATCAGGGCAATCCGGCCAGCATCAAGCGAGACAGAGTATCTCAGGACCGTATCTTAACTGTAGACAATAAAATACCTCAAACTAGCGTAGCGCCTGATATAGGCTTACCCATACAGTGTTCATAATAGTCAACCACAAATAAGTTCATCAAGCGTGATACCACAAAGTAAAGACATAAATATCAGGCAGGGTACAATGAGAACTGTTACGCAATTCTTTATTGTCTGTTTTGCCTGCCTTGGCCTGAGCACACAGGCATTATATGCCCAATTCCTGGATTCTGCACAAGTCAGGGTAGGAACAATGCTTTCTATTGCCTCACAGGATTACCAACCCCTATGGTTGGTTTCTCAGCGTTGGGGCACCATGAGCGATCAGAAGTTTGACTTTACCTCTCACCTAAAGTTTCATAATAAACACATGTTAGGCAGCAGCGACCCTTTTCGCCGCTACGTAAGCAAAATCAAGCGCCGGGCCGTTCCAGCAATTTCTTATGGCATTTCGATATACAACAATCAGTTGTTCAAGGAAGCTTTCATTCAGGAGGGGTATGTAAAATTACAGTTAGGCAACTGGCAACTGGCCGGCGGGCGCTATCAGGAAACTACCGGAGATGTACCATCCCAGATTTCCAGTGGTTCGTTAGGCATTAGTGAAAATGCATTACCCATTCCTAAAGTAAGTATCGGAGTGGTAGATTACACCGACGTCCCGTTAATCCCCGCTGGGTGGGTACAGTTTAAGGGGCAGATAAGTACCGGGTGGATGGAAAAAGACGCCTATGTGAAAAACGCTAAATTTCATCAGAGAAGCTTATATTTTCAAGTTGGCAAAAAGCCATTTGCCAGCAGAAAAAACCTTACTGCATTCAGCCTGTTTGGAGGCCTGAATCAATTTGTGATCTGGGGAGGCGAGCATCCGGAGAAAGGACCGCAACAAAGCGAATGGAAAAACCTGGCCCAAGTGATTGTACCAGGAAATAACCTTGGATTCTTTGATTATGGTTTCACACTCCTCACCCAGGGATATAAAATCAGAGGTTACACTCAGGTTCCTTTTGAGAGCAAAAGCAACATAAACCCCTTGAGAATAAAAGACCGTATGGTAGGTATTGTGTTATCCGATACAAGATCAGGGTCATATTTTCCGACCATTACCCTGGAAGGCATCAACACCACCTGGCAAGACCCCAATCCGGAAAACCCTTCCAGATTTGAAGATTACAATTTCTATAATAACTCGGTGTATGCTGATGGGTGGAGCTATGCTGGCCGTATTTTAGGAACTTCCCTGTTTTTTAACCGGCAAAGAGCCACCCAGTATTTCGGAGAAAATTATAACACAAATACCCAGTACGACTGGAATATTGTAAACAACCGGGTCAATGGTGTCCATCTGGGAGTAAAAGGCCAGATTCCGTACCAGCCATTATACTATCGCACGCTATTCACCTATACCATTAACCATGGCAACTATTTTGTTCCCGGTGTATTTGACAGCGATAATCAGGTGTATTTGATGCAGGAAATGGCCTATCAGTACCATGCACTAAGAATAACGGCCGCCCTGGGATGTGATATCGGTAGTTTGACCACTAATGTGGGCACCTTGCTGGGTGTGGAGTATGATTTGAACTATACTGGAGATCGGGGAACAGTTGGGAATAAAAAGTACCGGAGAAGAAATTCTTTTAGAAAGCGGTGGTAAACTATTTGTTTTTAACAAAGGGCAAAATGCCTTATTCTTCTGACATACGATATGCATTCCACCATTTGCAGAAGAAATATCCCAGTCCTCCTCCTAAGGTGTTGAAGATAATATCATCAATATCAAATACACCAATGTGAAATATATACTGAATTAATTCAGCGGTGGCACTTACAAGCATCGTAAATGCCACCGCTTTTAAACCATGGTGTAGCGATGTCCAAAACCAGGCAAAGAAAACTCCTAAAGGAATGAATAGTATAATATTGCCAATGACATTTGAAAGAATAAAGTAAACTTTCCCTTCAAATGAGTTGGATGTGAAAAAATGAAAAATACTTCCTAAAGGGATTAGCTGAGGAGGCACATCCTGAAAACGAAGTGGTGAGCGAGCAAAGGGCGGGAGATGGATAAAAAACAACACCCAGATCAATAGCACTAAGTATATTACCAGCAGAATATACTTTAGATAGGTGGTGTTAGTAGCGCTTGCCATATGAAAGGGCAATAAAGCAGATTATCTCAATGAAAAAAAGCTTATCTATTCCAATACACTATCATGCTTCCGCATCGTGGATGAGTCTTTGAGGATATTGTGAACTGGCATTCTCTCGCTATCCGCTGTCACAGGAATACTATTTTTAGGTTTTAGGGAAAGCTCCAGCACAATGGCGTCTATCAGAAAACGAAACCAGAAGCCTTGCAGCAGGTGAAAAGCCAATCCGAGTTTTCCATCTAGAAAACCAAATCTTAAAAAGTAGCGATAAAAGAAATAAAAGAAACTTCTTAGAAAGAGAGGCGTCTTCTGAAATACATTATTTTTTAACCAGCGTCTTCTCTCTATGGGCGACCCAAAAAAACGCATTTGCACTTCACCTTTCTCCTTTGTCGCTGAAAGAATTTCGGCTGCTTCCAACTGAGCCCACCGGGCATGGCTTACAGTAAAATTCCTGATGGTGTCGGTAACCGTATCAATGATGTCAATACCCGCTGGTACCACTTCCTTATTTCCTTCAACAATAAAGTGCTGATCATAAACCTTATTCTCACAATGTCCTTTACTGGTACGGTATAAACGCAGATGGTAGTTAGGGTAATGCCCTCCGTGTTTTATCCATTTTCCAAAGAACATGGTGCGACGACTGAACATATAGCCATCAACCATGGAACTAGGATTAAAATCTTCATTTAGCCACTGTACCAGCTCCGGTGTCATGCGCTCTCCGGCATCTAAATGGAAAACCCAGTTTGTATCATAAGGTGAGTTCGCCTGAGCCCAGTTACGCTGACAGGCATAGTTCTCAAAAGTATGCTGCAAATAGGGAATTTTATTAGCTTCTAAAATATCTAAAGTATGGTCGGTAGAAAATGAATCCACTGCAAAAATTGGAGCATTTAATTGAGCCATACTTCTCAGGCAGTCAGGCAGGTTTTGCTCCTCATTAAAAGTGAGTAAAATAATGGAATATCGCTCATTAGACTGATTCATGATCTTTAATTTAAAATAATACAATCCGGCTTCTTCTTATCTGTAAGAATCCATTCATAAACTTCTGCCATCTGAGCGCCTACTTTGGCCCAGGTGAATTTATCCTTTACTAATGCGTACCCATTACGACCAAGTGATAATAATTCAGCCTCAGAAAGCTGCCCCAGTGTCTGCAAAGCTTGCCCGTTGCCCTCAACGCCAGGATTAATACACACTGCAGCATTGGCCTGAAAGCCCTCTGGCAAATTACACTGGGGAGTTATCAGCACTGGCAACTGGTAAGACCAGGCCTCTAACACTGACATCGGCAAGCCTTCGCTTAATGAGGGTAAGATGAAAGCATCAGCATGTAAATAAGAAGCAGCTTTATCTTTGCCCAATTGGCTCCCTACAAAAAGAATAGTTTCTTGTAAACCGTGTGTTCTCACCTGCGCCTCTAATGCGGCACGGTGCCCTCCCTCATCCCAACCAGCAATGACCAGGCACCAGTTTTCCATACCTGCTTGATTCATTGACCACGCTTCAATTAAACTGGCAAGTCCTTTTTTTGGATGAATGCGCCCCAGAAAGAGCAGCACTTTTTTATGAGCAGGCACTCGGTCTCTCCAGCTGGGCTCAACGGTATCCCGCGTCATATCTGTTGATGGCAGACTAATACCATTGGGAATGATTGCAATAGGATTGGTCAGTCCATACTGACGAATAGCCACTGCCTCTGACTCACATAACGCATGCATACAAGCGGCAGAGTGCAGGTGTTTTTTTTCAAACCAGGTGGCTACCA
>JAVKCN010000112.1:0-17884 GCA_040222715.1 Cyclobacteriaceae bacterium | reverse complement strand
CCCGAAAAGGTTCCTGAGATGGTAGGAAACAAGATGCTTCGGGAGGTCTTAAGTTCAGACAGGGCTTTTTCCTGCTGAAGTTGGTAAACTTCCCAGTCAGGATTATTTTTCAAAGCATACTGCCAGGCTTCCTCCAGCGATGGTATTTCCGTCACCTCAGCGGTATTCTGTGCCTGGGCTATCGGACTTAACAATACCCATGCCCCCAGCAATATCCAGGATCGCTCATATAGCATATTGATCTTTTTCATCATAAATATTTCTTATTTCTGCCTTTCACAACAGCACGTTTTGAGGCACGGTATTGATAAAGAAAACTAATGTGCCTTGTTTCCGATTAAAAACTGCAAGGAAGTAGCGATGGTAATTCCAGCGGGTGAAGTAATCCTGCCGATATTCTCGGATCTTGAAGCAAGCAGATAGCCCATATTAAAGTCAATCATGATGATGGGAGAGAAGCGGTGAGTCATTCCCAAACCCGGCTGAATATACTGATACGTTTTCTGCCGACGCGTCACTTCTTCATACCTGCCTTGCCCCAGGGTAAATCCTCCCTTGCCTCCGACGGCAATCGTCCTGATTTGCCCAAATTCTGCCCCCAGATAGGGCCGGGTGGTAGATCGGGGTTTGAAGAAATACTTGCCCCCTATCCCTAGCTTGATCATGGCACCACCATCTCCGCTACCTTCAACCCGAATACCATTCCCCCCACCGATAATTACACTGTTGATGCTTTGATCTTCCGGCAGGATCGTGACATCAACTTCCAGTGTCAGTTGCAACCTTTGGGTCCAAAAGTAGCTGGCGATGATCCCCATAGTCCCGGTTCGGTCGGTGAAATCCACAAACGTAATAGTATCAGGTTCATTGGCCTGGCTGATGAAGTGATGGCCAAAGCTAAGCCCGACACTCCATTTCTTAGCATAGCTTCTCATTAGAGAATCCCGAATGATAGGAGCTTTTTGGGTGGCCTCTATGGCTTTTCGGGCTTCGCTAAAGGGAGCAGGCATTTCTTGTGCCCTTATTTTCCCGTTACCGATCAGTAACCAGAACCCGGTCAGGATGAACAAACCTTTTATGATATGTTGCATTGAAATGTTAACATTTTAGGGATCTGCCAACCAGTTCTCTTAAGCTGCCTAAGAATTATATGAGCGATCTGTGCGAGATATGCTGTCAAGGCTCAAAGCGGGACCATATTTGTTCTCTGCCAAAACCTCCATATGACGCACTGACCACTAGCTCATTTTTTTCTTCGTCTAAACTCACTTCAGCCTCCAAGGTCATGCCTCTCCGGGGAGCATACAGCTCACCGATCCATTGACCGTGCCGGTACGCAAGATCTTCCAGAATATTGATACCCAGGATAGACCGTTGGCGTAAGGCTCTTTCCGGATTTTTGATGTCTTTTACCGCATTGCCTTTCCGGTCCAGTGAGTCTTTTAACCAGACTATTTTACCGAAATATTTACCATCCTGTTTGTAGACCTCTACTTTGCTATTCCTGTCTTGGGTAAACCATACTCCCAAAATGTCATCCTGGGAAAAGGCCGAAAAACGGGTCGTAATTCCTACTATAAGCGTGAGTATTAACTTTTGTCTGTTCATATTTTTTACCGCCTACTTGTTTTGTACAAAGTAACGGTAAATCCGCTTATTCTAGACCGGTAAACCTGCTGAAGCCGTAAAATCAGTAGTTGAAGTGTTGTATACCTAGCTCAATCAAAGCCCATCCAAGCCGCCTCCACAGAATTTAACAGGTCGAGCTGACCACTTCTCTTCGCCAGATTGATCCTAAGGGTAAGATTGGCATATAACCTCGGGGCAATACCGGTATGGTATACATGGGAAGGTTGCAGAAAATTCAAATTACGCAACTTCGCCATCGTACTTTCTTCTTCGGAAAAGGATATGCTGCGGATACCCAGTAGTCCTATCTCCGTATGTAATTGAAACCGATGATAAACATAGGTACCCAAGACACCAAATTGCATGGCCCGCTGACGTAGCAGCAGTATCTTGTCCTGTTGCTCAAACATGCCGTTATTCTGAAATCGGGTAATGCTGCCATCCGGCTGCATAAACACCTGATAGTAGAACGTATCCGACAGCTTACAATGGTACTGCACCATCAAAGGCAAGGTAACCGTAAGCCTTGCTCGTTCATTGAAGATTTTACTACCCCCCAAAACCGGAAAAGGCAGCCCCATCCCCAAGTTATAAGTATAGGTGATCCCCAGTTGATAGCTGAACGAGGGGGAAGCCTGGTAACGCCATACCAATAAACCGGCCGGCTTGAGTTTTGGCTGAGAGATGGTAAATTCGTCTTCCAGCAATAAAGCTCTGATATTGCCTAAAAACACACTTTTTTTGCCGTTGAAGTACAAAAAAGAGCTTCCTATCCAAGGGGTGATTCCTAGTCTGTCCGAACTAAAGGGTTCTATCGTATACTGGGTAAAGGTGACTTGCCCGTTGACAAACAGGGCGTAAAAGGAAGGCCTTTCGGTGTCTATCCGGGGCATCACCTTTCCTCTCACCGGAACGCTGAAACCCAACTTGTAGCTATTAGTGGAAAATTCGCCGGTAGTATCTTCCATATCAGCGGCAGGCATCCATTGGGTTTCCATAAATACTTTGGGAGAAACTCCCTGCGCCTGTAAAATGATACTCAGCCCTAGCTGACAACATCCTAGGGCAATGGTTTTTCGACTGTCTCTCATTGAAGGATTTGCTTTTAAAGCACCAAAGTAAACAGCAAAATCACCTGTAGGGAATGGATTTGTTTTTGAGAAA
Organism: Cyclobacteriaceae bacterium; assembly: GCA_040222715.1. GTDB lineage: Bacteria > Bacteroidota > Bacteroidia > Cytophagales > Cyclobacteriaceae > Tunicatimonas. The sequence goes on along the minus strand of JAVKCN010000112.1, from coordinate 15,091 downwards.
GGAAAATCAGCTCCTTAAGCAGGTTAAATACTACTGAACAGTAAACAGGCGTCGCGTTTGATCTGAAAACAGCCAAGTTAACTGATGGAAGATTACTACAAATAATGTAGGATAGCCTTAATAGTCAGCCCATTTCTTAAAATCGCTTATCTTTTCTTTGCTGATAATAATTGGTGACGGAGGTTCCGGCGTTACCTTCAGCAGAAGCCTGCCGGTGAAATAGGGTTCAATCTCAAAAATACTGGAACGCGCTACCAGAAACTGACGGTTTGCCCGGTAAAATAAGGCAGGGTCCAATTGCTGGGTGAGTTCGTCTAGGAAAAATTCAATGACATACTCTTTGCCATCTTTCCTCTTGAGGAAAACCGCCCGTTCTTTGACATAAAAATACGCTACCTCCTGCAAATTGATCAATAGCATTTTTTGCCGAAACGACACTAAGAAACTCGATCTGTACGTTTCTGGCTTAAACTGATGAGCCAGTTTCAAAAGTTGATTCAGATAGGATTGAGGTTTGGCATCTTTTTGTTGGGACAGGTATTTGTCTATAGCTGATCTTAATTCCCTGGGATCAATCGGTTTTAACAGATAATCCAGACTATTGACTTTAAAGGCCTGTAGTGCAAACTCGTCGTAGGCAGTGACGAAAATCACTGGACAGGGAACGGCTACTCGTTTGAAGATCTCAAAGCTGATACCGTCCGACAGTTGAATATCCATAAAAATTAGATCGGGAGATTGCTCTTGGCTCAGCCACTGGCAGGCTTCGCTTACGCTATCTAGCGTAGCGATTATTTCAAAAGAAATGTCTTTTAATTGTGATAACTCCTTCGAAAGCCTTCGTACAGCCGATGCTTCATCTTCAATAATGGCTATTTTCAGTACTAAAGGCATAATAATATTCTTTTATGATCGGTAAGATGACGGTGAAAATATGCTGATCAGTATCAATCGTTATGGGTTTTCCAAGAATGAACTGATAGCGGTGCCGTAAATTTTTCAGCCCGAGTCCTTCACGCTTATCCTGGAACTCTTTCGGCATTAGGGTATTCCTTACTTTAACAGTATCCTCATAATCGGAAATGCAAATCTGTAAAGGATGGGCGGTTGAGATTTTATTGTACTTGACTGCATTTTCCAGCAATAGCTGTAGCGAAAGCGGGGGAATTAATTTCTCCAGGGTTTGCTCAGAAAGATGAATCGATAATTCCACTCCAGCCCCATGTCTCATTTTTAGCAGTTTCCAGTAAGCATCCAGGAAATCGATTTCGTCTCTTACCAGAATCAAATCTTTCTTACTACTTTGTAGTACAAAACGGTACAGATTGGAGAAATGCCTGACAAATTCTACCGCTTCTACATGATCTTCTTCAATGAGATCGATCAGGGTGTTGAGGCTATTAAACAGGAAATGTGGGTTAATCTGTTGCTTGAACATCTCCAGTTGCGCTTGTAAGCTCTCGGACTGTAAAGAAAGATTTGAAATTTTTAATGTATCCCGCTCTTTCTGAGTATGCAACCCAAATTGTATTACCCCAAAAATAATTGTGGCCATACTAAGCCTTAATAAGATCGTCCAGAAAGGCATTTCATAGGTTAGACTCAAAACTTCGGGCAGGAGAAAATAATCCACAGCGGTAAAAGCCAGAATATAAACGATGTTAGTTAACACTAATCGGCCCGTTGGACTGAGTCGGGCAAGAAAAGCAGCGGGCTTGTGGTTCAACAAGTATTGATTGATGTGCCAGAGCAGTAACAAGAACGTGAAAACCAGAGCCCATTTCGGCAGTTTCTCCACTAAGTCAAATGTTTTAGTGAAAGGACTATTACTGAGCACATTCAATCCCGGCAATAAAAACGAAAGAAGGTAGGGGAGAAATTTCTCTATCTTTGCCATATAAATCATACCAGTTTGAAAGATGAAGTTACACTGCCTTTTTTCTATTTTATACAATAAGTACGCTAAAGTACCTAAAAACCCTATTGAAGCGTGTCATAATAGTTTAAGGCATAAATTACCCATTTTTGTATCGCTTTATGACTTATAATCCTATAGAGGGTCATAGACGGTAAAGTTTCAGTGGGTATTCATACGGCTTCATTCAGGATCTGATCTGTTTTCGCATTTAACGCGTTAATTCATCACTCATTTAGAATAATTATCTTTGTTTTTACATCTGATGAATAAGCTGCTTTGAAAGACCTTTCAAGTATGGATGTATGTATACGGGTTAACCAAAGCGTATTTATCAGAACCGGCCAGGCAGACATAGTCTAGAAGAAGAACGAGAATAAAAAGAATCAACATCCGGGCCTGACTATATACTATCAAAAAAATACCGGATATTGATAGAAAGACTTATCTGCTTTTTTGGATTGGAATGCCTTATCAATAACTCCGATAGGAATACCGCTCGAAGCCTCAGGTAAAGACGGAATGCCAATTTTTTTCACCTGAGAAATCTATCCCACTACACTATATGCATTCGATTTTAAAATAATAACTGCCCAAGGTAATCCTTGCGATATAGATGTTATGTCTTTTAGACCCACCATAAAAGCCTTTGAACTGAAAACCCTGTTGATTATCCGAAATTATGGAAATTATCTGGAGGATGAGCTGGTTGAAGTTGAAATCGTTGGAGATTTATTAAGCAGATCTGGTCAAAATTATAAAAGCCAAACGAAAGATAATAATAACTCCTTTGGTAAAATTCCATTTAAAAGCTATGCTGAATATTTTAAAATTAATGAAGAACATCTATCCATAGGCCTCTCTCCATAGCAGAGGGAAGGTGATGTAATTGTCCTAAAGAAGAAACTACTATAGTGATTAGATCCTTCTTATTGTAGGATAGCCTCTGCGAATATCAGTCAGTTACTAGTATCCAATTGCAATAGTAATCTACATAAAAATAATGATTACTTTCGGTGGATGGGAAGACATGCACAAAAACTCGGAGTACGTCAGCAAGGCAGAGCTATCTTGGAAAGATGGTCAAAATCTAAGACAGTTAGTGCCAATCAACACGAGCGGGCCATTATGATTTTAGAAAGCGCCTCAGGGATACCCATTAAAGATATTGCCGCCAGACTCAATACTTATTCCAATAAAGTGATTGAATGGCGGGAACGCTACCGAAAGGAGGGTTTAACAGGTCTTCAAGATAAGGTGCGGAAGGGGCGTCCGAAAATTTATGAAGGCCTCAAAGAGCGCTTATTGAAAAAGATAAGCGAACCACCACCTCAAGGTTATGGAAGGTGGGTCGCCGTGACGCGGATGCCGGATTACTTTCCAAAGCGTTATCTGCCTCTGATGACGCTATATGGAGGATACTGAAAAAGGAAGGGATATCTCTGTACCGGCAACGTTCCTGGTGTGTGAGCAGGGATAAAGAGTTTGCACCCAAAGCAGCTGACATCGTGGGGCTATATTTAGAACCTCCCATCAAAGCCGTAGTGCTCTGTATTGATGAGAAACCAAGCATTCAAGCGCTGGAACGAAAAACAGGCTATATCCAGACCCGGGATGGGAAAATTATGAGAGCCTACAAAAGCACCTACAACCGGCATGGGACACTCAATTTGTTCGCTGCTTTACGGATAGCTACCGGTAAAGTAACCACCTCAGTCACTGAACGAAAAACCCGGGAGGATTTCCTTGAGTTTATGGAAGCAATACGGAGTACCCTCAACAGGACATTCATGTGATACTGGACAACTACTGCACCCACAAAAAAAATGAGGAGTGGCTGGCTGCTCACCCTTTAGTACATTTTCATTTCACACCAACTTCAGCCAGTTGGCTTAATATGGTGGAAATTTGGTTTGGCATCTTTTCCAGAAAATCGCTGACCGGAGCAAGTTTCACTAGCAAAGAGGAACTCAGAGAACAAATTGAAGCCTATTCAAGGGCTTACAATGAAAATTGCAAACCCTTCGTATGGAGAGAGGTCAAAGGTAGCCAATTAAAAAATAATATAGCTAACTTATACAATTAGGCACTAGGTTGTGTTGGTTGACACAAAAGATAACCATGAAGGCTCATTCAGATGCGCTGCCGTAGGATGTTGAAAAGTGTTTATCCACCCCTGAGGTAGACGTTTAACATCAATGCGAATGACAGTAGATGCCCGATGAGCCTGCTCAGAGATTTTGGCCACTACACGTAATTGATCTTCACCTCGCAGATATCCTTTCATCGTAAGGGCTTTGGGAGGAATTTGCTTTTGTGCAACTTCCTGCCAGCCCAACCTTTCCAGTATTGTATCTGCTTCTTCCAGGGTAGCACCCAACAATTTATCGGCCTCTTGTGCGGTCATCATTTTACGGTTTGAGAACTAACGTATAGGGTTTCTCTCCTACTTTGGCAGTGGTATGAACTTATATTTTGAGGATACAGAAAAGTTCAGAAACCCTAGCGGATAAAAGCAAAGCGTTGAGGCGTCATGCCCGCCAGCTGACGGCTATCTGCCTATTTCTCGGATCACACCCACTAGTATTTTTTTGTCCCCTACTGCGGCCATTTGAAACAGCAATTCGGCTTTGAACGTACTGCCATCTTTGTGTTTACCCTTGGCCTCAACGGCTTTCCCCAATACTTGTTGCATTTCTACCTGACCGGCTTTGTCCCGCTTAAGGTGCGAGGCCTCCACTAGATCTTGGATCCGTTTACCCACTACCTCCTGCGCCTGATACCCGAATAGTTTTTCAGCCGCCGGGTTAAACATTTCGATGGTACGGTTCATATCCAGCATCAGGATAGCATCCATTGCGTTTTCAAAGATCACTCTGGTCTTGGCTTCATTTTCTGCTACGCTCTCTTGTATGGCTTGCATTTCTTCCATATTCTGCCGAAGCTCTTCTTCCTGAGCCTGTATTTCTTCCATGCTTTGCTGGCTGTCCTTGAGCAACTGCTCGGTGGCTTGTTGGGCGGCGACCAACTCGGTGATATTCTTGGTAAACACTGAGGCTCCCACGATCTTTCCCTCCGGATTCTTGAGAGGATGATAGGAGATGGCAAAATGTACATCAATACCGCCCTGCTCAATGTGTTCAGTAATATCAAAGGCTTCCCCGGAAAGAGCCCGGTCATAGTATTGTTGAAAATGTTTTCGGTTCTCGCTGGGTGAAACATCTAATAGGCAAGTGTCTACATCCACAATTATATCAGTGCCTTCATACATCTGCCGCACCGCATCATTGCAGTAGACAATGCGATAGGCAGCATCAATGGTTAAAATTGGATCATGGGTAGCGTTGATCAAGCTCATTAAATAAGCCTCCTTTTCTTGAACTTGTAGGGCAGCCAAATGTGCATTTGTCGTGTCTTTGGTAAATACTGCCACTCCTTCAACAGTACCATCTTCCTGGTAAATAGGATGATACGAGACAATGAAGTGTTTTTTACCCTGTCCCAGGTCAATGTCTACTTCCTGAGAAAAATTCTTCCCGGATAACGCTCGGTCGTAGTCTGCCTTAGAAGCCTCCTTTTCTTGGGCAGCCGACAGATCCAGTACCGACATACCGGGTTTTATGGTTACACCACTGCCGCTATACATGGTTTGCAGTGCTGTATTGCAGTGGGCAACGCAATAGTTTTGATCCACCGTCAGAATCGGATCTGAGGTGGCATTGATCAGGTTTTGCAGATATGCTTCTTTGGCTTGTAACTCTTTCAGGTTACGCTGCACGCTTTCCTGGGTGGCCTGCATTTCTTCCATGTTCTGCCGCACCTCTTCTTCCTGGGCCTGCAATTCCTCAGCCTGCTGCTGGGTCTGTTCCAACAGGTGCCTGGTTTTTTGGTTGACCCGGTTGTTGGCCACGGCAGAGGCCACACTTTCGCCCAGGGCCTGCAAAAAATCCAGTTGATAGGCTGAAAATACTTCAAAGGAGGCTAGCTCAAAGAAACCCTCTACCTGATCATTGATCATCAGCGGCATGATCACAATACTCTGGGGAGTAGCCTCTCCCAAACCCGAAGTGATGCGGACATAGCCTTCCGGCACATCCGTCATGAAAATGGGCGCCTTCTCAAGATAGGCCTGTCCCAGCAGGCCCTGGCCAACCTGAATTTGCTGTTCTACAAATTTTTTGCGCTCATAGGCATAACAGGAAGCCAGGCGGATATGCATGTTTTCTATCTGATCCGTGTTTTCCACAATGTACAAGCCGCCTTGGCTAGCGCCCATATACTTAACGACTTCAGCGATCAACTGATCATACATTTGCTGAGCATCGTTAATAGAGCGCAAAATGGCGGCAAATTTGGCCAGTCCTTCCGAAGCCCAATTTCTTTTTTTCTCTTCCTGCTGATTTTCTTCTATTTGCCTGAGGTACTTCTGGGTTTCCGCTTCGGCTTCTTCAAACTTACTGTTTTTTGTATTGAGTTCGTCTACCAGACGTTGAGATTTTTTTTCCGTCTTCAACCCCTGATCCTGAAAGAAATACAGTCCAATGGATACAATGCTGATGCCGATGAAAATACTAGCCTTCTCAAAGTACTCATGGTGAAACAGGGAAGCATCCACTGGAAACTCAAACCAGTCATTCAACGCATTCAATCCGATAATAGGAACCACACCCAGTAGGGTGGCCGCCATGATGAAGGGGTATTCCCGCAGGTCAAACAGCATCCAGGGTAGAATAAATAAGGCTACATTAAAGATGACCATTGGCACGAGTAGCGGCTCACCTCTTTGGATGAGCACACCATGTAATACGCCTAGCAACAATTGAGGAAACACTGATAAGGTGAGTCGGGCGCCCAAATGATACCCGAAGTAATTCAGGGCAATCGTCATCAGATAGATTGCCCCGGATAATAACACCAGCCAGGCTATCTGTGGTATATTTAGATAAATAATAATCCCATAAGGGATAACCATGGCAAGCAGGAGCCAGGCAATTTTATTACTTATCACAATCTTGTTCTGGATATATTCGGGCTGCTGGTCAGTAACCCCTAAATTAACCAGGGTGGTAAGAGTATTCATGAGGAAAAAGGAATATATTTCTTAAGGACTTGGAACAAAAAAAATGCCTATTCAAGGTGACAAACAGTGAGAGTGGTGGATTCTTTTACCCACGTAAGATAAAGAGCAAGATTGCGTCAAAGGGTAGCCTCTAACTTCACTACTTATACTTACTCCCCATTGATCAAGGGGCCGGTATGCAGGGCTTTGTTGCATCGGCTGATTTGATAGAAACGCAGATTTTAATGTTTTCTTAGCCATAAAAGCATGAAATAAGTATCAAATTGATCGTCGTAAATGAGTAAATGTCCATTTACTCGCTTCTATACGTTGCAACAAAGCCGGTATGCAGTAAAGATCCATTTTACCGACGTATGCATTCTGACTAACATTTTCTTTATTATTTAATTGTTGACCTCTCTTGAGACAGCATACACTTGGCAACGAATAATCAACCAGGCACCAAATGGATATAAAACCAACCTCTCAGGATTGCTCAGCATTATTTTTGATACTAAGACCAGTAAACCCTCATCAGGCTAGCGATACGGACCAGCCATCAGAAAAACCATTTGGAACAAAACAGCATGAAACAGAAAGTATCTTTAGTATTATCGGGCGGTGGAGCTCGGGGTATGGCCCATATTGGGGTCATTGAGGAATTAACGAAACGAGGCTATGAAATTCATTCGGTGGTAGGCACCTCCATGGGAGCGTTGGTAGGAGGTGTTTATGCATTAGGCAAAATGGAAGAGTTTAAGCATTGGTTGCTAACGCTTGATAGATACAAGGTGTTTAGCCTAGTGGATTTTACCCTAAGCCGACAAGGATTGATTAAGGGTGAGAGGATACTCAACAAAATGAGAAATCTTATACCAGATATGCCCATTGAGCATTTACCTATTTTTTATGCGGCAGTGGCAGTAGATATCCTTCATGGGGAAGAAGTGGTATTTACTCAGGGCAGTATCTATGAAGCTATCCGAGCTTCTATTGCTATTCCAACCGTATTCACACCCCAGAAAATACAGGGAAGGTTATTAGTAGATGGAGGAGTACTTAATAATATACCTATTAGCTATGCTCGGAGAATACCTGAAGACTTATTGGTAGCTGTAAATGTCAATGCCAATGTGCCACTGAATCCCCCAATGTTATCAGAAGTAGAAACCAAAGCAGAAACTTTAGCTCAACCATCCAAACAGACTGAGTTTTATCAACAAATAAAAAAGTATATTTCATCAAAAAATGTTGAAAGCCTCGGATATTTTGACATGATTAACCAAACTGTAACCTTGATGATCAATCAAATGTCCGAAATGTCCTTAAAACATTACTCACCCGATCTACTGATCAATGTATCAAGACAGTCCTGCGGAACTTTCGATTTTTATAAAGCAGAGGAATTAATGGGAGTTGGACGGCTTGCCGCACAAAGTGCATTGACTTCCTTTGAATAAAGGCAGAAAGAACATCTGCTTTTCAAATATGAACACCAACCACGATCCAAACGATGAGCTAGGCAATAAGACTTACCTAATGCAGGCAAAATCCTACCATTTGATCTTCCAGATACTATTACCTTGACTTTAATAAATCTGAAGGATAACCCAATCTCACATTAGGGATCGAGAAAAATATACCAGCATATAACACATTTCTACTTAGTAATAGTTTCTGAGGCTTTAACGCGCCAGGTATTGTTAGCCCCTTGGAAAGTTGGAAAAAACTTCTTTAGTTTGAAACTAAAAAACTAAAATAGTCGATAAATCTATCTATGACCAAGGACGACAGTGTTAGAAAAGAAATATTGGAACATGCTCAGGCTCTTTTTCAACAGTTTGGGATGAAGAAAACCACGATGGATGAGGTTGCGGCTTCCTGCGGCAAAGGAAAGAGTACTTTATATCATTATTTTAAAAGTAAAGAAGAAGTCTTTGATGCCGTCATTCGGCTAGAAATGGTTGATTTAAGAAGGAAGGTAAAGGATAAGGTGGAAGAGCATAAGTCAATGTTGGAAAAGATTAAGGTGTATCTTATGGAATTCTATCGAGAGGTGATTCATAAGGCCAATCTGTATCGCATTATTGATCATGAACATATATTGGAAGCGAAAGCGCGTAAGCTTTTTTTAGAGATGATGGAGTTTGAGCAATCCTATATTATTCGGATCATGGAAGATGGATATGATTCCGGAGAATACAATAATGTCAATCGTAGTGAAATTCCTTGGATTGCCGAAGCATTTTTGGCCGCGTTCTATGGCCTGGTACAATATTCTATAGAAAAGAAAGGCTACTTTGATGAAGAACGAATTCAGAAAGTTGTAAATTTATTTGTTCCTAAGCTTTTTAATTAAACGTGTTAAAAACCGACCAAAAATTAAAATTAGTTTCATAAAAGCGCAACTTAATCTTTGAGGAAGTCGTTTTACAACATGATAATGAGCCAATATTGGCTTTTTTTAGTATTATTGTCAGACTAAAAAACTAATGTAGTATTACAATTTAGTATTTATGAAATATCAAGCACTTATGTTGCTAGTAGGGATTTCGATCCTTGGCTGTGAGCAGAAAAAAGCACAACAGCCGCCAGAAATTCTACAGACGCAAGGCATTCGAGTAAAAACACTCCAAATAAAAGAACAACAAGCCGATATTCATCTTCAATACAGTGGATTTACCAAGCCGGTCACTACCACTCCCCTCAGTTTCCAACTACCAGGTGCGGTTGTTAATATTTATGTAGAGGAAGGAGATCAAGTGCGAAAAGGGCAACTTCTGGCTGAATTGGATAAAACCACCCAACAGAGTTCTTATGCCGCCGCCATAGCTACCCAGCAACAGGCTCAAGATGCCTTTAACCGGATGAAAACGGTGTATGACAACGGAAGTTTGCCGGACATAAAATGGGAAGAAATGAAATCAAAACTAGAGCAAGCCAACGCTTCAGTTCAGATCGCAAAACAAAATCTCAATAACAGCCGCATACTCTCGCCCTCCACGGGAATTATTGGGTCACGTAACCTTGAAGTAGGCGCCAACGCTACCCCTGGGGTAACGGTCTTCACACTGGTCTCCATCCAGGATGTATACGCCAGTGTATCGGTACCCGAGAATGAAATTAACAAAATCGGCCGGGGTCAAATGGCCCAGATAACTTTCCCCGCACTCGGAGAGAAGGTCTTTGAGGGGGTAGCAGAGAAGATAGGGGTGGTAGCCAATCCCATTTCCAAAACGTACGAAGTAAAATTCAGAATCAATAACCGAAACCAGGCGATCAAGCCAGGTATGGTATGCAACATTACGATTGCTCTCCAACAAAATATTTCAGGACAGCTCATTCCTATTCAATCTATTATGAAAGATGCGTACAATACCAGTTACGTTTTTGTGGTAGATCAGCAGACGCGCAGTGTTCAACGTAGAGATGTACAAACCGGAGAGATTATCAACAATCAGCTCAATGTTTTGGCAGGGGTACAGGCAGGAGATTTACTGGTGATAGAAGGTCAGCAAAAGTTATCCGACAATGCTAAAGTTACTTATTACTAGAATAAATTTCTATTGGATCAAGCGTAAGAACAGAGGTTAGAGCCAATTAGACAACATGATTCTTACGTTTTTTTATCTGATTAATAAACAATTATGGAAAAAAAGATCAATATCATAGAGGCGGCGATGAAGCACTATCAGATCATAATAGCCTTTGTGCTGATCATGATGATTCTGGGAATTGTTGGCTTGATTCATATGCCACGTAGGGAGTATCCGGAGTTTACCATTCGTCAGGGGGTGATCGTGGGCATATATCCAGGAGCAAGTTCATTGGAAGTAGAACAGCAACTGACCGCCAGGGTAGAAAGCTATATTTTTGGTTACGAAGAAATCAATAAAGCTAAAACCCGTTCCCAATCACAGGAGGGAATGATGTATGTCTTCGTTGAGTTGAATGAAGACGTACAGAATGCTGACGAAGTTTGGTCTAAATTACGACATGGTCTGGATGAGTTGAAGATGCAATTACCTACTGGGGTATTGGCATTGGTAGGGAATAACGATTTCGGAGATGCTTCTGCATTGCTCATTACCATGTCTTCGGATGAGAAATCTTATCGAGAGTTAGAGGAAGTGATGAAGGACCTGGAAGCCGAGATACGACAAATAAGCACAGTATCTAAAATCAAACGTTTCGGCACGCAAAAAGAAAATATTTACGTGTATGTGCAACCGGAAAAAATGAATGAATATAACGTGGATCCTACCACCATATTTACCTCTTTCAAACTCCAGGAATCACTGAACTATTCCGGAACTCTGGATAATGGTGAACTGGTGCTACCTGTGCATATGCCCTCTCGTTTTGGAACGGAAGAAGAATTGCTGAACCAGATTGTGTATACTGACCCCCAAGGAAACATTATCCGGTTAAAAGATATTGCTCGTATTGAGCGCAAATACTTGGATCCGGAAAGCTTCATTCGTAACAATGGCAATAACGCCTTACTTCTTTCTCTTGAAATGCGTAAGGGAAACAACATTGTAAAGTTTGGAGAAGAGGTGCAGGAAGTTTTAGCCCGCTTTGCCAGCACAACTCCGGATGATGTAAAGATTAATGTCATTTCCAATCTCCCGGAAGTGGTGGACCATTCTATATCCCATTTTATGCGAGAGTTTGTCATCGCTATCCTGGCAGTTATTATTGTGACCCTGATCTTGTTGCCGTTTCGGGTAGCCGCCGTAGCAGGTATCACCATTCCCATCTCTATCTTAATTACCTTAGGTATTATGCAGATGGTCGGCATACAACTTCATATTGTCTCGCTGGCTGGATTGATCGTGGTGCTGGGTATGGTTGTGGATAACGCGATTGTCGTGATCGATAATCACGTGGAAAAGCTAGATCATCACGAAACACCCTGGAATGCAGCTTGGAAAGCAGCGACGGAACTCACTATTCCTATTTTGTCAGCAACGGTGGCCATTATTGCCGCTTTCTTTCCTCTCATGCTTTTTTTGACTGGCATCGGCGGTGATTTTATTGGCACCTTTCCCATCACCATTGGTATTGCCCTAGGAGTTTCCATGCTAGTGGCCATGTTGTTAGTACCTTTTCTCTGCTATATTTTTATCAAAAAAGGACTACATAAACCTCAGAATGATGCAAAAAAGAAGAAAACATTTCTAGATCGTATTCAAGATCGGTATGATCGTACATTGGATTGGACCTTCCGAAATAGCAAAATAACGATTGCTCTGGGGATTTTATCGGTAGTTTTAGGCGTCTTTATTTTCAGCACCTTAAAGCAAAAACTCTTCCCCGCCATGGAACGCAGCCAGCTTCCGGTGGAAGTTTATCTGCCTGATGGCACCTCTATAGAAAAAACTGCTATCGTGATTGATAGTCTGGAGCAAGTATTGATGGAAGATGAACGAGTCACGAATGTTGCCAGCTTTGTGGGTACAGGGTCTCCCAGGTTCAACGATCTGTATGCCCCGCATCTTCCTGCTAAAAACTATGGGCAATTGATGGTCAATACGGTATCGGAAGAAGCTACCACAGAGATCATTGATGAATATGCACAGGAGTATAAGAATGCTTTTCCCGAAGCTGAAATCAAGTGGAAACAACTGGCTTTAGAAACCTTTGATGCCCCTATTGAAATCCGGATTTCAGGCAATAATATCACGGATTTAAAGGAGGCCGCTAACAAAATTGAACAAATTCTAAAAGCCCATGAACAAATTAGCTGGGTAAGAAATGATTGGGGCGAAATGCGGCAGGGCATTTGGGTGAATCTGGACCAGAATAAAGCTAGTCAATTGGGCTATGCCAAGACCATGGTCGCATCTTCTTTAATGACCTCCCTGGATGGTATCCCTTTAACCACGGTTTGGGAAGGAGACTATCCGCTCAGTGTCATCCTCATTAATGAAGAAAATCAACGAGATAACATTAATGATCTGGAAAATCGTTATGTCAGCTCTCCGCTGACCCTGGAATCACAACCGCTTCGCGCCGTTGCCACCCTCCAGCCCGAGTGGACTGAGGGAAGTATCGCCCATCGGAATGGCGTACGTACGCTCACAGTGAAAGCAGACGTCATGCGTAACACCGTTCCTTCTGAAGTTTTCAGAGCAGTCAAACCTGACATCGAGGCGTTGGCACTCCGGGAAGGGGTCGTCATGAACTATGGAGGGGATGACGAGGCTACTCGGGAAAATATGGTACCGTTAATGTATTCCCTGGGGGTCAGTGTGATATTAATCTTTTTTATCCTACTGATTCAATTTAAAACCTCTCGTCGCGCATTGCTGGTCATGTCTACGATGTTGATGAGTATTTTAGGAGCTGCTTTAGGCTTAAAACTTACCGGTTATCCTTTTGGGATGACCTCCTTCATTGGAATCATTGGATTGGTTGGGATTGTAGTACGCAACGGGATCATCCTGGTAGATTATGCGATGCAATTGGTTAAAGAAGAAGGATATACGTACAAAGAAGCAGCCTTGGCTTCGGGAAAACGTCGGATGCGCCCCATATTTCTTACCTCTATGGCTGCGGCCATGGGGGTGGTGCCCATGATCATCAGCCAATCTCCCTTATGGGGACCGTTAGGGGCAGTAATCTGTTTTGGGATGATCGTCGGAATGATTCTCACGCTGTTGATACTACCGGTTCTGTACTGGAAAGTCTCCGGTAGCAGTAAGCAAAATGAAATGCAACCGGCAGTTTAATAAATTTAGCCATTCTCAAAAAAGATATCATGAAGCGATATATAGTACTTTTGCTGCTTATGTGCTCCTATGCCGGAGTTGTATCAGCCCAAACCTTAACGCTTGATTCAAGCATACACTATGCCATTGAGCGCAACAAACGCATCAAAGAAGGCCATCTCAAACTACATGAGTCAGAGCAGGTGCAAAAGAATGCGTTTACCAATTTTTTTCCAAAAATAAGTGCTCAGGCGGTTGCCATTCGCTCCAATACCTATCTTATTAAAGGCGAAATTCCAGAGACCAATCTGCCGGTCTATAATGGCAATCCCGAAACCCTGCAAAACCCTACGCAATTTGCGTATTTACCAGCTACAGGAATTGGAGTATTAGATTATGCTAATGCGGGCATGGTGGCTGCCATACAACCAATCTATGCTGGGGGGCGGATTCGATCAGGCTATCAACTGGCCTCCCTGGGTACGGAAGTAAGTGAACAACAGCTCAATCTTACTACCCAGGAAGTGGTTGCTAAAACCGAAGAGTACTACTGGACATTAGTATCTTTGGAAGCCAAAAGAAAAACGCTGGCCAGCTACGATGCCTTGTTACAGAGCTTACTGAACGATACGCAGGTTGCATACGATGCCGGATTAGCCCAAAAAAGCGACTTACTCAAAGTACAGCTCCGGTTAAACGAAATCAGAGCGAACAAACTGAAACTGGAAAATGGGCTAACATTGGCAACAATGGCGCTATGTCAGCACATTGGCATTGAGTATTCAGAAAGCATTACCCTTACCGATACCACCTTTACTACGGTTGCTCCAACGATGTTACATGCTCCACCGGATAGCGCCGTGGTTCAACGAGATGAATACGCGCTACTGAATAAAGCTATTAAGGCAGAGCTACTTCAGAAACAGTTAGTCCGAGGTGAATATTTGCCGCAGTTAGCCGTAGGAGCGCAGGGGCTGTACCTTGACATGCTTGATCAGCAAAACACATATGGGTTAGCCTTCGCAACCTTGTCTATTCCAATCACCGACTGGTGGGGTGGGGCACACAAACTACGAGAGCATGATATGAAAATTGCTATTGCCAGAAATAATCTGGAAGAAAAATCGGAATTACTCAGGCTACAGATCGAGAAAGCATACAATGAACTCATAGAAAATCATGAACAGATTCAGGTAGCAGCATCTTCGGTAGAACAAACCCAGGAGCATCTGAAAGTAGTAAGAGATAATTTTCAGGCCGGAATTATGTCTACTTCAGATATGCTGGAGGCTCAGGCCATGCATCAGGAAGCCAGAGATGCCTTGGTAGATGCCAAAAGTATGTATCAGATCAGGCAGGTTTCTTACAGAAAGGCTATTGGCCAATTAGAATATTGAAAAT
>JAVKCN010000111.1:0-8169 GCA_040222715.1 Cyclobacteriaceae bacterium | reverse complement strand
GACGGCATCAAAGACTTCTTCTTTACTTTTAAAATAATGATATAAAGTACTCTTTCCTTTGCCGCAGGAAGCCGCAATCTCATCCATCGTGGTTTTCTTCATCCCAAACTGTTGAAAAAGAGCCTGAGCATGTTCCAATATTTCTTTTCTAACACTGTCGTCCTTGGTCATAGATAGATTTATCGACTTTTTTAGTTTTTTAGTTTTTTAGTTTCAAACTAAAGAAGTTTTTTCCAACTTTCCAAGGGGCTAACAATACCTGGCGCGTTAAAGCCTCAGAAACTATTACTAAGCTCGACTTTAGGCGGCCCTAGCTATCATCGTACATAAATGCTGGATCAAAGGTTGGTTTAAATAATCAAACTCCGCTTGAAAAGGGGAGCTTAAAAATTGTTGTTTGCCCCAAAGCTGCTTTCTTACTAAAGCCAGCGCATCCGAGAAGGTTGGAATCATCTTTTGGTATCAAACACTGCGTTGGGCTTCAATGCCTTGCTGTTGTTGAAGCTTATGAGTCCAGAGAGTGACGATGCTGAACAGTCCCATCAATACCGGGGTGGTAAAGGCAATGGACAGATCACTCCACTGCCTTTGTGATTCTACCCCCAATTGCCTTCGCACCTCTTCAAAACGGGGCTGCCCGGCGGTCACTTCTACTGTCCAGCGACGGATAAAGTAATTGATAATACTTTGGCTATCAAGTTTTTGATCTGTACAAAGTAAGGCCACTGGGGCTATGTGTCCAGAAGGATATCTGATGAGTAGCCATCGTTGGGGCACCAAGGGATCATTATTTTTTTTATACCAATGAGCCGTTCCAGTAGCTACTTGCATCACTTGATTACTTTTGCCATACCACTGTGCAATGACGATAGTCTGCCATTGGGTAGTCCGATCAACCTGGCGTTGTTGCAAAATAATTTACCGAGGGTCGATCTTAGGTTTTCGACCTCGTTTGCCTGCAGGCTGGGGTGGCGGCTCATCAAACAGACGGGCATCCAGTCGTAATGGGCTAATGATACATACAGCACGATGTACTGCATCCAATAGTGCATAACCAAGGAAAACATCACGATTACCGTAGAAGACGATGTGCTGCTGATCAGAGGCACCCGCACGATTGATCGGGATAACCCACCCAGATTTAAACGGCAGGAGTATCCGGTGAAGCATTTTGAACGGCTTGTAAGCTTATATGGACAAATAGACACCACCCAAATTCAGGCCAAACAGGAAGGTTCAATATTAACAATTACCTTACCCAAGCTGCCTGAAGCCCAACAAGCTGCCCAAAATGTAACGATTGATTAGGGGGAGTAAGTTATATTGTGAAGTAGCCAAGCTTAGTTGGCTATGGTACTGATTAAGTGATAGCTACTTCACTAAAATACGATAGCGATACAACTCAGGCTTAGATCATCAGGCAAACTGACTATCTTCTTTTGCCCACGCAATCAGGCGATTTGTATCCAGGACTAAGGCCACGGTACCGTCTCCCAGAATGGTTCCTCCGGAAGCAAAGTCCTGGTTTTTATACATACTTCCCAGGGGTTTAAGCACTGCCTGATATTCATCAATAATATGGTCTACGGAAAGCGCAACATGTTGATTTTCATGTTTGACCACAATCATGTGGATGTACTGAGGCGCAGCCGTTTGTATTTCAAACCTTTCGCGTAAATGGATAAACGGTATTTGTTTACCATCCAGCACAATGATATCGTTCAGGTTATGCACCAGACTGTCATAAGGTATTTCGAAACATTTAACAATGGCGCTTAAAGGAAGAATATAGTTGCTTTGTCCAATACTGACCAATAACCCATCAATAATACTGAGGGATAACGGAAGTTTTATTCTAAAGGTAGTACCGCTGCCTTTCTGAGTATCAATCAGTATTTCGCCTCGTAATGCTTTAATCGCTTTGCTGACCACATCCATTCCGACCCCTCTTCCCGATACATCAGTGATCTTTTCGGTGGTACTAAAGCCCGGATGAAAGATCAGGTCAGTAATTTCTTTATCAGACAATTCATCCTCGTTGCTAACCAACCCTTTCTGAATAGCTTTTTTGCGTACAATTTCTGTATCAATACCGGCACCATCGTCCGAGATCTCTAAGATTACCGAAGGGCCGGAATAGTAGGATTTCAGGCAAATCGTACCTATCTCTTCTTTTCCTGCCTTTTTTCTCAATTCAGGGGACTCCAGTCCATGATCCAGGGCATTGCGAAAGATATGCAAGAGGGGGTCAGCCAGATTATCAATGATTTTTTTGTCCAGTTCAGCATCGTCTCCCTGCGTGACAAACCGCACCTTTTTGTTCAGTGCTTTGGAGGTATCTCTGATCAGCCGTTCAAACCGAACACTCAAATAGCTGATCGGAATGAGTGATATACTAAAAGCTTCGTCTCGGAGCATTCTAACCAGTTTCTCTACATCTTCCGTAATCTCAACCAGTTCAGGATGCTTCAGATTTTCACTGAACAGCGACAAATGGGCCTGCGTGGTCACAAGTTCGCTGATCAGCCCCATCAGTTTGTCAACCTTGTCGTAGGTCACTTTAATGGTTTGGGTAGTATTGGCAACCTGTGCTGATGCGCGGAGGGGCTGAACCGGCAAGAATCTGGCAGTAATGGCTTCTGCCGTGAGCGCCGTCGGCCAGCCTTTTATTTCGTCCAGAAAGGAAGCCTCCTCTAATAAGTTACGGTTACCCAGATAGTGGATTTGCAGGTCGCAGTGATCTTCTACAAAAAGAAATTCTTCCTGTATAGAGCTCGCTGTTTTGTCGGTATACAGTAAAATATTCCAGCGCAAATAGGTGGTTTCGGGTTCAAAATGGGTGGATTCGGGCAGGTTTTCGGAAACCGTCTGTACCCAGTAAGTTCCCAGGCTGGTTACGTCCTCTATCAGAAAGAGGGGATTGTTGCCGCTATGCAGAAAATCGGCGTACGGGTGAAAGTGGATTAAAAACAAGCCCGAAGGTTCAGCCGCAGCAGACGTAGCTTGTTCATTAGTACCCGTGACTGCCTGGCTGATTTGTTGTACCTTATGTAATAAACGTTGGTGCTGATCGAGTAAAGCCGGAGTTTGATTTTCATTGGAGGCCAGTAGTGCCCGAATGTGGTCTACCGACTGGAAGGTCATATTGAAAATCTCTTCATTCACCGCCAGGGTCCCCCGCAGGATATGATCAAAAATGTTTTCCAAAAAGTGCGTAAACTCGCCTATCCGGTCAAAGCCAAACATTTTGGCCGTGCCCTTGAAGGTATGCATGATCCGAAACACCTCTTCAATACCAGCGGTATTCTCCTTTTCATTTTCCAGGCTTAATACCGCATTCTCAAGATCACTAATCAGTTCGTACGCTTCTTCCAGAAATTTTTCCTGCATCGATTGCATAATCCGGTCTTCCGTTTATCGTAAAACTTTTTGTACTACCGCCCGCAGTTTATCCGTCTCGAAAGGCTTGATAATCCACCCGGTAGCCCCGGCTTCTTTCGCTTCCTGTTTTTTCTGTAACTGAGATTCGGTCGTAAGCATCAGAATCGGAGTAAACTGATAGGCAGCTATTGATCGGACTTTCCGGATGAGTTCAATCCCATCCATGCCCGGCATATTCAGGTCCGTGATGATCAACTGAATATCAGTGGTATTTTCAATATGCTCCAAGGCTTCTTTGGCATTGAAGGCTCCGATCATGTCGTAGTCTTCTTCCAGCGTAGTGGTAACTACCGAAACTATGCTTTCCGAATCATCAACTGTTAAAATTTTCTTTTTCATAGTATTACAAATTTATCAATGGGTCCAACCTGCTAATTGCAATAATTGATTCCAGGAGGGATTGTCCTCTGAAAGCAGCAGTTGCCTATTATGCTCCTGCAACCATACTCGCAAAGCCCACAAGCATTGCAGTAACATAAAATTCGGTGTGGCGGCCTGCAATTCTACTCGTACATCATGGTCGGCCAGTTTATCATGCACGGCTGCCATCAATTCTTTGACTCCTTGTATATCCACTTCACTGACAATCGTGATAGTGATTATTTCGTTTTGGGTTTGCGCGGTAAATGCCGGTTGTATCATGGTTAAAAGAAAATATCGTCGTCATCCACCTCAGGAAGAACTTCCTGCTGTAGTTCAAAGGTTTCGTTAAAGATTTGCCGTTCGGCCTGCATAGTATAAATATCCCGTACTTTCTCGAGTACCACCATTCGGGCATTGTCTGTAATCGCAATATTAAGATCGGCCTTGTCTTGTAACAGGATCAGGTGCTTTTCAATAGCCTGATCCAGTTCTCCGGTAATCAGTTTTAGTTTTTCGGAGGTATTGAACAATAGCAACTGCAGTTTTTTGGCCAGCTCCCGATCAATCCACAGATCAAATAGGGATTTTTGAATTTTAAAAGATGCTTGCATATAATCCTTCCGGATATCCAGAAACTGATTATGAAATAGCCGGATGAGATCCTTGGCGACCAGGGCATATTCAGGGGTAAAAGTGGGATCTCTCATATGAATGCTATCGAATTCATGAAAGAGTTTTGTCTCTATCGAGTATACATGCTCTATCTTCTGGCGAATGATATCATGGTACTGAAGTTCCACGATGATCTGATCCAGGTTTTTTATGGCCTTCTGTAACTTTTCTTTTACCGGTTTTTCCAGGTCGGGCTCAGCCAGCTTTTCTCGGGCTATTTTTGAATATTTCTTAATCCGGTTACAGGCAATAATGAAATCATTATTGAGATGATCCAGTAATGTTTCGGTCTTGTGGGTGAGACTATTGAACAGGCTTGCATAGAGATTTGCCCAATACAGACTCAACTCAAAATCCAGCACACCGTCAGGAATATTTTTATATGTAAATTTTTGATACTGCATCAGTTTATCAATTTCCCTGGTAAAAGCTCGTTCATCACCTGCACTTCGGTCGGAAGCGAAAACCGGCTATAAAATATTCTGCGCAGTACGCCTATTTGAAAATCATTTTCTTGATGGCTGGCCTCTTGGCACATATAGAATACTTCTGTAAAACAAATTTCTATCTGGCGGTAAACCTTCTCAAATGGTACCGCTATTTTGTCTTGTTTGAATAAAAAAATATTAATAATACTGGCAATTGAGCGATCAAACCAAAGCGAAAAAATACGGTCCCCTATTTTCTGTAATACTGCTAAATATTCTTTTCTAACCAGCTTTAACTGCCCCAGGCAGATACTAACAACCTGCTCCTGATTATTAGCAAAAAAATGAAAGGAGTAATGCGCGTTTTTATCTTGCAGACTCTTGATATCATTTTTTAAGAATGAATTAAAATATTTCAGATGATGCACCTTATTTTCAAGCTGGGTTAGCTGCTCTACCTCGTTCTTCAGCAAGGTAAGGCTATCAATGATTGCTGCTGAAGCACCATGGCCGTGTCGGTCAATAACAGCTTTTTTTCGTTGAGCTGTACTGATATACTTCAGAATCATGGTATTCATCTGGGCATAACTCATATGAATGGTCTGGATCAATTCAGCCATATTTGCTTCGATCTCATCATAAAGCTTAAGAGAAGTTTCATATGAACTCATGTGACATCCAAAAATTTTTATTCCTTGAAAGAATAATACAAATTAAACGTATTAGCAGAGGAGTAAAATCAGGAAAGCGCTGAATGTAGGGAGGCTTTTCCTTTTTTATTATGGGAATTTTCCTAAACCAGCACAGGACTTTTAAACGTACCGCAGGTAAAGCTTTAGTAATTGTACCAGGTTTTTCACATTACATTTTTGCATAATGCTGATACGATAGTTTGATGCTGTTTTCTCACTGATGTGCAATTGATCTGCAATTTCTTTGGTATCCTGGCCTTCTACAATCAAATCCAGTACCTGATATTCTCTTTTAGAAAGAATTTTTTTGAAATACTCTTTTCCCTCCTGAGGCTTATTCATATTTTCCACAATATTCTGCATGATATTGTGTCCAAAATATTTTTTCCCGACCGAAACCGTCTCAATAGCATTCAGTAACTCAGCTTTCACTGCGTCTTTAGTAAGATAGCCCATGGCCCCCAGTTCTATGGCTTTGGTAGCCATAGACGATTTGTCATGCATGGTCAGAAAAATAACCTTGGGCTTGTAATTATATTCCTTGATATAACTCAGTATTTCATATCCATTTCCATCCGGCAGGTTGATATCGCACAGCAATATGTCCATGGCAGGATATTTATCCAGCATAAGGTGGCTCTCTTTCATGGAACCCACATGGTGAATTACTTCAACATTACCGGCCTCATTCAATATTTTGATGACTCCCTCCCGTAAAATGGTATGATCGTCTACCAATCCTATTTTAGTTTTCATGTATAGTACTTTTAGTGTGGTTAACCGGTATCGCCAGGGGTATCGTTATACTGATGGTACACCCGCTGCCTGGTGCCGTATCTATCAGCAGCCGGCCTTCCATTAATTTAGATCTTTCCTGTAGGTTTTTTAAACCGAAACTATGGCTTTTTTGCCGTTCTTCTTCATAATGAAAGCCTACACCATCATCCTCAATCAGCAAATGAATCTTATTTTTCAAAGCAATAAGCATCAGTGAAATGGTCTTCGCCTGTGCATACTTGATAGCATTACTGACTGTTTCCTGGGCGATCCGATAAATATGCATGGCCAACGTCTCAGGTATGGGCGTTTCGTCTTCATTAATATCAATTTTTACCTGAAATCTGGTCTTCTCCTGTACGGCTTCCTGATAGCAGTTCATCATAGCAAGCAGCGCATTTTGTAGCCCAAGTTGCTGTAAACTTAAGGGAGTTAGTTCATGGGTAATGCTTTTGACATCCCGAAGTGTTTGCACCAATAATTCTTTTATCCTATTTAGGTCGTGGGGCAGGGTCTTTGAATTATTGGTTTGCGCTGTCTCCACATGCAATTTGGTAAGGTTGAGCATCTGACCAATACCATCGTGTAACTCTTTAGCCAGTTTTATTTTTTCATTTTCCTGTACCTGAATCATCATTTCGGTGAACTTCCGCTGATGATTTAATTCGGTAGCCATTTTTTCTTTTTCCAGTTGGGCAATGCTACGTGCCAGCGTTATTCTTTCGGATATATCCTTAATATTGATGACAATCCCGTAGGGTTCATCATGCTCATCGCGCAGCAGGCTGGCCGTAATATGGGTTTCAATTTCCCGGGTGCCAGCAATTTTCAGCAACACTTCATCGGACCATCCTCCCGATTGTCGTACTCCCTCCGCCAGCATTTCACTGAAGGGTGATTTTTCCGCATCAAACATGTTCAGCTGATGATAGAGCGTTTCAGCTTCATGGTAGCCTAATAACTCTCCGGCGGTTTCATTCATAAACTCTATATGTCCGCCCAGATCGGTGAGTAAAATGGCGGTTTGGTTTTGCTTGATCATCTCTTCGTAAATACTCAGCTCGCGCTTCATCAGTTTGATCGAAGAAAGATCCGTCATCGTACCCACCATTCTCAAAGATTCGCCAGTGGATTCATCCACTTCAACCACCTTTCCGCGAACCATCACCCATATATAACTCTCTTCCTGATTCTTGATCAGTATTTCCTGAACCAGAGATGGGTAAGGGGAAAGGGTGCAGAAAGAAACCTCGGCTTCAAATGCAGAGCGGTAACTGGCGTGAATATTACTTAATACGGAGGAAAGGCGACGGCTCCCATTCATGTTTTTGAAGCCAAGCATTTCATAGAATCGGTAAGAAAGGAATATTTCATCTTTTTTAATATTCCAGTCCCACACCGCATCCCCATTGCCCTGCAATGCGTAACTCCACCTGTTTTCAGCAACCTGAAGCTCGCGATGAAGTTTTTCTAATGTACGAAGTTGCGTTTGTAACTGCTGTTCCCTTTGCTTAAGCAATATCTCTCTTTGCATGCGTTTTTCCTGTTTGTATACGACCAGCCTTGCCTTTGGCATGACAGGGCTGAAAAACAGCCCATGAGTCGCCAATGTTAGATTGTATGACCGGATTCTTAAAAAGTCTCTTTAAACTACCTATTACTTCTCTTATATTACGCAAGAGAGCAGCGACCATTTGTGTATCAGTATCCATCGTCAGCGGCCAAGCCTCTCCCGAAAACCTGGATTTTATCTTCTCAGGACCTAGACGGCTAGGATCATAAGCAGTAAGACACAC
>JAVKCN010000110.1:0-27864 GCA_040222715.1 Cyclobacteriaceae bacterium | reverse complement strand
GTATCGCCGTGCCCGGAATGGGAACGATCCCCGGCTGTTGGGCCAGCAGCCCGCCCAGGGCTATCTGGGCGGATGTAGCCTCCATTACTTTTCCCAACATGCCTAGTAAATCAACCAGAGCCAGGTTGGACATTCGGTTCTCTTCAGAGAATCGGTGAACCATATTGCGAAAATCATTATCGTCAAACTTGGTGTCCTCGTTGATCTTACCCGTCAAAAACCCCTTACCTAACGGACTGAAAGGCACAAACCCAATTCCTAACTCTTCCAGGGTGGGTAGTATTTCATGTTCCGGTTCTCGCCACCAGAGCGAGTATTCACTTTGCAGGGCCGTTACCGGCTGAATAGCATGGGCTTTACTTATGGTCCCAACGCCTGCTTCCGAAAGACCGAAGTGCTTCACTTTTCCTTCTTTGATCAGATCCTGCACGGTGACGGCTACCTCCTCAATTGGAACGTTGGGATCTACCCGGTGTTGATAAAACAGGTCAATAACATCCGTTTTCAAGCGTTTCAGCGATGCTTCGGCGACAGCCCGTATGGTTGCAGGGCGGCTATCCAGGCCTAAAGGTGGTCTGCCTTCTTTAAAGCCAAATTTGGTGGCGATTACTACATCCTTACGAAACGGCTTCAATGCTTCGCCCAGCAATTCCTCGTTGGCAAACGGTCCGTATGCTTCCGCAGTATCAAAGAAAGTGACACCTTTATTGTAGGCAGTACGAATAAGGTTAATCGCCTCTTGTTTATCGGTGGCCGGACCGTAACCAAAACTCAGTCCCATGCAACCCAGTCCCAGGACGGATACTTCCAAATTGGCCGCGTTACGGTTGGGTTTGCCTAATATTCTTTTTTGCATTTTCAATACTTTTTTAAGCGTTAAACTTCCAGTTTTCTTTCTCCCAGCCATTTTACCATAGCCGGATCACGGTGGTTGAAGAAGCTGCTGGTTTTTACATCCAGGGTTTTGATGGCTTCCATATCTTCCGTACTCAGTTCAAAATCGAGGCTACGGAAGTTCTCTTCCATTCTCTGTTTGTGAACGGATTTGGGGATAGCTACAATCCCTCGCTGAGTGAGCCAGCGCAATACGACCTGAGCTACTGACTTATTGTACTTTTTGCCGATAGCACTCAGCAGTTCATTGCTGAAAAGGTCATTTTTTCCCTCGGCAAAGGGTCCCCAGGATTCTATCTGGACATGATTTTCCTGCAAGAACTGCTGGGCTTCAATTTGCTGGTGGAAGGGATGGGTTTCAATCTGATTCACCGCCGGAACAATTTCGTTATGCACGATTAAATCGATCAGGCGGTCTGGCTGAAAGTTGCTGACCCCGATGGCTCTTACCTTACCTTCCCGGTACAGTTCCTCCATCGCTCGCCACTCACCATACACATCTCCGAACGGCTGGTGAATCAGGTACATATCCAGATAGTCTAACTGCAATCGCTTTAAGGAATTCTCAAACGCCTTCCGAGCCCCTTCGTAGCCACTGGACTGTACCCAAAGCTTGGTGGTGATAAACAATTCTTCTCGGGACACTCCGCTTCTTTTGATGGCGCGTCCTACCGCTTCTTCGTTTCCGTAGGATTGAGCCGTATCAATCAGACGGTAGCCCGTCTCGATGGCATCAAAAACACTTCGTTCACATTCTTCAATATCCGTTACCTGAAATACTCCAAACCCCAGGATGGGCATTTCTATTCCATTGTTCAATCTTACCTTTTGCATCATTTATTACTTTTAGTAATGCAAAGGTCCTTATAATTTTTCGCCCCAATGGTATACGGATTACGGACTGTTCTACCAATATTACTGATTAGAGGAAGTTTGTTAATGGAGTAGTTGGTCTGACAGCCACGGATAGGTTGCTGGAAATGTTTTACTTCAATGCTTCTTTCAGGAAACTTACGACTTTGTTTCTCACCGCATCCACATCGAACATCTCCCCGAAATGCGGGGCATCCTTCACAATAATCAGTTCGTTCGGAACATTTACCGCATCCAGCCAGGCACTCAACAACTTGGAATGCCGCGGAGAAACCAATGCATCTTTTTCCCCGTGAATAATCAAAAATGGCGGATCATCCTGGTCCACGTAGGTCACCGGGCTGGCTGCTTTGGCTAAATCGGGACGGGCCAGCGGGGCAGTCCCAATCAGCAAGCCTTCCGGTGATTTGGCATCATCCGCTCCCGGAAACAAGATCAATTCAGCCGGACCATAAAAATCCACGACAGCTTTGAAGGTGAATGATTGACTGGTTCCGGTCATAAAAAATGCGTTGACCTGATCGTTATTAGACAATCCCATCAGTGAAGCCAGATGTCCACCGGCGGAAAAGCCCATCACGGCAAAGCGCTGCGGGTCAAAGCCATATGTATCGGCATGGTCGTACAAATAGGAAACGGCCCGGTTACAGTCCTGGATCTGGGCAGGAAAAACGGCCTGGGTGCTGAATCGATAGTCAATGGAAGCCAGCGCAAAACCGCTACTCACGATTTCGGCAACGGTTTTTTTCATATACCCGATATCCGCGTATTTATCATTGCTCAACCACCCACCCCCGTGTACGAAAATCACCAGGGGCAATTTTCCTTGGGCATTAGGTGGTAGATAGATATCCAGCAGGTGTTTTTGCAGCGTATCATCATTATACGGGATGTTACCGTGCAGAACGGTTCCTTCGGGGAAAGCATCCATCACCGGGTTGGTTTGAGAATAACCGTGGGTTATTGCAAAAGACAAGAGTAAGGAAATAGTCGTTATTTTCATGCTGATCGCGCTGGGTTAGGTTACTGTGTATGTTTATCAGGGGTATCGGTTAGTAAATCTCCTACCATTTATCAGACTGGATGGTATACAGATTACGGGTATTTCTACCAATATTACTGATTAGGCGGGACACATCTATCAGGAAGTTAATAAATCCGTAACTTAGGATTAGTTAAATCATCAAAGATATGGACAACTTGCGACGATTTGAGACAGTCCAGGATTACAATGTCTTCAACAACAACGAAACGCTGCACCCTTTGGTAAGCGTGGTGGATCTGTCGAAGGCCAGTCCGAGGCAAGCCTCCAATATGTATTTTGGGTTTTATACGGTTTTTTTAAAAGATGTTAAATGCGGTGATCTGCGGTACGGACGGCACACCTATGACTATCAGGAAGGAACCCTCGTATTCATTGCACCCGGACAGGTCGTAAGCGTTGACAACAGTGGAGAAACCTACCAACCAAAAGGCCACGCCTTAATCTTTCACCCTGACCTGATTCATGGCACCGTCCTGGGACGGCATATTCAGGACTATTCGTTTTTTGGCTATCAATCCAATGAAGCTTTGCATGTATCCGAGCGAGAAAGAAAAATTGTGTTGGATTGTTTCTCCAAGATTGCGTATGAATTAGAACATGCCATAGACCATCACAGTAAAAGGTTGATTGCATCCAATATTGAACTGCTGTTGAACTATTGCGTCCGTTTTTACGAGCGGCAGTTTATTACCCGTGATCATGTTCATCAGGGAATTTTAGAGAGGTTTGAGCATTTGCTAAATGACTATTTTCGGACCGGTAACCCCCAAACCACTGGCTTGCCTTCGGTAGCCTGGTGTGCCAGTGAATTGAGCTTATCGCCTAACTATTTTGGTGACCTGATCAAGAAAGAAACCGGCCAGTCTGCCCAGGAGTACATTCAATCTAAAGTGATTGACATGGCCAAGGAAAAGATATTTGATCCTGGCAAAACAGTAAATGAAATTGCTTATGAGCTAGGCTTTAAATATCCGCAGCATTTTAGCCGCTTTTTTAAAGAACGGGTGGGGCAATCTCCCAATGAATACCGTACGCTGCATGACAACTAACCGTTCTTCCTTCGTGCGGACTGGCATTTTAACAATTTCTTTAAAAATTTACTTGTCCTCCCTTTTTCAACTTATAGATGTTTGAATTTCGTAAGCGATGGTTTGATTTGAGTTATTTTCTTTACAAACCATCCGCTACTTTGTATATTGATTCTATTATCTCCAACCTTAAAAAGTCATGGCAACATTCACTCTCAACATCAACGGAAAGAACCAACAGGTAGACGTGGACCCAGCTACTCCCATGCTGTGGGTACTTCGGGACCATTTAAAACTGGTCGGTACCAAATACGGTTGCGGCATCGCCCAATGCGGCGCCTGCACAATCCATCTCAATGGTACCGCCGTCCGCTCCTGTCAGTTACCGGTATCAGCTGTGAGTGATCAGGCGGTTACCACCATTGAAGGCTTATCCGAAGAAGGCGACCACCCGGTGCAGAAAGCCTGGCTGGAGGTGGATGTGCCCCAATGCGGCTACTGCCAGGCCGGGCAGATCATGAGCGCGGCTGCCCTGTTAAAGAGCAACCCTAACCCCAGTGATGAAGAGATTGAAAACGCCATGAATGGCAATATCTGCCGTTGTGGAACCTATGTACGAATCAAACAGGCCATTAAAACCGCTACCACACTTTAAACATCTCAACCCATGACACTCATAAAGACCAACATCAACCGACGATCTTTCATGAAGGTTTCTGCCCTGGCCGGTGGAGGCATGGTGCTGAGCTTTAGCTGGCTGGCCGGCTGCAAGCCCAAACCCGAAGAAGCTCTGGCTCTTCCTGAAGAATGGTTTGACCTGAACAACTACATCAAAATCGGTGACAATGGCGTCGTGAGCCTGATGTCGCCTAACCCCGAATTCGGCTCTAATGTCAAGACATCCATGCCGATGATTCTGGCCGATGAGTTGGATGTTGATTGGAAAAACGTGATCGTAGAGCAAGCTGATTTTTTCCCTGAGCGCTTTGACCGTCAGTTTACCGGAGGCAGCCAGGGTATCCGCCAAGGCTGGACCCCACTGCGGACTGCCGGGGCTACGGCTCGGAAGATGCTGGTTAATGCTGCCGCCCAGACCTGGAACGTTCCGGCTGATGAAATTACCACTGAAGCAGGAACTCTGCTTCATAAAGCTAGCAGCAAGAAAGCTGGTTACGGGGAAATGGCATCGCTAGCTGCCACCCTTCGGGTACCTGAAGAAGTTGCAACCAAAGAGATAAAAGACTTTAAGATCATCGGTACTTCTCGTAAAAACGTGGAAGGAAAGAACATAGTGACCGGCAAGCCCATGTTCGGGATGGACCATGCTCCCGAAGGAACGCTGATTGCCATGATAGCTCATCCTCCGGCTTTTGGCATGAAAGTTAAGGCCGTTGATGTTGCTGAAGCCAAAGCCATGCCCGGTATCAAAGATGTGTTCGCTTTCCAGACCCTCTCAGACGATTACAAAAGAAACGGCTTCGATACCACTACCTTCACTGAGTTGGTAGCCATCGTAGGAAACTCTACCTGGGAGGTGATGAATGCCAAGAAAGCGCTAAAAGTAGAATGGGAAGAAGCCGTAGATAAGAATGTGGTGGTGCAGGGCTGGAGTGGAGAAGAATCCCTGTTGATTCCCGGCGGCATCGAGAGCACCGAGGGACACAATGCTCAAATGGCCGAAATGGCAAAGAAAACCGCCGAAGTGCTCCGAAAAGACGGCGACCCGGAAACGGCGTTTAAGCATGCGGCTAAAGTGCTTGAGCGAACGTATAACGCCCCCTATCTGTCCCACAACTGTATGGAGCCGGTCAACTGTTTCGCCCATGTCACGGCAGACAAAGCGGAGCTATACGGTCCCATTCAGGCTCCTGAGTTTATTATGCAGGCCCTGTCGGCGACGTTGGGGATGCCCAGGGAAAATATCAATATCAAACTGGCTCGTATGGGCGGCGGCTTTGGTCAGCGCGCCTACGGGCATCATATGGTGGAAGCCGCGGTCATCTCCCAGAAGATGAATGCTCCCATCAAGATGATGTATAGCCGGGAGGATGACATGACCTACGGCATCTACCGACCGACCTATACCGCTACCTACCGGGCGGCGCTGGATGAGAACAATAACCTGATCGCTTTCCACGTCAAAGGTGGGGGTATTCCCGAACATCCGGTGGCGGCCAATCGCTTTCCGGCCGGTGCGGTGGATAACTACCTGGCTGAGGGCTGGAAATTAAACTCCAACATTACCATCGGGGCCTTCCGGGCACCCCGATCCAATTTTATTGGCGGAGCTGAGCAATCCTTCCTGGACGAGCTAGCCGAACTGGCGGGAAAAGATCCTATAGCGTTTCGCCTCGAGCTGCTGGAGCGTGCTAAAAATAATCCGGTAGGTACCGATAACGACTATGACCCGGAACGCTACGCCGGAGTGCTAAAATTGGTACGGGAGAAATCCCAATGGGATACTTCTCAGGGCAATGTCCATCGGGGCATAGCAGCTTATTTCTGTCACAATACCTACGTAGCTGAGGTCCTTGATTTGAATGTGGAGAACAACACCCCCGTCATTGAAAATGTGTATGCAGCAGTAGATTGTGGCGTCGTTATCAACCCTGATGCGGCCCGAAATATGGGAGAAGGAGGGATCGTGGATGGTATCGGAAACGCACTGTTCGGGCAAATGACCTTCGTGGACGGTGTGCCCCAGAAAAGCAACTTCGATAAATACCGAATGATCCGGCAGAAAGAGGCTCCTAGGCACATTGAGGTGCATTTCGTGGAGAACGATCATGACCCTACCGGCCTGGGAGAACCCCTGTTTCCACCCGTATTTGCTGCCGTGGCCAATGCCTTATACCAGGCTACCGGCAAGCGGTTTTATAACCAACCCTTTGTTCAGGACTTGCAAACATCCGAATTGCAGATGTGATAAAAATATCAATTGATTAATAATAGCCGCACCCTGCTTTGAGGACGCGGTTATTTTTTTGTTATATCACCTGATCCGGGCGGTTAAGAAAACGGCGCAGAAAACCAGCATCTAATCTTATTGTCGAGCGCATTCTGGAGGAAGCAAAAATCCTACTTTCTGCTGGTACGCGCCCGGGGCTTGAGGGTGATTCGTTGAGGGTAGTACTTTCTGAGGGTCGCGCTGTGGGGATTGCGGCCGAGGATCATCACCACGCCCCGGTGCCGTTGCAGGTGATCGGACAGGTAGCTGGTTTCTATATTGGCATATCGGTCGTGGGAGTCTTGCACTTCGGTACGCTTGCCGAAGAGGGCATCAGCTTCGTCAAATAACAACACCCATCCTAACTGAGCAGCCTGATCAAAAGCACGCTTCAGGTTTTTCTCGGTCTCGCCAATGTATTTGCTAGTGACCCCACCCAGGGATACGCGGTAGAGCGGCTTCCGGAGTTGCGCGGCGATGCGACTGGCCGTTTTCTCGCCCTGTACCTGCGACCATCCGCTGATGAACAGCACGGTGGCCGACGGTTGTGCTGAGGCATGATGCAGGGCCCGCACAACAGGGGTGAGGGAAGCAGCCTGATCGTTGCAAGTGAATATGGGGTTGGTAGATATTGTATTCATGGTTCAGTCTGTTTTGGGTATTATTTTCGTATAAGCCGGATGGTCTGGCTGTCCGTATTCGTCTGCACTCGCAGGAAATACACCCCCGGAGCGAGCTGGTCGCGGATTATGAGTTGCTGCCCCCGGGTTTCCAATGGATAAGAGCGTCCCAGCACATCAGTCAGTAGCAGGGTAGATGTACTGCTTAGTGGCTGGCTCAGTCGCAGTTCCTGCTCAAAGGGGTTCGGATAGACTACCGGTTGTTCGGGATTTCCCTCCTCAATGGCAGTAATGGGGTCTTCAGTTTCTTCCAACGCTACCGTCACGGTATAGTTGCGAGTGCTGCCATCCTGGGCAATCACAGTATACAATACTTCCTCACTAAAGTCATTGCTGCTTATGCCGCTGATCTGTCGAAATTCCCCTACGTACACTTCTGCTTTGGGTGATTGCCGGAAGCTGGCGGTAAGTCGGGTGATATCGACCGTGTCAGGAATGGTAAGAGTGATGTCAGTATCCTCAATATTGCCCGTTACTTTGCTGTCTGCTACCAGTAGTTCATACGATAGCAGCTCTTTTTCCGGGCTATTGATGACCCGGGTGCCCTGGGTGAACCAGGAGGTCCACTGCGCTTCTATGTAGGGGATGCTTAACTCGCCGGTGGAAGTGAGCTTGTCATCATTAAGTGCAATCTGCCCCATTGCCGGACGTCCGTTTTCATCCAGTACATCAAACACCATAAAGCGGTCGTCGCTGGAGTAGCTGGGAAAACCCAGGGTATTGTTTTCGTATACGGTCTCTGTTTTGCCAGTGCTCAGGTCGGTAGCAATGATCAGATAAGTTTCATCTTCAGCATCGAAGAGATCAAAGCATACGATATTCCGGTTGGTCTTGGCAAACGAAGGGTTGCCGATGTTGGTGCCTTCCGGCAGGTTGGTAAAGAGCTTGGAGATGGTGCCGCTTCCAAAATCATTGGCGGTATTGTCCCAGACGTGGATATAGCCTACATCCCAGTAATCAATACTTCCCTCTTCTTCATTTTGGTTGATATTGAAGCGCTGCACGCTATTGTAGGCATCGTAGATGAGATACTCGCCCGAGTAATCCCATTCAATGGCATCAGCATACTGTACCTCACCGGTGGTGATGTTATCCTGGGTTGTGGGATTGTACAGTTCAAAACTCATGACATTATCGGTTTCTTTGGTAAGGTCAATTACCCAGATTTCCGGTTGCAATAGGTTAGAGATGATCGCCAGCCGGTTGCCGTCTTTGGAAATGCTTAGGTTCGACCATAACGACTCGTCGCTGATGGTCTCTTCACTGTAGGGAGGTAAGAGCTCAATGCCCTGGATGGTTTCGTCTTCAGTAATAAAGAACGCAATACTGCCATCGTCGGTTACAGTGGGTTTACGGTTTACCGAAGTGACGGAGATCGGTTCAAATTCGTCAGCCGTGAGATTGATCAGGTACAGGCTGTTTCCATCATCCGGATCGGTATTGACCGTCAGCAGGAAATTATTTCCGGCGATGGTAGGCAACTCCTCTTCTTCCTCATCGTTCGGTTCTTCATCTCCGATAGTTTCGGTAATACCTACGGCATCAAAGGCTGCAGTGGCTGCCTGTATCTCCGCTTCTCCGTACAGGTCGGTGGCCGAGTTGATGATGGCGCGCCGTAAGTCGGTAAACTCAGAACTGGCCGTCAGGTAAGTGGTTAGCGCATGGTAATAGACTTTTCCGGCTTTTTCCCGACCTACCGCATCGGCAAACAGAAAAAATGCCCGGTTCGGAATGCCACTGTTAATATGCACACCCCCGTTATCCTCTTCTCCGGTGTAGATCTCCGAAATGTGATCCGGTTGCCAGCCGTTATCGTTCAGGGAGGCGCCCCCGTTGTGCGGGTCTTCCATATCACGCATGGCTCCCGACAGAAATACTTCCTGCCGTACCACATCTTCACCCAATTGGTAATCATCCGCATCGATCAACACGCCAAATACATCGGCCATGTGCTCGTTGATGGCCCCGGACTCATTGCGGTATACCAGATTGGCGGTGGCACCAATCACCCCGTGGGTCATCTCATGCCCGCCTACATCCAGCCCCCCGGCCAACGGGCTGAAGGCCACATTGCCATTACCGTAGACCATGAAGGTGCCGTTCCAGAAGGCGTTATCCAGTCCTTCGCCATCATCATCTACGTAGTTTACAATCGACAGAATGTTTCCTCCTTCGCCATTAATAGCCGATCGCAGGTGGTTCTGTCGGAAGAAATCATAAGCCATGGATGCATTGAAATGGGCTGATACTGCTGCCGGATCAGAAAATACATTGTTGGTCGAGTTTACAATACTGACTGATTCAGGTTTCGGCTTGCTCAGGGCATCGTAGGTAATGAGTACCCCTTCCAGATCCTGTAGGTCGGTGTTGTTATTGCTGGCAAACATATCTTTGGTGGCATCAACTAAGGCGAATGTTCCGTCTACCTGCCAGGTATTTATTACCTGATCTACATCGTTCAGGTCTTTGCCACTGCCCTGGCTGGCCGAGGTGCTCCGGGCCGGAGCTGTTGGAGCCAACGATGCACTATGGGAGTGGGAGTGTATAGGGATTTTCGGTGTTCTTTTCTCCGGAAGGTAGAGGTCCGGGGCAAAGCTACAGGTCAGGTTGGTTTTGCGGATCAAGTCTCCCTTTTGGGCATCCATCAGCAGTTCCCAGTGATCCAGCAGGTTAGGGCGGATGATCACCTGCCAGGCCAGGCGGGGCTGTCCGAACTCCCAGTCGGGAAGAATGGCCAGTTTGGCAGTGGGTCCGTCATAATTCAGCAGTTTTCGCTGGGCTGCATTGAAAGTCTTCACTTCCCCCAACTGCTGCAATTGAGACAAAGCGCCCTGAATGGCCTGCGGCTGTTGGATAGAGGGAGATGTATTCAATGACTGAGGCGTGGGCATGTACCGACCGTTGAGGCCCTGCACGATATGGTTTTGGCTGGCATGCACGATGATTTCGCTGCCGTAAATGTCTATCCCCCGGTACTGCTGTTGCAAGCGTATATGCGCTTGCCCCTGGGTATCTTTCCATTGCTGGCGCGCTATAAATTCTTCTGAGGGGGTGGCAATCTGCATGAGCGGAGCTACCGCATCCAGGTAGGTATTAGTCGCCGAAGGCAGGTCCACATCGATACGAGCCTGTTGCCCTGCCGGAACGGGCAAAGCCCCCTTTATCTCTCGGGGAGGGGCTTGCGATGAGCTTCCCCGCACCTGCAACCCGAAGGGTATCTGGTTCTGTGATGCCTGCATTCGGGCTGAAGGGGTTTGCGAACCGTTACGAGTACGGTACTTGAATGATGGGCGCTGATTGGTTTCTTTTCGCTGCTGCTTGATCGCCCAGGGGTCGGTAGACTGGGCCAGGAGAAGGCTGCTGCTCAGCAACCACCCCAGTAGTAATATGCTTCTTAGTGCGGTACTCATGGCTGGTTATTAGTTAATGCTTGTGCGTATTGATAAAAGGAGAGAATATCATCGGCTGGGGTAAATTGCTGCCTGCCCCAGGTACATTGCTTCACGGTATCAGCATGAATGTTAAGAAAGTAATAGATATTGCCGGGTTCATTGTACCCGAATACGGAGTCGGGCAGGGCCAGGGCCTGGTTAAAGCACTGCGTCCGGGTGGGTTTATTCAGCCGATCCAGGCGGGTATATTCTTTGGTGAGTTTGTTGTGGTGGTATACCTTACCGTTGCGAAGGATGTAATAAGTATCTACCTGGTTCGCCATACCACCACCTTTCCCGAAAGTGATATAATCCTGATCGATGGCTTCGGGTTGAAAACCGGAACGCTGGCAGCTGCCGAGTATCGCTCCAAACGCAAAGATGAGTATATAGAAAATGTTCATAGGCTTAACAAGTGGGATGTGTTGTAATACTATACAGTACTGGAGGCAAAGGTTAACGGATTAGCGTCATTTATTCAGATATTCTTCCAGCTACAGACTTATCCATTAGACAAGATACGGAAAAGTAGTGGTAAATGGGTGGTGAATAATGACCAATGAAGCGATGAACATCTCAAAATAGGGGGTACAGGATACAGCGCAAGATACCCGCTTGTGTTCAGATGGGTGAAATGCTATTTCTGTAGCAAATATGAGCACGCCGACGCCGAATGCAAAATTGCACGACCAAGTGTGCTTATCTGGCATCAGTCGGCAAAACCCCACCAGACTTTGGGGTGGAAAATAAAGTGATGAAAAGGAATCATCAGTTTATCAACCAACCCAAAGCGGTCAGGCATAGACAATAGGAAAATCAAATTATTCCTCCATGCCAATTGTTTCGTAATCCTCAAAGAAAGAAACATTGGCATTTTCTACGGACTGCCGGAACTGCACCCACTCGTTCTTAAAGAACCCGTTGATTGTTTCCAGCGGCTCATCCAGACTGGTTTTGGCCTGTTGTAGTACGGTGCGCTGGTTCTCATTAGGTGAATGCCAGAACGCGGACAGGTAAGAGGCGGCAGCATCCAGCTTTCCACTGACAATATGCGGATCACGCATGATACCCTGTACTTCTTTCTGGGCGATCAGTTCTTTGTACGACTGAATGGAATCTTTCAGCATCTTGCCCTGCTCATTTAACGCTTTGGCTGCTTCATCTTCCCGGTCAGATAGCTGGGCCATCACTTTATCAATCGTACTTTTGGCTTCATTCAACTGGTCTGTTGCCTGGGTGGCCAGGGAAACATACTCCAGGTACTGTTCGGCCATCGTATTACGGGCCATGATGTCCTCCTCGGAAAGCTCAATACGCGGATCAAGCTTCACTTTCACTTGGGTAGAATCTTTATAATCGCCGTAGGTCAAGCGGACGGTATAAGTACCCGGCAGTACCGGGAAACCGGAAGGCTCAGGGGCATCTTTCTTTTTAGGCTTTGGTGTGTCCGGGTCGCGCTGCCCTTTGAGGGACAGGTCCCAGGAAAAGCGGTTGAGCCCCGGCTTAGCTTCTGCCTTCAGGGTGCGGATGACTTTCCCTTGATCCAGTACTTCAACCAGTAAGGTGTCTTTTTCAGCCTGAATTGTATCGCCTTCATCCTGAATAATATCCTGAATGGAAAAGGTCAGCAATGCGCCTTCCGGACGGTTTTCCCCTTCGTAGATGGCGTCTCCCTGAAAGCGCGTGCCCGTTGCTTCTTTGTAAATGGCCAGGTAGGCAGGAGGGGCTTCGTATACGTGTAACGGTTCTTCCATTACTGCCAGTCCTTCCCGAGCCAGTTCTCTTAGGGGGCGAATATCATCCAGTACAAAGGCCGCTCGTCCGAAGGTGCCGATGATCAGGTCATAATCACGGGGGTGGATTTTCATATCAATGGTGGAGGCGGAGGGGTAGCTTTTGCCCCACTTGTTCCATTGCTCACCACCATCCAGGCTGAGGTATAAGCCCCCCTCGGTGCCCAAAAACATCAGCTTAGGTTCTACCGGGTCCTGCTCAAAAGAGAGGGCAAAGCCAAAGACGGAATCAGCCGGAGTGACCATGTTTGCCCACGATTTGCCACCGTTGGTAGAGTGATACAGATAGGGTGTCCAATCGTTAAAGCGGTGGTTATCAAATACCACAAATATTTCTTCAGGGTTATGGGGCGACACATGGATTTGCTGTACCCAGGAGCCTTCGGGAGCCTCTTTCATATTACCCACCACATTGTCCCACGTTTCACCTCCGTTTCGGGTCACCTGTACATTACCATCGTCGGTGCCGACCCAAAGCACACCTTCTTCGTGCGGACTGGGCGTGATGCTGACGATGGTGGTAAAGTTCTCGGCTTGGGTAGCATCGTAGGTCAATCCACCGCTCTCTAACTGCTTTTGCTTTTCGGGGTCATCCGTGGTTAAGTCAGGAGAGATGATCTCCCAGGTTTCGCCCCGGTCAGTGCTTTTATGCACGAACTGGCTGCCGTAGTAAATGGTCTGATCGTCGAAGGGATCATGGGCGATGGCCGAATTCCAGTTGAAACGCAGGAATTCTCCGTCGGGGTGGGAGGGTTTGATGTAGGCTGCGTTACCAGATTCCAGATCCCGGCGTTGCAGGTTGCCGCCCTGCCACATGGCATAAAGATAGCGGCTATCGCTGGAATCAGGCATTACATCAAAGCCATCGCCAAAGGCAACTTCTTCCCAGTAGGCATTGCGGATGCCACCCGCCCGCCAAGAGTAGCCCGGTCCGCGCCAGGAACCATTGTCCTGCATGCCGCCCATCACGTTATAAGGCTGCTCCATGTCGTAATTAATGTGGTAGAATTGGGCTACCGGGATGTTTTCTACGAAACGCCAGGTTTTTCCCCGGTCGCGGGTGATGGCCATGCCCCCGTCATTGCCGTCCATCATCAGGCTACCATCTTTGGGATGAATCCACCAGGCGTGGTGGTCAACGTGGATCTTGTCAAAGCCCAGCAGTACCTCAAAGTTTTTCCCGCCATCCTCGCTGACGTGGATGCTGCCTTCAACAATGTATACCCGGTTTTCATTCTCAGGGTCTACGGCCACATCGGCGTAATAGAAGGGACGACCGCCGATGTTTTCGGTAGCGGTCTGTTTCCAGGTAAACCCTCCGTCTGAGGAGCGATAGAAGGCGTTTTTTTTGGATTCTACGTAGGCGTATAGTACCTGCGGGTTGTTACGGGCAATGGCCAGACCGATACGGCCCAGCTCTCCTTTGGGCAGACCGTCGTCACTGGTGCGTTCTTTCCAGGTTTTTCCACCATTGAAGGTAACGTACAGGCCGGAGCCCTCGCCGCCGGATTTGAAGAACCACGGCCAGCGGCGGAACTCCCACATGGCGACGATGAGCTTTTCAGGATTACTCGGATCGATGATCATGTCAGCAATGCCAGTTCGCTCGTTTATATACAGAATTTTCTCAAAGGTTTGTCCACCATCGGTGCTTTTGTATACACCTCTATCGGGAGTATCCTGCCAGGCAGAACCTTGCGCTCCCACATACACGATATCCGGATTATCGGGGTGCACAATGACCCGGTGGATGTTACGGGTAGCTTCCAGCCCCAGATGTTCCCAGGTTTTGCCTCCATCCAGGGTTTTATAGAGGCCATTCCCGGCCGACTGACTGTTGCGGGGGTTGCCTTCGCCAGTACCCACATAGATAATGCTGGGGTTTTTCTGGTAAATGGCAATGTCTCCGATAGACAGGACGGGTTGTTCATCAAAGATGGGTTCCCAGGCTGTGCCTCCACCTTCCGACTTCCATAAACCGCCGGAGGCTGTGCCGGCATACATAATATTAGGATTGCTATCGACTGCGGTCAGGGCCGTAACGCGTCCGCTCATACCAGCGGGACCGATGCTGCGGGGCTCCAGTCCCTGGCTGATTTTTGCCATATCGGGTTGCTGAGCCAGGGCGGAGGGTACCCATCCATGAAGAAAAAGCACACACAGAGTGACTAGTGAGTAAAGCACTTGGTTCATAAGGTCAGGTTTGTAGGGTTACGAAAGGAGCGAATATACACAAGAATTTTTTAGATGTATGGCACCCTTGTCATCCGAATAAAATTAGGGTATTTATTCTTTTAAAAGAATAAAGAATTTGCAAGGTGCTTAACCCTCAGGTTTTATAGTAGGTATATTGTGCTGAAGCAAAAATGCCTGCCATCAGAATATCCGGTGGGTAGGCTGTTGGGAAAAGTCTTGGTTTGCTCTTTGCACTAACAAAAAACCCATAAGCACTCTATGATTTTGGTGCTTATGGGTATCAATAAGGCTCAGCCCGTGATGGAATGGGACTAGCCTGAAACAACTGGAAAGTCGTAGTGGGAAACAGCTTACTCTTCCCTGATGTCCTGGCTCTTGTCTTCAGACTTATCTTCCTTCTTTTTGTCTGAAGCGACAAAAGCAGAATCAGTACGGTTGTGCCAGGGTTTGGAGTTTTTAGCCTCGGGGCCGGTTACTTTTTCCCGGTCCGAAGTAGAAGCGGCTACCAAATCCTGCGATTTGCCCTGATCTTCCCAGGGTTTGTAATTTTTAGCCTGGGGCCCCTTCAGGTCAAGTGGTTTCTTGGAAACCAGTATCTTCGAAGAAGCTTTAGAGCTATCTTTCCAGGGCTTATAGTTTTTGGCCTTGGGGCCTTTGGGTTTTTCGCTCACCTGGGCCTGACTAAAGTTGAGGAAAAAGATCAAGGTAAAAAGGGTTAATATCGTTCGTTTCATATCAATAACACTAATGCGTGAATATTAGTTTTTGGGTTCACTCAATTCAACGCATCGCCCTGTCAGGAGTAGCTCTAAGAAAAATGGTAATTTCCAGTCGGGGAAAATAAGGAGGGGTAGTATCCGTATTTTTACGGATAAAAGATTGGGTCTAGATCAAATGCAGCTTGGCCGCTTTCTTGATCAGTTCGGCAGTATTTTTCACATCTAATTTTTTCATCATGTTGGCCCGATGGGTTTCTACCGTGCGGGTACTGATAAAGAGCCGGTCAGCGATCTCTTTGGTGGTTAGCCCATCGGAAATCAACGACAGCACTTCGGTTTCTTTGGCGGATAAAGCTTTTGGCTGACTGCCTTCCATGGCCATGAGGTTGATCATCCGCTCGGAGATATCCCGGTTGAAGTATTTCTTACCCTGATACACGGTGTCAATGGCCTGGATCAATTCCTCCTCGTCAGCATTTTTCAGCAAATAGCCGAACGCTCCGTGCCGAACACATTTTACGATGTAGTGCCCATCGTCGTGCATGGAAATGGCAATGGTCCTGATTTTCGGATACTGCTTTTTAAGCTTCTTTAACACGGCAAAGCCATCCATCTCCGGCATGGTGAGGTCAAGCAGCAGCACGTCCGGAATTGGTCCGGTTTTCAGATGATCCATCAGTTCTTTTCCGTGGCTCAGGCTGGCTACCACCTCGAAGCCATCCTGTTCAGACAGCAGGGAGGCTAGTCCGTTCCTGAACAGTTGGTGATCGTCTACGATGGCCAGGGTAATGTTGCTCATACGCCCAAAGGTAATTCTACTTCTACTTCGGTGCCACTTCCATTGGAATGGATGGACAGGTATCCGTTAAATACTTCAATGCGCTCTTTCATATTCCGTAATCCTGCTCCCCGGTCTACCGTTTCCGGGTCAAATCCCCGGCCATCATCCCGGTAGTAGAGGCTGACTTTGTCGTCAAACTCGGTGATGGATAGTCGAACGGTATGGGCGTTGGCATGTTTCAGCGTATTGTTAATCAGTTCCTGGGTAACCCGGTACAGGCAAATATGAATGTCGGTGTCCATATTTGATCCGTGGTCTTTCGTTTCGTCAATATAATCAATATTGATGTCACCCGACTTCCTGACCATATTCACCAGGCTGACCAGGGCTTTTCCTACCCCAAAATCAATCAGAGAAGGTGGCATCAGGTTATAGGTCATCCGCCGGATCTCGTCGATGGTTTCATCTACCATATTTTTGATCTGTTTTTTCTCATCATCCCCTATTTTAGGAGACTGCACCAGCAGTTTCAGACTGGTGAGCAAGGGCCCCAGGCCATCGTGTAGTTCCCGGGCTAAGCGGTTTCGCTCGTTCTCCTGTCCGGTAATGAGCGACTGTTTGGCCGTCAGGCGGTTTTGTTGTTCCCGTTTGTTAAACGCAATCAATTGTTCGCGCATGGCCAGCAGGGATTTTCCCAGGGCATCGTTCTGGCCGGAGAGCTCGTAGGAGGCATCCAGGTGCATGTCTCCAATCCGGCGAGAAAAGCGGATGGCCCCCTGAATGGAGTTTTTCAATGCTTCCAGGGCGAGAAACATCTCATTCATTTCCCGGGCGGGGGAGGTCTCCTGCACGTCGATATCATAATTACCTCTGGCCATGCTCATCAGCCGCTCCCGCATTTTCAGTACCGGACGTGAAACTACATCGGTTAGCAGAAACGAAATAATGAGGGCGAAGAATAGTACCATGAGTGAAATCAGGATGAGCTTTCGCTTCATACTTTGCAGTGGGGCTACCACCTCGGCCACATCCATTTCAGATAAGATCGCCCACCGCAGACCACGGATATCCAGTGCATCGTAGGCACTGTACACCGGAATACCCCGGTAATCCTCGATGATATCCGTTCCCGCCTGACCGGCCAGGGCTTCCTGCACTCCCAGCGTATTGGCGGTGATGCTATAGGGAGATTGATCCGGGAAAAAGCGGGAGACCGACCGTAAACGGGAGTCCGCACCGACCAGGTAGGTTTCTCCGCTGTTACCCATGCCGGTTCGTTCCAGTAAGATCGCCTGAATACGATCAGGGTGAAATTGTTTCACCAGAAAGTATCCACTATCCAAGGGAGTGATCATCGCCAGTTGGATGGTTTTGTCTTCGGTATGGGGAGTTATATCGTATATCCCCGAATTGGTAACATTAGTAGCCTTTTTTCCCAGAAAATTAAGGGTGTCAATAGTGCGGGTGAAGAAAAAAGTGTCTTCCTGGAAGGTGAAGCGTCCCGGCACCGGTGAGAGGGTGTCGGCGGACTGCACAAACGTTTCCCATTCCCGTTGCAGGTACTCCTCAATCTGTACATTTTTCAAACTCTTGATAGACGTTAGCTGAAGTAGCACCCGTTGATCCAGTGTCTGTTGAAACTCCTGATAAAAAAAGACCGACAGTACCAGGACTGTCAGCACCACCAGGATGTTGATGAACAGCACAATCCAAAACCGGATGCTTAGCTCCTTGAACTTCATGAGGTCAAAAGTAAGCACTAGCAGGGATTGTGTTAAGATGTTGGAGTATTAAAGTGTTTAGGTTTGATAAATTTATGTAAATAGAACAGCAATACATGGTTATCTATTGAATATTCCGGGCCCACGCCAGGATACCCGGGTACAAATCAATGACCTTTTCATCATCAGACTTCTGCTCATATAAGGCGGCTAGTTTTTCATTGAATTGAGAAAACTTCGTATAGTGCCGACGATCAATCATTAGTTTTTCTCGCTCGTTGATAATAAACCTTGCGGCTTCTTCATCATAGGTATCCTGAACGTACAGACAAAAAACCGCGTGAGTCATATATTCATTGAAAACCGAAAGGGGATTGTCATAAAGACCAGTATCGCCTCCGGTCTTAGTCCATATGGCTCGATCATCAAATATCTTTTCTATCTCTTCCCGATACTGGTAGCTGACTGGGTTCACGTAATTATGATCGATTTCCGTAAAGACAACACCGGAATGCAGACCCTCTTTCTGTGGCTCGGCCATTGCTTCGTTTTCATCCAGGCGCTCGGGTCCGGAAGTAAACATTAGAGCTTCCCAAAAAACCGCATCTCGGTTACCTTTAAAACCAAACTTTTGCGTACTATGGCTGGCTCCGATCAATGGTGAGAATACCACTTTATACGCATCCATCTTTTGAGGAAATTCCTGTTCAAGCCACGCCCACATTTCTTTTACGGGCATCAGTTCTTGTTGGCGCACAATAAGTTGCTCATAATAGGGAAGGTGATTCTGGTAGAATGTTTTGAAGTCTGAGGTTTTTGCAAAGTCTTCTACCTGAGACTGAAGTTCTTTAAACAGTCCTCCGAATTGATTGAAATTACCCGATACGTGATAATAAGGGCCATTATACTTTAATGAATCTCCTTCAAATTGAAAGCACACACTATTTTCCCGGAAACTGTAGTACTGCTGAAAATAGACAGAGTCCGGGAGTTGGAGATCATTGAAAATAGGATGATCCAGGTACGGAGCGAAATGATCCATCACATCCTGATAGTATGCGCCTTCTTTACGAAGGTTAGACGCCTGTTGCCCACTAGGGCTTAAAGTCCAGATGATGTTTGCTAATTCATAAACCTCGGGGATGACAAACTGAACATTACCTTCCGCCTTTTCTATATAAGTATCTGAATACTCAGCGGTATGTTGATTGAAGCGAATTATACATACTGTGGTATCCTGGGGGGAAATGACCGAAATGGTATGATGCTGCCGGTAAGGAGTACTGGTGTACTCAAATTCCAGCGTATCTTCCTGTGTGGCAAGCCACATAAGTCCACCTTCATAACCATCGGTGCCCGGCGCGATGGTATCACGCTCTCCAATGGCGAACTTTACCTCCCAGGCATTCCCCTTGACCGCAAACGAATCAGCCTCGGTTTTAATAAATTCAGGATAGGAGGCTTCGGATGTGGTATCTTCAGAGTGATGGGTGCAGGCCGACAGTAAACCTGATGCAACCGCGAAAAGTGAAATTGGTAGTTTCATTTTTTGCTTCTTTAGCGTATCTCACATAGACAAGTCTGCCAATATTTTACCGAAACCCCTGATTAATCTTATCCAATGCATCAGCCTTGGGAATCAACACATCTTCCCGCAACGTATTCAGCGGGGCATCCACCGTATCCAGCATGCGATGCAGGGGTTGGCTTTCGGGATCGATGTAGAGCAGACCGGTGAGGATCTCACCTTTGTTTTTGGCTTTCTGTACCCGTTCCATCGCAGAATCCCGGTCGGTAGGGTCCCAGTGGGGGCTGAGTTTGTGCAGTTGTACCAGCGAGCCGTCGTGCATCACCACCGAGGTGCTTTTCCCTTCGGCATAATCTACCGTGATCTCCTCTCGTTCGGGCACAAAATCTACGGCGGCGGTGGCCTGAATATGCTCCCGGATGTGGTCGTAGGATTTGGTGGAACCCGCATTGTTGTTAAAGGTCACGCAGGGAGATAAAACATCCAGCAAAGCAAAACCGGGGTGCGACATAGCCGCTTTGATGAGCGGTACTAGTTGGGTTTTGTCTCCGGAGAAACTTCTTGCCACAAAAGTAGCCCCCAGTTCCAGGGCCAGCCCGACCAGATCAATCGGTTGGAAGGGATTATTCGATCCGGCCTTGCTGATGGAGCCTACATCGGCAGTAGCAGAGTCCTGGCCTTTGGTGAGGCCGTAGCAGCCGTTGTTCATTACAATATAGACCATGCTAAGATTCCGCCGCAGCACGTGGCAGAACTGTCCGAGCCCGATGGACGCGGTATCTCCGTCGCCGGAAACGCCCAGGTAGATCAGGTCTTTGTTGGCCAGTCCGGCGCCGGTGGCGATGGAAGGCATGCGTCCGTGCACGGAGTTGAAGCCGTGGGAGTTGCCCAAAAAGTAGGTAGGTGTTTTGGATGAGCAGCCGATGCCCGACAGCTTGGCCAGCTTATGCGGCTCAATCGCCATCTCGTAGCAGGCCTGGATGATGGACCCGCTGATGGAGTCGTGGCCGCAGCCAGCGCAGAGGGTGGAGATGGCTCCTTCGTAATCGGATTTGGCGAAGCCAATGGCGTTGCGGGACAGGCCCGGATGGCGAAAGGTAGGTCTAATGTAGCTCATGGTTTTCTCCTTGGTGGTTGTTGGTCACGAATGCTTCGGGTATCGTCAGGTTAGGACGAATCTCCTGCATAATTTTATCAGCAGTGATGGGCATGCCATCGTAATTCAGTACCGAGATCAGCTTCTGGGGGGATACGCTCATCTCATTCATTAACAGGGAACGAAACTGCGCATCCCGGTTCTGCTCAATGACAAATACCTGCTCATGCTCCCGGATGAAGGCCTCCATCGAGTGATGAAACGG
Organism: Cyclobacteriaceae bacterium; assembly: GCA_040222715.1. Lineage (GTDB taxonomy): Bacteria > Bacteroidota > Bacteroidia > Cytophagales > Cyclobacteriaceae > Tunicatimonas. The sequence goes on along the minus strand of JAVKCN010000110.1, from coordinate 6,867 downwards.
AAAAGCTTTCACCCGCATCGCATCCAGCATAATGCCTTCTTTTTTAAACAAGTCCAGCGCTTCCAATGCCGAGTAGGTAGACGTACCAAAGAAGATTACGCCCTGCGTAGCGCGGTTACCCGGCTGGTATAACTCCGGCAGGGGCACATAGTCTTTGGCCGTCTCCCATTTCTTCAGTAAGCGATCCACAATGCGTTCGTACACGGCTCCCTCTTCGGAATAGCGGGCGTACTCGTCGCGGGAAGTGCCTCGGGTGAAGAAAGCCCCTTTGGTGGGGTGGGTGCCCGGAATGGTACGGTAACAGATGCCATCACCGTCCACGTCCAGGTAGCGGCCGTACTGCTCCATGCTTTCCAGGTCTTCGGCACTCAGCACCTTGCCCAGATCGTAGCGGCGGCTCTCATCCCAGGCCAGGGGTGGCGACATATGGTTGTTCATGCCCAGGTCCAGGTCCGACATCATGATGACGGGCGTTTGCAGACGGTCAGCCAGATCAAAAGCCATCGCTCCCATGTCGAAACATTCGGCGGGAGTGCTGGGGAATAGTAATGGGTGTTTGGTATCTCCGTGGGAGGCGTACGCGGACGAGAGAATATCCGATTGCTGGGTACGGGTGGGCATCCCGGTGGAGGGGCCGCCTCGCTGCACGTTCACCAGCACGACGGGGATTTCGGCGAAGTAGGCCAGCCCGATAAACTCGCTCATCAGAGAGATTCCCGGTCCGCTGGTGGCGGTAAAGGCACGGGCGCCATTCCAGGTGGCTCCGATCACCATGCCCATGGCTGAAAGCTCATCCTCCGCCTGCACAATGGCGTATTTCTTCTTCCCGGTTTCAGGGTCAACCCGCAGCTTCTTGCAATAGGTTTCAAAGGCTTTCACCACGGAGGTAGAGGGCGTAATCGGGTACCAACCGGCCACCGTGGCTCCCCCAAAGATTGCGCCCAGGCCCGTGGCGCTGTTCCCATCGATCAGGATCTGATCACCGACCTTGTCGCGGCGCTGTACGCGGATATCGAGGGGGCAATCGTAGTGTTGCTGGGCATAATTATAGCCCATGTCCAGGGCCTGAAAGTTGGGAGGGATGAGTTTTTCTTTCTTACCGAACTGCTGACGAATAATATCCTTCAGTACCTCCATTTCCATGTCCAGCAGGGCCGCCAGGGCTCCCACGTACACAATGTTCTTGAATAATTGCTGCTGACGGGGGTTCTGGTAGTTCTCCATGCAGAGCTGCATCATGGGGATGCCAATGAAGTGGATGTCTTCCCGGAGAAATTCGTCATGCAGCCGTTTGGTGTTGTCGTAGACGAAATAACCCCCGGGGCGTACCGACGCAATGTCTTTGCGGTAGCTCTGGGGGTTTACTCCGACTAACAGGTCGATTCCATCCCGTCGGCCCAGGTATCCGTCTTCACTGATGCGGACTTCGTACCAGGTGGGCAATCCCTGGATGTTGGATGGAAAGATATTCTTGGGAGAAACCGGGAGACCCATCCGGAAGATGGCTTTGGCAAACATATCATTCGCACTGGCCGATCCGGTGCCGTTTACATTGGCAAACCGGATGACCAAATCATTCACCGCGCGGATTGGATTCATAATAGCATATTTAGGTTTTGTTTTTGTAGACGGTTCGCCGCGCGACGAAAATCCAGGATTTGACGGTTGAACGAGTCAATTTCTGAAGGCCATCGTGGCGCGACATAGCCTGGGCTATGGCTGAATAAATTGGGGCCATCGTGGAACGAAAGTACAGGTGGCAAAGACGGATTTGCAGGCCAAAGCGGCCGCCGCGCGGGATAAAATCTAAACATGCTATAGAATCGGGGTGGGTTTAGTAACATTGTACAGGTATTTTTGCATGTCCCAGGCGGCCGTGGGGCAACGCTCGGCACAAAGCCCGCAGTGCAGGCATACGTCTTCATCTTTCACCATCACCCGGGCCGTAGGTAGTTTGTCTGATACATACAGGTCCTGGGTTTTGTTCTCCGCCGGGGCATTCAGCCGCTCCCGCAGATCTTCTTCTTCTCCATTCACCGTGAAGGTAATACAGGTGGTCGGACAGATGTCTACGCAGGCGTCGCACTCAATGCAGAGGTCTTCGGTGAACACGGTCTGCACATCGCAGTTCAGGCAGCGCTGGGCTTCCTTAAAACCCGTGGGCAGGTTAAAGCCCAGTTCTACCTCTATCTTCCGATTGGTCAGGGTAAGCGTCTTCTGTTCGTGGGGTACGGGGTAGCGCAGGTCGTCGACCACCGGACTGTCGTAGCTCCATTCGTGGATGCCCATCTTCTGCCGGATCAGGTTGGTCATGGGCGGAAGCCGCTCGTGGACATCTTTATCGTGGCAGAACTTATCAATAGAAATGGCTGCCTGATGCCCGTGGGCCACGGCGGTGATAATATTCTCCGGACCAAAGGCCGCATCGCCCCCAAAGAATACGTTCGGTAAAGTAGACTGAAAAGTGGTTTTGTTCAGCACGGGCACGTCCCACTTACCAAATTCAATGCCCAGGTCGCGCTCAATCCAGGGGAAGGCATTGTCCTGCCCGATGGCGATGATCACGTCGTCGGCTTCAATGAAGGTATCCGGCTCGCCGGTAGCAATCAGGTGACGGCGACCATGCTCGTCGTATTCAGCCCGTACGTGTTCAAACAGTACTCCTTTCAGCTGCCCGTTCTCCTCCACAAATTCTTTGGGCGGCATATTGTTCAGGATCGGAATGTCTTCAGCCTGCGCATCGGAGATTTCCCAGGGCGAGGCTTTCATGGTTTCAAAGGGGCTACGTACGACCACCGTGACCTGATCGCCCCCTAACCGGCGGGAGGTGCGACAGCAGTCCATGGCGGTGTTTCCGCCGCCCAGCACGATTACTTTTTTGCCGATTTTATCAGTGTGCTCAAAGGCCACGTTGGCCAGGAAATCAATACCGATATGGATGTGTTTCTCAGCCTCATCCCGACCGGGAATTTGCAGATCGCGGCCCCGGGGGGCACCGGTGCCCACGAAGATGGCATCGTAGCCTTTCGTCAGCATATCCTTCATGCTGTCTACGTAATGATTGAAATGGGTATGCACGCCCATGTCGATGATGTAGTTCACCTCTTCGTCCAGCACTTCTTCGGGCAGGCGAAAGGCGGGGATCTGGCTGCGCATCATACCTCCGCCCTTGTACCACTCATCGTACAGGTGCAGCTCATAGCCCAGGGGCGCCAGATCGCGGGCCACGGTGAGGGAAGCTGGTCCACCCCCGATGAGGGCGATCTTCTTGCCGTTTTTCTTTTCCGGTACCTGCGGCATGCGGCTGCGTACCTCGCCTTTGTTATCCGCCGCTACGCGTTTGAGGCGACAGATGGCGACCGGTTCTTCTTCCACGCGTCCGCGTCGACAGGCCGGTTCGCAGGGACGGTCGCAGGTGCGGCCCAGGATACCGGGAAACACATTGGACTCCCAGTTCACCATGTATGCATCGGTATACCGCTGGGCGGCAATCAGCCGGATGTACTCAGGTACGGGGGTGTGGGCCGGACAGGCATACTGGCAGTCCACCACCTTATGAAAGTATTCGGGGTTGTTGATATCGGTAGGTTCCAAAACAGCTCAGGTCGTTTAGGTGAATACTATTATCGTAATCAAAATAGAAAATATCTACATACTTTGCGAATTCTTTAACAAAGGATGTGATAAAAATAAATTCCCTTTCTTTAGAAGGCCCTGGATTTATTCCTGGGCTTCTTGCATGCTGGGTGGGAGGCCCCGTGTGGCATCCACCGGAACAGGTCCGGGGAGCGTAATATTTGGGGAAGGTAAATTTTTTAGGACTTTATGATTGCGATTTCGCATTTATTTTGTAGCGGCGTGGAAAAGCAGTAGCGAATATAGATTCGGGGAAGATACCTGTTTCTACAGCGTAAAGTACTTGACAAAAAGTGACTTTGATGCGTGTTTAGTAGGTGAGCCATGATTCTGGGCAGCATGAGACGACTGCCAGGCGCCTGGCAATGCGTTTTCCGGCGGCAGACAGACTGATGAGTTACTTAAAATGATTTTTCCAGCGTCAGACGGACTGTTCAGTTACTTAAAATGATTTTTCCAGCGTCAGATGGACTGTTGAGTTACTTAAAATGATTTTTCCGCCGTCAGAATGACTTCCAACCTACCTGGATGTAAGATTGATGTGATCGGATCGATTTTTAGTTACCTGGAAGTAAGGTTGACGTAAGCGGATCGATTTTTAGTGACCTGCATGTATGATTTCCGGCGGCAGATCGATTTTTCCTGGGTTGGGAGTAAGGTGGATGGAGTGGGGGTTTGTTTTTTTGGTGAGTGTTGGGGGAGAAATGGGGGGCGTACTTTTTTTGATTTGTGTTTTTGGGTTGCGTTTGGATGTTCGTTGGGTAGTGGTTGTATTCATGCTTATTGTGGCTCTTTCGTCACTTTCTTTCTTAATAAAGAAAGTAACCAAAGAAATCTCAATGCTTCTCCGCACTAAGCAAGCGCACGCCCGCTGAGCTTTCGGGCCAACGCACAATTGCTTTTCACAAACTGTCGGAGTTACTATTATTACCAGAAATTGATTTATGCATGTAAGTATGTGAAAGGTTTTTGAAAATCTATTTTACAGTTGTAGTTTGTAAGCTGAAACAAACGGGAAGGGAAAGTACCTTTCTTTATTTAGTTATTGCCTTTAAGTAATAGGCCCATATTAAAGAATGAAAAGAGATAATAGAGAAATAGATCCACTTACTTTCAAAGAATTATTGGAGCTTTCAATGGACGTGAAGTGGTTGATTAGATACAATATTCAGTTAGCTACGATTTGGAATCTATTTAAAGGGGATGAAGAAAGAGAATTGATTAAAACTTTGCTAGGACGATTTACTTACTTAGATAGCGGAGATATAATGCAAATTACCCAAAAGATTAGGCAAACGGTGATTGAAAGTTGGAAGTTAGAGTCAACAAACACTTTTTTTGTAGCAACTAGCGATAACCCAGAAGCGGATGGTTCTCAAGCTTTTATTCAAAGTTTAAAAAATAATTTTGCTTCTTGGAAAGAAAGGAATTTTAATAATTCAGTATCTAATATTGAAGATTTTGATAACAATAGTAATATAGTTTTGGTCGACGACTTTATTGGGAGTGGAAAGACTGCCATTAGGAGACTAAAGTGGGTAAATGATAAGCTTTATGAGTTAGAGAAAAATAAATCTAGAGTGTACTTCATTGCAATAGCAGGCATGGAAGAAGGTATAAATAATATAAATAAAGAGTTTTATGAAGAGCTTTTCGTGGCTCACAAATTACATAAAGGTATCTCTGATTATTTCTCGGACTCTGAGAAAGGCAAAATGCTTGAATTGATGCTTACTATGGAAGAAAGGCTTGGTGCGAAGTATAAAAGAAAAAAGTTACGCGACTTTAGCTTAGGCTATGGAAAATCAGAAGCTTTATACACTGTTGAAGCACTATCTACTCCGAATAACGTTTTTCCCGTTTTTTGGTGGCCTGTATTAGCTGATGGTACAGATTGGGATACTTTTTTTAAAAGATTATGAGAAACTTTAAATCATACGAAAAAGAAATTTTTAGAGAGCTCTACAAAGACAAGAGCGTGGACATATATTTTTTCTATGAGAAATACGGCTTATCGCCAGCTCATATCGCAAAGTTTATCCTCAATTGTAGAGAAAAAGACTTGGTACAGTACTCTGATGGAAAAATTTTACTTACCCAAAGTGGAATTTCTTATGTAGATGAAAATAAAAAAGAAATATATTTAGATTCTATTACACGCTGGAAGAAAATTCCTAAAAATATGAAGTTAGAGATTCAACCAACGATCGAGGAAATCCTTACTCTCAGTAATAACGATGAACAATCCTTTTTACAATATAAAGAAAAGAAAGGCGCCGATTAGACTTTGTGACGATTTCGTCTCAGCCAATAATGCTGATGTTAACCATAACAGTAATTTTACAAATTACTGCAAGTGCCACAGCACTTACATATTTATTCCTACGTCATAAATATGCTTGACATCAAATTTGTTAAAATTGCTTTATTAATTTGGTAATCGGTTGCCTTTCTCTTTTTATGAACGCAGAAATTAATTGGAAAGCAGAAATAGAAGACGCCCGTCTTGACCAAGAGATAAAGGCTGCATTACAAGTTTATGTCGAATACTGTGAGCAATCTGAGCTACCTATTATTTTTAATTTGCGGCACTTATCAGTACTTACTGGACTTGATCATATCTTATTGAAGAAAATTATAAATTCGACACATTCATTTTATTATGATTTCAGCATTCCCAAAAAAAGCGGTGGAAAAAGAAAGATAAGTGCACCATATCCGACTATCGCTCATCTTCAAAGATGGATATCTCATAACATCTTGTCAAGATTTCAAATACATAATGCTGCAACGGCATATATAAAACAGAGGAGTATTATTGATCACGTTCAACCGCATGCAAACAATTATTCTATACTAGTATTAGATTTAAAAGACTTTTTTCCATCAATTACTTTAATGAAGATTAAAAATCTTTTTGAAGAAATTGGTTATCCAGATCATATCTCTTTTTTCCTTTCAAAAATATGTACGCTTAAAGATGTACTTCCTCAAGGTGCTCCAAGTAGCCCGCCCTTAAGTAATCTAATTGGTTATAGGATAGATTTTAAGTTGCAGGAATATTGTACAAAGCACAGGTTAAATTATACGAGGTAAGCACTAAGACATAATTAAGTTATAGATAGGAAGTTTTTAGAAAACTCAATACACAACTCATCGTCATATTTTTTGATAATGTTGAAAATAGCCTCCTTAAGCGTACTTACTGAGGCATAATCTTCTGCTGTCAAC
>JAVKCN010000109.1:0-27281 GCA_040222715.1 Cyclobacteriaceae bacterium | reverse complement strand
AGAAATCCTGTGGCGGAACATTAAGTACGATTGGATACCGTTTGAGGCCTATCAAAGCTTGGATAAGCTCATCTACCAAGTGGAACACATTATCCGAAACGTAGGTAAACGTTTTGTAATTAATTTTGACTGACTACTTAACCAAGTTTATTAAGCATAAGTTGAATCATCGCTAACTGAATAATGGTCTCTGAATTTCCAGGGTAATACTCGTAATCTTAGGGAATGACCCATTCGTAAACGATGGAAAAAGAATAAATATCGGGAGCAAGCTATATCCCGAAAAAGTACTGCGTTTGAAAAGGAAAAAAGAACTGAAATCTTAGTCTAAATCTGTAGACTGATTTTAGGGAATGACCGGAATTTAAGCAGTAGGCAAGAATTCAACAAAACATGAATAACAGGGATATTTTTATTGCTAATGGCACAATCTTTACTATCTTATATAGGTTCGAATTAATACTTTTTCAATTTCTTTAATTAAACTTAGTTACTTTTTTACTACTTTTCAGCTAATATTCATTGTTTGTGGAAAAGTCTCTGTACACCTCCGATCTAAAAAAAGTCGCTCCCCCTCATCTTGACGACTCTCGCCATTTTTTAGAAAAGGACGAAAACATAGTTTGGCAACAATTTCTTGGGGGTGATGACCAATGCTTGGCTTATATCTACCAAAAATATGTGAACGTTTTATACTTGTACGGTCAACAATTTTCCAAGCGATACGAATTTGTACAAGACTGTATCCAGGAATTATTTTGCGAACTCATTGATAAACGTAAATCACTATCAGCAACTAAGTCATTAAAAGCTTACCTTTTGGTTTCACTGAAAAGAAAGATACTGAGAGGAATAAAAAAAGACAAGCAACTTCAATTGGATGAAGATCGATTTAAATTCATATCTTCTGATCCTCCTCGTTCTATCCATCTCCATTTAAAGGAGAACGACTATGCCACGATCTTCGCTAAAATTAATGAGCTCCCTTCTAGTCAACGGGAAGTGATCTTTCTGTATTTCTACGAAGGTATGGGATACGCTGATATTGCTGAGATTATGAATATCAAGACTGCCACCGCTCGAACCCTTACGTATCGTGCATTAGAGAACCTTGAACAAAAGCTCGGACCGCATATCAGTTCATTTTATTGCCTACTCCTTCTTCTGCCATAGCCAGGCTCAGCCCATTTACATTTAAATATTTTCAATACTGTGCATTAATTTTTATCGATGGCAATAGTTGTCACCTCATTTTGATAAAAATCACATAAATATTTTTTTTAATAGTCGTTATTTCAGCCCCACCGGTCTCTATAGAAGTAAAAGCGCACAATGGGGCCAATGGACCAGGAAAAAAACACCGTATTTGAACTACTAAGAAATGAGCACTTTGTCCGGTGGGTTCAGAACCCTACCGATGCGTCTGATCGTTATTGGTTTCAGCGCATCTCTTCCCATGAACAAGCCGCCCGTAACATAGAAATCGCCAGCCGGATAATTCAGTCCGGTAGCCTGGCGCACAACCGGCCGGTTTCGGAAGAGCAGTACGCTAAGATGCTGGGCAATATCATGGATCATGCCAGGCTACATCAGCCTACGAGCAATCCATCAAGGACCGCTTTCTGGAAGTATACGGTGGTGGCGGCTTCCGTTATGCTGGCCATTCTCAGCATTTTATTTCTGATTGATTACACTTCAACCACTCCCGAGTCATCAACGGGCAACTTAGTGGTGAAAGAAGCTCCGCCTGGTAGTAAACTCACCACAAGACTCCCTGATGGCAGCACGATCACGCTTAATTCCGGATCAACCGTTTCATTTCCGGAAGCCTTCCTGGGCAACTCCCGAACGGTTCAATTATCTGGAGAGGCCTTTTTTGATGTAGAGCATAATCCTGCAAAACCCTTCTATGTTCAGTTTAGGGACCAGGAAGTAAAGGTACTGGGAACATCCTTCAGTGTCAGGTGCTACGATGCCGAATCGTACACTCAGGTGGCTGTGGCCACCGGTAAAGTGGCTTACGCTCATAATCTGAGTGATGAAATCATTTTACTACCCAATGAGAAAGCCAGTTTGGCGATTGGATCATCTCAATTTAAAAGAGAAAAAGTAAATGCCCTGGCTGATTTTGGTTGGAGAGATCGCATTCTGTACTTTGAGTCTAGCACCTTTGAAGAAATCAAAACCGAGTTACAGCGATGGTACGGAGTCTCTATCCAAAACTCAGACCTCAACCCCAGCGGCACATATTCCGGAAAATTTCAGGATGCTTCGTTGAAAGAAGTCTTAACCGGATTATCCTTTATCTATCGGTTCGATTTTACGATTGAAAAAGATCAAGTTATACTCACTACTCAACAACCTTTAAACTGAAATGCTTATGATAACATGATCAATCAGCCCCAAAAAAAGCCCCCGTCTCTGAGTCATCCGCTAAAATGTATCAGGAGCCGCGGGCCTAAGTTTTCGATAATTGCTTACCTAAAACTATATTTTTATGCATACAAATGTACGAAAAATACTTATTCGAATGTCAAGACTATGTATTTACTGCATGGTGACCCACCTATCCGTTTTCACCTTTGCTTTTGCGACCGATAGTGACGCGCAGACCCAGAGCGTTGAAGAAATCAAAGTGAACGTAACCCTAACCAATCCTACTACCCTAGATAAAGTGCTCGAGTTGATAGAACTGGCTACTAATTTTGAGTTTTCCCATATTGAGCAGGAATTCAACCCATCTTCCTACCGACTGGAACTGGACGCGCAAGAGTATCTCTTAGGCGACCTACTTCGGAATATCTCCCGGAAAACGGGGCTTTCCTTCAAACGGGTAAACAACAACATCTTTATCCGAAAGCAGGAAAAAGATGCAGCGCCTCTGACAGAAGAAATCCAGACGGCCACCATTTCGGGTAAAGTCACTGATGAGACCGGCGAGCCGTTGCCTGGAGCAACTGTTCTTGAAAAAGGGACCAACAACGGGACAATTACGGATATAAAAGGAAACTTTTCCATTAATGTATCTGAAGATGCCACCCTCCTTGTATCCTTTGTAGGTTACAAAGCACAAGAGATAGCTTTAAATGGTCAGAATTCCATTGAGATATCTTTAATAGCAGATTATGCCAGTTTGGAAGAGGTAGTAGTAGTAGGGTATGGTGCCACCAAGAAGAAGGATCTAACCGGATCCGTGTCTTCTATAGGTAGTGAAATTTTAGAGAACAGACAGTCAGTGCAGGTTTCGGATGCGTTGCAGGGCACGATGGCTGGGGTTACCGTTACCAGAAACAATTCCAAGCCAGGTTCCGGATCAAATATTATGGTTAGGGGGGTTACATCGCTTAATGTGAATGATCCACTGGTTATTGTGGATGGTGTACCTGGCCTACAGCTCAACGATATCAACCCCGGAGATATTGAGAGTATATCGGTGCTGAAGGATGCTGCTTCTCAGGCTATTTATGGTGCCAGGGCTGCTGCTGGAGTAATCGTAGTCACCACAAAGCGAGGATCCCAGGGTAAACCTCAATTTAGCTACAATTATGAGTTTGGATTCTCTAGCCCAACCCAGAGCCCTAAGTATGTAGATGCCCAGACCTATCGTATTCTTTACAATGAAGCTTCTGTCAATGATGGGGGCGGAGAAATTTGGGACGCTACGGAAAACGAAAATTATCAACAACTGCATGCCGAAAACCCTGATAAATACCCTGACACTAACTGGCAGGATTTGATGTTGGCTGAGTCTCCAACTAACCGCCATAGACACGACATGTCAGTGGCTTTAGGGCAAGAAAACCTGTCTACGAGAGCTTCTCTGAGCTATGTTTCTGAAGATGGTCTGTACGCTGGATTTGATTACGACAGGTATACTTTACGGGTAAATAACAACCTGAAAATCAATAATATTTTGTCATTCAATGTAGACCTCTATTATAAAAACGCTCAAACAACCGATCCTAATGACCATGTTGATGGTAGCGTAATTATTGCGGCAAGAAGATATCCGGGTGTATACAATGCCATAAGAACGGATGGCCAATATGGACAGGGAAAAGATGGAATCAACCCCTATGCTGACTTGCTAGAAGGCGGCTATACTGACATGGTAGAAAATAGCTATAATGGAGTCATAGGCCTCACATTATCCCCTATTGAAGGACTGAATATCAAGGCGAACTTTTCACCGACTATCAGTACCACCGATGTGGAGTCGTTTGATACACCTCCTTATATTCTAAGGGAAGGGACGGTAGACGAATATTGGCCACAGGAACCTTTAACACTGAGTGAATCAACATCGACTTTCAAAAACATGACCAGACAGGTTACGGCAAATTATCAGACCGCCATCAGTGATTTTAAGCTGGATCTGCTTGGTGGGTATGAAGAAGTAGGTGTGGTATACGAAAGCACTAACGCCGTTGCCCGAAACCTATATGTAAAGCTACCGTCACTCGGGTTTGGAGACCCGGCGCTGGCGGTGAATGGACAAACGGCCCGCGAAAATACTCTGAGGTCATTCTTTGGTCGCGTGAATTTAAACTACCAGGACAAATACCTCATACAGTCTAATCTCAGATACGATGGTTCTTCCAGATTTAGCAAAGATAATCGGTGGGGGCTGTTTCCATCAGCATCACTGGGATGGGTAGTTTCCAATGAAAGCTTCGATTTGCCTTCCTTTATTTCTTTCTTAAAACTGAGAGCTTCTTATGGTGAGGTAGGTAACGAAAGAGTTGGTAGTGAAAATAGTCTATTCAATTACTACCCTTATCAGGCACTGTTTGGACGAACCAACACGCCTATTTATACTGGCGGTTCAATAGTTGCGGGCTTAGGAGTAAATCAAAGTTTTCTGGCTGATGAACAAATTCAGTGGGAAACCACCAAAACGCTAGATTATGGGGTGGTGCTGGGCTTCCTGGAAGATCGGGTGAATGTAGAAGTTGATTATTACAAAAAGACAACGGAAGATATTATTCTCTCTCTCGACATTCCGGATTACCTCGGATTCACCGATAATACCAAAACAAATGTAGGATCAATGACGGCTAAGGGGTTGGATGTAGAGCTTTCATATCAAAATCAAATAGGTCAACTCCGGTACCAGGCTGCTTTCAATATTTCGCATGTCAGCACTGAAGTGCTTAATGTGGGGGGCAGAGAAGATTTTACGACCAACGGTGGTGCAACAATCAATATTAAAAACAGAGCCTACAACGAATGGTATGGTTTTGAGAGTAATGGTATCTATACCACCCAGGAAGAGGCCGATGCGTATGGCGCTAATGGAAAGGCGGGAAATGTATGGCTGATTGACCAGTTAACGGTAGATACGGATGGAGATGGTATTTTCGATGCCCGAGACAGTGTGATCAACGAACAGGACAGGATGCCTTTAGGGCCATCTATCCCTGAAATTGTCTATGGCGGGAGTATTTCACTGGAGTATAAAGGACTCGATCTTAGTCTTATTTTCCAGGGAGTTGGAAAACAGCAACTTAGGTCGGCAGGGTACCAGATTACACCGTTCCAATCTACGTTTGGCAATGTGCCCACCGTGCTTATTGGGGATATCTGGAGACCCGGCAACACGGATGCTGAAAATGCAAACGTGACCTACCCAAGGTACTCTCTTTCAACACCGGAAAATTATTATGTGTCGCAGCACTGGTTATTCAATGGCAGCTATTTCCGGGTCAAGAATATCACGCTTGGGTATACCCTACCTAACGAGCTTACCAGCAAATTTGAGGTTGACAGACTGCGCTTTTACGTGGGTCTGAGAGATTACTTCACCATTGCGCCAAATTTCATAGAAGGTTGGGACCCGGAAGTCAGCAATGAATCTTACCCAATTTTAAAATCCGTCTTATTCGGTCTCAATGTAAAATTTTAAGCTCATGATCGTGATAAAATTAAATAGTTACCTACTGGTTTTACTTTCGTGCCTGATTTTCATCTGTTGTGAAGATCTTGATTTAGCACCGGATACCGCCGTATCATCATCCAATTATTTTAGAAATGAAGAAGAGCTACAGGTTGGGTTGAATGCGGTATATGAAAAATCCAGCTTTAAATTCGATGAAGAATTTTGGTCGGATGATGGCCATAATAGAGGTGGGGCAGGTGTCAATAATGAAATCAGCCGCGCTACGATTAACTCATCTTCACCGATTCCGCAGGGATACTGGATAGATATCTATGAAGGTGTAAAGCGTGCCAATGTTCTACTGGACAACATGGAAAACGTAAGCGATGACATATCAGAGGAGGCATTTAATAGAATAGAAGGAGAGGCCCGAGCTTTGAGAGCCTATTTTTATGGGCAGCTGGCGTGTAAGTTTGGTGGTGTCCCATTGATTACGACCTCCAGAATGTCTATTGACGAATCCCTAAGCATAGAAAGGGCTTCATTAGATAAAGTAAAGCAATTCATATACGATGAAATGGATGCAGCGGCACAGCTACTCCCCAACGAAAAAGTAAACAAAGCCACCGCAGGGTTTGCCTATGGATTGAAAGCAAGGTTTGCGCTTTATTTTGGAGATTACGAAACAGCACGAGATGCCTCACAGGCGGTGATAGACCTAGGCACATATTCGCTAGCTCCTAACCTGAACACGCTGTTTGAAAAAGCCTCGACCGGTAGTCCGGAGATCATTTTTGCAGTGCCCCATTCTTACGAACTTGGAACCATTATACCGGTCGATGCCCGGGACTATATCTCCCGATTATCGGGAGGATTTGGTGCTGTGTTTCCTACCTGGGCGGCAGCCCATATTTTCGAGTGCACGGATGGCCTGACAGTGAACAATTCACCGCTCTATGACCCTCATGCCCCATGGGCTAATCGGGATCCTAGGATGGCGATCACGATGGTGGAATTCGGTACACCATGGCTGGGGTACATTTATGAGCCGCACTATGATTCGCTGACCACCTTGCAGTTGTCTTCCGGCAACATGGTGTCAAATAGTGATAACCGGGCAGTAGCCAGCTTTGCATCATTTACAGGCTTTCTCTGGAGAAAGTATATTGACCAAAGATGGGCTGATTTTAAACGAGGTGATCCCAACTACATCTTGATTCGGTATGCTGATGTTCTACTCATGCACGCCGAATCACTAATTGAGTTAGACGAAAACCTGGATGCTGCCCGAAATATGATTAACCAGGTACGGGCCCGTGCCTATGGTACAACAGTAGAGGATGTCGCTAATTATCCGGAAGTAACCGAGACTACTCAAGCAGGATTGAGGACCCGTTTGCGAAGAGAAAGAAGAGTTGAGTTAATGTTTGAGGGTTTACGATATCAGGATCTGATTCGATGGGGAATAGCGAAAGAAGCACTGGACAGGATCGTATTAGGATTGCCGAACCCTCCGGAACTCGACCGAAGCCAATGGCCTTTTACTGATGCCCTACTCCCGACCATTGACGAAAACGGGCTTGTCCAATTTGAAGCGAATACACTCATTGGAAACAACTGGGCTCAATTGTTACAAGATTATGATTTTGATGAGTCCAGGATGTACCTCTGGCCAATTCCTGCCACCGACCGCCTACTCAATGACAAACTAACTCAAAACCCTAACTACTAAAACCTAAGCAGCTCCCAGCACATCTGCCGGGAGATTTACTATTCCTGATATGAAAAACGTTCAATTGGCGAAAGCTATTCTGATAATATTATGTGTTGGCTGCTCCCAATCAGTTACAGGTCAGCATAAAGACGACAACCAACTTTTACGTATTTCGGGTATATACCCGCACCTGGCTTATTATAACAACGAGGGCGAATGTGGCACAGGAGCCGTGGTGCCCTGGGCAGATAGACTTTGGGTGATTACGTATGGGCCTCATTTACCAGATGGTTCCTCGGATAAACTTTATGAAATTACCAGGGACCTCCAGCAAATTGTCAGAGAAGAGAGCCTCGGTGGTACACCGGCTAACAGGCTTATTCATAAGGAGAGCCAGCAGCTTTTTATCGGACCATATGCGATAGATGATGAAGGTACCGTACGTGCAATACCTTATTCACAAATGGCAGGTAGACATACCGGAACTGCGAGACACCTTTCCGATCCGGAGAATAAGGTTTACTACGCTACTATGGAGGAAGGATTCTATGAGGTGGATGTGAATTCTCTGGCAGTAAATACGCTGTACCCGGATGCCAATAGAGCACGTGAAAAAGACAAGATGGCTCAGCATTCGCCACTACTGCCCGGTGCCCACGGAAAAGGTGCGTATTCCGGACAAGGTGTGTT
Organism: Cyclobacteriaceae bacterium; assembly: GCA_040222715.1. Lineage (GTDB taxonomy): Bacteria > Bacteroidota > Bacteroidia > Cytophagales > Cyclobacteriaceae > Tunicatimonas. Next base: position 18,999 of record JAVKCN010000109.1, on the reverse strand, counting down.
GGTGTACTCGAATAATGGCGAAGCTACCAGGGAAGCGGTACAGAAATTTGATGTTACCTCAGGAGCATTAATGGAATGGGACGGTCAGGATTGGACACTGGTGCGAAGAAACCAGTTCGTGGAGGTGACTGGTCCCGGTGGAATCTATGGCAACGCTAACCCGGAAACGGACCCTATATGGGCAACGGGTTGGGATCATAAGTCTATTATTCTTGCGTGTCGCCAAAATGATACATGGGAGTTTTATCGTCTGCCTAAAGCCAGCCACAGTTATGACGGAGCCCACGGCTGGAATACCGAGTGGCCAAGAATCAGAAATATCGGCACCGATGCTAACCCTGACTATATGATGACCATGCACGGTATGTTCTGGAAATTTCCAGGCACCTTCTCGCACGAAAATACAGCAGGCATTCGTCCCCGATCAGCCTATTTAAAGGTAGTGGGTGATTTTACCCGATGGGGTGATCAGCTGGTTTTTGGATGTGATGATTCCGCCAACAAGGAATTTGCGAATAAACGATCGCTTAAGGGTAAAATAGAGGGAGCTGGCCAATCAAATTCAAACTTATGGTTTACCACATTGGATAAGCCGGATCATTTAGGCCCCACACATGCCGAGGGAGCTGTCTGGGTGAAAGAAGACGTAAAAGCAGGCGAAATTTCAGAGCCTTTTCTCTTTTCAGGGTGGGAGACTCGATCCTGCTGGATTAAAAATCATGCGGAAGCCAGCACAAGCTTCACGTTGGAGGTGGATACCAATGGTAACGGACACTGGAAAAGTTTCAGGACCATTGAAATGGCGGGTGGTGATGCCGAGCGATTGGTGTTTCCCTCCGACCTGCCAGGTGAATGGGTTAGAGTAGTTGCCAACGATGAAGCTAATGTAACAGCGCAGTTTTATTACGGGGATAAGGATGACCGCTCAGTTAAGCCCAACCACATGTTTCAAGGTCTGGCTCATGTGTCAGAAAGTGAAACAACAGGCGGTTTACTTTATAGCCTGGGCGATAACAGGCGCACCATGGGCATCGCCGCTTGCGCATATAACGGAACTGAGGCAACTGACTACACATTTTATGAACTGGATAAAAACCTCCAACTAGCGCCTAAAGACGATGCTGCAACACTAAACCATATCACCAAGACTTTTGCCATACCTACCAATGTACTCAGTGTGGAAGAATCTTCCATACTAATCACGGACGACAAAGGAAGGAGATGGCGTTTACCCAAAAGTCCGGAGAAAGGGTTTGATGCGTTAACAAAAGCAGGAGCCCTGAGGCTGGCCAGAGAGGTATCTACCGAGCGTGATCTCTTCAATTGCCATGGAACCTTCTACGAACTCCCGGCAGAAAATGCTGATGGTTTTGCCAAGGTAAGACCAGTGTCTTCTCATACCTATAGAGTCCACGATTTTGCCAGCTATAGAGGGCTTTTGATCATGTCTGGTCTGACGGAAAACTCCGCTGAAAATTCTCATATCATCAAATCTGCCGATGGCAAGGCCGCGCTATGGGCCGGAGCTATTGATGATTTGTGGGAAATGGGTAAGCCAACCGGTGTGGGAGGGCCATGGATGAATACCGAGGTAGTGGCTGAAGAGCCTTCCGACCCTTACCTTATAGCATTTTACAGTGATCGTACACTGGAACTTTCCCACCAGGAGTCTCATCCGGTCACAATTCGCGTGGAGGCTGATCCTACCGGTACTGGAATATGGATGAATTATGAAGAGTTTGACGTACCTGCGGGAGAAACGGTTACTCATGTATTTCCTGAGAACTTTCAGGCCAGGTGGGTGAGGTTTGTTGCTAACCAAGATGCTCAGGTCACTACCAGCCTAACGTATAAATAAATGAGCTTTTAAATCCATTGCTGAAGTAAAATTCCTCCCCATCATTTCTTCCTAAGCGGTTTTTTGTAGTGAGAATGTATGCACCGATGTACTATTCCACTCCTATGTATTCAATCCACAGAGTTATAGGCAATGAATTGAAAGTTTGATATAACAACCATTAAATGAACACTTATGAAAAACCATCTTATGTTTTTACTAGTCCTGTTGCCAAGTCTGGCATGGGCTCAAAATTACAGTACCAAAGTTTATCCTGACCCTGTGAGCGGCGAACTGATCTACACTACGGATACCTTGGGCAACCGGGTGCCGGATTACTCCATTGCAGGCTACCAGAACGGAGAAATTCCTATTCCTGATGCGTCGGTTGTCGCCACGCTGAGCCCACTAGGCGGAGGGCTGGATGATCTGCCACAGATTCAGGCAGCTATTGATTCCATTGAGCAGGCCATTCCTGTCGGATCGGATGGTCTTCGAGGTGCCATACTGCTCACTTCGGGTGTGTACCGCATCACCAACTCCATTAACCTGCAGGCTTCCGGTATTGTACTGAGAGGTGAAGGTGATTGCAAGGATGGTACGGTGATCATCCATGACAAACAACCAGATCTTTCAGGAATTTCGATAAAAATCAATGGAGGCAATGGCCGGGTTAGTGGTCCCAAAGTGGCTATTTTAAATGGTTTCTTGCCAGTTGGTGAGCAAAAGTTGCTGGTGGCAGACGCAAGTAGCTTTGCCCCTGGAGATCGTGTTTCCGTACGAGCTAGTCAGACCCAAAAATGGATCGACAGTCTGGGCATGACTGCCTGGTGGAATCCTTCCAGCTATTCGCATCAGTGGATTCGAAAAGTGCTATCTGTGAGTGGAGATACCTTGGTACTGGATGCAGGAGTCAACTCCCAGGTTGATGAGGCTAACGGATACGCCACGTCAGCTACTATTGAGAAGATCACGGCAGATAACCGTGCCAGACACATGGGAGTAGAAGACCTGGTGTTGATGTCAACTTATGACCGGTCTATCAAAGACAGCAACGGATATTATATAGATGAAGACCATGCAGCCACCGCCATTCAATTTATCGGAGGTGCGGACTATTGGGTACGGGGCGTGACCGGGTATTTTTACAAAACAAGCTTGATTAGAGCAGATAAATACACCTATCGTATCACTGTAGAAGATTGTGCGATGATAGATGGAGTGTCGCTGGACAACGTCAATAACCATGCTGGAGGCAGAGACTATTCTTTCAATATGGGCGGCACCACATTGCTTTGCCAGCGCAACTATAGTCGCAACGGGAGGCACTCTTTTGTGATGGCTTCCGGGGATGGTAACGTAGTGCTGGATTCTTATGCAGATAAGGAACACCTTTCTACAGAACCTCACCAAAACTATACAACCGGAGCGCTCTTTGATAACGTGCGTACTGACGGTATTTTCAAGCTAAACAGAGTAGATGGGTCACACGGTCAGCGTGCTGCAAACTGTGCGCTCTGGAATGTAACCTCTTACAATCAACGCTATTGGGAAGGAGATATTCAATTAGATGCTGCACCTAATAACCTTGCTAACAACTGGGCAATCGGAATTATTAATAATGGCACAGGCAATGGCATTCAAACGCCTGGTCCTGAGAGCATTACTGGGGATCCAGCCTTCGTAGAGTCGGTAGGTCAGCACGTCACTCCCCGGTCTCTGTATTTTGCGCAGCTTCAGGACCGTCTGGGTAGTGGAGCTGTAGCCAATGTGGCTAGTGCCGAACAATTTGTATCTGCTGAAGCGGTATGGGATATCATGAAGTATAAATACGATCAGATCCCTGAGTTTGGTGATTGGGAAGATCTATCATGGATGCCTACCTGTGAGGAATTCGAACTGTGTGGATTGAATGGTAATGATCCTGCTATGATAAAAAACGGCACCTTCTCTCAAAGCCTGATGTGCCCATGGGTATTTATGAACAGTGGCGACAGTGCTATGGCTGAGGTCGTCAATGGTGCGCTGGTGATTGATATGGAAGCATCGGGTACCAATAGCTGGGAGCCACAGGTAGTGCAGGAAGGCTTTGCCTTGGATTCAGGAGTAACCTATACACTCACCTTTGAAGCCAAAGCCAACCGTCCAATGGACTTTCAGCTTCAGATAAATGCAGGTCCCGGAAGTTACAAGCTATCGTTAATAGATACTGTTCGTCTGGTGCCGCACATGAAGCAATATGTATTCTGTTTCAATGCGATAGAGTCTGATAACAATGCCCGACTTGATTTCAACTTCGGAGGTAATAGCAACAAAGTAATCACGCTGGATAATGTGGTACTGGAAGAAGCTACCGGTGAACAATGTCATCAGTCACCAGAGCATCAGAAGCGAGCAGAGGTAGTGCTCTATCCAAACCCTACGTTTGGTCAGCTATCTGTACGACTGCTACACCATCGCAATGCTCTGGATAGCGTGCCGCTAATTATCAGAAATAGTCTAGGAGAAGTTGTTTATGAGACTGTGATTACTGAAGATACAGTTATAGACATCTCACATCTTGAGCAAGGTATGTACTATGTGAAAGCAGGTAATCAGATCAGAAGGATTTTTAAGTTGTAATAGTCAGGACGGCTCTGTTGCAAAGTTTAAGATTATGTATCTAGGACTTTCGCTCTAGGTAATTACAGGGCAAGAATCGTAGGGTAATAGAGTTGGTTGACCAAATAATCAGAAAGCTGCTTATGCTTGACATCATAGAGGGTGGTTCCAATTTGTTTAGCTCTAACTTTCAACGAGACCCATGCATGATAGCAACAAGCTAAATGATTTCTTTGTGCACGTGCCTTGCGACATTGGCATCTTTCTGAACCGGTCAACTGCTTGAATCCCCGATGAAAATCTTCCACCTGCCACCGGTTGTCGTTTTTGAGTTCAGCGACAAAGCGGTTAACCGTGTGGTCTAGATCATTGGTAATGATCCAGTCAATGTGACCGTCTGGAGCCACTATCTTGAAAAGCTTTACTTGGAAGGGAATTTTCTTAAGTTTAACCGTTATACCATAACTCCATGTCTGTTCGTCAAAGGCTAATTCAGCTAAATGCTGATACCCAGTCTCCCGGTTTACACTGACCATGCGGTTGCTCTTCAGTGTGGTAAAAAATGTCCATCGGATCGCCGAGCGACCGCTGCGGCATTTTCATCATCCTCAATATGAGGATGCACCACTTCCCATAGTTGAGAGGAGGTGAAGCGTTCTCGCCGCAAAAAGTCGCTTAATGCGTCGTGACTCAAATTCGCTCTGTGATCAGCTAACTCGGTGCAAGTATAGTTGACTTGAGTGCTCAACAGATAGCTGATGTAATCTTGCTTGTGTAGCATCCTAATAATATACTGTATCTTTACTCAAAAGCGAAAGTCCTAGTAAAAAAAAACGCCCATTATTCTTTACTGGCTGAAGACATCAGCCATATAGCTCCATTCTCAAACAATAGTGTAAACTAAACTGGTTAGCCTAATCAAAATTAACTTTAATGGGTTATAGTGAGTATTTTTAACTCATGGCTATATTGAATATTCAATTATATGCCCCACTGAAGATAAAAATTATGAGTGCGAATTTTACTCGATTGCTTGTCATATTTCTTATTCACCGATAATTTCCAGTAAAGCCCAGACCGGTTTGTGATCCGACAGGGGCTTGTCCAGCTCAAGGATACCGGCCTGCTGGGCGATCATCGCGTCAGGATTGAAAAATATGTGGTCAATGACCCGGCCGGGTCGGGGAGTTTCCCGGACCATCGTATCGGAAGATTCATAGTCCATCCCAACCTGCTGGCCGGATAAACGATACCCGAGATTGGTAAACATCTCGTAATACTGCACAAGGGTGTCCTGGCTGCTTGGAATAAAATTAAAATCACCGGCGATTACCGCCATTTCTTCTGATTGATGCTCTTGTAGATAGTTGACAAATGTCTGAATCTTATTCGTTGTCTCATCAATATGAGCCTGATCGCGCCATCCGAAGGGAAAGTGTACCGAGTACAAACTGATCTCTCGGCCGTCCAGCTTGGTTTTAGCTTTAACGGCGGTGTGCAGTGAATCGGCCATCAACACTTCTTCCTGATCGTAGAGAAGCGTTTTAGATAGTATGGCTTTGTATTTATCTTCATGCCCTGCCGTGGAGTATTTTCCCAATACAACATGCTCCAGTCCCATAGCTTCACCTACTTTTTCCGCCCAATCTCCACCGGGCACTTCCGACATGCAAACTACATCAAAATCGTGGCTGGCCAGCAGCTCTCCGATCTCCTGAGCCGACCCCTTGTCGCCGAACTCTACGTTGTAGGCAGCAATTTTCAGTTGGGTTGTCGTTCTGCCCTCTGATTCAGACAAGGATTCCGTTTTGCTATTCTGAAAAGAGACGAGTGCGATCAGTAGGCATAAAATCGAGAATGGTAAGATTATCAACGCGCGAATATTCATGACAGTATTTCTTAAAAAGCCCCCTCGGTACGCGAAGGGGCTTGGGTGTGCATTTAGTAAGTAAAACGTAGATTAGTTCCAGGCCTGGTATTGCTCTAAAACTCCATTGGAGTTATCAATATCTCCCTGGTACAGCGGCTGATAGTAGTTTCGGGGGCGTTCCCAGATTTTAAAGCTCTCATCAGCATAGTACATTTTTTCCGGTCGGGAAAGAAATTCGGTCAGGTCATATACCCCGGCCTTATCCCAACGTAGTAAATTCTGGTATCGGCAGTTTTCTCCCGCCAGTTCTACTCGGGACTCGTGCGCCAGGGCATATATATCGGCATTGGACACGGTTGCTAAGCCGGCCCTGGATCTTACGGCATTGATTTCCGCGTCACCGGCACCGGCACCGTTCAGGCGAATTTTCGCTTCCGCCACCAGCAGATAGGTTTCCGCGGCTCTGAGAAACGGGATGTTGAGTCCGTGATTGAAGGTACCAGGATCAATCCAGTCCATGTACTTAAAGTAGCTGTGGCCGGTGTTGGATAGCTCGGACGAATGGACGACCTGTTCGCCGCCCTTATTCACTGTATCTCCATCAGATACAATCGTTACGGCTTTCCGTAGATCGCCTTCTTCGTATTCGTTGACCAGGTCATCCAAGGGCTCCTGAAAACCATACATGCCCCAGGGGCGGGGACCACGGTGCTTGGACATCAACCGTTCATTGATCCAGGACATATCGTTCATCATCAGAAACAGGTTCTCTTCTAAATTTTCATTTCCGGATCGGAACAGACTCAAATAATCTTCGGCTAGGGCATAATTAGCGATAACCTGCTCCCCAGCACTTATAGCCCGATTCAGATTGTCGACATCGTCATACTGCTGAGCCCGGTGCATGTAGGTTTTGACCATCAGTGCCCAGGCCGCTCCCTGGTTTACCTTACCGGCATCGTTACGCAGCGGCAGCAACCCCGCAGCCTGATCCAAATCGCGAAGTATAAAGTTGGTTAACTCGGTGGTGGTTTCACACTTGGGTATGTTGAACTCAAGGTCCAGCACGTTTTCTTCAGTGATGATCGGCACTCTACCGTGAATGACAAACAGGCGGTAGTAGGCATACGCCCGCAGGAAGTAGGCCTGCCCGAGAATGTTATCGTACGCTTCTTGATCAATATTGCCCGCTTCCAGTACCTGAGGGCCGTACGCAATTATGTTATTGGCATTGTTGATGACTTCGTATTTGTACTTGTAGGTATCCTCCAGCTTATAGTTGGTTGTCGTCGTATTAAACAACTCTATTTGGGTATCCTCTTCGTGGTCTCCGGCCCTCCAGTGGTCATCCCCCTGGTTGTCAAAGAAAAGATCGTGCATTCCCAGGGCCCGGGTAGCAAAGGGGCTATAGGTTCCGGCCAGCGCGTCGTCAAGATCCGCCTGATTGTTCCAGTAGGTATCTGTGGTTCGTTCGCCTATGATGTCTTGTTCAACTACATCCTGGCAGGCGGATTGCACAATCAGCAATGCCAGTAAAGCTATAAATTGCCTTTTCATAAGTGTCATTTTTTTTGAATTAAAACGAAATGTCTAAGCCCACTACCATTGTTTTGGACTGTGGATAATTGGACCAGATCTGTCCTCGGGCCAGGTTGTTGGTATTACCGCTTTCTTCCGGGTCTACGCCATCAAAAGAAGTGAAAGTCAACAGATTTCGACCGGAAAGGTATACCCGTAAACTCTCAATACGTAAGGCTGAGATCAGTTGTGCCGGTAATGTATACCCCAGGTTTAGATCCTTCAACCTAACATAATCACCATCTTTGACAAAAAGATCGGATACCCGATAGTTATCGTTGGCATCAATATAAGTCATACGTGGCCATTGGTTAGTGCTACCAGCTTCGGTCCAGCGCTGCCAGGCCGTAGCATGCATGTTCTCCGATTCATTGGGGCTATAGTTTCGGTCCATCGTGACATCGTAAAGCTGGTGGCCGAATGCCCCGCTAAATGTAGCAGACAAGTTCCACTGGCCGTACGTGAGCCCCAGGTTGAGACCCAGTAACACATCCGGATTAGGATCACCAATGGTCGTGCGGTCCTCCGGGGTTACCCGGTTGTCACCGTTGGTATCGACAAACCGCACATCACCCGGCATGATGTCGGATCGGCGAGCGTCTTCCAACAAGTTAGGATCATTGTCAATTTCGCTCTGGTTCTGATAGATACCATCGGTCCGGTATCCGTAAAAGCTGGCCAGCGACTGGCCTTCGTACGTTCGATTGATACCGTAATCAAAATACTCGGTAAGACCGTTGATCTTAACCAGTTCATTTTTCTGGAAGGATGCATTAATCCCGATGTTATAGGTAAATTTATCAATGTCGTCCGTGTAGTTTAGTTCTACCTCTACCCCGTTGTTCACCACTTCACCTAAGTTACGGTATGGTTCGCCCACCAGGCCGGTATTGCCCACCTTGGGATACGGGACAAACATATCTGAGGTGATCCGATTGTAGTAGGCGAGGTTAACCCCCAGACGATAATCCAGCAGGGCCATTTCCAGCAGGATGTTCAGGGTTTCGGTTGTTTCCCAGGTTACAGCCGGATTGGCAAATGCACTCAGGTGGGAACCTGTATATAGCTCTCCCCCCAGGATGTAATTATAGTTCTGATCCTTCGTATAAGTAGAAAGGTACTGGAACGGTGCTATATTTTGATTTCCTAACTGCCCCCAGCTCGCGTTTAGTTTCAGGTTCGACAGTAGGTCATTCTCCCTGAAAAATGGCTCATTGGAAATCCTCCACCCCACGGAGAGGGAGGGAAAATACCCCCATTTGTTCCCTTCGGCAAAGCGGGAGGAAGCATCAGCTCGGAATATCCCGGAAAAATAGTAGGTATCCCGGAAATTATAGGTGGTTCTCAGAAAGCCAGACGTGATGCCTATTGGGTCATATTCGTTGCTGCCGTCATTATAGATGGTGGAAGCATTGTCAATTACCAGTTGGTTAGGATCAACGGTGGCGAAGCCTTCACCCATAATATTCAGGTAGGAACCAGTTTCCTCCTGAGCGGACCCTCCCAGCGTCACCCCGATCGTATGCTCACCAAAAGTCTGGTTATAGTTAGCAAACAGTTCACCTACGATCGTCGTACTTGCGGAACGATGGTCCTGAATATACGGAGCATTGATCGTGCGAGATTGGTTGGGAGTAATGTTTTGGAAGCGCTCGAAGCGGGAGTCTGTTTTCTGATAGGATCCGCGGGCGGTAAGCATCAGGGCATCAGTAAGGTCGTAATCGGCATTAAACGTAATCAGGGCATTGGTATCAAAATGTTTTTGCCACTCTTCCCTAGCCTTATATACCGGATTCCACATATCGCCAAACTCGGTAGACACCTGTCCGGACCCATAGCTACCATCCTCGTTATAGACCGGAATGGACGGGTGATAAAGATACGTTGAGTAAACATGTGCCGAAGTACCATTATTGCCATCGTTCTGGGTAAGTCTTCGGTTGACCCCACTGTAACGCACACTTTCCCGAAAGCGAAGGCGATCGCTGACCTTTTGGCTGGCTTTTAATGAAAATCCGGTTCTCTTGAGGTATGTATTGATGATGGTACCCTCTTCGTTACGATGAAAGATGTCCAGATTAACCGTAGATTTTTCCGAGCCGCTACTTACATTCAGATTATAGTCCTGAAACAGTCCGGCCTGAAAGACTTCATCCTGCCAATCGGTCCTTTGGACATTGTAGTACTCATCGGCCCAGGGGGAATTATCCGGGATGCTGATACCTTCATTAAGATACCGCTCCCGTTTCAACTCCCACAAATGCCCGGCATCCAGTACCGGAAATTTTTTGATCACCGAGTTCACTCCGGCTGAGGCATTCAGCCGTACCCGGGTGGGTTGATTGAAGCTGGCGTTATTCGTAGTCACAATTACTACCCCATTGGCGGCCCGGGTACCGTAGATAGCTGCTGAGGCTGCATCTTTCAGTATTTCGATAGATTCTATCTCCGAGCTCGAGAGTTGGGCGAAGATCTCTCTATCCACTGGTACTCCATCCAGTACGATGAGCGGTTCAGAGTTGTTAATCGTACCAACACCCCGTATTCGGAAATTGGGTGTCGCCCCGGGAGTACCTGAGCCCAATAGTTCTACTCCCGAAGCTCGGCCCTGCAGCGACATGGCCACATTAGAGGCATTGGTGGTGCGAATAGCTTCTCCCTCAATCTGAGAAATAGACGAGGTCACTTCGCTCTTTTTCTGGGTGCCATATCCCACCACCACAATATCATCTAACTGCTGGGCGTCCTCCAGCAGCGCAATAGAATTAATGGAAGGTGAAGAAGCCGGAATTTCCTGAGTGGTATACCCAATATAACTAACCACCAGCGTGTCTTCAGGGTCCGCGTTTATCGAAAATTTTCCTTCTATATCGGTAACTGTTCCGCTGTTGGTATCCTTGACAAGCACCGTGGCACCTACCAAAGGCTCACCGGACCGATCATCGATCACTTTTCCGGTGATCACTTCACTCGGTTTATCTACTTCGATGGATATTTTTTTTCCTTTTATCCGGTAGTCGAGTCCCACTCGTCCGGCAAGTCGGTGCACCAAGTCCGGCAACGCTAAATCCGTAAACTCAAGTGAATACGTTCTCTGGTCATTGGTGACTTCGGCACCGTAGGTGAACTGGTAGGGTGTTTTGGCCTCCAGCCGCTGAAAAATTTCTTTTAGCGTAGTATTACTGACCTTCAGGTCAACGCGGGGCGGCTTACCCTGAGCATGCATGAAGATAACCGTAGCCAGCAGTAACTGGAGAAAGGTGTAGCCAAATACCCGTTTAAGGGATTCTCGGTTATAACATAGTATACAAAACTTCATAAGTTAGTTGATTAGGAGTTAAACGGTAACTGGGGTTTGAAAGCTCGTATCCAGAGCAGGCAATGACTCTCCGGAATCCTCAAGGCAGTCGTATTTCATAGGTAGGCGGTTTTAAATGTTAGTCGGACTTTTGTTAATTTTATGTATCAATAAATACTTAGAACAGGTATCGTGGCTGCATCAGTGGACTGACCTTAAGCCGGTTTTTGCGAAGCGGTTCTCCAGAGATGATACTGCTTTTCCTGTTTCTGTAGTATCATTACAGCCAGCACCGTGATAAGCAAGATCCCTACGGCACTATAGGTGTTGAGCTGCGCAAAGAAGTGAACCCATTGGTACTGCGTGTTAATAGTTTCTTTTAAAAGTAAAATGCTCACGCTGGCCAGATAACCGCCCGCATCAGCTACGTAAAATAGAAAGCCTACCGTGCCTGGATAGCGAAGCAGAGCCAGAAAGCGTTCAAACAACAGGCAGTGGAATAAAATATAGGGTAGATAAATAAAGGTGCCCGAGCTGATAATCCAGGCTACCGGTGAAATCCACCCCTGCTCAAAGGCGTAGGTTACCAATAACAAAAGTACCGCACTCCCGGCAACGGTGCACATTCCTAGATTAAATGCTACTCTGTTGTCAAGAATCAGCACCCCTAAAGCACAAATCGTAAGCACGATCACTGCGATGGGTACTTCGGTCAGGGTTATTAGAGCTGGCGCTTCCAGTTGTCCCAGCTCCGCCCAAAACTCTACTATAAAGTTGTCCCGAAAATCCCGGGCTACGGTCAGAATAATATAGACCATCACCAGCCCGACAAACCCCCAGCCATGGTGACTCAGAAAGTCCCGGCGCTGTTTCCCATTCATGGGTTGCCTCCGAGTCCGTTGTACTATGTCCACTTTGGTGGGGCCCGGAGAGCGATGAAGTAGCCAGGCGGCCATAACAAACACGGGGAAGAACAGTAACCCTGTGGCAAAGGGCATCATCAGTTCTCCTATATCAAATTGCTGGATGAGCCATAGCCCGACGCTCTTTATCAGACCAGTCGAGAATATGAAGGTAGCACTGAGCCCGGCTACTAACAACTCCGTATGCTGCCGCCCCTCTAAATAAGATAGCACCAGGCCAAACACCATACCCAGGGGCAAGCCGTTCAAAAACAGGGCTACGGGTTTCAGCGAATCGGGCAACCAGGCAAAGGCCAACAACATTGCCAAGCCAAAGCCCACCAGGGTAACTAGCATACCAAATCGGCGTGGAGCCGAAGCTTCGGATACCAGTTTAATTCCAATAAACTTAGAAAGCATATAGCCCAAGACCTGACTGATAATCAGCAAAGTCTTAAAGTCAAATGATCCGTAGGCCGCCAACTCGTCATATTGTCCAGCTAAGAATGATTTGCGAACCGCGTACATGCCGGTGTAGGTCAAAAAAGCAGCACTGACAAGAAGAATATCGTTTGAAGTAAGCTTGATGGATAGAAAGCGGTGCATTCGTATATTTTCTTTAGGAGAAAAATTATAGTATTAATTTTCCTTTCAGCGAATAGAACAAAAGTAATGAGTAAGGGGGCTTAATTTGTATAATTCAGTATTATCAAAACATTATCGATTTATTATGAGATAGTAATTTTAATCCCTAGCTTAAAAAACTTTTCTTTATAAGAAAATAACCTACCTTTATCGTTTCATTCAAATCATGAGCAGTTCCGAGTACATTACCATTCAGATCGGTACAAAGATTAAGAGTATCCGCAAATCCCAGGGATTGAAACTGGGGGATCTCTCTACCCGCTCCCAGGTCAGTATTGCCATGCTATCCAAAATTGAGAACGGAAGGGTGTTTCCCACCATCCCCTCTCTAATTCAGATATTGCGGGCCTTAGGGGTAGACCTGAATGAGTTCTTTAGTGACCTAAAAGCTAATGAGGAATTTCCGGGCTACTTGCTAGTGAAGTCTACTGACTACCAGCCGTTGGAAAAGGAGGATGAATCGGTGGGGTTTCACTACGTATCGGTACTGACCCGGGTGATGGAGCGATCCTCGATGGAAGTGGCGGTCCTCACCCTGGATTGTAACGCTCAACGAGATAAGGTAACCACTGCGGGGATGGAGTATATCTATATGCTCAGCGGAAAGGTAGACTACGAATTGGGAGGTGATATACTGATACTGGAAGAAGGCGATTCACTACTATTTGATGGAAATATTCCTCATGTACCTCATAACCGGCAGGCCTATGTAGCCCGGTTGCTGGTCGTGTATTTTATTGATCTTTAAAAATAGACTTCATGGAAACCCGGGAAGCCCTAGCGATGGTATTTGAGCAACCCAAAGCGCCCTTTGTAGCCCATCAGATTGAATTCCCCCCGCTGAATAAAGGGGAAGTACTAGTCAAAACGATCTACACCACACTCTGTACCAGTGATCTGCATACCTACTACGGTAGGCGGATCAGCCCGGTACCCAGCATTCTTGGCCACGAAATTATTGGACAGATTGTTCACCTTCCCCCGGGAGAGGTAACGGATTACTACGGGCACCCCCTTCGAATGGGTGATCGAATCACCTGGGCGGTCTACGCTCATCACGCCCACTGCAGGATGACTCAGAAGGGACTGCCCCAGAAGTCCGAAGGTCTTTACAAGTACGGGCACGAGGTGCTAGGTACCGATAACACCCTCAACGGTGGATTCGCCACGCACTGCCATCTTCAGCAGGGTTCAACAATTTTTAAGCTTCCCCCTACTCTAAGTCCTCAGGAAGCAGCCCCCCTGAATTGTACCCACGCTACGGTAGCCGGGGCTGTGCGGCTGGCCGGTGATCTACAGGACAAAACCGTGTTAGTGAGTGGCGCCGGAATGCTCGGACTTTCCGCCTGTGCCATGGCTAAAGAACAGGGGGCTCATCAGGTTTGGGTCTCAGATATCACTGAAACCAGAGTTCGTTACGCCCAGTGCTTTGGAGCCGATGGGTGGATTCTTGCCAACCAAGGCAATGATAACTTGAAGAAGCAAACAATTGGTAAAGAAGGAATCGATGTGATCATTGAGACCAGTGGCGCTCCCTCGGCCGTGGAGAAGGGAGTTGATCTGCTCACCATCGGGGGTACAGCTGTGCTGATAGGTTCGGTTTTCTCTCAACGGAACATCTCGATCAACGCCGAGCAGATTGTCCGTAAGCTACTCACCATCAAGGGACTGCATAATTATATACCACAGGATTTAGCAAGCGCCATAAACTTTTTACAGCGCACTCACAGTATCTATCCCTTTAAAGCATTGGTAGGAAAAGAGTTTCCTTTACAGCAGTTAAAAGCCGCTTTTGAGGAAGGAAACCAGGGTAGATACTACCGAATAGGTGTTTACCCTACTAAGCCCGAGCCCTTTGGTGCATAAAACGGGCGAAGGATATTCTAGTGGATATTATGTGAAAATGATTGGTAATGAGGGTTCGTCAGCACAAACGGGTGAAATTCTCGGTAGCATGCACTTTCGACCGAAATTGAACGAAGTCTCATTAGTCATCGTACCAAGGAGGCTTTGACCCGGAAAAAAAGCGAAGGCCAAAAACTGGGCCGTCCTAAAGGTAGTTTACCCAAAAACACCAAGCTTTCTGGTAAAGAGGAACAGATCCGGGAATTACTTGACAAAAAAGTAAACTATAGTGAGCTTGGGCGCATTCTGCGTGTCAATCGGAGACCATGAAGCAATTTGTTCAAACCCGCAACCTGTCCGGCAGGGACTGCTAATACCATCAATCTCTTTAATCATGCCTAAACAAATTACCCCTTTCATCGAGCAATTCTATTGCGCGGCAACCGCGAGGATGATGAGATTTGGCCGATCATTCATGAAAACGCTAGCCTGCCCCAACAATTCAATGATCCCGATGTCAAGAATAATGAGGTCTGTGTCATCCTTCCCTTGGTTCGCCGTTATGCAGGCTACAAGCCTCATCAGCTGGATATCGACGTGTTACACCCTCAAACCACGGAACTTGGGCAACTTGAACTGTACAGAGTGAAAGATTTTATCCACCGTAGACGCGGCCGACAGAAAGTGGATATGGGGCCAGTACTACATACGGCTCAAGTAATTGCCGGAGTAGAGGTAAAAAAAGTACTAGAAAGTATCAAGCGACAAATACAATTTTTGCAAAGACCCGAAAATCAAGACTTGCCGATGGCACCGGTACAAATACTTAATTCATGACCATAGTGACAAATAGGTCGTAGATCCTATTGAGAATTTCGTCCCTTTATGCAGAAAGACTCAAAGTTATATCGCCTCAGCGATCGAACATCAGGCTTGTTCACTAGGGTACAAGGTCAGGTATTGCAAGGTATTTCAATACCAGCAAACTTTTTACTGAGCTGAAAACCGCTAAAGCAGATGGCTCCTAATATTAAAGAGGTCAACAAAATAGAAAAACAGGACTTGCTCATCCTGAATGACTCCGGCATCAAACTGCTAAACAATGTCAACCGACACGCCTTCATGAGATCATCGAGGATCGGCATGGCAAACGAATGACTATCATCGTATCTCAGTTGCCTACTGATATATGGCACTAGGTGAGCGGTGAACAAACCATTGCCGATGCTATCCTAGATCGGATCGTGCATGCGGCTCACCGCGTGAATCTAAAGGGAGAATCGATGAGAAAATAAATGAATAAAAAACGCTAACTTTAAGAGCGTGTTTGGAAATCTAATCTAAAAAAATAGGTATCAGTATCTTTGGGTAAAGCATCAAATTTCCTATAGATGAACAATTACCCAAGCGATTTAACCGACACCCACGGGGTCGCCCGACGATGGCAACTTATTGAAAAAATGTTCGATACTCAAGAACGAGAACGCAAAAGAAAGTATAGTTTGCGGAAGATACTCGATGCCATATGGTACGTAGTGAAAGGGGCATTCAATGGCGTATGTTACCCAAGGATTTTCCTAAATGACAAACCATTTATTGGTATTATCAAAAGTGGCAAAAGAATGGATTTTAGGCTCTATTACATGATACGTTAAGTAAATTGGTGCGTAGAAAAGTAGATAAGCAGGATTTGCCCAATGTCGGTATTTTTGATTCTCAAAGCGTAAAGACTACAGCCACCAGCGGACAACGGGGGTACGATGCAGCTAAATGTGTTAAAGGCCACCGTGGAAGCGGAAGAAAACTCCATATAGTCGTAGACACCGTGGGACTACTACTGAATGTTATCGTTCATCGGGCGGATATTGACGAGCGACGAGGAGCAAAGTTTCTACTTCGGCGACTAGCTCATCACATATCTCAATTCAATCGCCTTCAGGTGTTTTTCGCTGACCAAGGGTATGGTGGTGAGAAAATGAAAGAATGGGTACGCACAACATTTCGCCAATGGGTCTGGACACTACAGGTTGTCAAAAAAAATCCAACCAAAAAGATTTAAAGTACTACAGAAATGGTGGATCGTAGCCACCGCGGTGCGGAAAGAACATTTGGTTGGTTCAACAACTATCGGAGACTCGATAAAGATTACGAGTATTATCCTAGAGATTCAGAGACCATTATTTAGTTAGCGATGATTCAACTTATGCTTAATAAACTTGGTTAGATATTTTCAAACAAGCTCTAAAACTTTCTCACCCCTCCTGCAATGGGATTTTCAGTAAGTAAGCAGATCGTGGTTAATGAATACCTTTAAATTTTGATAGAAAAACAGCCATTAATCCCATCTTAGGCCGTCTACCTAAATGATGGGCGAAGCTCCCGATTACCACGATTGCTCTACTGTCTGATGGTAAAATTTCCCTATTGTAAGTTTTTGGACCACTCTACGGTAGATTTTATATCTCTGGGCCAGAAAATTGCAGTAACAAGTATGAAGTTTTGAAGGTGCGGAGGTTGAAGTATTGAATGAATATCTTATACATATTGAGCTCATAGTAGTAGGTAGGGAGATAAGCGTATGAGCACCTATGTATACCATAACTACCTTACTTCATTTCCTCTAACCCGCGTTGGGTCGGCTTCATTTAATCATCCCTTCAGGTGCTTTGTGAGCAGATTGGAAACGCAAATAAACCCGACTTTTTAAAGCAGGCTTATAGTCACATGAAACCAAAATACCCGAAGCTAGCTTTTTTAGCGATTAGACAAATGTCTCGACGCACCAAAGTTTAGTTTTGCTAACCGTTGTTTTCTTTTTCGCTGGCCAAACACTACAAGTTTCGTATCTGATATCTGCTCGCAAACCTTTGGCCTTGTAATCGTTTGAGCATCCGCTCCTAAAAACAGCGGTTGCTTTTTTTGATTGCCCTGGCTGTCTATCGTCACCAAGACCACAAGGGCTTTGTTTTTTTTCAGGCTAAAATTATGAAGCTTCCCTGGTTTTGTCACCAAATTTTTAGGGTGATCATTAAAAATAAAGTGAAGTTTGTCTTTAACGATCGCCAGGGCATACGAAGAATAAAATCCGCCATCCCGGTTGGTTACTTGCAGCTTTGGAATTTTCTGAGCCCAGTCAATGACCCCACTGGAGTTTAAGCTAATGACCGCTATATTTTGATAGTAATATCTGGTATAACTGCTACCGGTTGCACTACCGTTAGTACTGTATTGATAGACTTGCTGGGAAAAAGCTTGTTCACCTACCAATACGGCTCCGCCATCGTCTCTCAATATTAATTCGTTTAGACTGTAATTGTAGAGCTCCACATCTTTTCCCTTAGCCATTTGACTCTCCGTCTTCTTCGCCTTGCTTTTCTTCATACCTTGAGTCATGAAGTCCGGACCAAATTCTTTGCTTGTCTTTTTTACAATTTCTCTGCTTTCTTTATCAATGGTTAAAAAATAGCTCCCCTTCATTGCATTACTTCCTTCTTCAGAATATAGACCAGCGCACACTATATTCTGATCATCATTAATGGCTATCTGCATGTTGCTGAGATAAATACCGGGCATTTGTACGGGGTACTCCGTCAGTTCATTTCCCTGATTGCGGTAGCTGAGAATCTGATATTTATAGTTTACCTCCCCCTTTCGTCTTTCTTTCCTTTTTTCATTGAAAATTTTTCCCAGGACATGAACATCTCCTTGATTATCCAACCGGTAACGCTCAACCTCAAACAATTCTTCCTGGTACCCCAGCGTAATTTGCTTTTCCCATAGCAGATTAAAGTCGCTGTCATACACATGGAACCCAAACCGCTCATTTTCTTTCTTTTCGTAGGGCAGTTGGTAGAAAATAAGAAGCTTGGAGGAGTCTCTGGAAATAGTATAATTAAAAATTCCGCTATTGTATCGGCTATGGCCTTCGTAGTTGATACTGGCAATTTCGCGAAGGTCTTTTTCAGCAAATAGTGTGTTTTTGTCTATTTCCTGAACAAACAGTTGGTTTAGCTTTTTCTCTTTATCCGGAAAAGAAGTAAAAAGTAGCAACTTACCGTGATACAAGACCACTTGCTCAAATCTTCGTTTTCGATATCCCTCGTGCCGTAAATCAATCTCCACCGACCGTCTGAGGTCCATATCGTTGTTGTAATGCTCAATCGCTTTAAAAGAAGAGAGATTCAATAAACTGTTTTCGTTTACACTACCCGATCTTCGGATGGCATATACACCATCGGAATCGTGGCCCACTATATCCTCAAGGGTGCTGCTCCGAGAAGTATTAATAGTTTCTCCCCACTGAATATCAACATCCCGGTTGCGGGGTTGAGCAACAACGATAAATGCACTGAATAGGAAGAATGCTATTGATGCAGAAAAGCGTTTCATTTTTTTGATCAAAGGTATAAAGAGCAGCTACCGA
>JAVKCN010000108.1:0-54710 GCA_040222715.1 Cyclobacteriaceae bacterium | reverse complement strand
GGCAAAGGTAAAGTTAGGCACCACACCCTGGCTTTCTGGCTGTAATTCAGAGAAGTCCGGCAACACATCCCACTCTCCTACATAATAGGCATAGTACAGACCTGGCTCACCTTCAGCAACCGGAGCTTCCGGCTCTTCGGGAGTTTCGGGCTCTTCGGGATTAGAAGATGGGTCATCTTCAGACTTTACTTTGTATGTTAATTTGGTTGAAGAAGCTGTAGCACCATCATTGTCCTTTACTTTTACCTGCACCTGGTAGTCACCAACCGGTACCGATTTCCAGACAAACGAAACATGCCCACTCGCCGTAGATACGGTTTGCTCATTAATCTTTTTATCATCAACCCAAAACGAGGCTTGGGTAACTTTTCCGTCACCATCACTTACTTTCGCTACCAGAGTAATATCATCGCCGCCGAGGTAAGTTGCATCAGATGGCTGAACCAGACTGGCTACGGGAGGATCATTGTAGGTTGGTGTAGAAGAGGCATCGGTTTGCTTAAGCAAAACGGCCAGCTTGGCTACCGGCGAACTATACTGTATATTAAGGGTACCATCCTTAACCACGACAGTTCTTACTACTGAAAAAGAGGTTTTTCCATCCGAAGACATGTGACTTGCCAGATCATTGACAATTTTTTGTCCTTCAGCTGTTACTGAGATGCTTCCGTCAGCTATTGCTGATGTCTTCTTAAATATTAAGGTTAGCTCATATCCACCATTGGCTAGTGGAATAGCATAAGTTTGACCATTAGCAGAAGGACTCAGAGTAGAGTTAGTAGAGAATGCATCATAAGAAATAAGTAAATAAAGTAAAATAAAGTAAAAAATGCGTATTGCGTTGAATTGGGTTAGCAACACATTTCGCACATCGTTCATCCAAACTTTCGGCTCCATCAATTCAAAGATTTAGGGTTGATCTTTTATTTTCGTGGCCATTACTTAGTGCCACTTAGGGAGCCATAAACACAAAAACCGTAGCCCGATGGGCTGGATTTATTTACATTTGAATGAGAAAAGCAGGGCTGTAATAATTGAAAAAAGGCTGTGTCTTTTCGCCTTATTGGCAATAATTAACCCTTTATAGATATTATTCGATTCGCTTCATCCTGAGAAAGTACCATATCAATACGTGAAAATGGTATGTCAATATGATGAGAAAGAGAATATTGAAAGAAATAGACGGGAAGCAGGCAAATATCCCACAATGTTATGTTTCGCTAAAAAGATTCGGGAAAAGTAAGGGTTCGCTGTTTTTTCTGAGAATCCTTTCTGATACACTTATTTTGCTAACAAAGTTTTACTGGTGAGCCCTATACTTTTTTCATCTTTTTAAATGAAAAACTCGCTTTATTTTGCCTGTTATTTTGAAGATACTTCTAGGTTCTACCTCAAATAGATAAAGAAATTATGTAAGTTCGTTCTATTATAAAATGATGCTACAAGAGACAATCACCCCCCGCTTTTCTGAAACAGATGCATTAGGGCACATTAATAACACGGTTGTGCCGGTGTGGCTTGAGCAAGCTCGCAGGCCTGTATTCCAACTATTCACCCCTGATTTAGACCCTGAGAAATGGTGTCTTATTGTAGCCAGAATTGAGATAAATTTTTTAGGCGAATTACTGTATGGGCATGATGTAACCATACGTACCTCAGTAGCCAAAATTGGCAATACATCGTTTCACCTAGCCCAGGATATTTTTCAGAAAGCCGAGATTCGAGCTCAGGGTTTGGCAGTATTGGTTCATTATGACTATCAGCGTAAACAGTCAATCCCAATTCCTAACGACACACGACAGCAGCTTGAGAAATTTTCTTTCCCGATATAGCTATTAAAAATTCCGTAAAAAATTCTACATTTATTCTCATAGTACCATCTCAGCCATTTATGATGGCTTTTTCATGGGTTTTCAGGATGATAATATACACTCACTTATTACAAGTATTTCCTTAAATCACCGTTTGTACTTTACCAGGCTATTTAATGCTATACGCTTAATTTGTTCATTCCTGAGTATTCTCATACCGGGAAACTAAGAATTCGCATGTTATAAAAGTAACTATTTGTATTTTTTTTGTCATTATTTGATTACATTTGCTTCACGCAGTACTACTAATTAGTAATATTACTGTAGAAATGATGGAAAAGATAACAGTAGCTCTCCCAAAAAAAACTACCCGCAACGTAGATATTCAAAAAATATCAGTTTACGTTAGCTTGGGGTTTACCCTCATCTACCTGTTTATCGGTGTGTTAATGCTTCATACTGAGCGCTATAGATCATCGGGCATCCACGATAATGATTTGTTTTTTCAGGCAGACTCTCATTACGCAGTAGATAACCTGACCCAGTCAACCAGTCATTACAAGCGAGTTCATTTGCACCCAAACTTCGTTATTATGTTCAATCCCATTGGGCATATCATCAATTCTGTTATTCATCAGCCTCAGTTAACTGCCAGTATTGTGTGTGCCATATTTGGCGGAATCAATATTGGGTTACTCATTTATTTCTTTACCCTCCTGAAACTGCCCCATCAGTGGTCTTTATCATTTGGCATTGTATTCGGATTATCCAGCACGCAACTGGTGTTTTCCAGCGTGCCCGATACATATATATTTTCAGCCACAGGTGTCATTCTGCTGCTCATTGCGGGCCTTAAGAAATGGAAGATACAGTACTGGGCGCTCATCACGGTCTATCTGCTTGGCATTACTATTACGAATATTGTACCTGCTGTGCTCGCCACCTTTTTCTTTGTATTCTCTGGTCGTATCCAGCAGGTTTGGGAGCAGCGCGCCAAAGTTCTTCAGTATTGTACCATTACCGCCGGGGTCACGATCGTGCTCAGCCTGCTTCAAAAGTTCTTTTTTGATCTTTGGATCTTTTCTTTCTTACAAAGAGCCCCCAAAGAACAAAGTTTCATGTTCATCCCGCACTCTTTTCCCGAGGCCATGCACCGGGTTGTGGCACTTGCCGAGCACTTCTTTGTGTTTAATATAATCGCTCCTCTTTCTTCTTTGGTAGACCATACATTGCGAGAAGGAATACAGCTTTTATCATTTCAAAACGCATCATTAGCCACTTACTCCACCATAGGTTCTATCACTTTACTGCTGTGGCTTATGTTTCTGGGAATAGGAGTTCGCCTGACCATAAAATATAAGCTATACCAGTTGCTCTTCGTCAAAGCGTGTGTGCTTATTTTATTATTCCATTTTGTTTTACATTTCCTGTATGGGGATGATTTGATGTTGTATAGTGCTCACTGGACCGCCATTGTTTTTGGTCTGGGAGCCTACATATTAAAAAGTAGCCGCTTTTTTGAAAAACATCCGGCTATTCCTTTGGTAGTCCCGGTATTCTTTTGTGTACTGTTAGCAATCAATGATAGTTACCTGATATATGACATGGTCATGGCCTTTCATAAATAGGTCATTTGTAGTGCCCTCGCGCAAAATCTCTTTCTATCTATAAGATAATCTTGTATTTTAGGAATTTTGAGCAACCTCCTAAATTCCTAAACTGCATGACCAAGCAAAGAAAATTTCTTCTGTCTGAGCAGGAGATGCCTGAGAAGTGGTACAACATCACGGCGGATATGCCGAACAAGCCGCTTCCCCCCCTTAACCCGCAAACCCATGAGCCTATTGGCCCGGATGCCTTGGCTCCACTCTTCCCCATGGGACTTATTGAGCAGGAAGTGACGTCTGAAAAGTGGGTTACTATTCCTGATGAAGTTCGGCATTTATATAACCTTTGGCGCCCAACCCCACTGTACCGCGCGTATGGACTGGAAAAAGCGCTGGACACTCCGGCCAAAATTTACTATAAGTACGAGGGAGTAAGTCCTTCGGGATCACATAAACCCAATACGGCTATCGCTCAGGCGTACTATAACAAGCAGGAAGGGGTGAAGCGGATTACTACTGAAACCGGAGCCGGGCAATGGGGAAGCGCGCTCAGCTTTGCCTGCCAGCACTTTGGCATCGACTGCGAAGTGTATATGGTCAAGATTAGCTACCATCAGAAGCCTTACCGAAAACTCATGATGAATACCTGGGGGGCCAATGTGATTGCATCTCCGAGTGATAAGACCGAGGCCGGACGCAAAATTCTGGCAATGCATCCTGACTCACCCGGTAGCCTGGGCATTGCCATTTCTGAAGCGGTAGAGCGCGCCGCCATGGATGAGCAGACCAAATACTCCCTCGGCAGTGTGCTAAATCACGTTCTACTGCATCAGACTATTATCGGGCAGGAAGCCATCACTCAGATTGAGAAAGCGGGAGATTTTCCCGATATCGTGGTCGCCCCCTTTGGCGGAGGGTCCAATTTTGCCGGCATAGCGTTCCCTTTTCTGCGTCACAACCTGGAAGAAGGGAAAAATATCCGCTGTATCGCCAGTGAGCCATCCTCTTGTCCTAAACTCACCAAAGGAGTCTTCCGCTACGATTTTGGCGACACCGTGGGCATGACTCCCCTCTTACCTATGTATACTTTAGGGCATAATTTTGTGCCCGCACCTATTCATGCGGGCGGATTGCGGTACCATGGAGCGGGTGTCATTGTGAGCCAGTTGCTCAAAGATCAGCTGATTGAAGCCCGGTCGCATCACCAGTTGGAGTGTTTCGAGGCAGGCATCACATTTGCCAAGGCAGAAGGGATTATTCCCGCCCCTGAAGCCAATCATGCCATCGCTACGGTAATTGCTGAAGCACAGCAGGCGAAAGTGGAAGGAACAGCCAAAACTATTTTGTTCAATCTGTGCGGACACGGTAATTTTGATATGTCGGCTTACGAAAATTATCTCTCCGGAAAACTACAAGAGCATGAACTCACCGATCAGGAGATCCAGGACGCAATTTCCCAGATCGATACTCCCGAAATTGCTCAGTAACATTATTTATCAGAAGCTATCCCATCCCGAATAGCTTCTTCCCTTTAAATCAACCACCACCTATGCAGGATGAAGCATTAGATGAAGTCTATTACTTTCTGATGGAACGCGTGATACGAAAAGCGCGCGAAATCACCAAACAGCAGTTTGCTGCCTATGGCAATCCTGTCACGGTAGATCAATGGATTTTGCTGAAAAAAATTGCCGAACGGGAAGGGGTTAGCCAGAAGGAAGTCTCCGACAAAACATTTAAAGAACCGGCAGCAGTGACCCGCACTCTCGATATTTTAGATAAAAAAGGCTTTGTTTCTCGCCAAAATGCGCAAGGCGATCGACGCAAATATCATTTGTATTTAACTGAAGCCGGACGGGCAGTGTACAATCAGTTACTACCTACCGTCATTGCCATTCGTCAGGCGGGTATCGATGATTTAAGCGGGGATGAACGCGCCTCTCTGAAAACGGTGCTAAAAAAAATGTATAGCAATCTCGAGACTTATTAAGTTTTTTTATTATAATTGATATATCAATTATATACATATCAATAATTATGAACCTATTTGCTATTATCACATTACTAGCTGCTACAATTAGCAGTTTTAAGTCTAAATCAGCTATTTCTGATCAGGAAAAGGTGGAAGCCTGTATTCGCCGGTTCGTGGAAGGTGGGGATCATCAAGATCAGGAAATGGTTGCCTCCGTAATACACGAGAATTTCCGGGTAGTGCTCAATTCAGGCGATGGTGCGATGCAACTGATTGACAAACCCCAGTATCTATCTCTCATGAAACAAGGGAAGATCGGAGGTACTCCCCGCACGTTGCACATTGAAAACATTGATGTATACGGTGAGAAAACAGCCGCCGTGAAAGTTCGTCTTAACAGCGCCAAAATGACCTTTTACAACTACTATTCTTTGGTCAGGGTCCATGAAGAGTGGAAGTTGATTCAGGATCTGGTACACGTAATCCCTGAATAAAGCCATGTTTACAATCCTCTTCCAATTCAGCTATTACGCGCTGTTAAGCTGGTTTATGCTGCCTATTGAGGCTCCAGTCTCACAAAATCCTCTCACCACGCATGGTATCACATTTCAGTACTACTGGCGGGGCGATTCGTTGGAGATTCAGTTGAGTGCTCCTACGCAAGGGTGGATTGCCGCAGGTTTCCATTCGGACAACGCATTGGTTGGCACAGATCTGTACATGTTTTGTATCCGACAGGGAAATGTGATGTATCAGGACCAGTATATTCGTAATCTGAACGACCACCCGGCAGATGCTCTTATGGGGGGCCGCTCAGACGTAAAAATTATGGGTGGACTGGAAGATGAATGGGGAACTACCGTCAAATTCAGGATTCCCTTGCAATCGGGAGATACTTTTGACTTTACCCATCAGGTGGATCAGCAGTTTTGGTTACTCCTGGCCTATGCTGAAGAAGATGACTTTCAGCATCACTCCATCATACGCAAATGGGTTCCTTACCAATTGACCCGACCTTCTCCCTGAACTCAGGAACCGGATTGAACCGGGCGCCGAAAAGGTTGTCTCTGGTGCCCTTTTATTTCCGGAAGGTCAAAGGCCTCCTGCACCTCATAATAATCTTCATAATTAATATCAATCCGAGCATTCGGAGAGAAGTCCGCCGGAACTACCACAATACGGGCCCATTCGTCAGTATAAGTATCTCGCGCTGGGTCCAGGGTAAAACCGGCTGCGGCAAAGATTTTCACATCATTAACTGTAAAATCATAGCTAATCTGTAGCAAACCAGCATCGGTAAAGAAACTGACCGGCATCAGTTGCCAGACATCCTGAAACTCACCATTATCTAATTCTACCTGTTCCCAAAGCAGATAGACCAGTACCACATCTTCCTGATATATTTCATCGGCAGCAGGAAAGGTAAATACAGTTTGCCAATCGTTGTCTGCGTTAAGATTGAAGTTATATTCATATATCGAGGCAATGGTTTGAGGGCCAGGAGGGCCTTCGGGTCCCTGGGGGCCTTGAGGACCTTGGGGGCCAGGAACGTCTTCAACAGAACAGCCTGCCAGCAAAAGTGCGGCGGCAATACAGGTTATTAAAGTGTAGGTTTTCATGGGGTTAATGTTTTATATTATTCTATTGAAGATTAATACAAAAAAGATGCCTTTTTGGCACCACCCCGGAAAAGTGCTATTTTATTAATACCCCCTATAGCTTCTAGAGCGCTCACTTATTAGCTAAATCGGCATAGCTTATCAATTGAATATTCAGCCGGTCAATGGCTTTCTGCACTTGATCACTCGTTAATAAATCGGTAACTCCCTGCCGATCGACGGCAACCTCCGTATACCCAATGTGGTACACTGCCTGCACTTCAGGAGTGTTGTAAGCCGGGTGGTCTACAAAGAGATAGGTACCAGGAGTCAGCCCTTCTAACATGGCAATGAAGCTGCTTATTTTTTCTTCTTTGGTGCTTTTTGGCCCTTGATAACTCGCTCGTTTTACTTCCAGATCTTCCGGAAAAATTGCCAGACCGTATTCTTCGGTAAGTTTTCTAACCAGTGCCTCTACCCGCTCATCCATCTGGCTACAGCCCATATGCCCGCTCACGTGGGTAAGTTGCGGAATTTCCCGTTTGGCCAATTCAATTTGCGCGCGTAGTTCCTGCTCAATTTCGCCTAACTTCCAATCCTGGGCATGCAGCGCCCGATCTTCTCCATAGTTGTCATTGGGCCATATCATCGGATAAAAATAACCAAACTCATCGGTCAGGCTGGGCGCATTGGTAAGCGGTTTCCATTTGATATTTTCCCATTCGCTGGTGAGCGTCAGGTGAATGCCCACATCCAGATCCGGGTACTCCCGAAGCATTTTTACAGCCTCAGGAAACCAGGGAGTAGGCACCATGACCTCTACGGTGGTGGTTATCCCATTCCGGCAGGTTTCAATGATAGCCTGATTGGCGGCATGGGTAAACCCCATATCATCGCTGCGAACAATGAGTCGAGTTGGCTGGGCGCAACTCCCTAAACTTAATACAGTGCAAAGGATACAAAGTAGATGCTTCATAAAGAGGTTGAGATAAGTGTATTGGCTTTACAAATAAAATAAAACCGCCCAGATAAATGGTCTTCTCCTACGTTCTTATAGCGCACAATACAGGTATTTAGTAATTCCCGTACAAGGTAACCACACTATTAGCTTTTAAAATAAACCGATGATTTTCGGAAGATACCTGCATGATTTCCTGGCAATCTTCGCTTTCGGAAGTGCGGTGAAGGGTCATACGGACGGGCAGGCCAGCCATATCTATCTCTGTAGCCTGATCATTATCGGTTGGATTAACCAACACCACCGTTGCTGTATTTTCCGTAGGATGGGTAAACGGTAGTATCAGTAACTCCTCTTTTCCAATCGTTCCCTCAGCTCGAAATGCTCCGGGCCGTATGTAGCGATAGAAATTCTTAGACACATAATACCGTTTGCTTTTCTCTCCTGATGCCGTCATTAGATTATAACCATCGAGCTGCCCACTGCCGCTGATGGTCCAGAACAGCCAGGCGGAAACGTTGCCGTAGGTGATGGCGGTGTACATGGCTTTAGCCAGATCAACCGCTCCGGCCATGGTGTTTTCAAAACCCGAGGTCTCGGTCATCCAGAGAGGAATATCGTACGGTTTGCCCCAATCTTGCATGGCTTGCCAGGTGGCGGCATCCTGCGAACCGGCAGTCACACCGTCAAAAGCATAACCATGCACCGCCAGGATATCGACGTACTGCCGGGCCTTGGCGTCTTGCATAATTGGGTCTACCAGGCTTTTAATACCATCAAAAAAACCGACATCCTCAGGAACAAACAGCTTCGTGGTGATCCCTTCATCTTCAAATCGCTTGCCGACTACTTTGAGCAGATCACGCAACGCCTCCCCATTGTACAGGCACGATTGATACGACTGCGAAAAACGGGGCTCATTCTGAATGCTAAAGGCATAGAGGTCAATGTCACATTCTTGCTTTAGAACTTTTATGTAGGCTACGCACATTTCGGCAAACTCCTCATAGTTCTCCTTCAGCAACTGGTTAGCGTTGCTGTCAGGGGTTGGGTCATAATCCGGCGCAGAGTTTTCATCGGTTCCGTTGTCTACGGCGTTGTTAGCTTTCATCCAGGGTGGTGGACTCCACACTGAAGCAACAAACTTTATGTCAGGATTGGCCGCCTTCATATCGCGAAAGTATTGCAAGCGCGTTCCCAAGTGACGATGGTGACCGGGATAATCTTCTGAGATGTTGAACTGCTCAAGGGCTATCGTTCGGGGATCATCGTTATCATTTTCAATTTCAAAATTGGTGGGCACCTCGTCACGCAGAATGGTGATACCCAGATCTTCTACCAGATCATTTACAAAACGTTCGCTGGTAAACGGTCCGTCGGTCCAGGGAAAATCCTGGGCACCAAACCCGCCGAAACCTTCCATTTGCTGGTATGTAACCGAAAGATCTGTGCTGGCCTTAACCAGATCAGTAGTAATAGTAACGGACTCCACCGACTCATTACCCGCTCCGTCCACAACTTTTACCCTGACGTTTACCGATTGATCATCGGGGAAGCTGAGTTCCTGCAATTCTGCTCCCTCCATAAAATTTCCGTCGCCCTTATCCCAAAAATACGTAAGCGGATCAAGCTCCTGATCACTGGCCAACACAGTAAAACGAAACGTAAACGGATTGACTGATAGCAGTTCCTGGCTTACCTGCTGGATGTGAGGGGGCAAGTTTTCTGTATTTTTCTCCTCATGGCAGGAGGACAATAAAACCAAAGCAAGCAGGCTTAACATGGGGTATAGACAGTTCACAAGCATAATAAGCAAACCTTCCCCACCAGTACTGGCAGAGAAGATTTGCAGTAATGATTAAAAAAGGTGATTTACAGTCAGATTGATTAGTAGCCGGGATTGTTCTCGGTGATAGCACTATTTCGCTCAAGTTCTGACTGCGGCAGCGGAAAGAGCAGGTGTTTGCTTACATCAAACTGCACTGGTGATGCCAGGTTGGTGCTGAAATCCGTGTCACTACCGTCCCAGCCCGCCAGGTCTATTTCACCAGCGGCATGCCAGCGTTTCAGATCCCACCAGCGTTGACCTTCACCCGCCAGCTCGACAAACCGTTCATCCATGATCCATTGCATCACTGTGTTTGGGTCGCTCTCTCCAGTGGGGAGATTGGCTGGAATGATACCATCACCATAGCCAGAACCCAGCCCCCATGCCCGGGCGCGAGTACGCACATCGTTCAGGTGAGCGATAGCTGTAGCAGCATCCCCCGTTTTCAAAGCAGCTTCGGCAGCAATCAGTTTAAGGTCAGCATAGCGCAGTACTCGCTCATTGTTTACTGAACCACCATTGAAACCGGAAAGCTCATTCACACTATCCGGCTTGTTATATTTTTGAAAAATACGCCCCTCGAAACCATCGTCAGGATTTAAGAATACGTTGACGCGAGGGTCATCACCAAAGCCATTAAGCAGTTTGTTAGTAATCAAAAATTTAGTAGCGGAAGCATCATTAAAATCACCCCGACCGCCAAACTCCATCATATAACCCCGATAAACGCTCATGTTTTCCACTCCACGCCAGGCCCCATCGTGGTGCAGAGATAAATTATTATTCCCACTGCTGGGCACGGTAGCCTGTACTTCGAACAAAGATTCGGCATTATTTTCGGTAAATGAGCTGAAGTTGTCCACGTAATCAGGTACCAGTTGCGCAGTAATTCCGTTGAAAACCGTCAGTGCCTCCTGGTAATCCTGGGTACTACCGGTATAATCCGCCCGAAAGACCAATGCTTTGGCTAACAGACCCCGGGCGGCATTTTTAGTAATGCGCCCCAGGTAATTGTCTTCCCAGCTCTCCGGCACAAATTCAATCGCTGCCCGGGCATCGTTAATCGCCTGAGTTAGTACTTCTATCCCCGAGCTTTTAGGAGTGTTGGTTTCTTCTTCTGATTGTATTCTTTGAGTAACGATTGGTACCGAGCCAAACACATTGAACAGTTTGTAGTAGGCATATGCTCTAAGGAAAAGGGCTTCTCCCTCCATGCGGGCAATTTCTTCAGCTCCTTCAAACGTAGAGAAATCAACGGTCCTCACTTTATCCAGCGTTACGTTAGCGCGGCCGATCATCTTATAAGCAGAGGAAAACACAAATCCAATTCGTCCATTCGTAGGATTTAACCCACCATCGAATAGTTCCTCCGGCGTACGCGCCGCATTGGTTTCTGTCAGATCATCTCCTGGAAGAAGCCAGGTAGCCGTTACCCAGCCATTAAAAGTAAAGGATGGGGCCGCAAAGTGATAATCGTCATAAATAGCAGCATACACTCCGGTTAACTGGGACCGGAATTCGTTCACATTAGAAAAGTAACTTTGCTCGGTAGCTCCCAGAGGCGGGTCATCCACCAGATCAGGCTCACAACTTACGAAGGTGATAGCCAGAGCTATCAGGAAGGTTTGTATGAATAGTTTCATGTTTCTTAAGATTTTTTCTTGCGTTAAAAACGAATGTTCAGCCCGGCATTTACTGACCGGGGTAGTGGAAACTCATCATTGACAGGGTCAATACCCCTCCAGCTGTTCAGGTAAATATTGTTCTGGCCTCCTACGTAAACTCGTAGTGATTTTACCGTGTTATTCAGTGCATCCAGCACAGAAGCAGGTAAAGTATACCCTAGTTGCCAGTTGTTGAGGCGGAAGAAGGCCGCACTTTCTACCCAGCGGGTGGAGAACCGGTTGTTACCGGCCGGATCACCGTTGACCGCCCGCGGCATATCAGTATTGGTATTTTGGGCTGTCCAGCGATTCAGGGTAGAAGCAAAATAATTGGTGCCCGCTCCGGACATACCCTCAAACCGTCTACGCACATCATTGTATTTTTCTACATCTCCTTCTCCATAAAAACTAACCGTCAGATCCAACCCCTTCCATCCAACGTTCAGGTTCACTCCGTATGTATAACCTGGAATAGTGTTGCCAATCTCCGTTTGATCAAAGCTATTAATCAGGCCATCCGGTTCAGTACTATAGAAAGGCTCGTCTTCGGTCGGGTTACCCTGCACATCCAGAAAGTACATATCTCCCGGTTCCACATAGTCTACGTTGCCGATATTATTGTCTTCATATTCTCCAAAGTACTGATCAATTTCCTGCTGACTTTGAAAAATACCGCCTAATCGATAGCCCCACAGGTGCCCGATAGAACGCCCCTCCTCTACCCGACCAAAGTCAGTATCCAGCGGCTGGCCCAGATATAGTTTGGTTACTTCATTCTTGACAAAGCTGATATTTCCGGAAACACCATAACTAAAGCTGCCAATACGGTCATTATAGCCAATCAAAAGATCTACCCCCTGGTTTTGCAACTCTCCAATATTAAAGAGCGGGTTATTGGTGCCGACTGAAACAGGTAAATTAACCGACTGCAAAATACCGCTGGTAATCCGGTTATACCACTCAAAGGTCACGTTGAGTTTGTTATCAAATAATAAAGCATCGAAGCCCACATTGGTGGTGGTAGCTACTTCCCAGGAAAGTGATGGGTTTGGAAAGTCAGCTACGGTTGACCCTAAACTCAGATTACCAATCGGATCGCCATTGCCCGATCCCCAGCGGTAGGTAGTGCTGCCCCCGTTTACCCGGGAAAGAAAAGCATAAGCTCCCACGGCGGCCTGATCGTTGCCTGCCTGTCCCCAGCCGCCTCGGAGTTTTAAATCATTAATAAAAGGCACTGTAAAGAAAGGTTCGCTGCTGATCCTCCAGGCGCCGGATGCCGAGTAGAAATTGCCCCAACGGTAATCATCGTCAAAACCATTACTGGCATCTCTACGGTAAGAAACATCCAGATAGTATTTACTGTCATAAT
Organism: Cyclobacteriaceae bacterium; assembly: GCA_040222715.1. Taxonomy (GTDB): domain Bacteria; phylum Bacteroidota; class Bacteroidia; order Cytophagales; family Cyclobacteriaceae; genus Tunicatimonas. Next base: position 41,903 of record JAVKCN010000108.1, on the reverse strand, counting down.
TGTAGCTTACCCGGCCAACCAGGCCAAACCAGAAACGCTGATTCCAGCCGTAGAATGAATTATTATTCGCCAGGTCGTTGCCGTATCCGTTCAGCCTGGGATTGTCGTTGAGGTTGGTAAGATTCCCGGTAGAAAGATCGACGGTTTCTCTTCGATGGCGTTGATCCTGCACCGCAGCAGTCAGGTCAACATTGTGTTTATTAGCAAATACTCGTCGATAGTTTGCTGTAAAGTCTGACTGAAAGTTGAAGATATTATTAATCCGGTGGCCCATCCCAGCCAAACTATTAGGAGCATTAGGAGATTCTGTTCTGGGGTCTTTACCGGTGGTGCGAAAGATGTTACCTTTTGTGAATACGTTTAATGAGAAGCGGTCTTGCTGCGTGTAATCAAGGTTTAAGCTTCCTCGCAATGTTAAACCCTTTATAGGTTCTATTTGGGCATAAAACTGACCCAGGCTTCGGTTAATATCAAATATAGAAGTATTGATATCAGTAAGTGCCAGATAATTATCATTAGAGCCCTGCCCATATATTTTGACCGGCTGCCAGGTATCACCAAATCGGTAAGGATCTATCACTGGTGCATATCCGTATTGATTATTCGGATCACGCAGGGGTTGCCAGGGAGATACATCGGCCATATCCTGTAGGCCCGTAGAATTTAAATCGGAAGACTGATTGGTGTATTTGTAATTAAGTCCCATTTTCAGCCAGTCAGTCACCTTCACATTGAGGTTAACCGCCCCAGTATAGCGGCGAATATCATTATTGTAAATAACTCCTTTCTGATCAAAGAGACCCGCCGACACATAATAATCTATCCGATCATTGGCACCGGAAACCTTCACATCGTAGGCCTGATCCAGCGCATTTTTAGTGGTTAACTCATCCTGCCAGTTGTAGGTAGTACGGTCGCCGATGTAATAGGGGCTTTCCGGATCAAACTGGGGGTTAAAGCTCGTCAACCGAATATCGTCGTTTGGCTCATTTCTTCCGTAAAGATCTTCTTCAATATTAACATCGGGATTGGTGCTATTCTGGTACATTTCCCGGCTCAGTTGTACAAATTGCTCGGTATTCAGCACATCAAAAGTGGGGATACTCTGAAAACCAGTGCGGGTGTTTACCTCTACCGTAGGGGCCCCGGTTTTTCCCTTCTTAGTCGTAATGAGCACCACCCCATTGGCTGCCCGGCTACCATATACGGCAGCGGCGGAGGCATCTTTCAGCACTGAGATTGACTCAATATCGTTTGGGTTAATAAGGTTGAACAGGTTGGGCGGAGTATTTAGTCCCGCCCCTCCGATCACATCTTCGTTTCCCGCCCGAGGAGGTTCAATGATCTGCCCGTCAATTACATAGAGCGGCTGTGCGTCGCCGTTCCAGGTTCCGATACCCCGCACAAAAATCTGAGGAGCTTCATTAGGGTTACCGCTGGTGTTGACTACCCGAACGCCAGTGGCTTTTCCCTGAAGGGCAAACTGCGGAGAGGGTAGCGAAATTTTCTCGATATCCTGAGCCCGGACAGTGGATATGGAGCCCGTCAGGTCTTTCTCTTCCCTTTCTCCAAAGCCAATAACAATCACTTCAGAAAGTTGCTCAATACTGGGAGAGAGGGCAATATTGATGACACTCTGGCTTCCGATGCTTATTTCTTCAGCTGCATAGCCAATAGACGAAAAGATTAGTGTTTCGGCATCGTCTGGCACCGACAAACTGTAATTTCCATCTATATCCGTGACCGTTCCAATGGTTGTTTCCTTTACCAGTACGTTGACTCCGGGAATACCGGAATTATCCGTAAGGTCAGTCACTTTCCCGGCAATTGTTTTCTCCACAAATACCGGGTTGATGAGGCTGGAATAAGTAGACTGTACCTGAGACAAATGTGGAGAGGACGATGAATAAGGCTTCTGCTGTTTATCATTTACTTTTTGCCGATCTAATTTCCTGAGCTTACTTTTTTCATCCTGTGTAATAAAGATGAGCTCTTCGCCCAACACTTCATACTTAAGGCCTAAAGGCGTCAATAAGTCATTGAGAGACTTGTCAAGATTTTGCGTATTCACCGGTTTTTGGCTAACGTACTTGTCGGTAACGAGCTTGGCGGCGTAGTTGAACCTAACCCCGTATGCTTCCTCAAGCTGCCTGAGGGCTGACTTTAATGATTGCTGGGTTTCGTCCTGAGAGCGATCGATGGGAGGAGGCGCTAGTTGATTTAAAGCCACTTCCTGCGCGCTAGCTGGAAATAATAATAGGCAAAGTACTATTATCATAGGCCATGATTGGAAAATAGGTACATTTTTAAGCATATTTGTGAAGTTATAGTGAAACATAACTGGATGCCTGCCAGGCTTTACGAGCTCCTACCCTCGAGCTTGCAGGCATCCTATTTTTTTGATAATACGATGTGTCTATTTTGCTGCTCCATTTCCAGGTCAAAAGATCTGGCCAGCATGGGAATCAGCAATTCTATTTCATCTGACTTAATATTTCCGGTAAATACATAGGCTCCCATGTCCTCCGTCTCAAAAGAGATAGTATACCCGTAGGTTTCCTCCAGCAGCAATGCAATGTCGGCCAGGGGCATTTCGTCAAAAATGAGTTCCTGATTACGCCAGGAGGTAAGAATCTCGGGGTTGACCTGCTGCATTTTCCACTCGCGCTCATCCGCATAATATGCCAGAAAGTCTCCGGGTTCCATGGCAATGGGAGCTGTTTTCTGTTCCTGCTTAGGAGTAACACTCACCTTTCCGGTGTTCAATACTACTTCTGAATAAGTGCTGCGGTCTTTTACATTAAACGTGGTACCCAGCACTTCTACATCCATGGTCTGGCTGTGTACCACAAAGGGCAGGCGCATGCTACTGACACTATCATTTGAAAGTGATATCTGCTTTACTTCAAAGAAAGCCTCCCCTTCCAGCCAAACTTCCCGAAGATTATTTTCTTCCCAGTCAGAAGCAAAACGAAGTGTTGAATTGGCGTTTAGGGTAATTTTAGACCCATCAGGAAGAAGAATGTTTTTGGTTTCCCCGTAGGCAGTGTGATAACTGGCTGTATCACCTAAGTAGTAAATAAAGAATAGCGCAGACGCCGTGAGCAAAATAAGCAGCGAAGCCGCCACCCAGAATCTGAAAGTTTTCTCATACAAGTGGCGCGTCTTACTCCCCGATTCTCCCTCAACAACGATCTTAACTTGATTCCAGACCTCTTGCTGCAAACCCTGCGGACTGGCATCACGCTCCAGTTGCAGGCTGAGTATCAATTGCTTTGCATTCAACAAAGTGCTTTCATGTTCCGGTCGGTCCCGAAGCCATGCCTCCCAGTATTTCTCCAGTGCAGGAGTAGGGTTAAGCACCCATTGCTGGAAATGCTCATCTGAGGCTAAGCGCTCAAGCGTAATTTTCTGATCAGCCATATTGAGTACCTTTCTATTAGTAGAAAGACATAGACTGACCAAATCTCGTCGGTGAAACGCAAAAAAAATTTTATTTTTTTAATCTCATCAGTAAAAAAAGGCTTTTTTTGATTTCAATAGAAAATTATCACGCAAAAAGAATGGGATTTACAAAAAAATAGAGAGAAGCGTGTAAATAAGGAAAAACGTAATGGTTGATGAAGTAAATATGCTGTAAGCTTCACTTTTCTTTACTTTCTTACGTAAGGCACCCAGGGCTTTATACATGAAATCATATACCTGCGCACTACTAATCTCCATGATTTCACTAATCTCAGCGTATGACAGTCCATCGTAGAATTTAAAATAAATGACTTCCCGCTGCTTCTCCGTCAGTTGGCTGATGGCCTGCTGTAGTGCTTCCATCTGTTCCCGGTCGTGTTGTTGCTGGATTACCTGGGCTTCGTACGAAAGACTAATGCCAAAAGATAATGCTGACCCCTCAGAAGCGTTTTTATCTTGCTTCTTTTGGTTACGCAACAGAGCTCTCCTAAACGATTTGTACAGGTAGTTTTTAATTTGATCGGTTGCCCCCAGCTTTTTTCTCTTCTGCCATAGCTCCGTAAATAATTGCTGAAGGGTATCCCCGATCAGTGCATCATCTTTGCTGAATTTTTTGCCGTAGTTGTAGAGGGTCTGAAAATAGACCTGGTAGATATATTCAAAAGCAGCCTGATTCCCCTCCCGAAAGGCGTCCCAGGTTTTGGTGTCGTCAATATGTAAAAAACGACTCTGCATTAAAATTTTCTTTTAACGTGGCCTTCTTTAATTTAAAAAAGTTTTATCTGCGGCAGGCAGCTATAATGAAGGACGCCGAATCAGATAAAAAGGGTTGTGAATTTTTTCGTTACGCTTTTCTAAAATAAGTTGAGCTGCGGTTTCGCCCATTTTCTGGAAATCGGTAGAGATCACAGCAATGCCATCATGCAGCACTTCTTTCAGGGGTGTATCATTGAAGGATAAAATACCGACATCTTCACCAATCTGAAGCTGGTGGTTCTTGCAATGCTTGATAACATTGACCAGGTCATCATCTTCAATCACCAAATACAGGTCTTTTGGCCGTACATACGCCGGATCAAATACATTGGTAATGCAGTAATCAAAGTGATGGTCTACGCAAAACCGCTTAAAGCTGGTAATGAGCTCCGGACGATACTGTTTTCCATCTGGAAAGATAAAATACAGCTTATCGTATTTATTAATTGCATCCAGGGCAGAAACCAGTACTTCATAAGTATCTTTTCTGAAATTTTCGCAGACGACTTTGTAATTACCCTTCAGCTCATTTACATCTTTGTCAATCAGTAAAAGTTTATCGCTCGGGATTTTTTCAATAATAGCCTGGGTTTTTTCAGAGAAATCTTTGAAACAGGGAATGATAGCGTAGTAATTATACTTGCCCAGGTTTTCATTAATGATCCGCTCCAGCTTTTCAGTGCTGTAATGATGCACAAATGTTTCCACAATGGCATTTTCTCCCAAAGTTTCTACAAAAGCATGAACAATGATTTTTTTATGCGCACTGATCTTATTGATCGCCAGCAGCACCCGTAGTTTATCCGTAGGCTGATCGCAATTGATGTAATATCCCTTGCCCGGTACCGACACCACAATGCCCTGCTCCCGCAGTTTATTATAGGCTTTTTCTACGGTATCTCGAGATAGATAAAAATCCTCACTGGTTTCATTAATGGATGGAATGCGCTCGCCCCGTTTAAAAATCCCCTGTTCAATATCCGATTTGATCAGGTCTATTACCTGCTGATATTTAGGAATTTTCGAGTCTCCATGAATGCAAGAATCGTCTAATAGAGCCATAGGTTGTAGTATGCAAAATGCTATTTGGAAATTACTAAAAAACTGGGTTAAAATAAGCAAATATTACTATAAATCTATTTTGAAAGATATTTTTTGTATTCGCCTTAAATAAATCAATCTCCTGCTGAATCCCAACTATTTGAAGAGAGCAGGCAATTATGCTATTCTCGGTGCCGTAATAAGGCAGAAAGAAATACAGATCTTATCTTAACAGAAAGATTCTGAGTTTTAAAATTATTGAAACCAGTACAGAAAAGGAATAAAAAAAAGCCTGAAATAATTTCAGGCTTCTGGAAGTTCAATTTGCTCGCCGGCTCTATTATAGAAGTGATAATCCATCATCCCGAGGGACGAATCTACTTCCAGGCGTATCCATTTTTTATATTTAAAAAACCAGCTTGTGCGCTTGGAGATAAACCCTTTGGTAAAATATGCGAACAAATACGGATGCAGTGCAACCGTTAAATCTTTTTCGTTTTGCTTACTCAGCAAGTAATCCACATCCCGCTCTACCTGATCCGCCACTAAAATAGAAGGCGTAATTTTTCCGGTACCGCCGCAGGTGGGGCAAATTTCTTTCGTTACAATAGTTAGCTCCGGGCGTACGCGCTGTCGGGTAATCTGCAAAAGCCCGAATTTTGTCAGCGGCAGGATCGTATGTTTAGCCCGATCGGTGCCCATTTCATCCTTCATCTTTTGATAAACGGCTCTCTTATTATCAGCACTCCGCATATCGATAAAGTCTACGACGATGATGCCCCCCATATCGCGTAACCGTAGCTGGCGGGCTACTTCAGCCACCGCCTGCAAATTAACGCTCAAAGCAGTAGTCTCCTGATCTTTTTCAGAATTTGACTTATTGCCACTATTTACGTCAATTACGTGCAGGGCTTCGGTATGCTCAATAATAAGGTACCCCCCACCCGGTACACTCACTGACTGCCCAAATAAAGATTTCAACTGTTTCTCAATACCATAGTTCTCAAAAAGCTTGATTTTGCCGTGGTACTGTTTAACAATCTTTTCTTTCTTGGGGGCAATTGTTTTGATATAGTTTTTTACCTCCGAAAAGATGTCGTCATCGTCGGTGACGATGCTATCAAAAGACTCGTTTAATACATCGCGCAGCAGAGAGGAAGCTCGTCCCATCTCGCCAATAATTTTCTCGCGGGGTTTAGCATTCTGAAGTTTCTTCGCACCATCCTGCCACGTTTTCACTAAGTTCCGCAGGTCGCGATCTAATTCTGCTACATCTTTCCCGCCAGCTACCGTACGGATAATGACTCCGAAGCCTTCTGGTTTAATGGATGAAACCAGACGGCTGAGCCGTTTACGTTCCGTTTTATCCGTAATTTTCTTGGATATATTCACTACGCTCGAGAAGGGTACCAAAATAAGATACCTTCCGGCGATAGACAACTCACAGGACAGTCGGGGCCCTTTAGTTGAGATAGGTTCCTTGACAACTTGAACCAGTACGGATTGATTTCTATTCAGTACCTGATTGATTTTTCCTAGTTTATCAATATCAGGTTCTGCTTCAACTTTTCCGATAGGTTGCCCATTGCTTTTTTTGTTAAGTACACTCCGAACAAATTTATTCAATGTTCGGATCTGAGGCCCCAGATCGAGATAATGCAGAAAAGCATCTTTCTCGTATCCGATATCAATAAAGGCAGCGTTCAGCCCAGGTACTACTTTACGAACCGTCCCCAGGTAGATGTCGCCCACCGTAAATTTGTTGGCATCCACCTCCTGATGAAATTCTACAAGGCTTTTATCTCGTAAAAGAGCTATACGACATCCATCCTGAGTTGAATTTATTACTAATTCATTGCTCAAGGGATTTTCAAATTTAATGTTGTACTAATCTATTTCCTACCTCGCTGTAGCGCCCCGTTAAACTGGGAAAATAACTTGTATTGGCAGGAAAGTCGTATAGATATAAAAAAGAAAGGGCAGAATGCAGGTGTGAAAAATATAAACACCTCTTCTGCCAATAATCTTGTATTACTTCTTCTTATGACGATTCTTTCTCAGACGCTTTTTGCGTTTATGCGTAGCAATTTTGTGTCGTTTTCGTTTTTTTCCACAAGGCATTTCTGTAATATTTTAATGAAACAATTAGTTTTCGTTTATAATAAGTAATAACACACGTTTGTGTGTTTAAATTCTTTTTAGATAATTATCGACGTTCGAGATAATTTCCGGATCATCGCTGATCTCCTTCAAATGCTCGAACTGGGCACGCGATTCATCTTTATTACCTGCCTCCATATAACTAACGCCCAATAAAAACTGGGCTTGTATATTGTCAGGATTGATTTCTTTTACTTTTAAAAATCGCTCTACTGCCTTATCATACTGCCCCGACTGCATAGAGAGCAGCCCCAAATTATACGTAGCCAGCTCGTGATTCTCATCTGCTTCTACTACCTCACGCAACATCTGAATGCCCCGCATGGGAGTTGCCGAGCTAACATATGTCATGGCAACTTTCGTTTTCGCATTCAGATTGCCAGGCTCTCTTTCTAATACTTTTCCAAGATAAAATCGCACTTTCTCACCCAACTGCTGGGACTGTTCTGTACTCAGGGCCATCATAAAGGCTTCATAGTACATTTCTCCCGCTCGCGTCTGTGCGGCTATGGTCCCGGTCTGAGAAGCCAGCGCATCAGCATAATAGGCAGCACTGTCATATCTCCCGGCTTTGGCAAAGATCTCCACCAAAGCGTTCGCAAAGATAGTATTTTTTTCTACACTTTCACTGGCTTCATACAAAGCTCTCAGGCTGTCAGCCTCCCTACGCGATGCAACGGTGAGTGCCGGAAGGTGCGCATGATCTTCTTCAGAGGAAGAAACAGCATCCGGGGTTGCATTTGCTTGTTCGCTTACTTGTCCTTCTTCGTTATTGTCATTATCTACCACAACTCGGGGTAAACTGAACAAAACGGCAACAGCAACGAGGGCAGCGCCCAAAACAATGAGCTGCTTTTTGGCCATACTATATCAGGATGTGAATGATTCTGCCTTACCAACGCAGGGGTGGGACGGATAGTTTAGTTAGGTTCGGAAACCTTCAATTTTTCGCTAAGCTTCTCGCTGGTCTTGATCTTTTCTACAAACACCTTGGACGGTTTAAAGCTGGGCACAAAATGTTCATCGATCACAATAGCCGTATTTTTGGAAATATTCCGGCCAATTTTCTGTGCTCTTTTTTTATTCACAAAGCTGCCGAACCCGCGAACGTATATATTTTCTCCCTCAGCCATTGAACTTTTAACAACATTGAAGAAGGCTTCAACGGTAGTGTATACATCTGCTTTATCGATGCCCGTCTTATCAGCGATCTGCTGAACTACTTCTGCTTTGGTCACGTTTCTGTTAAGTTTAGTTTGTACTCGACTACGGGAGATCCCTATTTTTTGGAAGCGTAAATTTAATGGTTAATAGCAAATTAGAAAATAAAAGAATGAAATATCCCTTACATCGATTCGCATTTATTAAGATTCTATCTTGTTAATACCCAATTGGTTTGGAAAAACAACCTTTCTCAGAAAAAATTATTCAGTGGTATAGCAAGCACCAACGGGATTTACCCTGGCGCCGCACGCTCGATCCCTATCAGATCTGGTTATCAGAAATAATCTTACAACAAACCCGGGTAGCGCAGGGCTTACCATATTACGAACGATTCATTAATACATTTCCTACAGTCTTCGACCTGGCCAGCGCTTCAGAACAGCAGGTATTGCGCCTCTGGCAGGGGCTGGGCTATTATTCCCGAGCCAGAAACCTGCACTCCTGTGCTAAAACCATTGTAACCGACTACGCAGGCAAATTTCCCGAGCGCTACCAGGACCTGATCCGCCTGAAGGGCATTGGTGCCTATACTGCCGCGGCAATTGCTTCCTTTGCCTTTAATGAAACCGTGCCCGTGGTTGATGGCAATGTTTATCGGGTACTCTCCCGGGTATTTGGCATCAAAGACAATATCTTATCCACTACCGGACAAAAAAACTTCCGAAAAGTTGCTGAAACGCTCGTGCCCGAAGGGCAGGCGCATGTGTATAATCAGGCAATTATGGAGTTTGGTGCCCTCCAATGCACTCCAGCCAACCCGGCCTGCCTGCTATGCCCGGTGGCACAGATGTGCTACGCCTACCAGCACGGAAAACAGCAGGAATTACCCGTAAAAATTAAAAAAACAAAAATTAAGCACCGCTACCTGCATTATTTGGTGGTTCAGACAAACGAGCAGTTGCTGATGAAACCACGGGAGGGTAAAGACATCTGGACCGGACTATACGATTTCTATGCGATTGAAACACTCGGACCTCAGCAATGGGACGAATTAACCGATCCGTTCATTGCGAGGCTAATGAGCCAGCCCTCTGCTACGGTTGAGCAATCCAGAATGTATCAGCACCAACTGACCCATCAGCGGTTGCATGTAACTTTTTATGTCATTACTTTACCCGGAATGCAATCTACCCTTAAGGATACGCTATCCCGATCGGGCCGGTTTTATACGCTGGAAGAAGTAAATAACTTACCAAAACCTATTTTGATCGACAACTTTTTACGAGACCAAATATTTTAGTAAATTGTTATAGCACAAAGGATGATTGTTCATTCAATTTCAACAATTTGCTGTTCTATGGAACATAAAATGCATTTTGTAAGTAAATAACCTAAGTGGACGCCGGTGCGGCTCCCAGTCGGGTATGATCGACACGCGGCAGTAAGAAAAAAACTATGGCAGGAGTAAACAAAGTAATATTAGTAGGTAATCTGGGCGCTGATCCCGAAATTCGCCATTTGGAAAGTGGTTCTAAAGTAGCCAATATCAGCATTGCTACTTCTGAGTCGTATACAAATCGTAATGGAGAACGGGTGGAGCAAACCGAATGGCACCGGGTAGAACTATGGGACCGTCTGGCTGATCTATGCGAAAAATATCTTTCCAAAGGGCGTACGGTGTATATTGAAGGAAAAATAAGGACAAACGAATACCAGGATAAAGAAGGAATTACCCGCTATGATAAGCGTATCCGGGCCACCAATATGACCTTTGTGGGCGGAAGAAGCGATGATCAGGAATCAGGCCAGGAGTCCAATGCGGCTTCGGCTCCCTCTAGGTCTGCTGCTCCTACTAATACTCCGGCACCGGCGGCAAAAACTAACAGCGGCAACCCTTCGCCCAATGATGAAATGGATGACCTTCCATTCTAATTGATCATCTAAATCTGCCCCATTGGAATTATCACTAGACGACCCCTTTCCGGAACCGGTTTTTATTTTGCTGGCTGACCTGATCAATACTTCATCATTATTTTATGTGGGTATTTCTCTGGCTATCATATTACTACTCTTTTGTTCAGCCATGATTTCCGGATCAGAAGTAGCCTTTTTCTCGCTTTCCCCGAATGAAATGGCTACGTGCCGGGATAGTCAGGAATCCTCTGACCGCCATATCACCAACCTTTTGGTGCAACCCAAAATTTTGCTGGCCACTATTTTGATTTTAAACAATCTGGTGAATGTGGCGATCGTGACTCTATCCACCTATGCCACCTGGCAGTATTTTGGAAAAGATGCTACCGGGGGAGTCATTGCCGGTTTAACCACCTTGGTTACCATTGCAATTTTGTTTTTTGGTGAAATTTTGCCCAAGCAATATGCCGTGCATTACTCCCTCTCTTTTGCCAAACGAACTGCCGGTGCCCTGGATGCCGCAGCACGTTTTTTCAAACCGCTCTCCATCACCCTTATGTCGCTCAGTAACATTGTTGAGAAGCGTTTGGATAAAAAGGGGTATCAGGTTTCGGTAGATGAGCTAAACCAGGCGTTGGAGATTACCACCCGCAACGACAAAACCGCTACCGAAGAAGAAAAAGGCATACTGAAAGGTATTGTCAATTTCGGTACGCTATCGGTAAAGCAGGTGATGCGCTCTCGTATTGATATTACCGCCATTGATATTGAAACTGATTTTCACGAATTGATGGACATCGTCAATAAAACCGGCTATTCGCGCCTGCCCATTTATCGGGAAACAGTTGATAACATTGAAGGAGTACTATACGTCAAAGATTTGCTACCACACCTGGACCAGGACGATACCTTTGCCTGGCAAGAGCTTTTACACAAAGGTTTTTTCGTCCCTGAAAGCAAAAAGATTGATTCTCTGCTAAAAGATTTTCAGGATAAGCGGGTACATATGGCAATTGTAGTAGACGAATACGGTGGCACATCGGGCTTAATTACCCTGGAAGATATCATTGAGGAGATTGTTGGCGAGATTAATGATGAATTTGATGAGAATGATATTCGCTACAATAAGCTGGACGAAAACACTTTTATCTTCGAAGGGAAAACGTCACTGAATGATTTCTGTAAGATTCTGGACGAAGATATTTCCTTGTTTGAAAGTGTAAAAGGTGAAAGCGAATCCCTGGGAGGGCTACTTCTGGAAATTCACTCCAAGCTTCCCCGGGCCGGTGAAAAGATTCAGTTTGATAAGTATGTGTTCACCGTAGTAGCAGTGGATAATAAACGGATCAAACGCATAAGGGTGCTTCGCCAACAGCAAAAAAAATTGCCGCACCCACAGGAAAACATTAATTCATCCGTCAACCGATAATATGGAATTGCATTATCGCTCCCTGGGCGAAGGACAACCACTACTTATATTACACGGCCTCTTTGGCACTTCTGACAACTGGCAGACCTTCGGCAAGCAACTCTCCAGCGATTATCAGGTTTTTCTGATCGATCTGCGGAATCACGGTCTTTCCCCCCACAGCGATGATTTCAACTATCCGCTGATGGCAGAAGATTTGCACGAATTTATTCAGCAACATCAACTGGAAAACCCGATCATCTTAGGCCACTCTATGGGGGGCAAAGCCGCCATGTTCTACGCGGTAGCTCACCCGGCGGATTTTGATAAGCTCATTGTTGTCGATATTGCCCCACGGGCCTATCCAGTGCACCATCAGCATATTTTGGATGCGCTGGGAGCAGTTACACTGGAGGGCACCAGTAGTCGCGGTGAGGTAGAAGCCCAAATGAAACCCCACCTCGCTGACCGCGGAGTCCGGCAGTTTTTGATGAAGAATTTAAAACGGGAAGAAGATAATACATTCACCTGGAAACTTAATTTGCCTGCCATCCGCCAGCATATTAAAGAAGTAGGTGTTGCCCTCGAGTCTACTACCCCTGTAGAAAAACCGGTATTATTCATTCGGGGGGCCAAGTCAGACTATATTCAGTCGGAAGATGAAACCCTGATTCACCAGATTTTTCCAGAAGCCAGCGTAATCACCATTGAGAAGGCCGGGCATTGGATACATGCTGAACAACCGGAAGCACTTTACCAGGAAGTGATGCGTTTTCTGCAACCTAACTAAAACGTCGAATCAAATACAGAATTAATGAGACAATGACGCTCAGTAAAATACTGGTGGCTAATGGAAAGTAAAAGGTGAAATTTTCCCGTTTGATCCGAATATCCCCTGGCAAACGTCCGATTAATGGAATATAATCCGAGAAATATACGATAAGCCCTACGCCCACCACCACAAGCCCCGTAATGATTAGTAGTATTCCCATTTTTTTCCGCTGATTATGCATGTACTATGAGTATTTCCACCACGAAAGGTACTATCTATCTGATTCCCAGCGTCATTTCTCCCAATACGCACCAACAGGTATTATCTCCTCAAATTAGCGAAGTAGCCAACAAAGTCTCACACTTTCTGGTGGAAAATGTACGCACTGCCCGTCGGTTTCTGAGTGCTCTTAAAATTGAAACTCCGATTGATCAACTTCAGTTTGAGCTACTGCACAAAAAGACCTCATCTACAGAATTACCCGATTTAATGAAACCTGCGCTGGCTGGTCATGATATAGGCATATTGTCGGAAGCGGGTTGCCCTGGTGTGGCAGACCCCGGGGCAAGAGCGGTAGCATATGCCCACCAGCATGGTTTACGCGTTGTCCCCCTCATTGGCCCATCTTCTATTCTTCTGGCACTAATGGCCTCGGGATTTAGCGGACAATCATTTATATTCCACGGTTATTTGCCCATTGATAAAGAAAAGCGGGCCAAAGCAATTAAAATACTGGAAAAACAATCACAACAACAGCAGCAAACTCAGATATTTATGGAAACCCCTTATCGCAATAATCAGTTATTTAGCGAAGTTATTAGACAGTGCCATCCCAAAACACTGGTCTGTGTGGCCAAAGACATCAGTGGTTCCCATGAGTATATTAAAACGCTACCCGTACATGCCTGGCGGAAAAAAAGCCCGGAGCTACATAAAATACCGACAGTGTTCTTATTGTCGGCATTGTAAGTCTACGCCATTCTTGGTTTGACTTTAACAGCATTTCGTTAACTTTGATTTTATAATTGTTTAACCAATTTTTTTTATGTCATATTTATTCACGTCCGAGTCAGTTTCTGAAGGACACCCTGATAAGGTGGCGGATCAAATCTCCGATGCCATTTTAGATGCCATGCTTACGCAAGACCCCAACTCTCGCGTAGCCTGCGAAACATTCGTCACTACCGGATTGGTCGTAGTCGGTGGTGAGGTAACCACCAACGCCTATGTAGAGATTCCGGATGTTGTCCGCAGAACCATTCATAAGATTGGTTACAACAAAGGCAACTATATGTTTGATTCTGAATCTTGTGGAGTGGTTGTAACCCTGCACAGCCAGTCTCCGGATATTGCCCGGGGGGTGAATGAAGGGGAAGGTAAAGAGCAGGGAGCTGGTGATCAGGGAATGATGTTTGGTTATGCTACCAAAGAAACGCCTGAATACATGCCAATGGCTTTGGCCTTTTCGCACCGCTTGGTGCAGGAGCTGGCCCGCATTCGCCATGAACAACCGGACCTGATTCCCTACTTACGCCCCGATGCCAAGGCACAGGTAACGATAGAATACGATGACAACAAGCAACCTGTGCGGGTGCATACGGTCGTGGTTTCTACCCAGCACGATGATTTTATTCAGCCTGAAAGTGATACTCAGCCAGCCCGAGATGCAGCAGAAAAGCAAATGCTGGCCCGCATTCGCGAAGATGTTATTGCCCAGGTAGTAAAGAAAGTGATCCCGGAAAATTTACTCCAGAATACAATTTACCACATCAACCCTACCGGAAATTTTGTGATTGGTGGTCCCCACGGAGATGCCGGCCTGACCGGACGTAAAATTATTGTGGATACATATGGTGGACGAGGAGCCCACGGTGGTGGTGCTTTCTCAGGCAAAGATTCCAGCAAAGTAGACCGAAGCGCCGCCTATGCCGCCCGGCATATTGCCAAAAACCTGGTTGCAGCCGGAGTAGCCGACGAAATACTGGTACAGGTAGCATACGCCATTGGAGTAGCTGAACCGGTATCTCTATTAATAGATACTTATGGAACCGCGCATGTCGAGAAATCTGATGCTGAAATTGCCCAGCTGACCCGCGAATTATTTGATATGCGCCCCAAAGCCATTGTAGATCGACTAGGACTTAAAAACCCAATCTTCTCTGCCACGGCCGCTTACGGGCACATGGGACGAGAGGCATACCTGGGCGAGGTGGATATTGAGGTGATTGAGGTGCAGGAAGAAGGCAGTGTAAGCAAAACCATTAACACCAAACAAAAGAAAGAAGTCACTTTCTTTGGGTGGGAGAAATTAGATTATGTAGATAAGGTTAAAGAAACTTTTCATCTGTCATAAAAAGAAAAAAGGATTCGGGGCTGCCCGAATCCTTTCTTTTCAGTTATTCTTTTCCTTTGTTTATCTAGCTGCCTGCTTCTCTTTGTATTTTTTCAGTTGTCTGCGCAAAGCTTCCACGGTTTTATCAGCCGCCGCCTCAAACGATTCATCCTGCTCTTTCGCAAAAAGCTGATTTCCAGGAATATTGATCTTAATCTCAACGATTTTGTTATCGACGGCCCCGATATTCTCGAGTTTTAAAAATACTTCCCCGTCAATTATACGCTCATAGAGCGCTTCCAACTTTTCGGTCTTACGTTGAATGAAATCAATCAGTTTGGGGTCCGCATCAAAATGGACAGCATGCATTTGCAACTTCATATCTAATCTGTTTAAATCAAAAATACTTTATTAGGAAACTATTTTCTGAGCAAGATGATACAAAAAAAGGAAGAAATTTTGTAGAAACTACGCTTTCGGATGCGCCTGTTTAAAAACTTTTTTCAACTGCTCAGTGGAGTTGTGTGTGTAAACCTGGGTAGCAGCCAGTGTGGCATGCCCCAGAAGATCTTTGATCGCATTTAAATCAGCCCCGTTATCAAGCAGATGCGTAGCAAATGTATGCCGCATCACATGAGGACTTCGCTTATCAATGGTGGTATACTGATCCAGATATTTACGCACGGTGCGGTAGACCATCATGGGATACAGTTGATCCCCTTTATTGGTCACCAGTAAGAAATAATCTTCGGCACTTCCATTAAAGAAAGCTTCTTTCTTTTCTAGATAATGCTCAATAAACTTAGCCAGACTTCTTGGAAAAGGGACAATTCGCTCTTTAGCTCCTTTACCATGCACTCGAATGGTCGCTTCGGTCAGATTAACTTGCGCAGTTTCCAGATTAATCAGTTCAGAAAGGCGAATGCCTGCTCCGTAAAAAAGCTCCAGAATTAACCGATCTCGGTAGCCTGAGAAATCCTTGCTAAACTCAAACTGATCCAACAGGGTAAACAGATCGTTGGTTTGCACAAAATTTGGCAAAGGGTAATTGGCTTTCAGGGCCCGCACTTTATGCGTAGGGTTCTGCTTGATATGCCCTCGCTGTTGCAAAAATTTGTAAAAGGAACGCAAAGTGCTGATCTTACGATTAATAGATCGGGCAGTATTTTGCTTATTAGATAAATCTACAATCCACGCTCTAATTTCCCGGTGGTCGGCTTTGGAGGCCGGCAAGTCGGGCGCGTGATGTTTTAGAAATGCGTTAAATTGCAGCAGATCTGTTTGATAGGAAGAAACGGTGTGAGGGCTAGCTCTTTTTTCGTAGGTCAGAAACTTAATAAAAGTATCTATCATAAAAAATAGCAATAGGGCTATTCCTTAATATAGCAAAAAAAGGGGAAAACAGCTAGTGACTAGCTATTTTCCATAGATTGCATGCGTTGACGGTAAGCTGCTTTGATCCGCTCGGTACGTCGAGACACTGAAGGTTTCTCATAGTGCGTTCTGGATCGAAGCTCACGCAGGGTGCCTGTTTTTTCGAATTTTTTCTTAAATCTCTTTAAAGCCCGGTCAATTGACTCGTTTTCTTTAACATTTACTGTAATCATAAAATATTTTGTTAATTTTACGGTTCTAAATCAAGTCTGCAAAATTACTAAATGATTTATAGGTAAACAACCTTTATTGTTCTTAAAATAAGCTGAAAATTACCTATTAGCGCAACACTCATGCAACGTATCTGGTTCTGTTCAACCGTCCAGTTGCCCGCCTAACAACACAATACTTGTTATATTATAATTTTTAAATAAAAAAATTACATTTTGCTAAATTTGTCATACTTTTGTGCTTGTAACTATTTCCAATTAAATTAATTACCAAACACTTATGAAATTAGCAGTAGTAGGAACAGGTTATGTAGGATTAGTAACCGGAACTTGTTTTGCAGAAACCGGTAATACGGTCACCTGTGTTGATATTGATGAGAAAAAAGTAGAAAAACTCAGAAACGGCGAAATCCCTATTTACGAACCAGGGCTTGATGCGCTTTTTGAAAGAAATATCAAGCAAGGACGCCTTCACTTTACCACAGACCTTAAAGAAGGTATTGAAGGAGCTAAAATTATCTTTTTGGCGCTGCCTACCCCTCCGGGCGAAGACGGTTCGGCCGACCTACAATATGTACTGAAAGTAGCCAGCGATCTGGGCTCAATTCTGGAACAGTACACGGTCATTGTAGATAAGAGTACCGTGCCAGTGGGAACAGCAGAAAAAGTGCGCGCTACCATTGCCGAAAACGCTACCGTTGATTTTGATGTGGTTTCTAACCCTGAATTCTTACGTGAAGGTGTTGCAGTTGAAGACTTTATGAAGCCCGACCGCGTAGTGGTGGGAACAAGTTCTCCCAAAGCCCGAGAAATGATGGACAAACTCTATGCTCCGATGGTGCGGCAGGGCAACCCCGTTATTTTTATGGACGAAGCCTCAGCCGAATTGACAAAATATGCAGCGAATTCTTTCCTGGCTACCAAGATCACGTTTATGAACGAGATCGCGAACCTGTGCGAAGTCCTGGGAGCGGATGTTGATATGGTGCGACGCGGTATTGGTACCGATACCCGAATTGGCAAGCGTTTCTTATTTGCCGGTATCGGATACGGTGGAAGCTGTTTTCCTAAAGATGTGCAGGCTTTGGCCAAATCAGCGAAAGATGCCAACTACGATTTCAAAATTCTGGAATCGGTGATGGATATTAATAAAGCACAGAAAACCCGGTTGATTGAAAAAGCCAAAGAACACTACGGTGGAGATTTAACTGGTAAAACGTTTGCCATCTGGGGACTGGCTTTTAAACCTTATACCGATGATATTCGTGAAGCACCGGCTTTGTATAATATTGAGGCACTGGTAGAAGCGGGAGCAAAGGTGAAAGTTTACGACCCTGAGGCTATGAAAAATGTTCGTAGCATTGTAGGCGATAAAGTTGATTACTGCGTAGATGAGTACCATGCGGCCGAACAAGCCGATGCAATCTTCATTATGACTGAGTGGCCGATCTTCCGTACTCCTGATTTTGAAAAACTTTCGTCTATTCTCAAAGGAAAAGTTATCTTTGACGGACGGAACTTATACGACCCCGCAGGTTTAAAAGAACTCGGATTCACTTATTATAGTATTGGAAGAAAAGATATTCATGAGTAAAAAACGTATATTAATTACGGGGGGAGCCGGCTTTCTTGGCTCCCATCTTTGCGATCGTTTCCTGAAAGAAGGGTACTATGTCATTGCCATGGACAACCTGATTACCGGAAACATCAAGAACATTGAGCACCTGATGCATCGCCCTGATTTTGAATATTATCATAGCGATATTTCTAATTATGTGCATGTATCTGGGGATCTGGACTATATTTTGCACTTTGCTTCACCGGCCAGCCCGATTGACTATTTACAGATGCCCATCCAAACACTAAAAGTGGGTTCGTTGGGCACCCACAATTGTTTAGGATTGGCACGAGCGAAAAATGCCCGTATACTGGTAGCCTCTACGTCGGAAGTCTATGGGGACCCTACCATACACCCTCAACCGGAATCTTACTGGGGAAATGTTAATCCCATTGGCCCCCGCGGTGTATACGATGAAGCCAAACGTTTTCAGGAAGCCATTACCATGGCATACCATACCTATCATAAACTGGAAACACGGATTATCCGTATTTTCAATACCTATGGCCCCCGCATGCGATTAGATGATGGCCGAGCACTTCCCGCATTTTTAGGCCAGGCCCTGCGAGGACAGGACATTACCGTATTTGGCGATGGCTCTCAAACGCGCTCATTCTGCTATGTAAACGATTTGGTGGAAGGAATTTACCGCCTGCTGCTTAGCGATTATCCTCACCCCGTTAACATTGGCAACCCTGATGAGATCAGCATAAAAGATTTTGCTGAGGAAATTATCAAACTGACGGGAACTGACCAGAAAATTGTATACAAGCCACTTCCCAAAGATGATCCAATGCAACGTCAGCCGGATATTACAAAAGCCAAAGAGATTTTGGGATGGGAACCTACTGTGTCACGTTCTGAAGGGTTAAAGATCACCTACCAGTACTTCAAAGATCAGGTAGAAAAAGAGCAGACCGCTCATTAATAAAAATGCTACGCCAATTGTTTGCGATACAGTTGAATGGTGTTTTCCAACCCATAATATAATGCATCGCAAAACAAGGCGTGCCCGATAGAAACTTCGGCCAGATAAGGTATCTGCTCCTTTAAATAAGCCAAGTTTGTAAGATCCAGGTCATGACCAGCATTAATACCTAAGTGAATCTCCTTAGCTTTCAGGGCAGCGTCTATGTAAGGTTTTACCGCTTTTTCACGATTTTTTGAGTACTCTCGGGCATAAGGCTCGGTATAAAGCTCAATCCGGTCGGTTCCAACAGCGGCAGCACCTTCCACCATGGTGATATCAGGATCCACAAAAATGGAAGTACGCACTCCCCATGCTTTAATTTGTGCGATAATTTCCTGGAGAATAACTTTTTTCTCAATGGTGTTCCAACCGGCATTGGAGGTGAGTACATGCGGGGGGTCTGGTACCAGCGTTGCCTGAGCGGGCCGCACTTTTTCAATAATTGCCAAATAACGCTCGTCCGGGTAGCCTTCAATATTAAATTCGGTGGTTACATGGTCTTTCAACTGCATTACATCATCATAACGAATGTGGCGTTCATCCGGGCGAGGGTGTACGGTAATTCCCTGAGCACCAAAACGCTCGGCATCCTTTGCCACTTGTAGCACATCCGGATTATTGCCTCCCCGGGCATTCCGAAGGGTAGCCACTTTATTGATGTTTACGCTTAACTTCGTCATTACTCCAAATTTATGTATACTTGAAATCTAGATATTATTTTTCAGGATTGGGCAATAAAATAAGCGAATTACCCAATTACTAACTGGCAACCAATATCTAATAACTTTCACAACTTAGCAAAGCGATTATGAGTCTTAAACAGCAAATTGAGTCCGATCTTAAAGATGCCATGCGCGCCAAAGACCAGGATGCTCTACGGGCATTGCGGAGCATCAAGTCTATGATTCTTCTGGCTGAAACAGAGAAAGGCGGGGGCGAAGGATTGACTGAAGCTACAGAAATGCAGCTACTGACGAAAGCAGCCAAGCAGCGGAAAGAGTCTATGGAAACGTTTGAACAGCAGGACCGAGAAGACCTTGCCACCAAAGAACGCTCTGAGTTAGAGGTAATTAACCGTTATTTACCTCAACCCATGACGGAAGAAGAATTGAAACAAGCAATCCAGCAAATCATTACAGATGAAAATGCCCAGGGTATGAAGGATATGGGAAAAGTGATGGGCCGGGCGTCTCAGGAATTTGCCGGGCGAGCCGATGGAAAAACCATGTCGGCCATTACACGACAACTTTTGATGCCTTAATTGTGAACGGGTGGGACTGGGCAATTTTGATTATTCTCTTTTTTGGCGCATACCGGGGCTACAAAAAAGGTATTCTACTGGAGGCTATTGCTTTAGTAGGCTTCGTAGTGGCGATTATCGGGGCACTCCATTTTCTACCCCAGTCAACAGCCTGGCTTACGACACAGTTTGGGGCTGAAAATAACCTTTTGCCCATTGGGGCTTTTATACTCACCTTCATTGTAATTGTTGTCGCCTTTGCAATTCTCGGACGACTACTAAAGAGTGTAATACGCCTTACCCCGATTGGTTTTGCCGATGAACTGCTTGGCGCTGCTTTGGGAGTGGTAAAATGGGCCTTTGGGATTAGTTTATTACTGGCGGCGCTGGATTGGGCAGATGTTGAAATCGACCACCTGACCGACAGCCAATCGTACGGTTACCTTCGCCCATTTTCTTCTGCCGTAATCAACCAAATCATTTTGTGGTTTCCGGCCGTAGAGGAGATGATAGAAACGATTGACAACTTTTTCAAAGAAAAACAGTCTTAATCATTACATTACAGTATACAATTAGGAAATAGTAAACGTATTGGACTAGACTTTGTGTTTACTAAAACAGAGGATTGTTTCACTCTTCTGAATTATGTAATTTTCCTGGCAATGGTCGCATACCAATAAATTGACAAATGGAATATCAGATATACGAAAAAAACGGATATCGTTATATAGACGAAGGCGAGGGAGATACCATGTTACTTTTGCATGGCCTGTTTGGGGCTTTAAGCAACTGGGATGGTGTCATTCAACACTTCAAGCATCGATACCGAATCTTAATACCGATGCTGCCTGTCTATGAAATGCCGGTACGCAAGGCTGGCTTAGAAGGTCTTCATTCTTTTCTCGAAAAGTTCGTAGCTGAAATGAACCTGAAAGATCTCACGGTGATGGGCAATTCTCTGGGAGGACACATAGGTCTGATCTTCACCATTGCCAACCCTGCATTGGTAAATCGCCTGATTTTGGCAGGTAGCTCCGGGCTGTTCGAGAACTCCATGGGCGGGTCGTTTCCCAAGCGAGGCAATTATGCGTATATTAAAGAACGCGTGGAATACACCTTCTACGATCCTGAAACGATCAGTAAAGAGTATATTGATGAGATTTTCGAGACAGTAAGCAGTATTCCTAAGTGCATGTCCATTGTCGCCATAGCTAAATCGGCACAACGGCATAATATGGCTGAAGAACTTCACCGCATCAAGGCACCGACCTTACTAATCTGGGGGTTGAATGACACCATTACTCCACCTATGGTAGCGCACGAATTTCATCGGTTAATCTCTAATTCCAAACTGCGTTTTATAGATCATTGCTGCCATGCACCAATGATGGAGCAACCCGAAAAGTTTAATGATATTTTAGAAGAATTTCTGGAAGAACCCACCCTGGTATGATCGCCTATAATTTCATAACCCCCCTGATCCCGGCACTAAAAGTCGAGGATAATATCGCCAAGGCCACGGCCCTTTTAGACGACCTGAGTGTTATCCAGTTACCGGTGGTGGATGACCGACTGTTTAAAGGATTCATCACCAGCGATATGCTCTTTGAGAATCTATTTGATTATACGAGTGTAGGAGAATACCAGCTTGACCCCAGCAAATGTGTGGTACAGCCCAATCAGCATTTTTATGAAGTAGTAAACGCTTTTGCTGAATGTGATCAATCCATGCTGGCGGTGGTAGACGAAAAAAACGAATACCTCGGAGTCATCGGCTCCCAGGATATCCTTCGCGCTTTTGCCCAAACTACTGCGGTGCAGTCGCCCGGCAGTGTCATTGAGATTTCGCTAAAACTGATAGATTACTCTCTGGCTGAAATTACCCGGCTTATTGAGGCGGATGGCGTGAAAGTTATAGGATGCTTCCTGCAGAATCATGCTTCAGACCCTAACCTTATCCAGGTAACGCTTAAATTAGATAAAAAAGACGCTTCCCGAATCGTAGCAACTCTAGAGCGGTTTAACTACCAGGTCGTTTCCCTTTTTCAGGAAGAGTCCGTTGCTTCATATGAAAAAGAGCGCCTCGACGCACTTTTACGCTATCTGGATATCTAATACTATCATGAATGAGATTTGCTATTCACGGAAGAAAAATTGATGAAGGCGCCCTTCCCTGCATTCAGCACCTGCTGTCTGAGCTAACCCACCGGCAGGCCAGCATTCAAATCTCGGATATCCTTCACACCTTATTAAAAGAATCTTCCGCCGAATTCATTCCTGAATCTGTCTATCGCTCACACGATGGTATCTCTGAAGTAGACTTTGTAATTAGCATTGGGGGCGATGGCACGCTTCTGGAAACAGTAACCCATGTGAGAAATCAGGAAATCCCTGTTTTGGGCATCAATATTGGGAGATTGGGCTTTCTGGCTACTGTTTCACAGGATGAGATTACATCGGCCATTGATGCCCTCTACCAGGAGCAATATACTTATGACCTTCGCACCCTGGTAGAAACCCACTCCGTACAAAGCATTCCTCATCATCTTAATTTTGCCCTGAATGAGCTGACAGTCATCAAAAAGGATTCTTCTACCATGATTGTCGCCCACGCCTACTTAGATGACCGCTATTTAAATTCTTACTGGGCCGATGGCTTAATCATATCCACACCCACCGGATCTACCGGATACTCCTTAAGTTGCGGGGGGCCAGTGGTTTCTCCGCAATCCAATAACTTGATTATTACGCCCATCAGTCCGCATAATTTAACGGTGCGTCCGCTGGTAGTGTCTGACACCAGCAACATTACCATTCAGGTAGAAAGCCGCAGTGATAGTTATCTACTGGCCCTTGATTCCCGGTCTTACGCAGTTTCTACGGAAGAATCTTTTCAAATAAAAAAAGCTCCATTCCGGGTAAAGCTGGTAAAATTTTTAGATGACGACTTTTTGGAAACCCTGCGCCAGAAATTAAATTGGGGACTGGATGTAAGAAATTAGTGCTTAATTGCTTGTTTCACTGTTTTATTCGAGGTAAAATTGTTCTGACTATCAGCAACTTATAAAATTCCATGCGTACTGGACGTTTTTACTCATATTTCCTCAGCTATTTCTTTATTATCGCAATACTGATTTGTGCTAGCTCACATGATAGTGAAGCCCAGAACCGTAAGCGTAAAAGGCTGTACCGTAACCAAAATAGTCGGACTTCTCAGTTTAAAGGTAAACGACTTCGATTCGCCAATGCGAAACAATATATCTCGTTAGGCGTTTCGGTGAATGCCTTAAATTACTTTGGTGACATTGCTCCCAAGTCCTCAATACCCAGTACGGATATCTCGTTTACACGTCCGGGCATTGGCGTTTCCTCCACCGCCCGTTTTGGCAAGTCATTATCCGTGCGGGCAGCTTTTATGTGGGGACGCATTAGTAGCAGTGACTACGAAGCGGCTGACCCGGACAATCGAGATGATATATATAGACATGCACGCAATCTGCACTTTCGCAACAACATTAAAGATTTATCCCTCGTAGCGGTATTTGATATCTTCCCAAATCCTTATACCGTAGCGCTTCGCCAGTCTTTTACTCCCTATGTTTTTGGCGGGGTATCTGTATTCCATCATAATCCGAAAGCTTTGGTGCCTTCAGTCGCTATTCTTTCACCTGATAATCCTCTAACGGCAGAGGATATTCCCCAGTCTGGCGAGTGGGTGTCATTGCGCCCACTTAAAACCGAAGGCAAAAGCTATAGCAGCATTTCTTTCAGTATTCCAGTGGGAGCCGGATTGCGTTTTCGGATCAATCAACTGCTGGATATTGAAGCTGAAGTAAACTACCGTTTTCTTTTTACGGATTACCTGGATGATATCAGCACCGATTACATAGATAAAGGAGTATTTACCAGTGACCTGGCAAAAATCATGTCGGACCGGGCGCTGGAACCAGTAGACGCGCTTACGGGAGAGTCTCGAGAAGACATTTTTACCCGCGAAAACGGACTGAATACCAACCTTGCTACCTATACCGGAGTGGATGGAAACCGGTACATTCACCTGCCCGGTTATGGACAGGCTGGTGCCCAGCGGGGCAGTCCGGATGATAATGATGTTTACATCACCACAACAATCCGATTGGTAATTATGATTGGCCGAAGCCCCTTCTCTTCTTCGGGCGTTCGTCCTCGTTAATCAGCTGTGTACACCTACTTGTTGAGAGTTAGCTAGTTCTTTATACCAAAACAGCGCATTTTCAGTTATTAATAAGATTGAAAAATAAATAATTCGCTAGTTTTGGATATGAAATACAGTGGAGTGCGTTGGATCATACTTTTAGCCTTTATCCTGGCAGGGACTGAATTACTGGCTCAGAAAAACGAAATAGGTGTAGGTCTCGGGGGCACAAATTATACTGGCGATGTAGTCCGCGCGTTTAGTCTCAGGAATACCCGGCCAGCTGGCATTTTACTCTATCGCCGAAATTTCAATGATTATCTTAGTCTGCGTGGCAATCTGCTTGTTGGTGGATTGCATGGCGCAGATACACCTCCCTTTGATGCATTGGCCCAGCAGCGTGATACGGCATTTAGCATTCCGGTAATAGAGCTATCCGCATTGATGGAATATCACTTCTTGGATTATAAAAGAAATATCAATTTACTACGCTGGTCTCCTTATTTCTTTTTAGGAGCAGGAGTTGCCTTTTTTGGCCCTCACGAAGAACAAACCCAGTCATATAGCAGAACTCAACCGATCATCCCGTTAGGAATAGGCTTTAAGTATATTCTCAATCGCGAATTCACCCTTTCATTAGAGGCGGGTGCCCGCAAAACCTTTTCTGATTATATTGACAATATATCGGATAGCGATTCTCCGCTGAAGAACTACGAATATGGTAACCGGTACGACAAAGACTGGTATTATTTTATAGGAGTATCCCTAAGTTATACCTTCTGGACAATCCCCTGCCCTTACCAATTTAATTAGCATCGAGTGCAAACTTAGTAAGTCACTCAATATCAGGTATATATAACCGCTGGCCAGGCTGAACCTCATCCGTATTTTCAATCTGGTCCTGATTAGCATCACAGATTACCTGCCATTGATCGGCATTTCCATAATATTTCTTGGCGATTTCGGATAAAGATTCTCCTTCCTGTACTACATGATATTGTTTCTCGGCCACCGCCTCTGCTTGCCTTTGGTCATCCTTTAACGTGTCGTCATTCCAAGAATTCTCAAAATGCTGTTCCTCCTTTGTAGAAACCGATTCTTCTTTTTTATTTTTTTTGTCAGAACGATCTAAGATTCCCATACTACCAAAGTTTACATTACAGATAAAAGTGTTTTGACCTACATTATGTTTGGCAAGTCAGTAAATCTATCAATAACTAAAGCCCAGGTCTTTGCTAACATCTGTTGAAAGGCTTCACTTGAACTGCTAATTTGCTGAAAACCGATTACTTCACTTCTAAATCCAAAACAGGTGAATCCTCTTGTAATTGGTAATAGTACTTTTGCATGAGCTGTTGCAGAGAATCCTGTAAGGGTGAAAAAGCCCGGCCTACATCCTGCCACTCGCTGGGGTTTTGCCTGATAGAATATAATTCATAATGATCCAGAGAGTCCTGTTTGAGGGCATTCATGGTCTCGTTATCAATCAAAATACCCCGTGTATTTCCTTTGGGCAGGTAGCGATGTTTGGTGTACCCGAGTAGTTTCCAGTCACCCGCTCGCATGCCTACGGTGGGACCTCCCAGCGCCGTTGGGTATACCCACAGCAATGGCTGCTCCCGCTCTACGGGTTGATTATTGAAGAATGTACTAATATCAGTACCATCGTAAGTTCGGTCAGTGGGCATTTCTTGCCCTAGCATGGCTGAGAAAGTGGGGAAGAAATCGAGGCTGCTGATGGGTTGGGAAGATACCTGCCCGGCATCAATATGACCGGGCCAGCGCATGATACCCGGCACACGCATCCCTCCTTCGTATACGTACAGTTTCATTCCCCTTAACGTGCCCGGCGAGCCGTATGAGCGACTCGCCTTCTCGTATCGATTGAGCGTTTCCGGGCCATTGTCGCTGGTAAAAATAACCAGTGTATTTTCGGCAAGATGTAAATCATCCAGCGTCTGCAATAGTTTCCCAACGGCCCGGTCCATGTTAGTTACATTGGCAAAGTATTGGGCCTGATCCTCGTTGATAGCTGCTGCTGTGTACTCTTCTACTAATTTAGGGGGAGAGGCTACGGGCTCGTGCGGTTCATGAAAGGCAACGTAGGCAAAAAAGGGCTTCTCCTGGTCGGCCTGTTCCTCTAACCAATTTATGGCTTCATCGGCCACAATGTGCGAGGAAAAGCCTTCAATCTCCCCTACCGGAGTACCGTTGCGCACAAAGTTAGCCGGATTATGATGACTCGGTGAGGCATTGTTCTGGGTGCCAAACCAGTATTCAAAGCCCAGGTCTCCCGCCTGCGGTTGTTCGGCGGAGTTGAACTTACCGTTGCAGTGCCATTTGCCAAATTGTCCGGTAGCGTAGCCGTGTTGTTGGAACAACTGGGCAATGGTAGTTTCACCTTCATGGATATGCATGGGTGAGCCTTCGGGAATCCAGTCATAGATGCCTAGTCGGTTGGGCATGCGCCCGGTGAGCAGTCCGGCCCGGCTAGGGGAACATACCGGGGCAGCCGAATAGCAATCGGTGAGGCGTACTCCTTCTGAGGCCAGTTGGTCGAGGTTGGGGGTTTGTATGACGGGATGGCCGTAACAACTGAGGTCACCGTAGCCGAGGTCATCAGCGAGAAGGATGAGGACGTTGGGTGTTTTAGTTTGTTCTGTTGAAGCGGTATTGCTTTCAGTAGTTGGTTTGTTGCAAGTGGTTAAGCAGGTTAGTATTGCTATGAGAAAAGTAGGTTTACGGATCAGCATAGTAGGAATCTGTATTTTGGATTTATCAGTAGAGTAAATTTTATTTTCACTTTGGCAGCCCTTAAGCCGGGCAGGCTTTTACTTTTTCCATCGATGAAAAAGTAAACAAAAAATCTAGGAAAGCTTGAAACTCGCTGCGCTCAAACAGCAAGCTTTCCCCTAAATAGAGGTTAAGCATTAATAAGTATTTCCCTAGAGCTCTTAATCTACGATTCTGCACTGCACTCAAACTTCAGGCCTTCAATCCTTTCTTAGTTTCTCCAGGCTCCAACCTCCCAGCTTCATGCCCTTTATGCTATTTTTTGTCAAAGTTGGCTTTGCCTTCGGCGGTGCTGGCGGTTTCGGTGCGGCGGAGTTTTATTTTGAGGATTACGCCGTCGGATGGGAGGGTGGAATGGTAGAGGGCGTCGCCATTCCAGATGCGTCGGCGAACCCATTCGCCATTTTCAAAGGTACCTTCTTCCACTATCACATACTCAGCGGAACCATAGCCGGAACCGTAGTGCGGGCGGAAGGTGAATTTGGCATCAAAACCCATCAGCAGGAATTCGTCCGGGCCGAGTTGACCGATCATGGCTCTGCCGCTCAGATCATTATTGGTTTTATAGGTGGGGAAGCCGTAGTTGAATAGCACTTCGTAATTATCAAACTGAACCAGTTGCTCTCCCAGGCCATGCTCCTGCCCTACGGCTTTCAGTTTTCCCGTTCCCTGCAATTCAGTAAGCAGCGCCATAGCTCCTTTCAATAACCGGTAGTTGGCGGCGATGTACGTAAATTTCTGGTCAAGATTCTCTTTGTCTCGCTTATCATGCGGGTCTACGTGGAAGGGGTCAATGCCATAAGGGGCTACGCCGATGGCATCGTAGTTTCCTAATGCGTAGAACTGATAGCGAGCAAAGTCAGGGCCGTTGCCCATTTCGGGAACGAACAAGGGGTTGTCATCCCGGGCATATGTATCAAACAGTTCGTTGACCATGGTATAGTTGCGGTGATAAATATCCAGGGCCAGCAATTCAATATTCGGGGCTGAGGCTTTCCATACCCCAAGCATGTTGGAGGTCGGGCCGCCACTGGGGTACTCACCGGGGCGCTGAAAGGCATTCTCCCGAATCCAAACGTTGGTATACATGGGTAAACCGTACTCCCGATGTCCGGCCTCGGCAATCTGATCAATGTATCGGGCAATATAGTACGCATTAAAAGCCTCGGCGGCTTCCACTCCAAACACCTCCTCCCAAGTTCCGCCTGACTTATTCAACGACTGAGTTAATTTACTGGGTACCGGTCCGTTGAAAAGTTCGTTGGCCGCTTCCGAATAATCACGATCCGTCCACATGGAACCGGGTTCGTTTTCTACCTGCATCATAATGACGGTATGATCATCGCCATCAATTTGCTTTAAATGCCGCATGGTTTCTACAAAGGCTCGCTGGTCGGCCTGGCGGTTTTTTTCGGATACGGCGGATAGCACGTAGACATCGGCTCCGGCCTCGTTTTTCATGCGAGGGTATTCTTCCGGGTTATTCAGCACCCACTCGGGCGCGTACTGCATGCGTCCGTTCTTGTAAGAACCAAACCATAACAATACCAGCCGGAAGCCTTCACTCCGGGCCTGGGTTACCAGTTCATCCAGCTCTTTGAAGTTGAACTTGCCGGGTTCGGGCTCGATATTTTGCCAGTAAATCGGTACTTCCAGTGTATTGCAATTGAGCTCTTTCATCTGAGGCCATACGTTGGAGAAGACATCGGGCCAGGCACTGCTGTTCCATAACTGAGCACCTAAGATGACAAAAGGCTCACCATCTACGTAGAAGGTATATTTCCCATTATCATCCTTATCAAGGTGTGGCAGATCATTCCTGGACTGGGCGTTGGCAGATAGCATTTGGAAGCACAGAAATGCCATTGCCATGAAACTAAAAAACGTTTTTAAAGAGCACATATACTTAGGTGGTTGAAATAGCTTTGTTATTGTTAATTTTTTGTGATCTGATATAGCACCAACGGTACCGGTCCGGGTAGTGCGCCGGTGCGAGGCTGATCCCGGTTGCGAGTCAGAGTTTCCCAACGCAACACATACCAGCTATCTTTCATAGTGGATTCTTCATCATACAGAAAATGAGTCCGCATATCCGGGAAGTTAGTTTGCAGAGAATCCAGGGTAGCGGGAAAGACCGGGAATAGCGCCAGTTCCTCCTGTTGAGCCAGAGAGGTATCATTTAGCACATACTGACTTTTACCCAGGCGGGCGCTGTAAAACTTTTGGGTCAACTGCCCGACGGCATTCACCCGAACAGGGCTTACTCCCACTTCTGCAGTAATTGAACCATTCCCGCCGAAGTCCCAGCGAAAATCCCAATGGGTGGCCTGGTAGCTTTGCCAGCCATCCTGCTCTAACCGGGCGTTGTAGATCTGGGTGTTTCCGTCAGCATCATACTTATGGTAGGTCACCACCGGGTGGTGCTGCTGATCAAAGCCAATCCGGATGTTGCCGTTGATGATCCCACCTTTGGCAGGCACCGGGTCAATGACTTCGGCATTTTGAAAGGTAATGGGTAAAGATTGGGGGCTCCCATCGCTTTGATACCAGGTGATCAGGTCTTTGCTTTTGGCATAGCTGAGGTCGTGATTGGTGGCTGCATCCGGGGTATCCCGCCAGACCCAGATGAGGTGGTAGTAGCCATCCGGCCCCAAAGTCGGGCCGTGCAAGTAGGCGTTCATCTCTCCTTGCCCGTCTACCAGTTGGGTATCCAGCAGTCGCTTCCAGGTTTTGCTGTCGGCATCGTATACATTATAAATCTGATTACCCTTCCCGCTGCTTCCATCCCGATAGGTAAAAACTAGCTGCCCCTGGGAGTTGTGAAAGAACTCGGGATAGGTTACTCGGTCTTCGTCCTCTCCTACCATCTGGCGGACCTGCTCAAAAGTGCTGATGTCATATGGCTGGGTAGTACGATAATAATTTAATGTATCCACGTGCATGTTACCGGAGAGGTGAAGGTATCCTTGCTCATCCAGTTCCATACGAATAGCGTTGTGCGAGTCCCAGCCGATAGTTTCAGGTAAGGGCTGATACTGCCAATGATCGTCACCCAGCTGACGTTGCGCCACGATCATCTGCTGGTGCTTGTCATAGTAGGCTACAAATTGGTGAGGTGGCTTGGTGAGCAGAGCGAAGCCAACCGGGTGACCGGTCCAGATGCTATCTACGAAAAGTTTTTCTGAAACAGCTATTGGCCCACCTTGATATGGTTCTTTGGTTTTCTGACAACCCCATAAACATAAAACGATAGCGACAATTGGAATAATACGATGCATGGTGTTAGTAAATAATTTCAATAAACTGAGGAGTGGCCGTAGCCTGAAGGGTTAATGTACTCTGATCGCGGAGCACCGGATGGGATTCTCCCTGAAAGGTCCCTCCGGTGGGCCTGACAATACGAACAGACGTTGCCCCTTCCGGTATCGGAATGGTGTAGCTTTGCGAGGCAGGATGTTCTACCAGTTGCCGCCACTTATATACATAGGGTGGACAGTACCACACTACCGATACTTCTTTCTTTTCATCGGCCGACTGAAATGTATAGTGGTACACTGTTGAATCCTGCTGCTGGGAATGATCTTCTTTGTAGTACAGATCACCAATCAGATGAGTCATGGTTCCAAAGTACCAGTACGTTAGTTTGGGCTTTAGTTGGGTTACTCCTTGGGAGGGTACTGTTATATTTTCAAAAAGTCCGCTGGTGGCAAATACCCCTTTGCGGGGTTGGTTATCCAGATCACGATTATAAAACCAGAAACACTTATCCACTCCGGCCCCTTTGGTTAGCAGAAAAGTGCGGATCAGGTAGTTGGCAGCTTCCTGTTCGGTTACTGCTTCGGGGTTGTAAGGTTTGGTATCCCACCCGATCTCGGTGAGCCAAACGGGGCGGCCCGGTGCATGAACTTTACCCCACTCAATAATCTCTTGCATATCCTCCACCAGGCTGGACCACTCAGGTGGCACACTCACTCGGTAGTTCTCCCGGGCATACCGGAAAGTATAAAAATGTACGTTGATGATATCATAAGGCGCTCGTCCGGCATACCGGGTAATTTCCTTGAGTGCATCGAGGTTAAACCCTAAACCGGTAATAGATACCGGCAGGTCCGGGTCGGCTGCTTTGACCCCGTAACCATCTCCCATTTTCCCTTGATTGCCATCATACACAGCATTAAGCAGTGAGGCGTATTGCTTACGCGTGATAAAGTTTCCCCAACTAGTATCGCCATCGGCCTCATTGAATACTTCCACTACCGGAATCAGGTTCAGACCAGATTTTTTATCCGAAGTACGAAGTTTATCATCCGGTAACTGTTGCGAACCATAACGGGCCGCATACTGATAGAAAAACTCGGCCGCTTCCCGGTAATGCTCAGGGGAAGAACCATCCTGATCTCCGGCTGGTGCATAGCGGGTAGCCCGCTCACTCTGGGGGTGAGTGCTAATCCAGACCGGGGCCTCCATCACTACGGGTAGTGGTTTGATTCCCAGATCTTTTAACTGCTGATAGATCGCATCCTGGTTAAATGTATCCTGTATATGCGTGAAGTTATAATCATTGTTGGCTGGCTCGTAATAACGCCAATGGGTATAATCCCGAATCCACCCAACTACTGGCGCAAGGTCTTCCGCATTATTGTAGCCCTGAATCAGGTTTTCGTTGATTCCGAAGAATTCTTTCATCGGCTCTTCTTTTGCTGATGTTACCGGGGTAGACTGCCCTGAAGCATTCAAGCTGAGAACCGAAAGTGCCAGAGCAAGGAAATATGGAAAGATTGCGTATAGGTTGGTCATCGATAATTACTTTTCGAGTATGATAAATCCTAGTAACTGCTCAATATCTTCTTCATCCACATTTAGCGTCAACGTCCCTTCCTCCCACTTCCAGTGCGGATAATCCTGCTCCTTCTCAGCATAAACCGCCCGTAGTTGTTGGGGCGGCTGCTTCCTTTTCAGTTGCAGCTGACCAGCATCGAAGGGAATGCAGACGAGTGAATCGGATTGATCAATGGCTTGATCATCCTGGGATATGAGTGCCCATCGTCCATTCCATTGAGATACTGGTAATGCTTCTGGGGAAACGGATTCTTTATCTTCATCTCGCAAAGCGAGGGCAGTAAGCGTTTGTTTGCCCTGAATGGTTTCCAGTCGTCCCCAGCAACGTAAGGTCAGAGGCTTATCCAGGTCTCCCCGGTCACTATTGAGCCACAGCGGTGTCCACCCGGTAGTTTGGCGATGCCAGCGAAACAGGGCTTTGCGCTGATTCAGGTACCATTCGGGAACAGCTTTCCCATCAATATCGCGGGGCAATACGGCACTGGGAGCTCCCAGGACGGCGGTATTTAAGAGGTTTTCAGTGTCTACGGTCCAATCGTAGCCGCTGGAGGCCGTAATCGCCGTTCCCTGATGCCCGGCCAGTGCAGCCCAGACACTCCACTGCTGATGACCGGCTTCTTCGGCATTACCCGCATCGCCCTGATCATCCAATGACACCAGATCGCCTACCTGGCGCATCAGCGGGTGGATGCTGTAGTGCATGATGGTGATGTCGGGATTTATTTCACGGGCCGCTTCGGCAATGATCTTGGTAAGCGTATATCCGTAATGCTCGCCTCGTAAAGCAGGATTGCGGGGTGCCCCCACATTTGGATTAGGCAAGGCGTAAGCAAAATCAAGTTTGATGATAGAGGGATGAAAAAACTCCATCGCCTTACGGGTGCGCTCTTGTAGAAATGCCACTACACGGGGTGAACTGGGGTCCAGGCAATAGTGCGCTTTGTCGGATGGGTTGAAGCTCCAGTTGGCTAATCGGGGTTTACCGTCTATGCCCAGTATCAGATCATCGTGGGTCAGGCCCAGGCTGTCGGGATTATCTACCCAACCCACCGTTTGCCAGTAGCCTACTTCCATTCCCAGATCCTTCGCATACTGAATCTGCTCCTTTAGCTGAGGAAAGCGTTCAAAATTAGGCTCACCACTACCCTGGTAGGTTTCCCAGGGGTCGTCAAACACGAAACGATCAGTCTGCACTTCGTGGGCAAAGTCAATGGTTTTGTCTATGTCAAATTTCTGGCGACGCCAGTCTCCCCAGGTGTTCCAGAAACTCTTCTGATGCTGAACACTATCCTGAACAATCTCAAAGGATTGGAACAATCGGTCAAAGCCCGTCCAGGCATCTTCGGCCCAGGTGAGGCGCAACGGATCATTCCAGGTACGGGTCAGCCCTTTCGGGGCTCCCCACAAATTTTCCCGGTACAGAAAATGGAAGCATCCGCGACTACTTTTAATTTGTAAAGACATGGCACCTTCGGGGATAGACCCGGCTCCCAGCACCACCCAGTTACCGTAGCCTCCCATCGCCGCACTATAAATTGGGCGAGGAAAGGCGGCAGCGTAAGGCGTACCCAGGGAAGGCCCAAAATTACCCAAGGCGATATTGGCATGCCCAAAATCCCACTTACGAAAATAACTCTGAATAGGTCCACCTTTGGCACTGGGGACACAAAAACCCGCTCCTTCCCAATTAGGCCAAAACGGTACGTCCACGCTTGGTACTATCTGCTTATCATGTTCGGTTAGCGCGGCGGTGCCAAAATACATTCCAATGATGGCGGGAGCCTGGTCATTCCACTGCACCGTAATTTTTTCAAAACGGATTCCCCAGGGAGTAGCTTGTACAGCGAGTTGTCCGCTGCCAAA
The DNA here is from genome assembly GCA_040222715.1 of Cyclobacteriaceae bacterium. GTDB lineage: Bacteria > Bacteroidota > Bacteroidia > Cytophagales > Cyclobacteriaceae > Tunicatimonas. The sequence continues at coordinate 7,790 of JAVKCN010000108.1, read as the reverse complement.
GTCTTCTAACGTGAAGGATAAAGTGCCACCTTGGTCAGAAAGGGAAAGCTGATCTTCAACAGTTGCTTTTACGTAATAAGGCTCACCATCAGAACGCTGAAGCCAGAAAGCAGGTAGTAGCCCACCTTGCCAGAAGGGGCGATCCATACCTTCCCGGCTTACAGTAGCCAGGTCAGTGGTTAGATTCCAGGTAAACGTATAGCTGTTTGTCGTGTATGACCATGACTGGCCGCTACCCGTCACCTGCCCCGAAGCCTGAACGGGAATCAGTCCGATAATGAGTAGTAGCAGTCGTTGACAGTGTGCAATCAGGGTATACAAGTCAGGTTGTTTATGGTTAAAAACTTGGCGTATTAGTATGATACATTCCATCGTAATGGTTACCCATGTAGCTACCCCAGGAAACTGGCTGCAAAAGTTTATTATCTGTCGGTATTATTTTCACAGCCAGTCCTACTTTGGCATCTATCGAGAATAAGTCAAAGGGATTGGTTTCATGAACGATCACAATGTCCAGCGAACCGTCATGGTCCAGGTCATCCAGCAACGGAGTACCGGCAATGTTGGCACCATTGGCCGAAGTGGTAATATTGATAACTGTATCCTGAGCGAAGTCAAACATCTTCAGTACATTTTTTGCCACTCCCGGAATGTATTCATTCACATGAAAAAAGACTTCATCCAACCCATCGCCATTGGTATCGTAGGCTACGGGACTGCCGTAGTGAAAACTGCCCAGCGAGTCTATACTGATCAATGAGCCATCCGCCCCGCTCAGAGCTACCTGGGCCGAACGCATAAGATTGGGAAACACGCCAATACCATAATTAGTAAAAAAGTCGGGTACATCGTCCTGATCAAAATGCCCTACCGCCAGGGAACAGTACACTTCGGTATCAGGAAGAGAGAATTTCCAGAGGGTTTCGTATGACTCACCATCGATCGCCAAGGTCCGACCATCTACGGTATTTACCACAATATCATTAATACCATCCTGGGTAATATCGGCCAGTACCGGGGGGGCGATAAACCCTTTGGTATCGCTTTCGGCCAGTATCATAGAATTTTTCAGAGAGCCCTGCCGAATCTGGGTTAGGGTAGTCAGATACAGTTTGCCGGGAATCCGCTCCCCGCCACTTCCATAGATCACGTAGGTTTCGTTATTTCTCTCAAAAGCAACACAGGACATATAGGTTTCTTTTCCATCGGGCATGTAGGCTTCGGCCAGTAATATTCCTGTCTTACCGCTGATGAGCATAAGTTTACCAGCAGGACGGTTGATTTCACCAGGTGGGGCCTTCACATAGCCACCATTGGATACCAGCAAATCATCCGTTCCATCATTATCCAGATCCCGGATTGGTTGTGGGTTATAGAAGTTATACAGTTGGTGCTCAGCGGCATCGGCCGTATCGCCTTCCGGAAAATATTCCCATATCACCTTCCCTGAACTCCCCTCCAAAGCCATTAACTCAGCTGCTCTTCCCCCGATAATCACTTCAGGTACTGCGTCGCCGGTAATATCCAGAAACAAGGGCGACCCGAAGATTTGATCGCGGGCTGAAGCAACCCAAAGCAATTGCCCGTTTCTGCCGTCTAAAGCGACTACCGCCGAATCCGTTGGTTGAAATTCTACTTTGCCTGCACCTAAAACAATATCCTTAACCGAATCTCCATTCAGGTCGGTGGCCCGGGGTGAAGAAAATGAGCCGAGACCTTTTAGCAGGATGCTCCATTCATTCGCCTGAATGTCTTTCTCTTCGTTACACGAGGAAGACAGTAATCCGTAAAAAATGAAAATGAGGTACAGGCTGTTGTTCACCGTGATTTTATTCCAGGTAGGGCTCCAGCGCTTTCTGCCAGATCTTATAGCCCTCGGCATTCATGTGCAGATTATCTTCCCGAAAGATATTCGTGAACACCATTCCGTTCTCGTCGAGAGCAGGATTCCATACATCGGCGTACTGGGTATTCTTCTTTTTATCAGCATACTTTTTCAGCTTTGCATTCAGCTCTTCGTACTTGTCCTTCATTTCCCAACGGGCTACGCTGGGCTTGGGAGAAATGAATACCACTGGGGTATCCCCCAGCTCCTTCTTGATTAACTTGCGAAGCTTCTTAGCCTCCTTCATGATTTGCTTGGGCGAGTCGCCAGCAGCAATATCATTATCGCCTTCGTAGATAAATACTTTAGAAGGTTTGTAGGGATAGACCACGCGGTCGACATAGTATAGCAAGTCGGAGAACTGAGAACCACCAAAGCCTCGATTGAGAATCTGATGGTCCGGAAAATAATCGGATACGTCTTGCCAGATGGCTACGGAAGAGCTTCCCACAAAAAGATTGGCGCCGGGTTCTACTGGGTTCTGAGCATCTCGTTTTTCAAACTTTTGAATAGATTCTTCCCACCGCTCGGGGCCTTGTTCCTGGGCAAATACTGGAAGTGTAATACCTACTGAAAATAAAAAAGCGGCAATTGCTTTAGCTACCTTCTTTACAAGTTGTGTGTACATATACTGATTAATTAATGGTTTTATTTTTTAATTCGCACCCCCGTAGTGCCCGGTATCGTTCCGGCTTTCCCCAACCGCAGTGTGACACGTACCAACAATTCTGATGGAACCTGTTGAGAATGTATAGGTGTTTGCATCAACATAAAATCTCTGATGACAATATACAACCATTCGCATATTGTTACCAGAGATTCCCTTCCCGCGTGTTCTTAATTACTTACTGATAAGCAGGATTTTGCGTCAAATTGGGGTTTCTGATGATTTCATCTGGCGGAACGGGGAAGAACAAATGATCTTCCGTAGAGGAATTCGTTACTTCCATCAGATAGTCCTTATCCCAACGGTACAGATCAACCCAACGGATGACGTCTTCGAACATGAACTCCCGTCGTTTCTCTTCCCGGATGGCTTGTCGCATTTCCTCCTGGGTAGCATAATCACTGGGGTCTAGCAGGGGTATACCAACTGTGCCATTGGGAACTCCCTCAAACCAGGCGTTTACCCAGTCAGGATCTCCAGATCGAGCCCGCACCATGTTTAAAATACTGACGATTTCATCTTTGTTTGCGGCAAAGTCCAGTTCGTTCAAAATTTCTGCTTTGTTCATATACAATTCAGAAGCACGAACCAGCACAAAATTAGCCTGTTCAATACCTCCATCCTGGAATAGACGAGGGGGGATATATTTATTTGGCTGATATTGAGGAGACCAGGGGTGCGGAGTATACGCCATATCAAAACGGATATCTTTTCCCTGGGTGGCTCCAATGCTGTCTGGTTTCTCAAAGACACTCATAGCATCCTCCGACCATTCAAAATCAAACCCGAACCACCAACCGTACTGCCCGGAACCGAAAAAGCCCGGAGAAAAATCATTTTGCTGTTCAAAAATAGATTCACTGGAGTTATATGGCTCCTGAAAAATGGATCTCCAGGGCGTAGCAAACGGATACAAACCGCTATTAATAATCTCATCGGATAAGGTAAGGGCTGTTTGCCAATCGTTTTCCTGAAGGGCCAGACGCGCCTGATACGCCTTGGCAGCCCACTTGCTGGCCCGACCTTTTATCTGACTGGTAACATTATCATTGGTATAGCTGCCAATTGCATCGGGGAGGTTATTAGCGGCAAAATTCAGGTCAGCCTTGATCTGCGCCAGTATATCCTCCCGGGGTGATTTCGCCACCAATGCATCATTCACATCCTTAGGAAATTCAGTAATCAGGGGTACACTGCCCCACCCTACGTACAGATAGTAATAAGCCAGCCCTCGGATGAAGTGTCCTTCTGCCAATATCTCATTTTTACGCTCATTGGGAGTAAATTCTTCCGGTGCCAGCTTTTCCACCTCTTCCAACAGGAAATTTACGTTCGCAATGGTCTCGTACATGTTGCCCCACTGCCCTAGGGGTGCCAAGTTAGGATCAAGTTCTACCCGGTCTTTAAACCCGGATGCAAAACCCGAAGATTGCTTGACATCATCAGTACCTACCTGTACATAGGTAATGATCATAGAATAGCAGGATTCGTTGAAGAAGCGATTATAGACTCCGGTCAGGCCGATTTCGGCGGCGGCCGCATCTTCATAGAAGGTTTTGGCACTGATTTGCGATACGGGTTCTTCTTCCAGAAAATCATCGCAGGACCAGCTTACGATCAGAAGCCCACAGACTAGTATATATGCTATATATTTCATGGTTGTTATCTTTTGGTGCTCATACAATGATTAAAAGGAAAGACTGACTCCGAGGACATATGATTTGGCCTGAGGATAGGTACCGTTATCATAGCCCTTTCTAAGCCCGCTGTTCTGTGCTCCGTTTGCTCCGGTGAAGTGATCTACTTCCGGGTCGTAGCCGGTGTATTTGGTAAAAGTGAGCAGGTTGTTGGTGGTGAAATATACCCTGGCCCGGTTGAACCCGATGCGTTGGGCTACGCTTTCTCCCAGATTATAACCCAGGGTCAGGGTCTTTAATCGCAGATAAGAACCGTCCTCTAACCACCCATCGTGGGATAGGTTGTAATCATTGTTTTCCTGATCATAATTAGGTAAAGGGTATTCGGTAACATCACCCGGATTCTGCCAGCGGTTATCAAATGCTTTCTGGGTCGTATTGGCACTAATGACATTTCTCCCACCAACGTTCATCAGCTCCATATACCGGCGGGTGAGGTTATACACTTTGTTCCCGTAAGAATACTGGAAGAAAACCGACAGGTCGAAGTTTTTATACGACACATAATTGGTAATCCCCCCAAAGAAATCGGGGAATGGGCTACCGGCAATGACCAGGTCATCTTCATTGATAGCCTCATCACCATTCTGATCTACCAGTTCAATCAGGCCGGTTTCAGAGTTCACGTATTTTTCTCGCTCGTACAGGTAAAAGCTGATTTCTTCTCCCACCCGGGCGATGCTGTAGCCAGTGTTATTGCTACCCACCAGTACATCCTCGTCATCCAACAGCTCCAGAATCTTATTCTGATTGGTTGCGATATTGAAGTTGGTAGTCCAGTAAAAATTATTGTTACGAACGTTCACCGAGTTGAAGCTGAACTCAAAACCCCGGTTTTCCAGTTTCCCGACATTGTCTATAATACTCTCAAAGCCGCTTTGCAGGGGAAGAGGGATGTTAAATAAGAGCTTATCGGTAGTTTTGATATAGTAATCCGTCGTAATACTTAAGCGGTCATTCAGCAGTGAGGCATCCAATCCGATGTCTAGTTGGGTAGTTTCTTCCCACGTCAGATCATCACTGGCCAGACTGGAGAAGGTAGCACCTGTAGAACCAGTATAGTTATTTCCAAAGTTTGTTCCTCCTCCCAGATTCATCAAGGCCCGTGAGGCATAATTACCAATCTCCTGATTACCGGTTACCCCATAACTAGCCCTAATTTTCAGATCGGAGATCTGGGTAACGTCCTGCATAAAAGGTTCATCTGAGATTCTCCAACCAATGGCCGCCGAAGGAAAGAAACCAAAGCGATTATTTGCTCCGAAGCGCGAGGATCCATCGTAACGGGCATTCACATTGAACAGGTAGCGCCCCTTCAAACTATAGTTCAAGCGGGTAAAGAAGGAAGCCAGACTCCAGGCTTGCATTTCGGAGTCTACCACGTCAAACTCAGTCCCGGCATTGAAGGTGGGGATGTTGGCGGTTTCCAACCCGGAGACCAGCACAAAGCTTCGCTCAAACTGAGAACGCTGAGAACTGGTTCCTACTAACGCCGTAAAGCTGCTTTCCGGACCTACTTCCAGGTCGTAGGTCAGGTAATTATCCAGGGTCCAGAGCAGCAAATCGTAGGTTCTACGAGATGTTTGCCCTTCTCCATCAGAAGTACCTTCCAGTTGGTTAGGGTTCGGGGGATTGAACCACTCTTCGTTTTCGCTGCGGATATCAGCGCTGAAGCGGCTGGTCAGCATCAGATTATCGGTGAAGCTGATATTGGCAAAGACCGAGGGCAAAGTACGACGCACATTGTTATTGATACTGATATCCAATGCCTGCCGTACCGGATTGCCGTAGGAACCCTGAAGAGGATCAATACTGTAGTACCCATTAGAAGCCAGCACCGGAACCGCCGGGCTTTTTACCAGCGCGGTACTTAAGGCCGGAGTACCGTAGATATGATTGTAATTACTGGCATCTCCTGAATCCGGGCTGCCGTCATTCTTCACCCGGTCCTGATCGGTGTAGGAGGTAAAAAACGTAATACCGAGTTTGATAAAGTCATTCACCTTGTGATCCACATTAGCCCGCAGACTGTAGCGTTGAAACCTGGTATCGATGATGGTTCCCTCCTGGTTCAGATAGCCGCCGCTGATCATGTAGCCGGTGGTCTTGTTTCCACCCCGGGCCGACAGATTGGCGTTGTAGATGTGGGCGGTCCGAAATAATTCATCCTGCCAGTCAGTATCCGTGGTTGGGTTATTGATAAAATCCTGGCTGTACACCGGGGGTTCATCAATTTGAGCCCGGCCTTCATTGGCTAAGGTTGCAAAATCAGATGCTCCTAATACATCATAGCGGGAAGTAACCTGGGAAAGGCCGGTATAAGCATCGAAGCTGATTTCTGAGACACCCTCTTCGCCCCGTTTGGTGGTAATGAGCACTACCCCGTTGGAAGCACGCGCCCCGTAAATAGCGGTAGCGGCGGCATCTTTCAGAATCTCAATAGACTCAATATCAGAAGGATTAATCTGACTGATACCGTTTACTCGCGCCTGCCCCATGTTTACATTCGAGGTTTGCGCATTATCAATGGGCACTCCATCAACCACAAATAACGGGTCGCTTCCCGAACCAATAGAGGTGGTTCCCCGAATTCGCATGGTGATTCCCCCACCGGGCTCACCGGTATTATTAATGACTACCACGCCGGGCGCTCTTCCCTGAATGGACTGATCAATCCCCACGACAGGCATTTCTTTGATTTGCTCGGCGCTGATGGAAGTAATGGCACTGGTCAGTTCTCGTTTGTCCTGCGCCCCATAACCTACCACAACCACTTCCGAAAGCGAACTTACGTCCGGAGCCATACTAATGTTGATGGTCGTCTGGTCTCCAACCTCTATTTCTTCGGTTAAGTAGCCCAAGTAACTAAAGATCAGTACGGCATCTTCCGGTACATTGAGCCGGTACTTTCCTTCAACATCCGTGGTAGTACCCCGGGTTGTGCCCTTGATCAGGATATTCACTCCGGGAAGCGCGGAATCATCATCCAGTGCTCTCACTACGCCTTCAACCGGGTGGTCGGCTACCGGGAGTTCCTCTCCCAGTTGTTCCTCCACTGCCGAGTTTTGGGCCTTACGCTTGTTGACGTAGATATTTTCATTGATTCTCAGAAAGCTTAATCCGGCTTCCTTAGAGATGTAACGCAGCACATATCCCAGTGATTTATTATGTAGATCTGCTGAAATACGGCGATTGGTATTGATGACCCCTTTATTGAAAGAGAAGGTAAAGTTTGTTTTATTTTCAATTTGTGCAAAAGCATCCTCTAACCGGGTATCTTCCACCTGAATTGAAAGGTATACTTCTTCTACACTGACCGACTGGCTTTTGCCGGGGCTGGCCAGCAGCACCGAAGCAAATATACATTGGAGGGTGAATGCGTAAAAAGTAAACTTTGACATGAACGCAATTTGCCTTAGTAAATTTAATGGCATAACTTGAGTAGGTTTAGTTGAACAGGGAGTTTGACTAAAAAAGGAGACCAACTTTGCTAAACGAAGCGCCAACCAGGTTTAGTAAAGCCAATCTTCCGGAAAAGCCA
>JAVKCN010000107.1:0-189141 GCA_040222715.1 Cyclobacteriaceae bacterium | reverse complement strand
TATGATTACCTCAAGGACGTGCTGGAAAGGTTACCTGAGCATCCCGTCAATCGGCTCCATGAACTACTGCCTCCAAACTGGATACCTAAAAAGTAAATACTGGGATTTAAAATTAATAGGCAGGTTCACCGGACGGATACGTTTGCCGTGAGGCATGCACTGAAGGAAGCGAGACTGCAAACCCTGGTTCCAACGAACAGGAACTGGATACAGAGGCTGTAAAGGCTGGATGAGGTAGCACATCATACTGACGTCCAAAAGGGTAGGTAAACTACCAAGTGCCATTGCAGTAGATCCAGTGGATATTGGGGGAAGGAATATGCTCTTACCTGGGGAGGTCTTCTTGCTACGAGTTAGCGAAGAAGAAGTCAGCAGAGGTCATAGTAATCACTGGGAACGATGGGACCGCCCAACGGCTGTAAGAGCTATAGAGGTCTCACAAGGTGATGAAGGACCGAACGTTAAATTCGTTCCAAATGCCATCGGGAGGTTTACAGATTGAGAGTCTGCCAGCCCGGTGATAGGCGGGACAGGAAAGTTTGAGTAGTAAAGGATGATTGAGAAGGTAATTAGCCGAAAGAACATACGGAAAGCATGTCTCCAGGTCAGGGCCAACAAAGGCTCCGCTGGCGTGGATGGTATGAACGTAGATGATCTGCCTGAGTTCTTTAAAGAACATCAGGATAGGATATCCACAGCCATATGTAACGGTAAATACCTTCCCCAACCTATCCTGGGAATAGAGATTCCCAAAAGCAATGGCAAGAAACGCCTTTTAGGCGTGCCCACTGTCGTTGACCGGGTGCTACAGCAGGCGGTTAGCCAAGTGATAGGTTCAAAGTTCGAGCTAGAGTTCAAAGAACACAGCTACGGGTTCCGGCCTAATCGCAATGCGCTGCAAGCGGTAAAGCAATCGCAGAAGTACATCAATGCAGGATATCAGCACATCGTTGATATAGACCTGAAGGGCTTCTTTGACGAAGTTGATCATCGCTTGCTTCTACAGCTTGTTTATCGTAAGGTAAAATGTCCGCTCACGATGCGCCTGATCCGCAAATGGCTACGAGCACCCATTCAAATCAATGGGAAGTTAGTCAAACGTAGAAAAGGAGTTCCGCAGGGAAGTCCACTTTCCCCAATCTTATCTAACATCATGCTTCATGAACTGGATAAAGAGATGGAAAAAAGAGGACTTAAGTATGTCCGCTACGCCGATGACTTTAGTATTTACACCAAAAGTCAATCGGAAGCCCGACGGGTAGGTAATAGTATTTTCTTACTCCTTAAGGATAATTTAAAGCTACCTATCAACCGGCAGAAAAGTGGCATACGCAGACCCGTGAACTTCGAGATACTGGGCTACAAGTTTGTACCGGTATTCAAGAAGGGAGTGAAAGGACAGTACCAGATTACGGTAAGCGATAAAAGTTGGAAGTCCCTGAAAAAGGGGCTGAAAGCTATTACCAAGAAAACCATCCCAAGTTCGTTAACCGAACGCTTAACCAAGCTCAAAGAGATACAGAGAGGCTGGCTCAATTATTTCCGTCTGGGAAATATTCAGGAGAAGCTCAAGTATTTAGACAGTTGGTTAAGAAGTAGGATTAGGTATTGTATCTGGCATGATTGGAAGAAACCTGAGAGGAAAAGGAAAAACCTGATCCGATTAGGCATCCGGTACGGCCAGGCATATGCCTGGAGCAGAACGAGAATGGGTGGTTGGGCAGTGGCATTAAGCCCCATCCTGAAAAATACGGTCACTAAGGCCAGACTCAAAAGAAGGGGCTTTGAACCTATGCTGGATTACTACCTGAAAATTACCCAGAAGTTTAACGAACCGCTCAGTACGAGACCCGTACGCTGAGTGGTGTGAGAGGCGCACTGGCGGTCAATGGGCCGTCAGCCGCCTACTCGATTAGGGAGCGTATTTCTTCCATAATATTGACAGTTCATCAGAGACTTTTCCGATGATGAGGGCAGATTCAGGGTAACAATTATCGATGCGTTTAAAGTCTAATTTAACGGTAGTTTTCCCATTTGAATAAATGACAAATATTGGATTTGTGTAATCGCAATTATCAACAGAGTCAATTGCTGATTGGATGCTATTAAGTTGATTTAATGGTTTGTTTAATAAATTTTTAATCGAGGAGTATTCTTTAATAGGCTCAATATGATCAACATTGAAATCCAAAGTTGTCGTATCAAATCTTAAATCAATTTGTAAATCAGCACCCAAAATCTTGAAAGCAGATTGCCGTCTATTTTCAATCTCATTATTATTGTTGACTTCCCACATATCCATAATCAGAATTGCCTCATGACTTGATTGTCCAAATGCAATTACTGCGGAAAGTATTAGTATTAAAGTACAAATGATTCGCTTCATATATGCTCCCTAACGGGCCGCGTGCAGCGTCACGGGCTGCTTTAGCCGTCAGTGATACGTTAGTTTCTTAAAACCACTTGCAAACTTGCTGCCGAACTCTTACCAGAAGCTCTGCAACCAGCCTGTGCGCTGCATGGTGTTAGCGGCTGTCTCTTCATTTCCCCCGCGAAGCGGATCACTGGCATGGCCGCTAACTACTGTATATCCGCTATTTATAAGTATTGGGACACAATTAGTGTTAATTTTGTTTCTTTTATGTTAATTTTTTTCTAGTCTAAAGAAGCAATGAATATACGAAGTATACTATTAAGTAGTGAAGAGCGTTCCGCTTTGAAAGAAGGCTATCAACACGGTCATAGCGCAGCTTTTCGCAAACGATGCCATGCGATCTTGCTTAAAAGTGAAGGTCGTTTATCTAAAGATGTAGGTAATATTTTAGGGATGCACCCCGTCACGGTTAACAGCTGGCTCACACGCTATGAGCAACAGGGGATGGCTGGTTTAAAGACCAAACCAGGCAGAGGCAGAAAAGCCATTCTCAACCAAGACAGCGATGAAGGCAAAATAAGAGCGGCGGTGCAGCAAGAACGGCAACGTTTGAAGCTAGCCAAGGAAGCTTTAGAAGAAGAGTTAGGCAAGCGCTTCAGTGTGAAGACGCTCCAGCGCTTTTTAAAAAGTGTCGCTGCCGATGGAAGCGTATAAGAAAAAGAGCTAAAGATAAACCCGACGCTGCCTTATATCAAGTACGCCAGCAAGGGCTGGCTTTATTAGAAGAACAAAGCCTGTTAGGCCATATAGATTTGTATTACGGTGATGAGACACGTGTTGCAGAAGAAGGGTATGTACCTTATGGTTGGCAATTTGCCGATGAACAAGTTGCCATTAAAAGCAGGCGAGGAAAAGCGATGAACTACTTTGGTTTGCTTAGGCGTGATAACCATCTGCTATATCAAGCCTGTTCAGAGAACATAACGGCTGATTTGGTTATCACTTTTCTAGATGAATTATCGTTGAAGATCAACAAGTATACTGTTATCGTACTAGACAACGCCCGAGCACATACGGCCAAAAAAGTGAAAGCGTGTTTGCAAGATTGGCAGCAGAGAGGGCTCTACATCTTTTATCTTCCGCCTTATTCGCCGCATCTCAATATCATAGAGCGGTTGTGGAAAGAAGTAAAAGAAGGATGGATCAGACCGTCCGACTACCAGACAGCCGATCAGTTGTTTTACGCCGTAGATAGGATATTAGCTAACCTTGGCAATAAACTAAGGCTCAATTTTAAATCTTATCAAAGTTCAAACTAATTGTGGGTGATTACTTAGCAGATATACACCAATTTTTGGTGTATATCAGTGTATCGTTAATTGTTTCTCTACCACCAATTACCAATCCTACCTACAAGGTATATAGCATTCTTCTCGCTACATATTCATCTTGTTTTTCTCCTTCACGGCAAAATCTACGGCGCGGGCGGCCAGAGCCATGTAGGTGAGAGAGGGGTTTTGGGTGCTGGTGGACGTCATACAGGCTCCGTCGGTGACGAATACGTTTTTGCAGGCGTGCAGCCGGTTCCATTGATCGAGCAGCGAAGTTTTGGGGTCTTTGCCCATGCGTGCACCGCCCATCTCGTGGATATCCAGTCCGGGAGCCTGTTTTGAGTCCATGGTATGGATATCCGTGAAACCAGCCTGTTCGTACATCTCGGTGAGTTGCTCGTGGAAATCGGCAATCATCTTTTCGTCGTTGTCGTCGTAGTCCATGTCTACTTTTAGCAAAGGCATATCCCAGGCATCTTTTTGTTCGGTATCCAGACTGACGCGGCTTTGTTCTTTGGGAATGGTTTCGCCCATCATGTGGGAGCCCACCCGCCAGCTGCCCCATTGGGGGTTCAGCAGGTTTTCTTTCAGTGATGCTCCAAGACCCTCATAATCGCGCTCGATCCGCCGACTGGCACTAAACCCGGAGGCATAACCTCGAAGGAAATCCGTCTCCTGTTCGTACACATTGCGGAAGCGAGGGATATATCCCGACGTAGGCCGTCGACCTACAGTGGCATTTTCTAGTGCGCCTTCGTACGTCCCTGAGATCCGGGCCCGATAATTATGGAAGGCCACGTATTTACCCAGCAAGCCGTTATCGTTGCCCAAACCTTCCGGAAAACGGTTGGAGGTAGAGTTCAGCAGAATCATATTGGTATTTAATGCGCTGGCATTGACAAAAACAATGGGTGCGTAAAATACAATCTCCTCCTTGCTTTCGGCATCAATTACCCGCACTCCGGTGGCTTGCTGCTTCGCTTCGTCGTAAATCACCGAATGTACCACCGAATGGGGTCGGAGGGTGAGATTGCCGGTTTTGGCAGCCCAGGGCAAAGTAGAAGAATTACTGCTGAAGTATCCGCCAAACGGGCATCCCCGCTGGCAGAGGTTTCGGTTCATGCATTGCCCCCGTCCCTGCTCCAGATGTATCGCCTGCGGTTCGGAAAGGTGGGCGCAACGGGCGATAATGAGATTACGCCCTTTGTACTGGCTTTCCAGTTTCTCTTTAAAATATTTTTCCACGCAGTTCAGCTCCATCGGCGGCAGAAACTCCCCGTCCGGCAGGTTATCCAGCCCATCTTTATTGCCAGAAATCCCAACAAATTTTTCTACATAGCTATACCAGGGTGCTATATCCTGATAGCGGATGGGCCAGTCTACGGCAAAGCCATCCCGGGCCGGTCCTTCAAAATCATAGTCGCTCCATCGCTGGGTATGGCGGGCCCATAACAGTGACTTTCCGCCTACCTGATAGCCTCTGATCCAGTCGAAGGGTTTATCCTGCACGTAAGGGTGCTCGGTGTCTTTTACAAAGAAATGCTGGCTGTCTTCCCGAAAGGCATAGCAGCGGGATATGACCGGATTTTCGCTGGTAATTTTTTCCGGCATTTGCCCTCGGTGTTCAAACTCCCAGGGCAATTTATTGGTGGTCGGATAATCTTTGATATGTTCTACATTGCGCCCCCGCTCCAGCACGAGGGTTTTTAGTCCTTTTTCGGTGAGTTCTTTCGCTGCCCACCCACCACTGATACCCGAACCAATCACAATAGCATCGTAGGTCCGGTTGTCTGCACTATCAATATTAAAATACGCCATTACATTACAGTTAATCCTTCGGTTGATACACACGCCTGGAAAGGGCCAGGCACCAGCTTATAGGGAAATTTCTCAGTCATGATATATTTGGAATTCATGAATCCCTGAATGGTATATCCTTTTGTCAAGCCAAGAAATGACTGAATATCTTCCAGTCCCGGCATTTTGGCTTCCTGGCTTTCGTCCAGGGCCAGTACTTCCGTCAGTATGGCCTCGTTCTTTTGCGGCTCCTTATCGGGAAAAGATTTTCCCAGGTGCTCCTTTACAAAAGGAACAATCTTCTGAAGTCCGCTGACAAATTCCTGCTGATCTTCCTGGGGTACGCAGTCATCCACCATAACCAGTACAAAGCGATAGAGATCCAGAGCTTCCGCGCCGGGAATTTCGCCGGTGGGAATAATGGTTTCGGTGATGCTGGCCAAAAGATCCTGGTGATCCAGGTCTATTTGCAAATTATCGAGGGCTACGGCCACGCGTTCCGGGCCAAAATTACAGGAGGGCAGCCAGGCAATACCTCCAGCCAACAGGGCGGCCTGTTTCAGGGCGGCTCGTCTATTCATCCGTTCGGGTTGTTTTTAGTTTCACTACATTTTTTCGTACTGCGTAAGGTCGCAATAATTTGATAAAGATGCGCCTTTTATCCAGGCTTTTCCATGCTTCGGTATATTGCTGAATGGAATAACGCCCAATTGGAGCAAAGCAATATACCTGTCCAAAGATTTCTCTACCTACGCCTGATCACCCAGCCAGCCAGGTTTTAGAGCGTAGGATACAGGATTCTGATCATGGCCAGCACAGTGGCAAGATAAACAACAGTCACGGGTAACCCAATCCGGAAGAAGTCTTTGAAATTATACCCTCCCGGTCCATAAACAATTAAATTGGTTTGGTATCCGATGGGCGTCAGAAAGGCGGCGGAAGCGGCATAGGCAATGCCCAGATAAAAAGGCGTACCGTCTACCTGCAATGTATTACTGATGGCATACGCCAGCGGAAACACGATAGATACTGCTCCTACATTGGTGATGAAAGACGTCAGAATGGTGGTAATCAGCAGTAGACTGGCAAGCACCGTCATGGGACCAAACTGCTGGGTGATACCCAGAATCCAATGGGCCAGTAAATCACCGCTACCGGTTTTGATCATGGCCTGGCCCAGTGCCAGCGAAAATACCAGAATGCCCACCATGTTGATATCTACATCCCGTTTCAGGTCAGCCAGTGCCACCATGCGGAGGCCAACCATGGTGGCAAAAATGACGAGCAATGCCGTAAATAGCGACAGAAAACCGGCCACCAATGCCCCCAGCGTTGCCAGCGCGGCAATCAAAAACAGGAAGGTGTTTTTTCGTTTTGGCTGCAAAAACTCCTTCACCTGCGAAACAATGAAAATATCCCGGTACAGATCTACTCGATTCCGAAAATCTCTTCCGGCATACAACAACAGCAAATCTCCCTGGCGTAGCTTGATCTCACCGATCTTCCCACTCAGCCGCTCTCCATTGCGATGAATGGCAACAATTGCGGCATCATAACGCTTCCGAAAGTCAATCTCCTTGGCGGTAAGACCGATCAGCGTAGAGTGTGATCCTACCACCGCTTCAATCACCTTAACGGCTTCCTGCTTTTTGGTATCGTCATACTGAGGCAGCACCAGCCCCCGTCCATTGCTGGTAAGATCCACAATAAACTCGGTAGCTCCGGCAAAAATTAGCACATCATCGCGCCGAAGTTTTTCTTTGGGTTCTACCGGTGAGACTAACTGTTTTGTCCGGATGATTTCTACCAGATACATCCCTCGTAAGTTACGTAATCCGGCCTCACTCACGGTTTTCCCGATCATGGGCGAGCTATCTTCCAGGGCTGTTTCTACCAGATACTCTCGCTGATTCTCCTTAAAACTATTTAGAATATCCTGACGGTTGGGTAGTAAACGATAGCCGATCAGCACAATAAATGAAATACCGGTAACACACACCGCTCCGCCAATAACCAACAAACTCAGGCCCGGGATGTCCCCGACACCGTTGCTGGTCATAAAACCATTCAGTACCAACGTGGTAGACGTTCCGATCAAGGTAACCATACCTCCCATAATCGTGGCGTAGGAAAGAGGAATTAACAAACGAGATGGGCTTACATTGTATTTCCGGCCCCAGTTGAAGACATAAGGGGTCATCAATGCAACTACGGGAGTGTTATTAATGAAGGAGGAAAGGGCAGCCACCTGCACCATCATACGCAATAAAAAACCCCGGTAGCCTAAGGGATTATGCCGTTTACCCAGGTGGTAAATACGGTCAATAAATGATTCAATCTGAAAGTTCTTGCTAAGTGCTGAGCTGAGTACCACCAACAACACCACACTGGCAATGGATTCATTGGAAAAGCCCATGAGCATCTCGGTGGGAGTAAGAATACCAAGCAGCACCAATGCCAGTACAATGCCCAGAAACCCTACGACTGGCCGCACCCATTCGCGGTAGATAGCCACAAACAATAGCAGAATGCTTCCTATTGTAATAATTTGTTGAAGAAATTCAGGTAACATAGGCACAAAAATCGTATGCTTGCTGGCTATTATTTGTGCAAAGTTAGTGGATCTAACAAAGAAATGATAATCAACCTACAAATAGTAAAACCAACAGCTTCTATCCCGTAATATTCGCCTAACCTACGAAGATAATGCCTAATTCATTGCCCGATCTCAATTTACCTTCGTTTACGCATCAGATCACAAGAAATGCCTCAAGGAATTTCATTTTTGATACGATCCGGAAAAAGCATGTTGTCCTTACTCCCGAAGAATGGGTGCGTCAGCATTTTGCTCATTACCTGACTGACCACTTAAACTACCCTAAAGCACTGATCAGCATTGAAGGCGCCTTGCGGGTCAATGGGAGAAAGAAGCGCGCGGATATTATTGTTTTTGGAAGAGATGGAAGTCCATTTCTGGTAGTAGAATGTAAGTCGTACGATATAAAGCTGGGACCGGCCACTTTTCAGCAGTCATCTCTCTATAATTATACTTTGCAGGCCCCTTACCTGGTCATCACCAACGGCCGTCAGCACTATTGCTGCCATATTAATCGCCAGCAGCAGACCTTCGAATTTCAATCCGGGCTTCCGGAGTATCCTGGATAATGAATAGTAAGTTCGTTTTCACTATTTTCATTCATCATCAATCACTATACATGCAGATGTTCTTCTACCAGAACGTGCGGAAGACCGAAGGCATCAGCCACACTTTGGTAGACGACTTCGCCCCGAACCACATTCAATCCCAGTTTTAGCGGGATCGACAGGTTACAGGCTTGCTGCCAACCCAGGTTGGCCAGTTGCAGTGCATACGGCAGTGTGGCATTGGTCAGGGCTAATGTAGAAGTGTAGGGAACTGCTCCCGGCATGTTGGCCACACAGTAATGCAGCACATGATCAATCAGGTAAGTGGGGTTTTCGTGCGTGGTCGGTTCGCAAGTCTCAATACAGCCTCCCTGATCCACCGCCACATCGACCAGCACGGTGCCCGGTTCCATCTCCTTCAGCATATCACGCGTGATCAGTTTCGGGGCTTTTGCTCCCGGAATCAGCACCGCTCCTACGATCAGATCGTGCGTACTGATCAGAGAACGGATGTTGAACTCGTTCGACATAAAGGTATTCACATTGGCGGGCAGAATATCGGCCAGATAACGTAATCGGTTGAGGTTGGTATCCATAATGGTTACATCTGCACCTAAGCCTGCGGCCATCTTGGCTGCCTGGGTACCGACCACTCCTCCTCCCAGGATCATCACCTTGGCGGGCCGCACTCCCGGTACTCCGCCCAGCAGAATGCCCCGTCCCTGCATAGGTTTTTCCAGGTACTTGGCTCCTTCCTGAATGGCCATCCGCCCGGCTACTTCCGACATGGGTACCAGCAAAGGCAGGCTTCGGTCGGGCATTTCAACGGTTTCGTAGGCCAGACAAATCGCTCCACTTTTGATCATGGCTCTTGTGAGAGCTTCGCTGGAGGCAAAGTGAAAATAGGTAAACACCAACTGATCTTTGCGCACCAGTTCGTATTCCGGAGCAATGGGTTCTTTCACCTTCATGATCATTTCGGCCGATTCGTATACTGCCTCAATGGATGGTAAAAGTTCCGCTCCGGCCTCTTTATATTGTTCATCTAAAAAACCGCTACCCAGCCCGGCACTCTGCTGTATTTTCACGGCATGACCTGCTTTTGTTAACTCTTTCGCTCCGGCCGGAGTCAATGCTACCCGATTCTCATTATTCTTAATTTCCTGAGGCACTCCAATGATCATGAGACAGAGATTAATGTGTGTAAAATAAGGGAACAAATATACAGTATCCTGACTGTTTTATACGAACCGTCTGACACAAAAAAAGCCTGCCCAACCGGACAAGCTTTGTAGCATTCTTTAAGAATGTATGCGCAATTATTCTTTTTCCCTGATGATCACTCCATCCGCTACAAACGAAAGCTGGGTCACAGGCTCGGTAATCGCGTTGATCTCTTCTTCCGAAAGTCCGGCATCTTTGGCATAATGCTGCTGGTCTTCAACCGAGACGGTATCCATCAGCGCTTCGCCTTCAATTACTACGGTTTGACCAGTAATGTCTTTCGGCACGAAAAAACCATAATCCTTAAACCGGACCATCATTTCCTGGTTATTGCCCATGTTGATGGTCATCCAGCAACCCTTCATCTGGCATACGCCGGTGACCTCGCCGCTCACTTTGGTCTGGGTGCTACCGGTTTCGGCCAGTGCATCCAGCAAGTCGGCAGGGTTTGCTATCTGATCCTCCGTAATTGTTTCACCAAAATGCTGCTGGGCCTGGGCAACGTGGGTAAACAGGCAAAAAAGCAGTGCGTATAATAGTGTTTTCATAGGATAAGCATTAACTGGATAATGGTATTATTAAAGGTAAGCATCATTGCTGTTTTTTGAAAACGGAAAAAGCACGTATTAGATTCCTAATCACTCATTTACCAATCCCTCGTACCGCTTTCTCCTTTAAATGGGACAATAGCCTGGGTAATCCAGCCTCCGTAAAAATCACCCTCCTGCGCCTGCACCTGCTCATTTCCCACATAACAGGCACTCATCTTCCCCGGATAAAAAGCCACATGATCTTTCAGCACTTCGTAGCCTTTTACCGGATTGGGGTAAAACCAGGCTGATTCAGGTGCTTCTTCCTCGCCCACCCGAACAGTGTAATAGCTTGCCCGCCCTTTAAATTCACAGTAGATCGTCTGTTGCGTTGGATGCAAAAATTCTATGATGCAATCTTCCGGAGGAATATAATAGACGGGCGGATGACTGGTTTCCAGCACACGTTTGGCCCGGTTGGTATCGGCGATGACTGCACCATTGAATACCACACGTACATGCTGACTTACATTTTCTACTCGGGGCGGGCGCGGATAATCCCACACAGATTCCTGCCCGGGTTTAGGGGTAATGCGTTTCATGGTCAGGTTGTTTTTTTATCATAAACACTATACCGGAATGAAGGTTTGATGTAAAAACCTGTACAGGGTACTTTTAACGAAACCTACCGTATGAACATTCTTAGAAAGGTTATTTTTTATCTGGTCATTTTAGTGAGTGTTGCCATCATAGGGGTTACGATGCTGTCTCTGTTATACGACGTCAATGTGTGGTGGATCAAAACACTGGATTTCCCTCGCGTACAGTGTTTTTTCATTCTTCTGCTGGGTTTGCTGGGTTTTATTTTCCTGAATCGGCACTGGTCGTGGGGCGCTAAACTGTTAATTTTGGGATTGGTATCTTCTGTGGGATTGCAGGCCTATTTTATTTACCCGTATACCAGCCTGCCCGCCAAAGTTGTACCCTCGATTAATTCCGACTCAGCCTCCGACGCCTCAACCGTGAGCTTACTCATTGCCAATGTGTATATGTATAACCGCAAGGCTAATGCTTTTCTGGATATTGTCCAAGAAGCCGACCCGGATATGGTGCTGGTGATGGAAACTGACCAGTGGTGGATGGATGCAATACAACCCCTGCAAAACCAATACGCTTACCATCACGAGTATCCCACTAGCAATACCTACGGTATGGGACTTTACTCCCGATTTCCGATGCTGGATATGCAGACCGAATTTTTCCAGCACGATAGCGTACCGTCTTTTCATACCCAAGTGCAGCTACCGTCCGGTCAAACCTTCATGTTTCATGGAGTGCATCCGGTGCCGCCCGTCCACAGCGAGCACCCGGACAATGCGGGCGAAAAAGAGATAGAAATTATTAAAGTGGGGCAAATGATCACCCAGGAGCAGCAACCCGCCATAGTGGCCGGTGATTTCAATGATGTAGCCTGGTCCCATACTTCTCGCTTGTTTCATACGGAAGGACAACTATACGACACTCGGATCGGCCGAGGCCTGTATAGCTCTTTTGATGCCACTTCATCCATCATGCGCTGGCCGCTAGATCATATCTACGTGACCAAAGAATTTAAAATGATCACACTTCAGCGCCTCGACAAATTCGGTTCCGATCACTTCCCCATTTATGCAGAACTGGTTCTAGAGTAGAGCTTGCACACTTAACTTTCTCTATTTAGAGTCAATTATTTAGCATGCTCCCCCGCTTTCACAGTGATACTCAGCTTTAACTCATCCAGTTGCTCCCCGGCAATGGTGGATGGGGTGTCGATCATCACATCGCGGCCGGCGTTGTTTTTAGGGAAGGCGATGTAGTCGCGGATGGAATCAGCCCCATCGAAGAGGGCGCACATGCGGTCGAAGCCGAAGGCGATGCCGCCGTGGGGAGGTGCTCCGTACTCGAAGGCATCCATCAGGAAACCGAATTGCTTCTGGGCTTCTTCGTCGGTGAAACCGAGCATTTGGAACATGCGCTTCTGTAAACCCCGGTCGTAAATCCGGATAGAACCACCGCCGATCTCTACTCCGTTGATCACCAAATCGTAGGCATTGGCACGTACCTCTCCCAGCGTGGATGCGCCGGGAGCGGAATCTAGCTTAGCAATATCCTCCGGTTTGGGGGAAGTAAAGGGGTGGTGCATAGCGTAGTAGCGCTGGGTATCTTCATCCCACTCCAGCAACGGAAAGTCAACGACCCATAGTGGCTTGTAGACTGATTTATCACGCAGATTCAGTTCGGAACCCATGTGTAGCCGCAGTTCTGATAGAGCTTTCCGCGTCGGATTAGCATCGCCGGACAATACCAGCAACAAATCACCTGCCTTAGCCCCCATAGTTTCGGCCCATTGCTGTAAGTCTTCCTGACTGTAAAATTTATCTACCGACGACTTGAAGGTGCCATCAGCATTACACTTCACATAAACCAGCCCTTTCGCACCAATCTGCGGACGTTTGACAAAATCAGTCAGTGCATCCAGTTGCTTGCGAGTATATTCAGCACAGCCGGATGCTACGATTCCTACCACCAGCTCGGCACTGTCAAATACGTTGAAGCCTTTGCCTTGGGCTACGTCGTTCAGTTCCACGAAACGCATCTCAAAGCGGGTATCGGGCTTATCGTTGCCGTAGTATTTCATGGCATCAGCGTAGCTCATCCTTGGGAAGTCTTCTGCCAAATCGAGCCCTTTTATTTGCCGGAATAGATGTTTAGTCAGTCCCTCAAAGGTGTTAAGAATATCTTCTTGAGTAACGAACGACATTTCGCAGTCAATCTGGGTGAACTCGGGTTGACGATCGGCCCGCAGGTCTTCATCGCGGAAGCACTTTACAATCTGGAAATAGCGGTCGAAGCCGGATACCATCAGCAGTTGCTTGAAGGTCTGGGGCGATTGGGGTAGCGCATAAAACTCACCCGGATGCATGCGGGAAGGCACCACAAAGTCGCGCGCGCCTTCGGGAGTGGACTTGATGAGCACCGGGGTTTCTACCTCAATAAACTCCTGCCCGTCCAGGTAACGACGGGTGTGCTGCATCATGCGGTGGCGGAGTTGCAGCTTTTGTCGAACTTCGTTACGGCGCAAATCCAGGTAGCGGTATTTCATCCGCAGGTCCTCACCCCCATCGGTATTGTCTTCAATGGTAAAGGGAGGTACCTTGGATGGGTTGAGCACCTGTAGATCCGTGATTTCAATTTCAATATCGCCGGTCGGCAAATCGGGATTTTTAGAGTACCGCTCAATCACCTTGCCGGTAGCTTTCAGCACGTATTCCCGCCCTACTTCCTGGGCTAACTTGATCAGGCTGGCATCGGTTTCGCCTTCTTTGAAAATAAGCTGAGTGAGGCCGTAGCGGTCGCGCAGGTCGATCCAGATCACTCCGCCTTTATCGCGTTTGCGTTGTACCCATCCGGTGAGGGTTACTTCTTTTCCGGCATCATCGAGTCGTAATTCGCCACAGGTGTGCGTTCGTAGCATAGTATGTTAATTAATGAGTGATTGAGAGAGTGGCAGAATGAGCGAATAAACAGTCGGTTAACATTCTACCCTCGCGGTGCTCAGTTACTTTAGGTCAATTTAGGGCTGCAAAGTTAGGCTTTTTTTGGGGCTTCAAAAGCGGTAGAAAAATCAGATTGGCAGAAAAATCAGTGGCCGTTCAACCTGGATACCCGCCTACTTGGTATTATTTTTTGAATTACTCAACAAAATCAGAATTTTATTTTATTTTTTGTGTTTTTCGCGATATTTATAAAATGAAAAATAGCTACCATCCTACCAGTTCCTCATCGCCCCGCCGCCACTTTCTGAAAAGCATGGTGGCTGGTATTGGCCTGACTGCATTGCCAATACCCTTCCGCTCTGAAGCCTCGCCGCTTGTATCCACCGCTCTGGAAGGGGAAGCGTATTGGGGACAGGTGCGACAGCAGTTTGGGTTACGCCCCAAGCTAATTCTGATGAACGCCGCTAATTTATGCTCCAGCCCTCGGTCAGTTTCGGAAGCGGTTTATGCAGGTACGCAGGATCTGGATTATGATGCCTCTTTTCAAAACCGGGCCAAATTTGATGATTTACGGTTGGAGCTACGCACTAAGCTGGCCAGTTACCTGAACGTAAACCTGGAAGAAATCACGCTCACTCGCAATACCAGCGAAAGCAATAATACCATTGTGCAGGGATTGCCACTGAAAAAGGGAGATGAAGTAGTCCTTTGGGAGCAGAATCATCCCACCAACCTGCTGGCCTGGCAGATACAGGCTGAGCGAATGGGATTCACGGTGAAAGTGGTTAGCACTCCCGAAAACCCGGCTTCTCCTCAGGAGCTGATTGATCCCTTCGTGCAGGCCTTTACTTCCAATACCAAACTACTTTCCTTTTCTCATATCTCTAACACTACCGGAGTTGCTCTTCCAAATGAATTATGTAAACTGGCTCGCGAAAAAGGCATTCTTTCCATGATTGATGGCGCACAATCGTTCGGCAGCACCGTGCTGGACTTACAGGAAATTGACTGCGACTTTTATACCAGTAGTGCCCATAAGTGGTTCATGGGACCTCGGGAGATGGGTATCCTGTATATGCGAAAGGAGTTAGTGACTGACTTATGGCCTCATCTGGTTGGGGCGGGTTACGATGGTTATGCCCAGGACGATATTGAACGACTTTCGGTATTGGGACAACAGGACAGTGCTAAACTGGCGGCGTTCATTAAGGCCGTAGAATTTCACGAAGCTATCGGGCAGGAAGTGATTGCCCAGCGGATTACCATGCTGGCTAGTCAGTTGAAGGAGCAGTTGCAAAAGAATTTCCCTCAGGCCAAACTGGTGACGCCTGTTTCGGAGGATATGAGTGGTGGCGTGGTCATTGTGCAGTTTCCGGACCAGGATCATGCGCAACTTTTTGGGCAATTGTATGAGCAGTACCAGATTGCCTGTGCTCCTACCGGTGGGCTGCGGATTTCGCCTACGATTTATAATTCTCCGGAAGAGATTGTTAAGGTGATGGATGCTTTGAGTGCATTGGTAAATAGTCAGGGATAACTAAATTGTATAACGTTTGACTTTCTTGTTGGCAGCCCTGAAGCCGGGCGGGCTTCTACTTTTCCATCGATGAAAAGTAGACAAAAATCTAGGAAAGCTTGAAATTGCACCGGCAACCCGGTCGCTGCGCTCAGACAGCAAGCTTTCCCAATTAACAATACGGATTAGGCCTTTTAATCCATAACTGGTATTAAAAGATTTTCTGAGGCAATGCTTTAAGGAGGCATTCGTTTTTAGGCATAGTGGTTGTAATTTTGCGTTGAGTTTAGCCGCTCATGAATTTCTATGCACCGGATTCGAATTATCCTCACGTTTTCCTTTTTGGTTTGCCTGCTGCCACTGGCTGCTCAATCGCTATCGCCTCAGGCAAGCATTAGTCTGCTGACGTATTCGCCGGGGGATCAACTGTATACCACGTTTGGGCACAGTGCTTTGCGGGTGAAAGACCCGGCTCAATCGCTGGATATTGTTTTTAATTATGGCACTTTTGATTTTGATGAGGCTGGCTTCTACTTCAAGTTTATGCGGGGGAAGCTTAACTATAAGTTGAGTGCGTATGATTATCGCTATGTAGAACTGGAACAGGACCGTCGGCAGATGGATGTACGCGAACAAGTGTTTAACCTGAACCCTACGCAGACTCAGGCACTTTTTGATTTTCTCAACATCAATCTATTGCCCGAAAACCGTTTTTACCTCTACGACTTCTTTTTTGACAACTGCGCCACCCGCATTCCGGATGCCCTCGAAGATGTACTAGGCAATGACTTCCAACTGGATACCACCTTTATTCCGGGTAACGAGCGAATGACCTTCCGGGAACTGATTAGCGTGTATCTGGCCCCTCAGCCCTGGGGTGATTTTGGGATTGATCTGGCGCTGGGCGCGCCGATTGATATAAAGGCAACTCCTCGGCAATATATGTTTTTGCCGGACTATCTGGCCGAAGGGTTAGCAGGAAGTAAGATCATTCAGCAGGGACAGGCTGAGCCTTTTGTGCGAAGTGATGAAATCATTCTGTCGGGAACGAAAGAAGTAGTACCTCCGCCCGAATACACACAGCCGCGCTGGATGTTTTCTTTATTGTTCGGGACATTCTTGCTATGGGCCATTCTCACTCGAAAACTTAAACCCGCTTACTGGCCGGATATGGTATTACTTACCCTTTATAGTTTATTGGGCATCTTACTGCTTTTTCTTTGGTTCGCCACAGATCATCAGGCCACGCACCATAACTGGAATTTGCTGTGGGCTCATCCGCTACACTTGATCACGGTGGTGCTGCTGGCCCGAAAGAAGAAGGGTATTGGCACGAAGCTCTACTTATTGACTAACGGATTTCTGTATCTTGGTATCATTGCCTGTTGGGATATGGTGCCGCAGGAATATCATCCAGCAGCGATCCCGCTGGTGTTACTGCTGGCGTTTCGTTACTTCTACCAATATCACCAGATCAACTTACGGCAGCAGGTGCCTCGGGTTTCCGCTCGGGCGACTTCGTAGTGCCATCTACCTGAATGCTATCGTTGCCAATCAGGATAGGCATGCCAAAGCGGTCTTCTTCAGGTCCGTTTTCCAGTTTGAGTACACCCCGTGGGCATACGGATGCACACACCCCACAACCCACACAGGAAGCGCGAACAATATTTTGCCCTCGTTGGGCATACCAGCGGACATCAATACCCATTTCGCAGTAGGTAGAACAGTTACCGCAGGAGATGCATTGTCCGCCATTCGTGGTGATGCGGAAGCGGGATTTGAATCGCTGTACAATGCCCAGATAAGCCGCCAGCGGGCAACCGAAACGGCACCATACCCGGTTACCCATCAACGGATAAAATCCGGTACCAATGACTCCGGCAAAGCCAGCTCCGATGAAAAAACCGTAGACTTCGGCTACTGTGTAGGTCGGGATGCCCAGTAAGCTACCGCTTTCGGTGAAAAAGGTATATATCATCCCGATGGTCATCAGCACGGCAAAGGCCAACACTCCGTGTACCAGATAACGTTCTACCTTCCAGGCCCGCAATGATTTATCTGATAGCTGGCGATAAGGGTCTCCTAGAGTTTCGGCCAGTCCGCCGCAACCGCAAACCCAGGAGCAATACCAGCGTTTCCCGAAGAAATAGACGAACACGGGTACGGCTACGATGATCAAGGCAATGCCCCATACCAGCATGAAGATGCCCAGCGTACCATTGTCAATCAGTTGATTCAGGCTACTTGGGAAGAAGAAGTCGTAATCGAGTGGCCAGATGTTTTTGAAGTCGAAGTAAGGACTATTGAGGCGGATCAGGATTTCGGGAATCAGGAAGGCGAAAGCCGTTTGAAAGAACATGACCGAGATGGTGCGGATGATGTGATAACGGCTGTGGCGGTAGTTCAGGATCATCCGGATACCCATCACCAGAATGCAGAGGGTGTACAGAAATCCGTAAAGGAAGAACTCGCTGGCCGGATTGCCACTCAGCCACTCACTGACCGGATCAACCAGTAGAATCCAGTTGGTCATGTAGAATGGATAGAAGTACAGTAGCACGTAGAATACAATAAAAAACGTGCCTACCAGAATGCCCAGCCAGCCCCGATGCTTAAGCGCGCTGTGAAAGATGCGATGGTTTCTGATGCCCGAATGTTCCTCCAGTCGCGGTAGCAGGTACATGAGTGCGCCGATGATGGCGGTGAGAAACGTAACCAATAAAATAGTCAGTTTATTCTCGGCGATAAACCCAATCGTAGAGCTTTTCACGATGGAGGTTTTCAATCCTTTGGCCCGGTATTTATCAATGCCTCGCTGGCTGGCAATGTCATTATTGATGCTGGTTACGGTGCCGCTAATCTGGGTTTGTAATGCTTCCTGATTGTCAAACTGTTTGCCCTCCATCCAACCAGTGTAGTCCTTCAGTTTCTGCGTTTTTAACTCTCCCGCTTCATCCTGAGAGAATACTGAAGTAGCAAGTTCTGCCTGATAGGTATTCTCATTTTCTGAGGCAAGTTTCTCAGTGATTTCAGTTACCTCCTCTTCGGTAATGCCGTAGGTTTCTTTGGCCCGTTCGTTCACCCGGCTAATCATTCCGTCTAGTGCATGGACGAAGGCGATGCTGGTGCCGTAGGTGGTATCCATCATCCCAGCGGCTTCTTTCACTGACAACCGAAATGTGCTTTCCGGTGCTTCGTCTTCGTCAGGGGAGGTTTGTTGAGAAGCGGCATTCATGTTGCTGGCATCGGAAGACATTTCTTCTTCCGAGCCTAGCTCCTGCTTCAGAATATCTTCGGTCAGTTGGTAGTCCGACAGGAAGAAGATGGCGATAAAGAAACCAAACCCGGCTACAAATAAGGCCAGTCCGATCAGTTTAATAAGATTATTTCCTTTCATGCATACTCAATTTACAATCCGAAGAATGCAGCAATGGCATTCTTCCGCTTTCGTTTGATCGGTCGGTTAGGATAGGTTTCTACGAACTTCTGAATGATCTCGTCTTCATGTCTGTGGTGAAATTCCGGGTCAAAATTCGCCTTCTCCAGATGCTCCATTACGTACTGAATACCTTTCTTATTTTTGATCCATCGATCACACACTTCGTGGCGGTAGCGAATGCCCATGAGGTTGAAGCCGATGACTGCGCCATTCTCTTTTTCAAAGGCAATTCGTACTGATTTTTCTCCCCCGGGATGCTCCCAGTAAAACTGTTCCTCAAAATCTTTCGGTTTCGGGTTAATCTGCCCGTATACCTGATATTCTATGTCAAAGAATTTGGCTGAATTGAAAAACACTCCCGGTACATACTTCATCGGTTTCCCACAAATAGTATCCGCTACGGTTTCGCCCTGCATGCGTCCACTGTACCAGATTTGCTCCACCGGCTTCCGGTCGGACAGAGGATTGCGATGCTGAGCACAGTCACCCGCGGCGTATACATCCGGCACATTGGTGCGCAGTTGTTCGTCTACCAGAATACCGCGATCGGTTTCAATACCTGAATCTTCCAGAAACTTAATGTTGGGACGGACGCCGATAGTCACTCCGGCAAACTGGCAGGGAAATTCCTCGCCGCTTTCCAGCACCAGGGATGAAACTCTTCCCTGACTGTCACCCCTAAACTCCTTCACGCTTTGTTCGCTACGGAGATCAATACCATGTACCCGTAGGTGACGGCTAACCATTCGGGCTTCCTCCAGCGGCAACACGCTGTGCCAGTATTCCTTTTCCCGGATAAAGAAAGTGACCGGAATATGGCGGGTATGCAGGCATTCGGCCATTTCTACCCCAATTAATCCACCGCCCACAATCACTGCTTGCTTTACACCTTGGGTGTTGGCTTCCATCGCCTCAATGTCCTGATAGGTAATCATGCCCTGAACGCCCTTTAAATCTTCTCCCGGCCATCCGGCGCGGTTTCCCTGTGAGCCGGTTGCTAACAGCAATATGTCATAGTTGATAGGCTGCCCCTGTTGCAGATGCAGCATTTTGGTTTGCGTATCTACTTTCTGCACATAATCACGTACCAATTCAATATCACTCTTGGGCCAGAACCAGTCTTCGTAGGGCTTGGTATGCTCGTAAGTCATGTGCCCCATGTAGATATACATAAGTGCAGTGCGGGAAAAGAAATGATCGGTTTCCGCCGAAATCACCGTGATTTTATAATCTGAAGCTGGTTTTTGCTTACGGATATGCCGGGCCGCCGTGATACCTGCAATACCATTTCCTATGATACAAACGTGGGTCATAGATATAATGACAGAATGAGTGATTGAGAGAATGAATATTTGATAATCCGTTCTTTACGATCCTATATAAATACGTAGGAATAGCTTACTCAAAATTTATCTGAAAAAGTAATAAGCCCTAAGGTTTTGTTTTTACGTGGGGACTAAAGTTACTGAAATAATTAAGATTAAAAATTGTAAATCAATCCGCCGGAAACTCGGGTAGCCAGACCAACGTTTCGTCCGCCAACGTACTGCCCTACCCCGGCAGAAATACCGAAAGATTCTCCTAGCGGAATGTACCCGCTGATGCCAACCTGGGTGTAGTTAACGCGGGTTTCGTTGAAAGGTACCATGCCGATATCGGGAGCATCACTGGCGGAAATTTGAGTTTCCGACCATAGGTCTATATAAAAATGAGCACCCGCGTAGCCAATCTTTCCGGCTAGCACGACGGCGTTGGGCACATCGTTCGTGCGGACAGAGTAACCCGCTTGCAGGTCAATGAAAATACCACTGTTGGCTTTGTACTGGGTCATGAGGCGAGCATCTACGCGCGTAGAGTGGTTGCCAATGGAAAGTACGGCATCCGCTTCGTAGCCGCTTAAGGGAGTAGCAAAACCTAAGGCACCTAAAAAGGATAATGCTCCGGTCTCGGACTCGATGTATACGGGCCGCCATTTCAGGAATAGGGCGACATCCTGTAAGCCACTTACTTCCTGATCGGGGACACCTGCTCCTTCAGCATCGCCCTGAGCGGTAATAAAGGGTAGGTTTACAATAAGGTCCAGGTTATCGCTTAGCCCTAGGATACCGTATAGGTTAACGCTTTGCGTAGTGATCTGCCCACCGTAGGGCGGTGGGGCATCCATCTTTTCGGTTCCAAAGTAAAACTCATCGTACTGCTCCCAGGAATATGAAAGTACCAAACTGCCGTGGCCTTTTCCCTTCATAAATCCATCGGCCAGCGATTGAGCGTATATAGGAGACAACAAAAACAGGCTACCTAGTATGATAGCCAGACAAATAAGGGTGGTAAATCTCTGATTCATAAGTATTTGCGTTAAGGTGAATAAATAGGATACTTATCCATTGCACAGAACCTTACGCAAGTAGAGCATACATCAATATTTATAATGTCCGTGATTTGACATACATCGAACCCTTAGAGAGCAAAAAACTGTACGGATGTGATTGAAATAGAGGTTTGTCAATGGTATGACAGTTTTAGCCTATCAAAAACAGATCAGTGTCGTTAAGGTTATAAGAATAAATTGTAATTTATCATGATGAGATTAATAATAGTAAGCATTTTTTGGGCAAGTATTTGTTCTTCACAAGGATTGCCCGAATTAACTGAAGTCACCAACCATTTTTTAGAAGAACACGTAGAAAGCGGCATGGTAGACTACAAAGCGATGCATCAGAACCCCAGTAGAATTCAGCAGCTTTATGAGCAAATAGGTAGCACTTCTCTGGAAAATGCCTCGGATGTTGAAAAGAAAGCTTTTTACATCAATGCCTATAATATCCTCACTATTTATCAGATTGTGCAGAACTATCCGGTGAAGTCTCCTACGGATGTGGAAGGTTTTTTTGATAACATGAAGCATCAGGTAGCCGGAGAATCGCTAACGTTAGATCAGGTTGAGAAAGAGCGGTTGATGAAAAATCATTTTGACCCGCGGCTACATTTTGTGCTGGTATGTGCGGCCAAAAGCTGCCCGCCACTGGCTAGTTTTGCGTTCCAGGCCGATCAACTGGATGAGCAGTTAGATGAGAGAACGCGGGAGGCGCTGAACAACCCTGATTTTATTCGGGTGAATAAGAACCAGAAGAAAGTAGAAGTTTCCCAGATTTTTGAGTGGTACAAGCAGGATTTTACGAAAGAGAGTTCCTCCATTCTGGCTTATATTAACCAGTACCGGGATGAAGAAATACCTTCTTCGTATCAGGTGAGTTTCTATAAATATGATTGGGCCCTGAACGCCCAGTAGGCTTCGGAAAAACTTTTGACTCAAAAGAAAAGGATGTGGTTCGTTGCCACATCCTTTTTTCATAAAAATTAAGTCAATCTGAAGAACGAATTACCGTTCCCAGAAAAAGGGAGGCTCAATACCTAAACTTCTCAGGTATACATAACCTTGTCCCCGGTGATGAATTTCGTTATCGATGAAGTAAAAAACGGTAGCGTAGTTTACATCTTCGTACTGACCAAACGCCAAGTCTACTTCCCGGAAACGCTCAGCCGGAATTTGCGGCCAAAGCTCATCAATCTGTTCAGTTGTTTTATCCCAAAGTTGCAGTAGCTCCTCTTTGGTTTTAGGTGTCAATTTTTCTTTTTCCATTTCCCCAAAAGTAGCCCATTTCCCGGTCAGCACCCCCCGAACGCCCGGTGCGGCCATATGGATCATTTCCAGTGCCAATTCTGAGAAAGGGCGCATACCTCCCACAGAATACGTGAATAGTTTGTCATCGGGAAAAGCCTCGATTACCCGGCGGGTAAGGCGGCGATGCCCCTGCCAGTGTTTTAGCAAATCTGAGGAAGTGATGATCGCATTCTGAATGCCTTTCTGGGTTTGCACAGTGTTCGTTTCCATAAGTTCTTGGTGATTAGAAGGGTGAAAAATTAGTGAACACTACAAAGAACGGTATGGTCGGTGACAGCCCTATGTCAGTAGGGTACAGTTATTTTCTAATGCTGAGACGAATGTTGGTAGACGGATTGGTAAGCGGTTGGCCGTAGGCGGTCTGAAGGCTATAAGGCCCTAGCAAACGCCTACAGCCACCCAATTTCTCTAGTGGTCCGTCTACTTGCTCCTCATAAAACACCAGAAGCAAAATCAAGCACAACAAAAAAGCCTTCGCTATGAAGGCTCAAGGCTCCTGTGAGAGTACCACTAATAATGATTGATGACATGCGATTATTCATTCATCATTACTCATCAATCATTAAAACTAGGTTTGTTCCTGTT
Source organism: Cyclobacteriaceae bacterium (assembly GCA_040222715.1). Taxonomy (GTDB): domain Bacteria; phylum Bacteroidota; class Bacteroidia; order Cytophagales; family Cyclobacteriaceae; genus Tunicatimonas. The sequence continues at coordinate 165,983 of JAVKCN010000107.1, read as the reverse complement.
TTTCTTTGGGAACATCCGTTCGGGGAACGCCCGTTCCGGGAACATCCATTACGGTGCCGCACTGGTCGCAGGTGCGTAGCTCCAGAGAATTATGAAATTTGTTGATGATGGGCGGAAGTTGCTCTACGATATTTTCCAGCGGGAAATACTCTTCATAAAGTTTATTACCACAGTTCTCGCAAAACCACAGCAAGCCGTCCGTATTTTCAGAGGTGCGAATTTTCTCGATGACCATACCAATGGTATTCGCCGGGCGACGAGGGCTATGAGGCACTTTTCCCGGTAGCAAAAACATTTCCCCTTCTCGAATATGGATATCGCGAGTTTCGTCATTTTCCCGAACTTTCAGGGTAATATCACCTTCAATCTGGTAAAAGAACTCTTCGGTTTCGTTGTAGTGAAAGTCTTTGCGGGAATTGGGCCCACCGACCACCATCACAATAAAATCTTTGGTCTGCTGATAGACCTGTGCATTACCTACCGGGGGTTTTAGCAGGTGACGATGTTCTTCAATCCAGTTTTGTAAATTATGTACATCAGGAATTTTCATGGCAATTGGAGATTAAAAAAACGGGTTAGAATATGGGTGTGTTTTTATTCGATGTTCAGTTGGCAAAGCTTTGTGGCAACAGACTAATTTTCTATCTGCCACGCTCATCTTTGGTAAACTACTACTGATTACTATTGCACACAAAAGGTAACAGCTTTTTTTTTAGTAACGTTTGTTTTTTTGTCTGTTTAGGCCATAATAAGGACATCGAAGCCAACAGAAAACTACCCGGCAGTTTTTCGGTCAATGGGATTTATTAGTGAGTGTGATCAGGCTTCGTAGTGGCATTGTAAAACAACCAGGAACGTGGATAGTTAAGTTAAAAGAGCTATGTCGCCCTTTGCAAATTACCATCAAGGAACAAAACTGGTAAACTACTGTATATTTACCTTTGGAAATAGTGGCTGGAGTATTTGACTAGCGATCCGTACAATGGTGAAAAAAGAAAAATAATGCAACAGCCGTATTAAGGCTTACATTTTGAATAAAAACACGCAAAAAATATCCTATGATTTTAATGATTGATGACGATGATGACACCCTGGAAATATATCAGTTATTGATTGAAAAAACCCCGTATGCTGATCAATTTATCACCTATAATGATGCGCCTCAGGCCTTAGAATGGCTTAAGAAGCAGTCATCTGATCAACAAACCTTCCCTAAGTATATTTTACTGGATCTGAATATGCCGGAGCTCAATGGCATTGAGTTTATTCAACAATTTGAGCAGGAGCTGGATTTTCAAAATTTGAATACGGAAATTATTGTGCTTACCAGCTCAGTGCGGGAGAAAGACCAAAAAGAAGCCTTAAGCCACGCCAGCGTGAGCAGGTTTGTTAGCAAGCCCCTCACCAAAAAACAACTGATTGAGTTTTTGGCTTCCAGCGCACCCTCTTAATAGCATACCATTAGTTTCTTTAAGCGCGATATTACGCTGGACAGAATCTAAAAAGGGCTACAGCGCCTCAGTTTCAAACGTATCACCTTGGGATATATCTCCGCTTTCGTAGCCCCGCCGGAACCAGCGCATGCGTTGTTCAGAAGTTCCATGGGTAAAAGCGTCAGGTACAACGTGCCCCTGCGATTGCTTTTGCAGGCGATCGTCGCCAATGGCATTGGCCGCTCGCATGGCTTCTTCAATATCACCTTGTTCCAAAATGTTAGACATCTGGTCGGCATGATGCGCCCAGACTCCCGCTAAAAAATCGGCCTGAAGTTCTAGCCGCACCGAAAGCCGATTGTATTCAGCCTGGCTGATCTGCCCGCGTTGCGCCTGTACCTGTCGGCTAATTCCCAGCAAATTTTGCACATGATGCCCTACCTCATGGGCAATAACGTAAGCCATGGCAAAATCGCCGCTTGCACCTAACTGCTGGCTTAAAGTACGCTGAAAGCTCAGGTCAATATATACTTTGTTGTCTGCCGGACAGTAAAAAGGCCCAGTGGCTGCCTGGGCAAATCCACAAGCTGATTCTACCTGATCGGTAAACAATGTCAACCGGGGTTCCTCATACTGCCGTCCCTGTTGTTGAAAGAGTTTGTTCCAGACATCTTCGGTATCGGCCAACACGACTCCCACAAACTGGGCCTGCTGATCTTCGGCTGGCGAAGTCGTTTGCGTCTGGGCGGAAGGTGCTCCACCCCCGGTCTCCGTTGGTATTAAATCTGTAAAATCCTGGCCAAAAAGTAAACCGAGCACAACCAGAACAATGGTTCCTAGTCCTCCACCTACGGCCACCGTTTTTCCACGGCTACCCCGCCGATCTTCGACATTACTGCTTTGTCTTCTGCCTTGCCAGCGCATAGTTTAAAAAGTTTAAGGTTAGATATATAAAGCGATTTAAAAAAAATTATATTTTATGCGTAAAAAATACAAAATATTACATGCTATTATCCTACTCTATTCGCTTATTAATTTCTTCATATGGCATGTAGACACCTCCAAAAATACAACCTGATAACTAAATATCATAAGTGAAGTTTTTATTGGAACAAAAATATAATTTACTCTCAAAAAAGTTTTATTTATCAACCTAAAGACATAGCCGCTGATCACGCTGAAGGGCTTTTGAGATATGCTGGAACGGCACTGGAAACGCACGCTTTAAGGTATAACCGGAAGGCAGTACCCTGTCCTACAATGCTGTTTACTTCTACCTGCCCCTCCATCGCCTCAACCTGGGTTTTTACCATATATAATCCAACACCTCTTCCTTCCTGATGCAAATGAAAGCGCTGGTATAAACTAAAAATTTTATCCTGATATTTTTCTAAATCTATTCCTAACCCATTATCTGCAATAGTCAGTATGAATTGATTGCCCTGCTTTCGGGAAGTAAAATGGATTTCAACCGGACGTTCCTCCGAACGATATTTTATGGCATTGCTGATCAGGTGATCCAGTATACTTAGCAAATAGGGTTTAATCACTTGTACTTTGTCATGATCATGTAAATGGTTGTGTATCTGCACTTTTTCTTCAAGAATCACACTTTGCATCTTCTCCAACACCTTTTCTACGGCTTCTTTAACCAGCACTGGCTCGAACTGGTAATTAGCAATATTCCGATACACCAGCGTTTGATTAAGGTCCTTTATAACCATATCTAACCGCTGTGAAGACTGTCCCAAATGAGTAAAACACTTTTGATTATGGCTGGTGAGGTTATTATTGTCCAGAATTCCGATCACTCCCAGAATTTGGGCGATAGGGCCTCGTAAATTGTGGGATACAATATAAGCAAACCGCTCTAAGCGGCTATTCTGCTGAACAAGTCTTTTGTTGGTTTTTGTAACCTCAGCAGTACGTTTTATAACTTCTTCTTCTAAGTCTTCGCTGTAAAGAATAAGTTGACGATTAAGTTCTTCTATAATTTCCTGCTGGCTCAGTAATTCTTCATTTTGATCCGAAATCTCCTGCGTCCGCTCTTTTATTCGCACTTCCAGCATTTGGTTTTGTTCGCGTACAAGTTGCTCATTTTCCAAAGACGCCTGCAATGCTTCTTGCTGTGCTTTAATTTTCTCAGCCCGATAGATATTAATTCGATCAGCCAACGCAAGAGAAAGCAGCAATGCCTCCAGCACTGACCCAATCTGCATCATATTTTCCAAGTGAACATAATCGGTGATCAACCCAAAATTCCTCAAACTAATCAAGGTTGTCGAGATCAAATAGCATGTCCAGGCAAGCACAAAGAAGCGAGCTGATGTATTGCCCCTCCTCCAGGCAACTACGCCACTCCACCATGCTGTTAGAGAGGCGATTGCAACCAAAACTGCTACCCCGTTAGCGCTCACCTGATAAGGAAGGATATAGGCCAGCAAGCATGCGACACCGTTAATAACGGCTAATGCACTTAGTGCCAAAAATAACTTAGGGGCAAGATTTCGGATTTGCAGAAAGGAGATGGCAAAGATCAGTGCCCAGAAAACCGTTGCAGAGAAAACAGACATGAACGCACGATCGTACCACCAGCTTTGCTGAAAAATATAGTAAGAGAGCTGGCCTTGGAGGCCCGCTAATACAATTGTATTACTCAGTATAAAAAAACAGTAGTACAGATAGCTTTTTTCCTTCAGTGAGAAGAATAAAAACAAATTGTATAGTACCATCAGCATCATAGCACCATAGAATAAGCCTTCTACAAACTCCGCCCGCACAATTTCCGTGATCATTTTACCGGTAGCCTGGAGCCTCAACGGAATCTGAACGGTTCCCTGAGTATTTACTTTAAGGTAATAAGTATGCCATGAGGCATCGGCAAGTTCAAGGTGAAACAGTGGCTTTCGGTAGTGGATTACCTGTTCATCCCAGAGAATCTTATCGCCTGATTTTTGCACCATCCAACCGCCCGCCGGGGTGGGGGAATACAGTTCCACAGTATCCAGGGGAGGATAGTCCACTTCCAAATACCATGAATTAGATTTATTCGCTGTTTGCCTGACTGATACCTTTAACCAATAGGTATCGGGCGATAAGCCGAAATTAAGATTCAGAGAAGATACCTGTTGAAATTGGCGCTGAAATGAGCTCCCGGAAACCTGCTCGATGGTCAGATTATGGGTATTATCACGAAGAATGGACACATTTAGTACAGGGAAATCAGCCGCTTCTGACGACGCCAGCCCTATCCCGAAATGCATAAGCACAGTAATCGCCCCAGTTAACAACCAGCTGCGTACGGTACTCTCACCCAATAATCTGCCCTTTTTCAATATTGCTCATCACTTGGTCTGATAAGGCTCAAGTTACTAATAAGCATTGAATTAGTTTGAAGAGAATGGCTGTTCTGTGATGAGAACAATTACATAGGTAATAAATGGAAACTTTTAGGAATAAGTGGTCATTTCCAGAACAAAAAAAACCCTCCCACCCCAGTGGGATGGAAGGGAAAAATAAAGTACTCCGTAGGGGAATCGAACCCCTGTTACCAGGATGAAAACCTGGCGTCCTAACCCCTAGACGAACGGAGCGTCACCGTGCAAGCAGTGAGAAAGTGAAAATTAAATAGTACTCCGTAGGGGAATCGAACCCCTGTTACCAGGATGAAAACCTGGCGTCCTAACCCCTAGACGAACGGAGCGTCTAATTTTCAGAGTGCAAATATAGAGGTAGCTTGATTAATTGTCAAAAAAAGTGACAAATTTTATGAAGTACTGCTATATATCTACACAATTTTATAATTTCGCCTCTCTAACACACATTAAAAGCAACAAGTTTGCCCAAACTTAGTATATCTTTCTGTAGTGTAACATAAGACCTACATTCAACCACAATTTTACCTGATTATTCATTTAAAATAAAAACACAACTATGAAAGTTGCCATCAACGGATTTGGACGAATAGGACGCCTCACTTTTCGCAGATTACTCCAAAATGAAAATATAGAGGTAGTTGCCATCAATGACCTGACAGATAATGATACGCTGGCTCACCTGCTTAAATATGACTCGGCTCACGGTCGTTTCCCGGGCGATATCAGCGTAGAAGGCGATGCTCTGGTTGTAAATGGTAAAAAAATTCATGCCCTGGCCCAACGAGACCCTAAAGCACTGCCTTGGGGAGATATGGGGATAGACGTAGTACTGGAGTCTACCGGAAGGTTTGTTGACGCCGAAGGTGCAGGTTCACATTTGCAAGCCGGTGCCAAGAAGGTAATTATTTCTGCTCCAGCCAAGGGAAGTGATATTCCCACAGTTGTGTTGGGAGTTAATGATGATACCCTGACGGGAGATGAAACCATTCTTTCTAATGCTTCCTGCACCACCAACTGCCTGGCCCCTATGGCAAAAGTGTTGCATGAGACATTTACAATTCAGAAAGGTTTTATCACCACCATACACGCGTATACCGCTGATCAGAATATTCAGGATGCTCCCCACAAAGATTTACGCAGAGCTCGTGCTGCCGCAATCAATATCGTTCCTACAACAACTGGCGCTGCCAAAGCAGTAGGACTGGTACTTCCTGATCTTAAAGGGAAGTTAGACGGAAATGCGGTTCGGGTTCCAGTAATCACTGGTTCGCTTACCGACCTTACCTGCATTGTGAGCCGGGAGGTAACGGTAGAAGAAGTAAATGCTGCCCTGAAAAAAGCTGCTGATAGCACATTGAAAGGCATTCTGGAATATAGTGAAGATATGCTGGTTTCTTCCGATATCATCGGTAACCCTCACTCTTCTATTTTTGATGCGCTCTCTACCAGCGTAAATGGCACAATGGTAAAAGTACTTTCCTGGTACGATAATGAGTCAGGATACTCTGCCCGTACGGCTGACCTGATTGCCAAAGTAGGAGGCATGATGTAATCGTAATTTATAATATTATGTACTGAAAAGGCATCTGGCTACCGGCGAGATGCCTTTTCTTTTTGTCTGGCAATAATTTCTTCACTTGAGGCAATTGTAATGCCAGCAGCTTTCATTGCTGCCACCGCCAGCTCAAAATCGTTTGGTTGTAGATTAACCGCCCGGGTACCGTCTTCTACCACCACCGTATCAAAGCCAAGTTGTTCCGCATCCAGTGCTGTAAATTTCACGCAATAGTCCGCCGCCAGCCCCATCACCACTATCCGATCTACTCCTCTTTCTTTCAAATAATCTCCCAAACCAGTAGCTTTTAAATGGCCGTTATCAAAAAAACCACTATAGCTATCGATCTCCCGGTCAGTTCCTTTGGGAAAGATTTTTTCTACTCGACTCATTTGCAAATTATCGGCGAACCTGGCTCCGGGCGAACCTTGTACACAATGTACTGGCCATAGTACCTGATCCAACCCTTTAAGCTGGATACGATCACCCGGTTGTTTGCCTGGATGATTGATGGCAAAACTTAAGTGATCAGCCGGATGATAATCTTGCGTGGCAATAATCAGGTCGAAGTGATTTTGTAATGCATTGGCCACTGGAATTACGGTATCTCCCTGACTTACTTCAAGCGCCCCGCCCGGTAAAAAATCATGCTGAATATCTACTAAAATAAGTGCTTCCATAGTCATCAAATATCGAGCGTGTAAAATACGAATATTGCAAAAGATATTACACCTGTTGGCAAAATACAATTATTGCTCTGGAAAAAATACCTAATTCTACTACCTTAGTTTGTCTTACCAAAGCGAGGGCCTAGCGATATGAAGAAGTATACATTCATCCTTACCATACTAACACTAACTACAGGATCATTATTCGCCCAGGTTCCGGTTATTACGAGCTTGGATAAAACCCATGCAACCGTATTTGAAGTAGTTACAATTACCGGAAGCAGCTTTGGCACAGACACCAGCAATATAGAAGTATTTTTCGGTGGAGTAGCAGCTGATTCCATCGTATGCATTAGCAACGATCAATGCATGCTCGACACTGAAATACGGGTGCTTGTTCCTCCCGGAGCCACCACCAGCAGTGTATCCGTCCTACGCCACGACACAAAGTATACTGCCTACTCACCCGAAGTATTTACCATCAGTTACGATGGAAATGATTTTGACAATGCCTTTCTCGACGGCCCTTATCTCTATGAAACCTCCGATGATAACCTCTACAACCTATGCCTTTGCGACTTCAATCGCGACGGCCTGAACGATATTGCTACCAGTGATACAGATAATGAGGAAGTTACTATTCTGCAAAACACCACTTCTGGTATTGATACGGTAGCTTTTACTCCTGTAGAAATTGACCTTGGCGCTAAAACCCGATGGGTACGCTGCGGCGACCTGAACGGTGATGGTCTACCTGAATTGGTATTTTCAGCCTCAAACAATAATACTGATAAAGAGCGAATCTATATTTACCAAAATACCAGCACAACCATAGGAGGGGTGATTTCATTTGATGAAGAAAACCCGGTTTCGCTGTCTGTGCAAGGTAATTTAGCTGCCCGTATGGTTATTAGAGATATTGACGGTGATGGAAAACCTGATATTACCGCAGCCGACATCTCCAGCGAGGGTGGGGTTTCGGTCTTTCTTAATACCAGTACCGGGTCTTCTATCAGTTTTAGTCCCACTCCCAGTCTGCCTTTTGCCGTATTTGGGCTAAGCCCGGTTGAATTGAGCGGTATAGCCGTAGAAGATTTTAGTGGAGATGGTCTTCCGGATATTGCCGTGAGTGAAGACGAAAACAGCGGCATTTATATCATTACCAACATGAGCACTCCCGGATCTCTGGGGTTTGGTGCGCTTACCGAACTGACCGCTACTGGTCGAACAACCAATTTGAAAGCCGGAGATCTAGATAATGATGGCCTTATTGATTTGGTCTTGATAAATGATACCTACGTAGGGGCGCTCCGCAATACCTCCGAATTCGGAGTTGTAAGTTTTGCCAGCCCCGTTCGTTTTGACCAAAGTTCCCTTGGCCGGGAAGGATTGGAATTAACCGATCTGGATGGTAACGGCTTACTGGATATTGCCGTAGCTGCCCAAAACCGGAACTGGATTGTACTACTTTTCAACAAAAGTACGGTAGGCTCACTGGACTTTAATACAAAAAAAATCATTCTGGCTAATGAAAACACCAATAGTGTACGGGCCGGAGATCTGAACGGTGATGGTAAACCCGACCTGGCCTATACTGAGACAGCATCGGATAAAATAGCCATTCAACTCAACCGGAATTGTATCAAACCGGTACTGGAGCCTCAGGGCGGATTAGGGGTTTGTGACCAACTTCCTTATCAGCTTTCAGTTACCAAAGCCATTGGGGTTGAGTATGTCTGGGAAAGTTCCAGCGACGGCAGCACCTTTGCTCCGGTAGCTGAAGCCGCCGACTCTACTTATACCTTCACCACCAGCAATGAATTATATTACCGGGTTAAGGTGTCCTCTTCTCACAACGATTTTACCTGCTCTCCCATAGCCTCTAACATCGTGCAGGTCGTACGCCCCGAAGGTTTTGTCCCTTCTAAACCCACCATCATCAACAAAAACCCGGAAGAGCCGATATGTTTTGGTGAGACCATCAGTCTGAAGGCCGAGAGCGTCAACGCTGATTATTACTGGACGGGGCCTAATGGGTTTACATCGGATAGCCCCAACCCTACAATTCCAAATGCCACCAAAGAAAATGAAGGCACTTATGTGCTTTACGTGAAGGCCAGCGAAGCAAACGGAGGCTGTGTCAGCGATACGGCAACAACGTTCGTCAAGGTTAGCGAGCCCGGAGCCATCACCATCCAACCAGTAACCCTGCCTGTTTTCTTTGAAGGCGGACAAACTAAACTCAAAGTAAATCAGGTAGATGGGCAAACCTACCAATGGCAACGAGGCAATCAGGAGATTTCTGAGGCTACTGATTTAGCATTCACCACAAACAAGCAAGGCGAATACATAGTGGTTACACGAAATGCTGAAGGTTGCCTGCGCAGAAGTGATCCGATTACTGTGGCTTATGCCAGACCTGACATACTACAAGAGCTTTGCTTAAATGAAACGGGCACCTTTACCATTTCACCGGCATCTTTGAACGGCCAGGAAGTTAAGTATCGCTGGAATTTCGGTGAAAACAGCAATTTCTACCAGGGCGATACGGTTAAGTATCAGTTTAGCAAGTCAGGATCGCAAACGGTTACTATTGAGATTCTGGAAAAGGATGGATCGGTACGGGATCGGTACCAGCAAAGCATTAAAGTATTGGACATTCCTGCCCTGAACATACAGGCGGATGGAAACCCCAACCTTTGCCCGGAAACTTCGGTAACGCTGGAAGCCAGTGAAGGGTTTGCCAGTTATTCCTGGAATACCGGAGCCACTGAGCGTATCCTGACTGTTAATCAATCTGGAACCTACACCGTTACAGCGACTACGAAAGATGGTTGCACCACTATCCAAAGCGTTGATGTAGCAGACGCTGATAATCCTGAGGCTCAGATTACCGCCTCCAGCGAACGTATTGCGCTGGGAGATACTTTACGATTACAAGCGGAAGGCGGCGTTGCTTACCGTTGGAATGCCGACGAGTCACTGAGTGATACCACGATCGCCAACCCGTTTGTACGTCCGCTGATCACGACCAATTACACCTGTACTGTCACCAATGAGCAGGGCTGTGAGAGTATTGTAGCATTTACCGTAACGGTAGACCGAAGCCTGGATGTAATTCCCGAAAGAGCCTTCACCCCTAATAGCGATGGTAATAATGATACCTGGTATATCGACAAAATGGATTTATATCCTGACTGTCAGTTAACGCTCTTTAACCGACAGGGTACCAAGATATTTGAAGAGGGCGATTACACCAATCTACAACCCTGGGATGGGTCAACCAATAATACACCGGTTCCGGCAGGAGTCTATTTTTACTTAATTGACTGTGGAAAGGAAGCTGGCCGGCAAACAGGCAGCGTAACGATTATACGATAAAGGGGTAATTAACGAAATGAGGGGAAGAATCATTATCGCGCACGTATGGTTTCTGATCACTAATATGTTCGTGGTTATCGACTTCTGGCAGACTCACCAAAAAACAGATCAGGTGATCGATATACAGGAAAAGACAGCTTATCATCCCGGCAAATCTTCACCGCCCTCGCATGTCCTCGGGTTATACGAAGTCCGTACACATCACCATACATTCACAGTTCCGGAAAAATATTCTCAAACGATTGAGGAGAGCGCGACAATTACGGTATACTGCACCCGTTTTCTGCGCATTGTAAGGCACATCGAAGTTAATAATCAATTTATTCCCATATCTGCGGGATTATACGCAGCCATTTCATTAGCAGTTGTTGCCATTGCCATTGCCGCTCTGGCTTTTTCCAGGTATCCCGATTTTCAGTCGTTCACTGCTATTATCAATGTGTTACTCAGCCTCATGGTCATTTATATGATCTGGTTCTAACGCTTTTTAACTGCCCTGGCAAACTCTTACGCACCACTGCGGGTTGATAACACCGGACACGTAGCGTCGTGGTTTATATGCTAAAAATTGCCTGGTCAGATATATATGCACACCCATTACCGGAGAATCATCGTTTTCCGATGATAAAATATAACCTCCTTCCTGAACAACTTCTATACGAAGGTACCATTACCGAAGAAAACTTATTTACTCCCCACCCACTGGAAGAAAAGTATATTATCAACACCCACAATGCCACTTATTGGCAGCGGCTCAGACAGCAGGAATTGTCTCGGCCGGAAATACGCAAAACAGGTTTTCCTATGTCGGAAGCCCTGGTACACCGGGAGATTACCATTATGCAGGGAACGGTTCAGGCAGCTTTATTTGCCTTAAAATATGGTATAGCCTTTAACATCGCTGGCGGGACACATCATGCATTTACCGACCGGGGTGAAGGCTTTTGTTTACTGAATGATATTGCCATTGCGGCCAATTATCTATTAGAAAAAGGATTAGCCAAACAGATACTGGTTATCGATCTGGACGTACACCAGGGAAATGGTACTGCCCAGATTTTCCATAACAATCCAGCGGTCTTTACTTTCAGTATGCATGGGGCGAAGAATTATCCCATGCACAAAGAACAATCAGACCTGGATATTGCATTGCCCGATGGCACCGATGATGCTGCATATTTACTGAGTCTTCAGCATACATTACCAAAGTTACTGGAGCAGGTAGCACCTGATTTTATTTTTTTTCAGTCAGGGGTAGATGTATTAGCCTCAGATAAGCTGGGACGTTTGGGACTAAGCATTGCCGGGTGTCGGGAGCGTGACCGGATGGTGCTAACACTTTGCCAACAGCATCGTATTCCCATTGCCTTAAGCATGGGTGGGGGATATTCTGAAAAGATAGCGCATATTATAGAAGCCCATGCCAATACGTATCGACTGGCTCAGGCACTTTTTTTCTAAAGCTTCTATCCTTAAAGAACAAGCATCTTATATCAGAAAACGTTATCTTACTTACTGGTTGTGTTTTGTCATAACCGTATTAGTATTGATTAGCTTCAACCTAAGTCAGTTTTGGTGAAACCGTTATCGCCAAATATGAATAGCGAACCTGGTTTTGACGGGGCACTTTAGGTTTAGTAGTGGATAAATACAAGGACTTCACTGGTAGGTCAGTTCATTGTATACAGCGTAAATTTTATTCGTGAAAAAGAGCATTAGTCTGTCAGTTTCCGTATCTGATGAGAGAAGGGTTTTGCGGCAAAGCATTTTGTTTGCTATTGGTTTTACTGTGCTGCTTTGGCTAATCCGGGCGGCAGAGTGGAGCGCTTCTTTGAATTTGGGCAACTTTGGTATTTTCCCCCGCAGCCTGCCCGGCATGATTGGAATTCTAACCGGACCACTGATCCACGGTACCTTCTGGCATTTGTTATCCAATACCTTCCCTCTGATCTTTTTATTGATCGCAACCTTTTACTTTTACAATAAGATTGCCTTGGAAGTATTTTTGTGGATTTACCTGATCACCGGCTTTTGGGTCTGGGTGGCAGCCCGACAAGCTTACCATATTGGCTCCAGTGGCATTGTTTATGGTCTGGCTGCTTTTCTGTTTTTTAGTGGGCTGTTTCGCAAGGATGTCCGCTCTGTCGTTGTGGCAGTAGCGATTGCCTTTTTGTATAATGGTATGCTCCAGGGACTTTTTCCTGATCCCAATCATCAAAACATTTCTTGGGAGTCACATTTGCTGGGGTCAGCCGCCGGGGTATTTTGCTCATTTTATTTTCGCAGGTCTGAAACTCCCCTATTAGAAGCCGAATCCAAAACGGTGAAAATAAACACACCTCCATCTGGGCAGGTATTGATTACGGTAGATCACACTTTTCATAAGCGCAGCTATTTCTCACCATCCGGTTATTGCTATGCATATTGCCCCAAAAAAGAAAGTGATAAGGTGTATGTACAGGTACTAACCATACAAGAGAAGGCTGCTATTGCTTCAGAAATTTAAAAAGGCCTTTCTCAGTATCAGAACAGCTATTGCAATAAACAACCAACAAATAATACCCGGAAGGATACTGATTCAAGTCAATGCGATAGGTAGAGACATCTATCTGCTCAGATTGCACTTTCATAGGGTTACCCAGAATATCAACAATCTTAATAGAAATATCGGCATCAGATGGTAAAGAAAGGGGAAGCCGATCTACTCGTAAAAATACAAAATCCTGCGCAGGATTGGGATATACCGCAGCGTCCTGATCTACCGGATTATCGCCTATCTCACTAGCAAAAGTCCCTGTTGCCAAAGACACGGCTAACAGTGCAATCAATATGAGGGGACGTACTATGAGAACAAGCTGCATTTGACAAAGTCTTATTATATAGTATACTAGTTCGCGTAAAATTAGTTGTAAAAACTATCCGAATTTAAATAATATGTAATATAATTCGTTAAACTTCATTTGCCTCGAAAACAGAAGCCGGCTCTCCACCGGCTTTGTTGCTAAAATACAGGTACAGTTTTAATTACTCATTGTTTCCAATGCTGTCTGCTACCCGGTCAATTTCTGCTTCAATGCGGGCAATAGCATCATTAACTTCTTCGTAAGAGGTAGTCCAATCCTCTTTGGTCATAGAGCGTACCTCCTGAAGCCGGTCGTTCACATCTCCTTTTTCTTCCTCCAATTCTCCAATGGCCGACTCAATATCAGCCTGTGCCGACTCATTTACATTCCGTGAGGTTTTCTTTAAATCACGAATGCGCTTGTCAATATCTTTACTCCGGCTCTCCAGTTCATCCATTTTTGTTTCCCGAAAGTCCTCATAATACTCTTCCCGCACTTCAATGGCTTCTCTTACCTCTTCCTGAGCCTCTTTTGTTTCTTCCCGAGCGTCCTGTAGTTCATCCTCTACATCTTGTTTTGTAAGGGCTTTATTGCAACCGGCCAATGCTATTGCCAGGAAAGGAATGAGTAAAAAATAGCCGTATTTTTTAGTGAAAATCTTCATCTTGCTAGTTCGTTAACGATTAAAAAATTTGTATACTGAGTATAACTATTCTAGCAGGGAATTGTTAGAGCTTTTACGAGGGAATTGTAAAAAAAGCTTTGGGTCAGGCTAAAATATTTTGGATTACCGAATCATTGAGCGGCTTGGTCAGATAACCTTCCACTACATTGTATTTTTTTGCTTTGGTTCGGTCCCGGTCATCCAGAGAAGAAGTAAGCACGTACACTTTTAAGTCAGCATCCGCATTTTCTTCTCTTAGTGCTTCCAGAAACTCCCATCCGTCCATTTCAGGCATGTTCAAATCCAGTAAAATAATATCTGGCTTTTCAACTTGTTTCGTTTTAATTTCTGCCAAAGCCTGTCGGGCCTGTACATATTCCTGTACCTCTAGAGATGCATTATTTTTCAGAAGCAGTTTTCGGCTGATTAGTAAATCAATCTGATTGTCGTCAATAATAAAAATGCGCATGATATATTTGTTATAAAAGTCTTCATGCTAAGGTACAAAGCTTTTCAGGGGGAACACATGCAATTAAATTGCAATTATTACATAGGATATTATCTGCTTCTTAGAAAAAACGCCCTATTTTGTTTAGATAAAAAATAACATTTTCCTGATTTATTATAGACATTAGAATAATTGCTCTTTAAAGTTCGATAAGCAAAACTCAGCTGATGGTATAGGGTCAAAAATGCTTAAAAAAATAATGGTAAAAACAAAAAAACCTTGCAAGATTATACTTGCAAGGTTTAGTGAACCCGCTGGGGCTCGAACCCAGGACCCCCGCCTTAAAAGGGCGTTGCTCTACCAGCTGAGCTACGGATTCAGTCGCAGTGTAGCGGTTGTTTTTTTGGGGGGTATCCCTTTAATTGCGAATGCAAAGGTAAGATGCTTATGATAAATTTCCAAAAGGTGCCGTGCAAAATTATACTCATTTTTGTATTGGCTTACGCGAACATGTCTGGCTCGCAAATAGTTTGGGCCCAATCAGCAAATACAATGGTGCTACAGCAGGCTGATTCTCTTTATAATCTTCGGCAGTATACTGAGTCGTTACGCTTATATGAGCAATTATTTTACGAAAACCAGCAAGCTTCGCCTGCGATGCTGCTTAAAATGGCTTTTATCCAGGAAGGATTGGGGGAATACAGTGAGGCACTATACTACCTGAATGAGTATTATCTCACCACTTCCGACGAATCTGCTATTGAGAAAATGCGCAAGCTTTCTACCCAGTATCAATTGCGGGGCTATGAGTATTCAGATTACGACCTCTTTTATAACCTCATCCGCAAGTATCGATATTTTGCCATATATGGATTATGTGCCATATTATTGGCCGTCATCGCTTATGTAGCCTTTAGCAAACGGGATCGGACAGAAAAACCTTACGGGGCAGGAGTGACATTTGTGATTTTGCTCGGAGCATTATTTTATTTCACAAACTACTCAGTAAGCCCTCCGCTGGCGATTATTATGGACGATCATACTCCGATTATGAGTGGCCCATCTTCGGGTGCTAATGTGATCTATATCAGCGAGAAGGGGCATCGGGTGAAGGTTGAGGGCAGCAAAGACATCTGGACAAAAATTGAGTGGAATGGCGAGACTGCCTACATCCGGCAAAATAACCTACGCCCCATCTGACATTGAAACCTACCCTGACATTGAACTTTATTAGAATAAAAGTATTTTTAATAGTGTATACTTTGATAACTAATAACACTGAATGTCTAAACCTTTTTCTACTGCAACCCAAAAAGAAACCGCCATATTGGTTGCGCTGATTAATCAAAAGCAGCCCGAATATAAAGTCCACGAATATCTTGATGAACTAGCTTTTCTGGCTGAAACGTCAGGTGCTATCACCTTAGAGCGCTTCACCCAACGTTTGGAAAAGCCTGATGTAACCTGTTTTGTCAGGAAAGGCAAACTGGAAGAAATTCATCAGTTTGTGAAAGCCCATGAGGTAGATATGGTCATTTTTGACGATGACTTAACCCCCTCACAGGTCCGAAACATCGAACAGGTACTGAAATGTAAGATACTGGATCGTAGTCTGCTTATTCTGAATATCTTTTCTATCCGGGCAAAAACGGCTCAGGCAAAATCTCAGGTGGAGTTGGCCCAGTATCAATATATTTTACCCCGGCTGACCAAGATGTGGACGCACCTTTCTAAACAAAAAGGGGGGATCGGTATGCGTGGCCCGGGGGAAAAAGAACTGGAAACTGACCGCCGGATTGTGCGGGATAAGATTGCCCTGTTTAATAAAAAGCTGGATAAACTGGATAAGCAAAGTGCCACCCGGCGTAAAGCCCGTCAAAAAGTGGTTCGGGTAGCCCTGGTAGGATATACTAATGTGGGGAAATCTACCCTGATGCGTCTGCTGTCTAAATCCGATGTGTTTGCCGAGAATAAACTATTCGCTACGGTGGACTCCACAGTCCGTAAAGTGGTCATCAGCCAGATTCCGTTCTTATTGACAGATACGGTCGGGTTTATTCGTAAACTTCCCCACACCCTGATTGAGTGTTTTAAATCTACGCTGGATGAGATTCGGGAAGCCGATGTATTATTACATGTGGTCGATGTATCTCACGCATCGTTTGAGGAGCAAATTGCTATTGTAAATAAAACCCTGACCGAGATTGGCGCTTCGGACAAGCCAACCATTATGGTTTTCAATAAAATTGATCAGTTGATCAACCCCAAACATGAACTTAACGGGCAGGAAAACGGAGAGTTTGACTATCAGCCTCCCGTCACGCTGGAAGAACTGGAGAAAACGTATATGAGTCGAGGCTCAGAAGATACTATTTTCATTTCAGCAGCCAATAAAACCAATATTGATAAGCTGAACCAGGCTATTTTCAACAAAGTGGCTGATAAGTACTTTACCATTTATCCCAACTATACCCGCAGCGATTATCTTAGTGCTTACGGAAGCTAACTGATCTAAAAGCTGATCTGTATGCCGTTGGTCACATGATAAATGAACTTGGGAATGTCCACTACCGGGCGGTTTTCGTAAGTAATTCCGGCGTTGGTCTGTAAGGCCAGCTTGGATGTGATATTGATCAGAATATTCGCATCCATGCTAACCCGGTGACGAAAAAAATCGCGGTCAGGATCGAAGCCGGTCTGAAAGTAGGCGATAGATCCTATAGCAATGTTATCGCGAAGCTGGAGACGACTGGTAACGTAATTGGTACTTTTCCAAAGAGCAAGATTGGTAGTTCCCAGTTCTTCTCCCGGCGCTTCCCATTCTTCTCGTTCACGCATAATACCCACCCCTGCCCACAGGCTGGATTTCTCTTCACGATATACTCTAAAACGAACACCACCTCCCGCTAACTGACGGGTTCTCAGCCCGCGCCCCTGATCATACTGAATTTGCGCAAAATTCTCGTAAGAAAGGATGTTTCTTCGTAGCCAGTTGATACGGAAGTGACCGTAGCCTGCACTATTGATCGCTTCTTCACTGGTCGCATTATACTGTAGCTGGCCAATCAATAGAAAGCTATGGTGGTCTGAGAAATATCCGAGATCTGAATTGGCCGACAGCCCTACAAACGATTGCTCGGTGCCATCATCGGTCAGACTTTGATTATTCGCATTAAAACTTAACCCAACAGTTCCCAGGAAATAGTTGGAAGAATCTCCACTCAAACGATTTTTCTCAACATTCAGAATCTGGGCTGAACAATAATTTACGCTAACTAATCCGATAAGGACTAATGAGATACAGATGGAATGACGCATGAAATACAATAGTGTTTTGCTGCAAAACTATCAATTTTACTAGAAACGGATGCCATCAGGCATAATATATCGCTTCTGAATAATTTCGTCCGGCATTGCAGCACGTAGGTGTAAAATTTGACCGGTAAAATGCAGATCTTTCCCTGCCATGACATGATTCAAATCTACTTTCAGATGCGTGGCTTGTTTTTCTACTATGATCCCATTATGTTGTTTTCCACCGTCATCCGTCACGGCAACGTACTGTCCAACATCCTGAATAGAATCGGCCATTTCATCATCCACGACAAAGCGCTCGATCGGAATATCCACAACATTGGCCTGGCTATGGGCTCCGTAAGCTTCCTGACTGGGAATTGTAAACTCAAACGCTTCTCCCGCTTCCAATCCATGAATATTTTCCTGAAATGATGCCAGCAGGGTATCAGATTTATAGAAAAAGATAAAAGGATAGGCGGCATTCATTACTTCCATCACCGGGCCATGCCGATTGCCTTTCCGCAATTCATAACACATGCTTACAATGGTATGGTCCTCTACAGTCATCCTCAGTTACCGGTTTGCATATATGAAGGGAACCCGCCATATTCGTCATTGTTCATTTATTTTGAAATAGCTTTTACATACATAACCTATGACCGCTTATGCTTCTTGCCGTAGACATTGGTAACTCAAATATTGCATTCGGCATTTACGACCAGCAATGGAAACAGCAATGGAAACAGCAATGGCGGTTAAGCACAGTGGCCAGCAAAACGAGCGATGAATACGCAATTCAGTTTCGGGCATTATTTGATCATCAAAAGATAAACGCTGCTGCCATCCAGCAAGTAGTCATTAGCAGTGTAGTGCCGCCATTAACCCAGGTGTTTCAGAGGATGTTACGGCAGCTTACGGGACAGGAACCACTGGTTGTAAGCTCGAATCTCCGTACCGGGTTAACCATTACCACTGATAACCCTCAGGAACTTGGTACTGATCTGTTAGCGAATGCTGTGGCGGGGTATCAGCGTTTTGGTACAAACTGTATTATTGTAGATTTTGGAACCGCATTATCGCTGATTACTGTGTCTGGGGAAGGGGAAATTAAAGGTGTATCCATTGCACCCGGGTTAGAATCTGCTCTGAAAGCACTATCACTCAACACCGCCCAACTTCCTTTTGTCCCATTGGCTCCTCCTCCTTCCGTATTGGGGAAGAACACCACTCATGCTATTCAGTCGGGAGTAGTGCTCGGTCACGTAGGTTTGGTGGAGTATCTGGTAGACCGTATTAAAGCGGAATTGAATGGGCCAACTCAGGTAATTGCTACCGGTGGATTGTCAGAAGTAGTCGCTCCTCTAACCGATCGGTTTACGGCCATAGAGCCCTGGCTTACTCTTGATGGGTTGCGTTTACTGGCGGAACAAAATCGGGGAGCTACTTTGGTGAGTGAAACTGAGGGTAGTTGATAATTGCATGCGAAACCCCTATTTTTGCGTTCCCTTTTGACCCTGTAGTTCAAGGGATAGAATAGGAGTTTCCTAAACTCTAGATCCAGGTTCGAGTCCTGGCAGGGTCACTTACTTATTAGCAAGTTTAGCTATTGACATTCAATAACTTAAATATTTCTTTTCTTGCCCGGCTGATATTTTCATCGATGGCTAAAAATGAAAATTCACTTGCTGGTCCTGAGATTACTTTGCCTCAACAAAGTTGATATCAAACGCCAAAGTATTGGTTGGAACAGAGATTGCAGTTTCACTCTCCGTAGAGGCAACTACATTTGTTGATTCTTGGGTCTCTTCCTGCTCGGGAGAAGCTAAGTAACAAATGCCCGCCCAAACTACTAACATAACAATATACTTTTTCATGGTGTGTTTTTTTTATTGTATATGTTGGTAAGCACGAGCGCCATTGTGTAACCAGCGACTACTAAAAATATTTTTATTTTTATTTGCTTTAATTATATAAGTCCCCCCAGGGGCAATACTTTTAGTAACCTTACGAACTAATGCAGCAGGTTGCAGTTATTCTGATACATTTGGGCAGGGCATATTTAATAGGCAGTTCGCTAATGATTTCAAACCTATTAAAAGGTGCATTTTTTAAGACGCAATTAAGTGCTGTATCGTTTTTTGTTTATTTGCCATATTTCTGATTACTACCATACAGCAACAACCACATTTTTTAAATCTAAAGTATGGTATACACGGATTACAACTTTTTGATGGCTGATTCCGAGAGGGAACTCCATCAATTTGCGAAGCAAATTGGCATCTCTCTGGCCTATTTTCATAAAAAACCATTCCCTTATTATGACCTCTCTTCTTCAGGGGTAAAGGAGGCTATCAGGCAGGGAGCACAATCTAAAACCACTGTTGAAATGGTTCAACGATATTTTAGATTTCATATAAGCAGTGAATAGAATTATTTAATAGATACGGCCCCATCCGGGAAGCAAAAAAGGCCACCTGAACCCAGGTAGCCTTCAACGCTAGTTTCTTAAAAATATTAACGTATTAATAATCACTCTTCTTCTCTTTTTCGCCTTGTGCAGTATCCATCATACTGGGTGGCAAGATAACGGCATCAATAATATGTACTACGCCGTTTGCAGCTTGCACATCAGGAGTAACCACGGTAGCACCTTCTACAGAAACGCCGCTGTCATTCAGCATAATTTTGGCATTGCTACCTTCCACAGTTGTTACTTCCATCCCGTCCGATAGATCAGATGACGTTGTTTCGCCAGCTATTACGTGGTAAGTCAGTACGGATACCAGTTTGTCCTTATTCTCAGGCATCAGCAAGGTCTCCAAGGTTCCTTCAGGCAATGCTTCAAAAGCAGCATTGGTCGGAGCTAATACTGTAAAAGGCCCTTCTCCCTGTAATGTTTCTACCAAACCGGCTGCCTTTACAGCCTCTACCAATGTGGATAAATCCTCCTGTGACATAGCCAATGCAACAATATCCTGATCCTCATTCATCGTGCTTTGGTCTTGCGCAAATGTTAGGTTAATCATAAATAACCCAGTAAAAAATAGCATCATTGCGTTCGTCTTCATAGTCATACTTGTTTAATTAAAAAGTTTATACCAGCCTAACAGTAAAAAAATACTTTTGTTTATTTAATTTTAAAAATTATTAAACAAAAAATATCACCGCCTGTGTTCACACCTGAGTGATTATTAAGAATCAGGCTTTCTGAAATGCGCCATATATCGTATTAAAGCATGTTTTTTTCTGTTTTTTTAGCCTGATCAATATACACTCTCGCCTAAACATGTTCACTTTAAATTAATTATCGTTATACATTTTACACGTCACCACTCCCAAATATTGATATTAATATTTTCAACAAAGCAAATACATTTCCAGTTATCAAATCAATTCAACCATTAACTGATTTCAACTATGAAAACCAATATTATATCAATACTATCGATCACTGCCATGCTGGTCAACTGTAGCAGTCCTGATTCCGAAAATCAAGAAACATCGCAGTATGAAAGCGATCAACCTGGCGAGATCATTGATAATAAGAAACTCAAGGCATCCTTTACCCAATCTGAATATTTCTCGCAATGGGATTCGGATGGAAATTCATATGTAACGCCTAACGAGTTTGAAGAAGGGTTTTTCGGCTTAATAGATAATAACAGCGATGCCAGTATCTCGGCTGATGAATGGGCAAAAGGAAGCGCGCAGTTTTTTGGAGATGTTGAGATGGAAAAATACCAACAAGAAACTACCTGGGATACCAATAGCGATGGTCAGATTCAACCTGAAGAATTTCAGCAAGGTCTGGAAGAGATTGGCTACTTTTCTAAGTGGGATAATGATGGAAATGATCAGTTGGCAGAAGAAGAAATAGCACAAGGCACCTTCGCCATGTGGGATACTGACGACAACGGCGTGATAGAAGCCGACGAATACAAACAGAGCCAAACTGTAGAGAAGAACTAAGGCGATAAACCAAAGACAGGCACAAAAAAGATATGAACACCAGCTTATTTTTTTGCGCCTGTCTGCTTTACTTTTCCTTCCAAGCGGTTTTAACCCACGCAAAAACCATCTGCATACCTCAGTTACCTTTTTCAAGGTAGGCATACACTACGGTACCCGGAGATTCCTGGTAATAATTTATTTCTGTATTGGTATCTGGTTTCTCTAGTGCAGCAGAATCATCGGCAAGCATCAGCCAGGCCACAATTCCCAGCACAACCAAAAGTAATAATAACCAGGGCCAAACCGGCTTTTGCCGAATCTTACGTTCTATATGTATTTGTGCCATAATAAAAGCATTAGGTTAAAAATTTTCACGCGCTTTTGCCAGTGTTGTTTGATACATACATGCCTATCCTGATCTGTGAACCAAAAAACCGGAAGAAATATACTAAAGTTTCGAATGATCATCTCCCGCACACCGTCTTTTTATCATTCGCCCCTGTACAGAGCCCTCATTACTGGGATGAGCAATGGCAAAGTGGCAAGCTAACTTTTGGCATCAGGAAAGGAAGTCTCAGATCTTTTGCTTTACTACAATCTGGAAAATTCTACTGTAGAAGTAAACATTGATGAAGATATCCGAATGGCTACTCCCTCAACAACTGATAAAGTTGCAGTTATCAGATACTGATGGTATTCATTCATTTCTCAATATTGTTGAATTTTGACAAGTAAATGACGGTGTTGCTGGCCGGAAAACTTCCTTTGCTAATTGTTGAAGCCATCACAGCACGAAAATAAAAAAATTTAACTACGTTCGTTCCTGCACTGGATATGAGGGCGTTGCAATGCTCAGATTATTGAGGAAGAACCTTATTAAGTACAAAGGATCAGCCGATTGAGCCATTAGCCAATAAGAAAAAAGCTGGGAGGCGCTCAAGGTGACAGATCCTGCATTAAAAGTATTTTTGCAGAAACACCACCTCCCACTTAGAAATAAAGCTGATATTATTCGGATTAGAGAACACTTAAATGATGTTTATTTCCTCAAGAAGTGATGTAATTTGCCATTGGCGTAATCACCTTATCACGGATACCGGTTACAGCCACGACTTTGCTAAGCAGTTCCCGTTCAAAAAAGTATAAATACCACAGGTATCCCGTGCTAATCATGACTCCACCTACGATCAATTGTACCCAGTACGATACCGAGTGCAGTTGATGAACAAGCACGACGCTTGCCCCAATAACGATACAGGCAATCAAGGGCTTCCAGGCCAATTTAAGCACCGCAGAGTAATGAACACCTATTAACTTATGAACGACTCTCTGGTACCAAAAAAACCGGAAAAGACGATCTAACAGCAACCCAAATGCAGCTCCGTTAATTCCATAAGACAAAGCGCCAATCGTAACCGCCGGAATGGTAGAAAAAAGCGTGCAACCAATGCTTAACTTCATGGATAAATCTGAGCGGCCTACACTGCGCATGACAATGGTAGCATTACCCGAAAGACCATTCAATACAACTCCTAAAGCCAAAATCTGAAGCGGCACAATCGCCAATTCCCACTGCTGGCCAAAAAATATCCAAATAATAGGTTTCGCCAATACAATCAGTACCAGCATAAACGGAAAAACCACCAGTTGATTCATCTTACAGATCTGCAGATAATATCTGGCAATGGCTTTTATGCTGTTTTGCATAGATGAATAAGCGGGAAACATCACTTTATTTACTACGTTGGTAATTTGCTTCATCAACGTATTCGTGAGGATGAACCCTAATGTATAAGCTCCCAAAGCTGCTCCCCCGATCAGTTTACCAATCAGCAGATAATCTATGTTTAATGTAAAATAGTGGAAAATCCGCTCGACCATCACTTTACTTCCAAACCCAAATAAATCTTTGAAAGCGTATTTGCTGAAAGTAAAAGTAGGATGCCAGCGCACCTGAATATAATATAGTATGGATGACACCAGTGATACGATCACTCCATTCCACACCAAAGCCCAAACGCCCCAACCCCGGAAAGCCAGTATACAGGCAATAATACCTCCCATCAGCGCCGCCGAAATCTCAGTAATCGCCTGAGGTTTAAACCTCATATTTTTGCTGAGTTTGGCTTTGGGAATAGCATATAAAGTATTAAAAACCACTGGAATGGCCAGTAGAGGCATGATGCTTTGCAAAATAGGTTCTTCGTAAAACCGGGCGGCTAACGGCGACACCAGTACAACAATCAGCCCATACCCCAGTAAGGCGATGCCTACATTAATCCAAAATGCAGTGCTGTAATGTATCGGATGGAGATCCTGCTTGGGGCGCTGAATCAGCGCGGATACCATACCTAGCTCACTTATTACCTCAGTGAAGCCTATAAATACGGCAGCCATACCAATAATTCCGTAATCTTCGGGTAGAAGAAGTTTTGCCAGAATCAGTTTAAATAATAACCGTATTCCCTGCGATCCAAACGAAGCTATTGATGTCCAGCCAATACCGGACACAATCTTTCCCTGTAATTTCATGAATAAAAATTAATGGGCTGGAAATCTAGCCTGTAACACTGTTTGCTAGTATTTCTCCCAAGGTCTCACACATCAAGTAAACTCCGCGACATGATTGGTGCTAAAAAATAAAAAATTGTATTTATCTAATTAAAAAGCGACTTATGGGATTCTATCATGGCACCTATTTAAGATAATACTCAAAAGTAGGTATTATTGTTAGAATGTCAGAAGAATTTTTAGATAAGTTGAATTACCCATACTTAATAATAACTCTGCCACTGAGTCTTTTCTTAGTAAAAACAGCCCCAGGTAGCTATTGTACCCCTTATTAATCTTGCTTAATAAAATAATGGTAAATACGGATTACTGGTAATGTTTATCCTTCATCTAAAGATTAGACGAAATAGCCCTCTTAATAAAAAAGAACACTTTCGCCCTAAGCTGCCAGAGTAAGATTGATATTATAATAAAAAATTAAGTTTCTGAACCTGGAGGCTATATGCAAACAGACTCCGGGCATTTCAAAAATACAACCTGACCTCTAAAACGGGAATGATTGTATTATGTTACTTTGTGTATAAATAAAAAGCCCTGATCAGGAAATGAGCAAGACGCTGCGTAAGGCAACAATAAGCGCTATTTTTCTAAGACGACAACGCCGTTTACCAGGTAAGTATCACCGCTGGTTTCCAGATTATATACCTGCTTAACGGTATCGTATAAATGATTTACCTGGGCTACCCTATAGGTAACAAAACTATTCGTGATTGCCTCATAGCGGTATACCTGCTTGCCAACCATAAGGTCCTCCAATGCGAGGGTTCCCTCTTTGGTTAAAATAGGATGATTAGGAGTCGCTACCAGTTGCACAATGCCTGCTGTCATGGTATTTGCCAAAGAAGCAGTAACCTCTTCTTCAGGTACCAGTTGAACACTGGTCAGCGAAATGGATGATTTCTGATGTATCTGAACTTCTTCTACCGTTACCAGACGGTACGCTCCTTGCTCGTAAGAAGCTATTTGATCTCCTACTTCAATGTCAGCAATGGATACCTGCTGATTATCAGCCAGCGTTACCAAGGCAGTTGCCGGAAAGCAAAAATCATAATCGGAATTACCCTGCTCCATTACACTCATATCTACTCCGCTGCTTTTTTGCAATAAGTAAGCGACCTCTTTGGAAAGCACGTAAGACATTTTTAGCGCCACATCTTCTTCTTGCTGATCATGCTCATAAATAGCGTCGAAATACATTTTCCAAACCTCCGCTGAAGACGCCATGTTGGGAATCGTCAGATTAAAGGTTTCGCCGGAGGCTGTATTGGTGTAAAAAACCACCAAACCAAGCTCAGCCATCGTGCTACGGTCTAATAGCTTGTACAGATCCAGTCGTTTCTTTACTCCATTTTCACCGGCAATAGAATACGCGGGTTTCATTTCGTAACGATCCAGCACGTAATTGCCATCGCCAATTTTAATGTAGGTATCATTGTCCAGATCATCAACTTTGGCATCCAAAACCATGTTATACTCATCAATGGTTAATCCCCGGGGCGCCTCATCCTGGGCATATCCAATGCCATGACCAACAAAAACGCATAAGAAAAAAGCAGCAAATAATCTCATAAGGCAACTCATAAATTTTTTGTTCACCATTGATTAAACATAACTCAAAATTACCAATTTATTTATCACAAATACTATAAAACACAAAATATCAAACGGTAATACCCATTCCGCTTGCGTTTTGTATGACAAAAAATCAGCAATTAATAAAATATTATTCTGTTATATTATTTACACTTTTCCATGTCATTTTGACCTTATTTCGTAAAATTTTAATCATTTTTGTGCCATAATGGCATGAATCTACGCTTAATAGCCTTTGGCTACAGTTTTGATATATATTGACCAAAGAGCATACAACACAACATTCATAGGAGGACTAACATGAACTTAAATAACTATACCATAAAATCACAAGAGGCTTTACAAAAAGCCGCTGAGATTGCTGCTGGTAATCAACAGCAGGGCATTGAGCCAGCTCATTTGCTGAAAGCTGTATTGCAGGCGGATGAGAATGTAATTTCGTTTGTACTTAACAAGTTGAGTATTAACCGGCCCCAACTGGAAAGTGGGCTGGATACCATTATTCAATCGTATCCGAAAGTAAGCGGACAGCAACCTTATTTGTCTAATGATAGTGCCGCGGTTTTGCGAAAAGCCGAAAGCCACCTGAAAGATTTCCAGGACGAATATATTGCTATTGAGCATATCTTACTGGGATTGCTTTCTGGTAAAGAAAAAACTGCCTCTCTGATGAAACAGGCTGGTTTTTCTGAAAAAGAGCTCAAAGCGGCCATTCAGGAATTGCGGGGCGGCGACCGGGTAACTGATCAGAATGCTGAAGCCAAATACAAATCACTGGAACGGTATTCTAAAAACCTGAACCAACTGGCCAAAGCCGGTAAAATTGATCCAGTGATTGGCCGGGATGAAGAGATTCGCCGGGTACTGCAAATTCTGGCCCGCAGAACTAAAAACAACCCTATCCTACTGGGCGAGCCGGGGGTGGGTAAAACTGCCATTGTAGAAGGACTGGCCCAGCGGATTGTAGACGGTGACGTGCCGGAGAACCTGAAAACCAAAACCATTGTCGCCCTGGATATGGGGCTTTTAGTGGCCGGAGCAAAATATAAGGGCGAGTTTGAGGAGCGCCTCAAGTCTGTCATCAAAGAAGTGACTGATTCAGATGGGCAGATCATCCTCTTCATTGATGAGATTCATACCCTCATTGGTGCGGGCGGCGGCGGTGAAGGGGCAATGGATGCGGCCAACCTGCTGAAACCCGCCCTTGCCCGGGGAGAATTGCATGCCATTGGTGCTACCACGCTGAAAGAGTATCAGAAATACATTGAGAAGGATAAGGCGCTGGAGCGTCGATTCCAGACGGTCATTGTGGATGAACCGGATATACCAGATGCCATTTCTATTCTTCGGGGTATCAAAGATCGGTATGAATTACACCACGGAGTGCAGATCAAAGATGATGCTGTCATCTCTGCGGTAGAGCTTTCCAGTCGCTATATCAGCGACCGGTTTCTGCCGGATAAGGCCATTGACCTGATGGACGAAGCTGCGGCCCGTCTGCGCATGGAAATTGACTCGCTGCCGGAAGAGCTGGATGAACTGAATCGGAAGATTATGCAGCTGGAAATTGAACGGGAAGCCATCCGGAGGGAGAAAGACAAGGAAAAAGAAGCCCAGCTCAACAAAGATATTTCTGAACTGGAAGAACTGCGTAAGGATGTGAAGGCGAAGTGGGAGAATGAGAAATCGGTCATCAAGGGAATTCAGGAAGAAAAAGAAAGTATTGACCGCTACAAGGTAGAAGCTGAACAGGCAGAACGATCAGGAGACTACGGACGCGTGGCTGAAATTCGCTACGGTAAAATTGGCGAAAGTGAGCGTAAATTAGCTGATTTGCAGCAGAAGCTGGTTGAAATGCAAAAGGGAAGCTCATTGTTGAAAGAAGAAGTTGATTCGGAAGACATTGCCCAGATTGTAGCCAAATGGACCGGAATTCCAGTCTCTAAGATGCTGCAAAGCGAACGGGACAAGTTGTTGCACCTGGAAGATGAACTCAGTCGCCGGGTAGCCGGGCAGCAGGAAGCCATTGAAGCACTGTCAGACGCGGTACGCCGCAGCCGGGCCGGGTTGCAGGACCCCAAACGCCCGATTGGCTCTTTCATCTTTCTAGGCACAACCGGAGTTGGAAAAACCGAATTGGCAAAAGCCCTGGCTGAATTCTTATTTAACGATGAGAACAACATGGTGCGGATTGATATGTCGGAATATCAGGAACGCCATGCGGTGAGCCGATTAATCGGGGCGCCTCCCGGCTACGTCGGATACGATGAAGGTGGGCAGTTGACCGAAGCCGTGCGTCGCAAACCTTATTCAGTCATCTTGCTGGATGAGATTGAAAAAGCGCATCCGGATGTATTCAATATCCTGTTGCAGGTACTGGATGATGGCCGACTTACTGACAATAAGGGGCGGGTAGCCAACTTTAAAAATACCATCATCATCATGACGACCAACATTGGTTCCGGCCTGATTCAGGATCGTTTTCAGGAGATTAATTCCTATAACGAAGACGAAATCCTGGAACAGACCAAGCAGGAAGTGTTTGAGTTATTAAGAAAATCGGTAAGACCTGAGTTTCTCAACCGGATTGATGAGACCATCATGTTCCGACCGCTTTCCAAGAAGGATATGCGCAAGATTGTGGAGATTCAGTTTAACCTGATCAAGCACCGTCTGGAAGAGAACGGCATCAAGATAGAAACCAGCAGCGATGTGCTGGATCACCTGGCCAACATTGGTTTTGATCCGCAATTCGGTGCCCGACCACTCAAGCGGGTACTTCAACGCGAATTACTGAACCAGTTGTCTAAGGAGATTCTCGCCGATCGCATCAGCCGGGACGCTATCGTGGGGATTGAGCTCACGGACGATCAGCAGATCAGGTTTATCAACCTGGATGAAGTAGAAATATAAGGAGTCTGTAAAAATGCATATAAGGCAGAGGTTTGATGATCTCTGCCTTTTTTTATGGCAAAACCGCTGGTTTAAAGCCTTATCCCTACCAGCAGCACATCATCGGTCTGGATCTGATCTCCCTGCCAACGGAGAAATGTCTCTTTTATCTTTTGGTACTGCATGGCGGTGGGAAGATCCTGAATGCTCTCGAGTAACTCGCGAAAGCGGCTACGCATAAATTTTTTGTCTTTGGGCCCGCCAAACTGATCCTGAAAGCCATCCGAAGTTAAGTACAGCATATCACCTCTTTGCAGTTGTTTACACTGGTTGGTGAAGTACTTATCTTTCACTCGTCCTCCACCGATAAAGTAGCGGCTGGGCTCTAGTTTGCAAAGTTCTCCCTGATGGGTAAAGTGCAGGGGTATCTGGGCTCCGCTGTAGCAAACTTCCAGAGTATGCCGATTGATCATGCACATGGCCATATCCAGCCCATCAGTATTGGTATCTTCGTCTTCACTCTGACGCAGCGCTTCCCGAATACGTGTATCCATTAACGAAAGCATATTGTTCGGAGACGCGACCTTGCTTTCTTGTACTACCTGATCGAGCACTGAGTTGGCCAGCACAGTCATAAATGCCCCCGGTACTCCGTGTCCGGTACAATCCAATACCGCGATCAGAATAACATCCTTGGTTTCGTAAGCCCAATAAAAATCCCCACTCACGATATCTTTAGGGCGATGGAACACGAAAGAATCCGGAAACAGGTGTTTTAGTTTGTCTTTTTCCGGTAGTAGCGATAACTGAATACGGCGGGCGTACTCAATGCTATCCTTAATGTCTCGGCTGTTTTCTTCTAGCAAAAGGCTTTTTTCGGTAATTTCATCGCGCTGCTTCTCAATCTTTATTTTCTGCTGGCTAATGGCCTCTTTCTGCTCTTCCAGCTTCCGATTGGCCCGAATTTTCACCTGATATTTACTGTACCCCAATATACCCAGCCCAAATAAAACCGACAGGCTGATGATGAGGAAAAAATTCATCAGCTTTCGCTCACTGGCCAATAAGCTCTGAATTTGATTTTCCTGCTGTAGTATTTCAATCTGATTATCTTTCTTTCCTGACTCATATACGGTCTCCATTTCAGCAAACCGCTGCGCAGTCTCGGCCTGAAAAGCCCGGTTCCTCTCCAGGTCATATAATCCATAATTGACAATTGCGTTTTCCAGATCCCCTACCCGGTGATAGTATTTAGATAGTTCTTTATAACACTCCCGTAGTATTTCGCTGCTTCCCAAAGTATTACGGGGTGCCTGTTTCAGGCTTTGGGTAAGATAACTGAAGCATTGGTCCAGTTCCCCCAGGCTATAATAGGTTTTACTAAGTTCTAAGAGTGCTTTGGCTTGCAGCGATCGGTATTTGAAGTTTTCGCTCATAGCCAATGCCTCTTCCAGCAATGGAATGGCTTGCTTGGGCTGACCTTGCAGTAAATACGTTTTTCCAATGTTATAATAAGCAAATGCCAGTTGCCCGGTTTCCCGTTCCTGATTAATGGAGATGGCCCGTTGAAAAGACTCCAAGGCCGCATCGTAATCTTCTGTTTCAATATTTACTTTACCAATCCCAATATATGCCGAAGAAAGTGTGGTAGTATCCTGAGACCTTTCGGCAAACTCAACTGCCTGCAGCAAATACTCCTTGGCCTTCACAAAACTTCGAACATCCAGGTTGATAATACCGATGGTTTTATTGAGATGCGCTTTTTGGGTTTCAATACCCAACTCATTATAGATATTTAGCGATTCTATACAATGATTGAGCGCAATCACGTTGTTGCCCATCCGGTTTTGTATTTCGCACAAAAGCGACAGGATCTGCGCCAGTGCTAACCGATCATTCAGTAGCTGGTATAATTCTTTAGCGGTATTGGCGTATTGTAAAGCGGTAGGGTAATAATCGCTGTAAAATGAGGTTTGGCTTACCCGATGATACGCCTGAGCCACCCGGCTTGAATCTTCTTCTCCCTGGTAAATTGTTATCCCCTGTTCCAGGTAACGATGCAGACTATCGTCATTGTAGCGTTGGTAATGGGCGAAGTAGGATGCTAAACGAACATAAGCATCAGCCCGCCCCAGGTCATAAGATGCTTTTTTGGCAGCCGCCATTGCCTGCTGAATAAAATAATAGGTGGTATCCAGGTTACGAGTCTCGTAGTAATCCGCCAGTTTAAGCCAGGCTTCGGTTTCTTCCTCCAGAGAATTTGCCTGCGTTAAAGCATTGTTAAGACTATCGGATACAGGAGCCTGCGCTACGGATGGGGTGACAAACCCCCAACCGCACCAGAGTAAAACCACACATCGTATAGCCTTGGAAAATAACACTGATAAATTTTCTTTAGTAAAACAAAAAGAACCCCCCTCGAATTTAGTGCTTCAAAAGCATTTTTTCAACACTTCCTCTTATATCTCAAATAAAAAACAGTTTGCAAAAACCCAAATTGTCAATTTCTACTGCATTACCCAAAATCCAGCACTCCTCAGGGCCGCTTTTTGCAAGTTTCACTATCCACATCCAAGATCAGAGTTACTCACCCACCACCCAATATTCAACCCACATAGAATCCTGACCAAAATAATGTTCAACAACCTTTTTCCCCAGCTTAAGTTCCCGCTGAGTGGCATAATCATGCACCTTCTGGTGAATTTGCGGCGGCGTGGGCCACACAGCAGGCCGACCGGACACATGCACTCTGATATACTTTCCGGCTGCCAGGGTATCGACCGTGCGATTCAGCGGCATTGGGCCAGCGGAAGCCTCCGGGATCACGCCAATAAGCTGGTCTACCGCCTGGGTATCAAACAGCGAATCATAGTTCAGTACAACCAGTGTTCCTTTCACATTACCTTCAGTCAGTTGTTGCTGGGTCTTGACAAAAATTTCCCTCAGCTTCAGATCTCCGTACTTGCCCTGATAAGGGGTGCCCCAGACAACCCGCAACGGGTGCTGCACTTCTTCTATAGGCACCTTCCGGAATCCGCCCAACCATACATATACTCCTATTGAAATGGCCACCACAAACAGTGATGTCAATACCATTATTTTTTTCATTCTATAGTATTCTCCTTAGTTCACGTAAATGATCGGCCGGAATCTACTAAATAAATTCACTGGCATGTAATGTATTTTGCAAATTGCTCTTGGTTTTTTTTAGTTTTGCGGCTGTGGCAATGGCAAAGGGTAGCTGATAATCATCGATAGAACGTTCATTCTGATTTAAGTTAAAACGCTACTCCGTTTAGTACCAATCATCACTTCATTTTTATAAAAAGGAGGGATAAGTATCGGATAATCAGGAATTTCTAACATCTGCTACATTTAGGACTAATTGCAAACCATAGTTTCGTCAGGATGTGTAACATTGCATCCCTATTCATGAATACAACCTAATGATATGTTTGCGTACATCCAGGGAACACTAACCCATAAAGAACCAACTTTTGTTGTTATCGACGTACAGGGAATCGGCTATGAGATTCGCATTTCGCTGAATACGTTTAGCGTATTAGAGCGGGAGTCATCCTATAAATTACATACCTATCTGCACGTAAAAGAAGATGCCCAAACGCTCTTTGGCTTTGCGCATCCCAGCGAGAAAAAACTTTTTCTGGATTTACTTTCTATCTCCGGAGTGGGGCCCAGTCTGGCACTGACACTGCTTTCGTCTATGCAGGCTGACGAACTGAAGTCGGCTATTGCGAATGAGGATGCAAAAACGGTGCAACGGGTAAAGGGTATCGGGGCAAAAACAGCCCAGCGAATTGTGCTGGAGTTGGCCGACAAATTCAGAAAAGAAGGTGTCACGCTGAGTCCTACGGAAAAGGTACATGGCCTGCCAGCGACCGCATACAATACCTTGCGTAGCGAAGCGTTATCTGCTTTGATGACGCTCGGATTTACCCGTGCTGCGGCCGAAAAAAGCATTGACAAAGTGATGGCCGATTGGCAAAAGAACAGACAAGGCGGAGATCTTCGCTTAGAGGACGTCATCAAACTATCGCTCAAAACCACATAAACAAACGTAACTTGCTACCTACGGATCCAAGGTATACTTCAGGGAGAATCTGGGCGAAAGCCTGTTGCTGGATATTATCGGGGGTATTAGGAAGCATCACCCTTGATCCGTCAGTATCGCTGGCGCAGGAAGTTCCTCCGGTAGATCCCACGGTACCCGTCGATACCATTCCTACAGATACCCTGGAAGAAATTGATCCGAACGCTCCCTACGAGCCTTCCATCCGCCCTCAGTCCGGCTCGCCCGACCGCTACGGCGACCCATTTTCTAACCGCGTGCCCCGCTCTCCTCTCTACCTGCAAGACCCTACCCAACTGGATTTTGGCATTGAGATAGATACGGCCATCAATTACTCGATATACGAAAGGGTGAATGGGTTAGACTATCGCGCTCCAGCAAACCTGAATTTTGATCAGTACGAACAAATTCAGAACCGTCAGTTGCTGCGCGATTACTGGCGCAACCGCTCTGCCGCCCTGGATGGCGAAAGCGCAGTTAGTGGCAGGCAGCTCATTCCTCCTATCTATACGACTCCGGCTTTCGACCGCCTGTTCGGGGGTTCTTACGTAGATATCCGCCCCAATGGATTCGTCACGCTGGATTTTGGCGGGCGCTTTCAGCGGATATTTAATCCCAACATTCCGATCCGGCAGCAGCGTAACGGAAACTTTGAGTTTGACCAGCAGATCAGTCTCAATGTGGTGGGCACCATTGGTGAAAAACTTCAGGTCACCGCTAATTTTGACAACAATAACTCCTTCGACTTCCAGAACAACGTGAAGGTAGAGTATACCGGCTACGAGCACGAGATCATCAAAAAAATTGAGCTGGGCACCGTGAGTATGCCGGTGAGCAACAGTTTGATTACGGGCTCGCAGAGTCTGTTTGGTATCAAAACCCAGCTACAGTTCGGGCGGCTGTTTGTTACCAGTGTAGCTTCGGTGCAACGAGGCAGCAGCGATGCGATTACCATTGAAAGCGGCACCCAGACCCGGGAGTTTGAGCTAAAAGCATCGGAGTACGACGAAAATCGCCATTTCTTCCTGAACCACTTTTTCCGGGCTAACTACGAAAACTGGCTACGCTCCCTCCCCCAGATTTATTCGGGATTGAATGTAACTCGAGTAGAAGTTTATGTACTGAACCGAAACAATGATACCGAAACCCTGCGGGGCATGGCGGCTTTCATGGATTTGGGGGAAGGTGATGTAATTTACCGGAACGATAATCCCCGAGTTGGTGAAGGACAAAGCGGTCCGGCCTTCAACGAGGCCAATCAGCTATACAGCAATTTATTAAATACCGCCGGGCTGCGGAACATCAGCCAAACCTCCACGCTACTGGAGAGTGACTTCAACTTCGTAAAAGCCACGGATTTTGAAGTAATTACCTCCGCCCGAAAACTCACCGAACGGGAATATTCCTTCGACAGCCAGTTGGGATACATCAGCCTGAACCGTCGTTTACAAAATGATGAGGTGCTAGCCGTGGCCTACGAATATACCTACAACGGACAACGCTACCAGGTTGGTGAACTTACCGAAGATTACCAGAACCTCTCCGAAGATCAGGTGGTCTTTCTTAAAATGCTGCGCCCCACTAAAATTAATACGGAAGTACCGACCTGGGATCTGATGATGAAAAACATCTACCCCCTCAATGCCAGCCAGGTCGGGCGGGAAAGTTTCCAGCTACGCGTAGTGTATCGCGACGACCGTACCGGGATTGACAACCCCAGCTTGCACGAAGGTGAAAACACCCGGGACATTCCCCTGATCCGCCTGCTCAATCTTGATAACCTCAATCAGAACAATGACCGGCAACCTGATGGCAACTTTGACTTTGTGGAAGGCATTACCATTAATACTGAGCAGGGTTTTGTGATCTTTCCGGTACTAGAACCTTTTGGTGATAATTTGGAGCAACAGTTTGCCCCCGGGGAAGATAATCTGGTAGATCGCTACGTCTATAGTTCGCTTTACAACACCACCAAAGCCGATGCAGAACTGAATACCAATAAGAACAAATTCTTCATCGTCGGAAGCTTCGTGGCCGGATCGGCCAACGAGATTATGCTGCCGGGTATCAACATTGCCGAAGGCTCCGTGCAGGTGATTGCCGGTAACACTCCCCTGACCGAAGGGGTGGATTTTACGGTAGATTATAACCTGGGACGCGTCACCATTCTGAATGAAGGCGTGCTCAGCTCAGGGAAGCGCATTGAAATTCAGTACGAGAAAGCTGATCTGTTTAATTTCCAGCAACGTTCCCTGTTCGGTACCCGCCTGGACTACCGGGTCAACGAAGATATTAACGTAGGAGCAACGATCCTGCACCTGAACGAGCGTCCCATCATCAGCCGGGTAAGCATTGGGTCTGAGCCCACCAAAAATACCAAGTACGGATTTGACATTAACTACCGCAAAGATTCGCGCTTCATCACCAAACTGGTGGACGCACTTCCGCTCATTCAGACCAAAGAACCTTCCAGCGTAACGTTCAACGCTGAATTTGCCCAGTTGATCCCCGGCACCTCCAATGTGGTGGATGGCGACGGCACCTCCTACATTGATGATTTTGAGAACACGGTTACTCCTTTTAGCCTGAGCGGTTGGCAAAACTGGACGGTGGCCTCTACCCCTACTACCGATAATCAACGTTTCGAGAGTAGTCAGGGCGGAAATCTGGGAAAAAACTATCGGAGGGCTAAACTGTCCTGGTACGTGGTGGATAATACAGCTTTCTACCTGAACCGAGGAAGCATTGTACCGGATAATATTCCTACCGGCAATGATATCACCAACCATTACGAACGAGGGGTACTGGCCCAGGAGGTCTTTCCTTTTCAGGATCGTCAGGTATTTAACACCTTCTTACCCGTCTTTGATATCGCGTATTTTCCTGAAGAACGAGGCCCCTACAACTATAATCCAAACCTGACCGATGAAGGCTTGCTGAGCAACCCGGAAGACAACTGGGGCGGTATTACGCGCTCTATTACGTCTGACGTGGATTTTGATAAAACCAATATTGAATACATTGAATTCTGGCTGCTTGACCCGTTTATCAATTCCCCAAATGGTATTGTGCAAGATGGAAGAGTTAACCAACAGAACACTACCGGGGGCAAACTTATCTTCAACCTGGGAAGCATTTCCGAAGATGTCATTCCAGATGACCAGCATTTCTTCGAAAATGGCTTGCCCGAAGATTATCTTTCCGAAGATGTAAACATCACCGATTTGGGCCGCACTCCCAACGATCAGTTTCTGGTAGATTACTTCAGCAACGGTTCGCAGGAAATACGCAGCAACCAGGACGTAGGGTTTGAAGGGGTTCGCAATGACGAGGAAGCCACTTTTTTCGGAGATGTATTCTATAACCAACTTTCACCAGCCGCCCAGCAGGCTGTAGCCGCCGACCCCTCCGCTGATAATTTCGAATATTACCTGAGTGACAATCTCGACAACCGGGGAGCCCAGGTGGTAGAGCGGTACAAGAATTTCAATAACCAGGAAGGCAACACTCCTATTTTCAACGATAACAATGCCCGGTACATTCCTTCGGGCAGCCAGTTACCCGATAATGAAGATTTGAACCGGGACAATACCCTGAGCGATCTGGAGGAATACTACGAGTATGAAATAGACCTGCGTCCCGGCCAACTTCAGGTAGGTCAGAATAATATTGTGGATGCCGTAACGGCCACTGAGCCCAATACCGGGGAAAATGTCACCTGGTACCTCTTCCGCATTCCCATCCGGCAGCCCGATCGGCAGCAAGGCAGTATTCAGGGTTTTAAATCCATCCGCTACATCCGAACGTACCTTACCGATTTTCGTCAGCCGGTTGTGCTTCGGTTTGCTAAATTTCAGATGGTTGGTAGCCAGTGGAGGCGGTTTACGGAAGATCTGAATGAAAAACAACTGGGTGAATACCCGGAAAACTACGATCCCGGCTTTTTTGTATCAGCGGTAAACATTGAGGAAAACGGAGCCCCAACCACCGAAGGCTCGCCCTATACCCTGCCCCCAGGTTTCAAACGTGACCGGGATAATACCTCTCCGGTAGAGCGAAGGGTGAATGAACAATCTTTACAGATGTGTGTGGATAACCTACGGGATGGGGATGCCCGGGCCACCTACAAGAACATGACGCTGGACCTCATCAATTATGGTAGTATCCGTATGTTCTTCCATGCCGAAAGCCAGACGGCCCAGGATAGCACGGTACGAGGCTTCCTTCGTTTAGGTACCGATTTCACTGAAAATTACTATGAAGTGGAGATTCCGCTGGTGATATCGCCCGACGGAGTAGGCGGAGAAGGGAATGAACGAGCGGTGTGGCCGGAAGAGAATGAGATGGAAATAGCCCTGGATTGGCTGGCTGAGGTTAAATCGGCACGTAACCGTAACGACCTTTCGCTCACGCTTCCCTATACCGAATCGCGAGGAAAATACCGTATCACGGTTGTGGGTCGCCCTGAATTGAGTACGGTACAAACCGTGATGATTGGCGTGCGCAATCCTATTACCAGCGACCGGGCACCTCAAACTCTCTGCGTATGGGCCAATGAGTTACGGGTAGGCGATTTTGACCGCACCAGCGGCTGGGCGGCCAATGCCCGGCTCAATACCAAACTGGCTGACTTTGCCAACGTCACCGCATCGGTCCGACATTCTACTTATGGTTTTGGCGGTATTCAATCGCGTATCTCGGAACGAACACGCGAAGAATCGACCGAATATGATGTGTCTGCCAATGTAAGTCTTGATAAATTCTTTCCCGAAAGCTTCGGGCTGCAAATCCCGATGTACGCCAGCTACGAACGAGGCACCATCATCCCGCAGTTTGATCCCAAAGACCCGGACATCCCGCTGGATGCTGCCCTTAACTCCCGCACTGATCCTCAGGAGCGAGCCACCTATCTGGATATAGTGACCGACCAGACAACCCGCCGTAGCTTAAACTTTACCAACGTTCGCAAGAACAAAGTCCGGGAAGACGCCCGCAGTCATTTCTTTGATATTTCTAATTTCACTTTTTCATATTCGTATAGCGACATTGTCCGCAGCAATTTTAATACAGCTACTTACGAGCAGCGCCTGGTTCGGGGAGGGGTGGGATACAATTACAGTTTCCCTGACCTGAATTTTCAGCCATTTGCCAATGTCAGTTTCCTTCAGTCGCCCTGGTTTGCGTTAATCCGCGACTTCAACTTTTCTCCGATGCCCACCAGTGTGAGCTTCCGGGGAGATCTACAGCGTAACTTCGTCAAAACCCAGTACCGGGATGAAAACCTGCTGAGTCTGGAACCGCTGTACGAAAAAGCTTTTACGTTTAACCGCATCTACGATCTTCGCTGGGATCTCACCCAGAATTTAGGGCTGGATTACAGTGCCCGCACTTACGCAATTATTGATGAGCCTACCGGAGAACTGGATACCGAAGCCAAACGCAACGAAGTGATTGAGAATCTTAAAAAGTTTGGCCGGATGAAAAACTTTGATCAGGCCGTGACGGCTACCTATACGCTTCCCTTCGATAAAATCCCGATTACCGACTGGCTGGATGCCGACGCCCGATATCAGGCAGGCTATACCTGGCAGGCCGGGCCGTACGACCCAACCACCGTCACCACTACTTATGAAGATATTGGGAACACCATCCAGAATAACCGGGACCGCAGTGCCACTGGCCGGGTAGACATGGTAGGCCTTTATAATAAGATCAAGTTTTTTAAAGGAATCAATGATGGAGGGCGAAACCAGCGACCTACCCGCCCCCAGCCTCAACGCAACCCTCAGGATACCACGCAGCAGGACGAAAAACCTAAACCAGACCTGAAAGCACTAAAAGGCTTCTTCCGTCTGCTGATGGCCCTAAGATCCATCAACGTCACTTACAGTCTGAACGAAGGCACCCTGTTGCCCGGTTTTATCAGCACTCCCTTTTTATTTGGCCTGGACGAAGCATTTGAATCTCCGGGTATTCCATTCTTACTGGGCAGCCAGGACCCGGGCATTCGTTTTCGAGCTGCCCAGCGCGGGTGGTTGTCGCCCTCTACCATTCTGACCATGCCTTTTCAGCAGTCTCAGGTGGAAAATATTGGGGTGAGGGCCGATATTGAGCCCTTCCGGGACTTCCGCATCCAGGTAGATTTTAAGAAAACGGTGACCAGTTCGTATCAGGAGATTTACCGACAGGACTCATTAGGCGTATTTAACTCACTAACCCCGGCCCGATCCGGCACCTATAACCTCTCCTACCTCACCATCCGGACGGCCTTCTCCCAAGACACCGATGAGAATATCTCCGCTGTATTCCAGGAATTTGAGCAAAATCGGGAAATTGTTCGAGACCGCCTGACCCGGGACAACCCGAACAAAGAAGCTAAATACGATCTTAACTCCCAGGATGTACTGATTCCGTCATTCCTGGCTGCTTACTCCAAGCAGGATGCCGGAAAAATTAAGACCTCTCCTTTCCCGAAAATTCCTTTGCCTAACTGGAGAGTAGACTACGCCGGACTGCCACGCCTGTTTCCGGCCATTAGTGATGTATTTGCTCAGTTTACCATCAACCATGCGTACCAGTCTACTTACAGTGTCAATAACTTCACCAATTCACTACAGTATTCTCTGGAACAGGCGCCTTTGGAATTAACCACTCGCGTAGAAAATTACGACCCCACTACCCTGAGCGAAACCAAAGAAATACAGGATGCCGAAGGAAATACGGTAGAAGTTTTTGTTCCGCTATACGTAATCCAGCAGGTGGCTATTACCGAACGATTCTCTCCACTGATCGGGATCAATGTGCGCACCAAAGGACGCCTTACGAGCCGTATCTCTTACGATCGGGAACGCAGCCTGTCGCTAAATCTCTCCAACGCTCAGGTCACCGAAATGACCAGCAAGGGGCTTACATTCACATTTGGTTTCACCAAAGATCAGTTCACCTTACCCTTCCGGGTGCAGGGCCGAACGGTCACGCTGGAAAACGACCTTACCTTTAACCTGGCAATGTCTTTCAAAGATACCAAGACCGTGCAGCGTAAAATAGGCGACGATAATACCATCACCAATGGTAACATCAACTTCCAGGCCCGCCCTACGCTGGACTACCGGGTGAACGAACGACTGAATATACAGGTCTACTTTGCCCGAACCATTAACGAGCCTTTGGTCACCAATTCCTTCCGTCGTACCACCACCGAATTCGGCACGCAGGTCCGCTTCAATCTGGCTCAGTAAAATCTACCGGCAATTCTTTTTCTAAATACAGAAAAGAACGTACTTTTGATAAATTTGAAAGAAACTTACATTGCTGTCTCGTTTTTCTTAATTGTTAGAAAAGTATTTTTCCCACACACCGTAGCACATCTTTAATAGCATATGAACATTCCTGATTCGTTAAAATACACCAAAGACCACGAGTGGATTCGCCTCGAGGGCAAAGAAGCCTACATTGGCATCACCGAATTTGCGCAACAGGAGTTGGGCGATATCGTCTATGTGGAAATTGAGACCGAAGGGCAGGAACTGGAGCAAGGGGAAGTCTTTGGAACAGTAGAAGCCGTAAAAACGGTTTCCGATCTTTTCATGCCCATTACCGGCACCGTGGTAGAAGTAAATTCCGAACTGGAAGCTACTCCGGAGGCTGTCAATGAAGATCCGTATAATAAAGGCTGGATGATCAAAATTCAGATCAGTGAACAGGCCAACCTTGATGAATTGCTTGATCCGCAAGCCTACCAGGAAGTGATTGGCCAATAGTAAGGGCATCAACGACGAGAAGTAAGATGTTTTGGCGCTTCAATCTGTATACGCTGGTATGGATGCTCATTGTGCTTACCCTGATTTTGCTACCGGGTCAACAAATGCCGCAATTGGGTACAACCCTGTTTAGTGCAGACAAATTTGCCCACATGCTGGTGTTTGCCATACTGGCCTTGCTCATGATTATTGGCTTTGCCAAACAAACCACCTACCCGGGACTGCGCAACAAGGCAGCTCATTATGCGTTAATAATAGCAATAGCGTATGCTTCTATATTGGAAGGCTCGCAAATTTTCTCCGAAGGAAGAACGATTGATGCATATGACGCTATTGCGAATACAATCGGTTGTTGCGCGGGATACGGCCTGTTTTTCGTCCTTTATAAATGGTAGAATACCGCCGCTACGAAAAAAAATTATAGTCTCAGGTTTGAGAGGCTCGTTTCTTTTTCGTAAATTGTAGCTTAATATTACAGTGTAATCACAATACACAAATTGTATGGAACCAAAAAAAACACCAAAAGCAGACCTGAATAAAAAGACAGGCATGCACCTAGCCATCGGGTTGGTTATTAGTCTGGCACTCGTAACTTTAGCGTTCGAGTGGAAAGATTATGACGCCAGCGCATTGGTTGATCTGGGGCAAGTTGATGATAGTTTTGAAGATGTGATGGAGATTCCTCCTACGGAGCAGCCACCACCACCACCACCCAAAATACAGCAGCCGGAAATTGTAGAGGTTCCGGATGAAGAAGAGATCGAGGAAGAAATTGAAATTGACCTTGACGTAGAGATTACTGAAGATACCGAAATTGAAGAGATGGTTTTCGAGGAAGCTCCTGAAGAGGAAGAAACCGACCAGATCTTTATGGTGGTAGAGGATCAACCTCAGCCCCAAGGCGGTATGCAGGCTTTTTACGAATATGTAGGTAAAAACATGAAATACCCTTCTCAGGCCCGTCGTATGGGCATAGAAGGAAAAGTGTTCGTTCAGTTCGTAGTGGACAAAGACGGATCACTTTCCGATGTACAAGCCATTAAAGGGATTGGTGCCGGATGTGATGAAGAGGCCGTTCGAGTGGTTAAATCTGCACCGAAATGGAAGCCAGGAAAGCAGCGCGGTCAGCCTGTTCGGGTACGAATGGTATTACCCATTACCTTTAAGCTTGGTTAATTTAAAAGCAGCTTAATTTAGATTTGTTAATATTTTGATTATTAGAAGCCGGTAGCGCATTGTGCTACCGGCTTTTTGTTTGTATACCCTCAGCAAAAATCCATTAACCTTACCTGCCTATTTCCCGATCAGCCAGGCAAAGATTTATTCAGTATAGGGCGTGAGGCAATGCTTCCTATATGCTACGCTAGTATCACTCGCAGAATTAATGTTTAAAAATGACGATCAAAAACGAGTACAAGCCGTATCATAAGTAAGCACTATGCCGAAAATAATGATAACGTCATTGCGACGAGACACGAGGAAGCAATATCCTGCTAATGAGCCAACGTGGCGCGGGGAGATAGCTTCGTCATTCTTCCTGGCTATGACGCTAAAAATATAAGCTCATTTTGTCACAGTGCTTACCCGACCAGAAATAAGTATAATAAATACGTCATCGCCAACGAATGTGAGGTGATCTTACACCACGGCAGACCGCTTCGCGGAGCCTCGCGGTGACGTCTGGAAAAATGATACTTTAATTTGGTCGGATACTTATTGAGGCAAGGCTATTAATTATTGCTATACTGTTTCAGTGGCCTCTGTTATTAAATTAGCACATATCGGAATATTTTTTTCGGCTGTATGTTGAATGGGAAAAGATTTAGAGAAGATGTAGAATTTACTCCTCAATACAATTCCTGGTAATGCTCATTCGTCTATCCTTAAAAGAAAACCCTAATTCTTACCGCAATGCTAATTGGTTCTTATTAACAATATTCTAAATATAATTCACTGAAACAATGAAATATTTAAACAAAATATCCTTACATTAAAAAAAACACAAATAAATACCGTGATTTATTAGCTTTTAACTAAAATAGGGTATTAATTTTGTTCCTTTAGTTAAGATAAGACGTTCATTATAGCAAAAGATATATCACTAAATAATTCTATCCGTGAAATCTCAACCTAAGATCCAGGATATTGTGCAGCAAATAAAGTCAGATATTGACCAAATTGCTTCTCAAACCAAAGGGCTAAAAAACGGCGAACGATTCTCTCATATTAAACGAATGAATGAATTACGTCAGATTGCCACCACCTTAGAAGATATTGACCATTCGGTAGATAGTCTGATGGAAGAGCAAGTCAAGAAAAAATCTGGTTCCTCTACCTGATATTGCTCACAGAATCAATACCTTCTCTCTTTTCAATTTCCTCTCTAATTCCGTACCTTCCGTGATAACAACCTATTACACGCTATGGACTACGGAAAAGAATTCCCCTCAACTTCTCGTCGAAAATTTATTGGCACGTCCCTTACCGCATTAGCAGGTATTTCATTAGTGCCCCGCCACGTATTAGGTGGGCCCGGTTACACTCCCCCCAGCGACAAATTCACGATAGGATTCATCGGCACTGGCAAGCAAGGCCGGGGCACGTTATTCCGACAGTTTATCGAAATCCCCGAAGTGCAAATTGTGGCGGCTTGTGATGTTGACTCCCAAAAGGTTAATGACTTTAAACAGATGACTTCGGCTCACTATGCTAAGCAAAAACAACAATCATCTTACCAGGGCATTCAAACCTATGCTGATCTGCGGCAACTCCTGGAACGTAATGATATTGACGCAGTTATTGTAGCCACTCCCGACCACTGGCATGCTACGGCATCTATTATGGCTTGCGAAGCCGGAAAGGATGTTTATTGCGAAAAGCCCTTGGCACTCACCGTAAAAGAAGGAAGAGCGATGGTCGATGCTGCCCGGAAATATAAACGCGTATTTCAAACGGGAAGCATGCAACGCTCGTGGGAGGATTTTCATCGCGCAGCGGAGCTGGTCATCAATGGCTATATTGGCGAAATCAAGAAAGTCGTAGTAAGTGTGGGTGGCCCGCCAGACGCTTGTGAACAACCCGGTGAACCAGAACCCGATACCCTGAACTGGAATATGTGGCAGGGTCCTGCCCCTGAGCGAGAGTACAGTTCCTTCTTTGCTCCGCCTATTGATTGGGATGGATGGCCTCGCTGGCGCTACTGCAAGCACTACGGAGGGGGCATGATGACCGATTGGGGTGCTCATATGTTTGACATTGCCCAATGGGCACTGGGCATGGATGCAAGCGGTCCGGTAGAAGTTATTCCTCCGGATGGCAAAGAGTACCCGGTACTGACTTATCTGTATGATAATGGAGTGCCTATGGTTCGGGATGATTTTGGAAAAGGCAATGCCATACGATTTGAAGGCGCTGACGGGGTGATTGAAGTGAGTCGGCAATTTTTGAACATGCCTGACAACCTCAGGGGGCAGGAAATAGGTGAGAACGAGATTCATCTCTACAAAAGCCGCAATCATTACCAGGATTGGCTGGATGCAATCCGACAGCGGTCAAA
Organism: Cyclobacteriaceae bacterium; assembly: GCA_040222715.1. GTDB lineage: Bacteria > Bacteroidota > Bacteroidia > Cytophagales > Cyclobacteriaceae > Tunicatimonas. The sequence goes on along the minus strand of JAVKCN010000107.1, from coordinate 121,904 downwards.
ACCAATCTGCGATGTTGAAGTAGGCCATCGAACGGCTACGGTCTGCAATATTGGTAACATTGCCTATGAGTTGAACCGGCCGCTACGGTGGAATCCCAAGAAAGAGAAATTTAAAGGTGACCGGGAAGCAAACAAAATGTTATCCCGAGAACCTCGAGACTTCTGGAAAGAGATTCCTTCTAAAAGTACGGCCAATAGGCTCTAAATAGAAAGGCATCAGAGGTTGTTTAAGCTTTAATCTATCGATCCGAAACCGATTCATTTTTCTATATCACGAAGGAATGGGACTAATAGCCCCATTCCTCAATTGGGTTTGAGATTCACCGCGCTATCAGTCTCAACCCCGGCAGGATAACATTTGCCTGATGGACTAAAAAAACACATAGAAGCCCGGATCAGAAAGTAAATAGGGTTTTGGCTATCCCAAGCTTATCAGGCCATTTCCCAGCCTTTTCGTACGGGTTCGCGAATATATTGGTCAGCTTCGGGTAGTCCGGTGGCTTTCATCTGTTCGGCATTCCAGTAAATTTTCTTGCCGCCCATCCGCAGGGATAGTACTCCAAGCAGGGTAATCTCGGTCAGGCGAGCGGCGTAGTCAAAGTTAGCACTGGAAGCCGGGCCACCTTTGATGGCATCAATCCAATCGCGGAAGTGACCGTTGGAACGAGGGATGGTAGGTTTTGGTGGCTTAAAGGATGCTTGCAGCGATTCGGGGAACACCTTCGGGATACGTTCTCCCCCATCATTTAGTATAATTCCTTTGTCACCGACGAACATCGTACCCCGGCGCGGCAGGGCCTCACCTTCGGGTAGCATCTCTGGTTGCGAAGGACGCAGGCCGCCCGAGTACCAGGTAAGCTTCAGCGGAGGTTGGTCGCCCCGCGCCGGAAACTGATAGTAACCGATCTCCCCGTAGGGAGCAATCTGAGCATCGCTGTATCCCGCCGGAAGAATCTCTACACTTTCGGGCGCGGCTAAATCAAATGCCCAGGTAGAGGCATCCATATCATGGCAACCAAAGTCGCCCAAAGCTCCGCAGCCAAACGTCCAAAAATCCCGCCAGGTGACTGGTACGTAGTCTTCGTGAAAAGGCATGGAGTCTCGCGTGCCCAGCCACAGTTCCCAATCGAAGCCAACAGGCAGGGTAGAGGTGCCGCTGGGTAAGCCTTTAAGATCAGGCACCCAACGGGTAGCAGGGACCCAGGCATGAATTTCCCGTACTGGCCCGATAGCTCCGGCCTGGAGAAACTCCACCGTCTGCCGAATACCATCAGTGCTGTGACCGCTGTTGCCCATTTGGGTAGCCAGTCCGGTCTCCTTCGCCACTGCCTGCACCCGACGTGCTTCCCAGATGTTGTGGGTCAGCGGCTTCTCGCAGTAAACGTGTTTGCCTGCACGCAATGCCATTAAAGATACATATGCATGGGTATGATCAGGCGTAGAGCAAACAATCCCATCAAGTCCCGATTCTTTGTCCAGCATCTCCCGGAAATCCAGGTACTCTGCCACCCGGAAGGTTGGATCTTTGACGTTATACTGTTCTTCAATCATTTCCTTAACCGGTCCACGGCCTGCTTCCGAGCGATAATAAAAGTCCGCCAGGTTCCAGTAGTTGGAAGGATCAGCCATGGCCGTTACACGCACATCGTCCAGTTTGAGGAACTCACCAGTGTTCTGCCGTCCTTTGCCCCCAACTCCTACCATGCCCAGATTGACCGTGTCGCTGGGGGGTACAAACCCCTGACCACCCAGCACTCGCCGAGGTACAATCATAAAGCCTGCTGCTGCGTAGGCCGTTCCTTTGATAAAACTCCTTCGGGATGCATGCGAAAGTTGTTGGTCGTGATGATTCATAATGTAAAAAGGTGGTTAGAGATGGGTTTCATTATTGATACACTTTCCCATGGGTGATCAAGAATATTGAACTTAGCATGGACTAAACTCACTGCCAAGAATGATAAAAGTTTGATGATATAAGATAAGTAAAAGTTTGCAAAACATACCAGAAGCGCCACACTTAGCAGGCAAAACACGACCTCTGTTTAGCCAAGGATAGGATGATAAAAGCCATCTTACAGCAAGATTCCAGCTACCAAAAATGCAAAATAAAACCTAACGTATATTAATAAATGAAAATGAACCGTATGGTTTATAAGCCAAATGATTAATAAGTTAAAAACACCATTTTTACAGGTGTAAAATACTCATTTAGAAAAAATACTGCATAATAGAAATCCAAAATAATGATAATAGTCGTATGTAGCGTTAGCTGTAAGCATTATCAAAATATTGCAGATAAGATAAGAGGTTATGAAAAAGCATACTAATTACTCAAACGCTGTAAAGCATATGTATCGTAATTTATTAGACACCCAAACCATCGCAATGCAGAATATGTCGACTTTGGAGGCAATGCTGGAAAGGTATCAGCAGATAGAGGACCGGTTTCAAGCAGTAGTAACTTTTCGTAAAATAGCCCAATAGTGCGTTGCACAGCGGTTTTATTACCACAAATAGCGCAATCTTTATCACTTTTCAGGCAATGCTGCAATGTAATTTGCAAGCGTCTGGTTATGATCGTATATTGATATTAACAACATTAGCACTCTGTCTATGAAAAGAAAGTCAAACGATACTCCTAATTCACTGAGTTTACTTGAAGCGGTGCAGGCTCTTTCTCAAACAGCACGTATGCTTTACGTTGAAGCCTTCTACATCCGCGTAGCGACAGAAAAGAAGATCGCTCAAATCAAACATTTAAAAACTCAGGCTGATCAGTTTAAACCCGTCTCTCAATACACTCCTGCCCGTTCTATCCTGTTAAACAACACATCCAGAATTGCTTCCTAAGCAAGAGGCATTTTCAGGAAGATATTAGGTTATTTGCCTCATTTAATATAGAACACAAAACAGTAGCGCATTTGCTTTTTTATTTCTGAGTGATTGATGCTGGATTTAGGCTCATCCCACACTATCTTTTTTTTGGTAAACCTAAGGATAGCAGGGTTGAGTAAAGTGCTACCCTGGTATTGCCAGCATTATTCAGAGAAGATATCCGCTAAATCCTGATATTTTGAATTTGGCGCAGAAATATTTGAGCGTCAGGCAAACGAAATAATCGTCAAGATGATAAGTCTGCGTTCTATTCGGATGAGGAAATAGGGCGAAAAAATAGCGCAGGAAAAGTTTAATGTGAATACTTCAGGAAGCTGCTCCAATAAAAAAAGCTACCGGATAACATTTAAATATGCTCCAATAGCTTTCTATTCCGTTCCCACCCCTATTGCAACGCACTGATTAACAGCAACATAAAAGGTGATTTAGTGACCTTGACAGGATTCAAACCTGTAACCTTCTGATCCGTAGTCAGATGCTCTATTCAATTGAGCTACAAGGCCATCCGTTTAATCGGAACGCAAAGATAAGCAATAATTTACCTTTAAGGCAAGAACAATCTGGGAAAGAAACATTCGTTTTTCTACGGAGTGTCTCATCTCAAACAGAATTCTTGTACCTTTGCGCATGGATTATCTACAAAGAATATTAGTAAACCTATTTTGACGTGTTATATTTTATGAAATTACTTTTTTGTGCAATTGCATTGGTCTTAACCTCCTACTCTTACACCTGTGCTCAACAAACTACTACGTATGAGGGTGCCCAACCCGACCTGCCAGGCATGCTGCTATTAGACTTTGGGTTAAATTTTCTGCAAAATGCTCCTGATGATATGGGTCTTCGATCCTGGGGCTCCCGAGGCTTTGATGTTTATTATTTATACCCTATTCCCATTGGTGAGTCTAAATTCTCTCTGCATGCCGGCCTGGGATTGGGATTCGAGAATTATAGCTTTAAAGAAAGTGTTACTTTAAATGATACCCAGGATTCTACCAGCATAATTCCGCTGGACGATGCCATTTACCCTTCATTACAGAAAACCCAGCTTTCTACGCACTATATTGATATCCCGGTAGAACTACGCTTTTTTTCCAAGGAGAATTATCGGGGCTTTACCGTGGCCTTAGGTGGAAAAGCCGGACGACTTATCAATTCATTTACTAAAATTAAGTATGAAGACAATGGTATTGAAGAGGAAGATAAATTTAAGCGCCGTTATAACCTAAACCCCTGGCGTTATGGAGTGCATGCTAAACTGGGATTCCGGGGAATCACCCTGACCGGGCAATATATGCTGTCTGAGCTGTTTACCCCAGATGAAGGTCCAAGCACCAATAATTTCAAAATAGGCATCACCATTGGCCTGTTTTAATAAAAAAGCCGTCTGGATCGTGATAACCCGGACGGCTTTTTTATTTAATGTATTAACGTAAAATCAGCTTTCTCTGTAGGTTTAAATTCTCTTGCTGAATATCCACAAAGTACAGCCCTGCCGGTAGCCTACCCTGTTGGTTGATCGTGATGCCCCGCCTCAGGATTTCTGAATCCGCTTGTACTGTCTCCTGAACTTTTCCGAAGACATCCAGTAGTCTAATCGTTACGGGTTTATAATTAGCTAACCCTTCTATACGCAGCTTAGTAGGCCCGTCACTTGGGTTAGGGTAAATCCGTATTTCTAATACCGTAGTATTTAATTGGGTGAAGGCTTCTACTGTTATACTACGTATTTTCGAGTAATCAAACTTTCCATCGTAATCAACCTGCCGCAAGCGGTAATAACTCTCCCCAATAATCGGATATTTATCTTTGTACTGATATTCCAGCGATCGTGTGCTATTACCTGCACCAGCTACTGTCCCGATGGCCTCCCAATCTTTTGCGTTTTGGGATCGTTGTATTTCAAAGAAATCGTTATTGATCTCTGAAGCAGTCTCCCAGGTTAACAATACCTGATTTGCCTCTGCCTGAACGTTAAATGCTACTAATTCAACAGGCAGTGGATTATTACTCGTAGTAGAACCCATCGTAACAAAGTTTTCAGAAAAGCTGATAACATCCGTTGAAGTGAAAAAACCATGGCTTTGGGAAGGAGTGGGGTTACTCTCGTGACCGGTACCTCCATAGGTATCCCACATTGTACCATTCCATACTAACACTTTCAGGTTGTACCAATCTGTTGAATTGGCTGATACATTACTGGTGCCATCCCACATAATTCCGATATTGGCGTCCAGGGTACCAGCCACGGGCGCATCATCCGCAATTCTCCAATATTCATTCCCACTGATGGTTTGAATCGTTCCGTCAGATGATGTTCCCCCAAATACTGATTGTGGATTATCATTAAAATATTCCACATTCCATTCATACGCCCCTCCAGAAATATTTTCTACCGAAGCATATCCCCAACGGCTTCCTTTTCCTACCGGAAATGTAAAGCTTTCGCCATTGGCAATATCTTTATACAAGGGACCATCAACATATGAATTGGCTTTGCCGGTGCTGGGTGTTGCCGAAGCGCTGGTTTCTAATTTTAGTTTATTAGCCCCTGGGGATACCAACCCGTCGGTCAGGAGTAAAGCGGACTTGATATCAGTATTTCCGGCTAAAGTAACTCCGGCGCTGTTGTCAATCTCCAGTCTATTGAGGTCCGCAGTATTGGCGGCAGTAAATTCTCCCGTAATAGACTGATTGACAGATCCCTGCATGCGGATAAGTGCGTTCCCAGAGCTACTTCCAAATGACCCGCCCGAAAAGATCAAATCTCCACTTATATTGAGGGTACTGTTTGTTCCGGCGGAAAAAGATCCGGAGCTAATATTCACATTGCCTGCTACCGTATTCGTATGCCCTGTTTCCCCCTGGTAGGTTCCTCCGCTCACCAACAGGTTACCATCAATCGTAATAATGTTATTAGAGCCGGTTTCAAATGTTCCGCTTTGGGCTATTAGGTTATTTCCAATGGTTAGGTTTATATCGTTTTCGTTGATTAGCCTGGGGCCCACGATGGTTAAATCATCACAGATATTAATATGAGCATTAGGCAGCCTTCGCTCCCCAGTGTCGCTTAAGGTCATTCTTTGCAGGTTGGTAATACTACCCAAAATATCATAATCAGTAGCACCAGCATACTCTAATCCTCCCCCCGGGCATAAGAAGAACTCATTATAAAAACCAGCTGGCAGAGTGTTGCCCTCTACCCTAATTGTTCCCTGGCCACTGACAATACCCAATCGGTGTTTTATGGTAGTACCAACGTCTAGCACAGCATCTGATTGAATCTCAGTACGATACACATTAATCCCATCACCAGGGATGGTCAGCGTATGGCCTTCCTGAACAATGATTATACTTCCTACAGGTCCACCCGCCGGGATAGCTTCGTTCCAGGAATCCTGATCCGTATAACCATCATTAATACCGGTAGTCGTATATGTTGGCACAGCGTCGGGGATTGCCTCGTCAACTCCTGAGAAATAATCTCCTGAGAGGCCCGCATCTGTAACATTGTTGAAGATAAAGCTAATTTCATTGGTATTTTCATCTACCAAACTGGTAGCGAACTTATTGATATTGCCCGAAAGATTGTTATCACTAAGGATACGAGCCGGAATATAATCTGCTTCGGAATAAGGACTGTTTACATATACATCTGCCTGATCATATTGCAAGACAAACTCAGCATTAAAACCTGATAAGTTATTGCCATCCACAGTCCAGTAGTAATGTAATACATTATCAAAATCAGTAGGGGCGGTGGTCTCCGTTCCATCGTTTATCACCGGATGGTACTCATGAGCAGGAATGACTACAATACTACCGCTGGTTGACCCTGAAGTGTTTCCGACACCAGAAAGCACCAAAGTAGCCGGGGTATACTCATCTTCTCCTACAGGAAATGTGAAATCAGTTGTTGTACCGGCGGCAAAAAGCTTACGTAGCCCCGAATCTGTAAATGAGCTGTTCGTCTGAACCATATTATTAGCACTAAACGTACTAACCTCTTCAATAATCGCACTTTCCGAAATTGTAAGTAAACTACTACCAATATTGAAAACACCACCACCCATTCGCAGCGCATTGTTAACGGTAAAATTGTATCCGTTACTTTCCGGAATAATCACTCCATCTGAGTTATTGATGGTGAGTACGCCGAACGCGCTCGTTCCTGAACCGCTACGAGTAATCTGTTGTTGCACCTCTCCATTTAGTACAATACCTGCACCACCACTGCTGGTATGTATTCCATCATTCAATACATTTCCTTCAACAGTAATGGTATATCCCGCATCCGCCAAAGTGCCTTGTTCAATGGCTAAATCATTGTCAACTGTGATAAGCTGTGACAATGTTAATGTATTGCTATTGCTTTTAATCAAATTCCAGAACACAGTTTCGCTGGCACCTGAAAGAGATTGCGCACTGCTGGCACTGAAGATGGTTGTGTTATTATTGGCTACAAATGTTCCGTTATTCACAAAATCACCCATGAGTGTTAAGTCTAGGGTATTTGCATCGAGTATCGTACCGCTACCCATCGTTAGGGTTTCGGCAATGGTTAACGGACGCACCTGCATTTGAGCTGCAGGATTATTACCACTTGTGTTATCAATGATAACATTGCTGAGCGCAATATTAGCGTTTACACCGATGGTTTGGTTAGCAGGAGTATTGCCATTACCTATTGTAATGGTGGAATTACTAACATTGCTTGTTTCAGGGTCAAGATATAAAGCAGCAATAGAAGGGTTACTACCATTTTGACGAGCAATATACAAATCGCCCCCAGTATGGGTAAAACTGCTTCCTGCATCGGAGGTGATTTCAAATACCCCTCGGTTTGCTTCGGGAGCCGCATTCTTTCCTACTTCTACTGCCCCTCCAGTTTGAGAATAGCGTAGGATACCGGTACTAGCTGTTAACCCGCGACGAATCTGAGAGCCTACCACAAGTTCACCATTATCGGCAATTTCTAATGTAGCATTTCCTGAGGCAGAATATTGAATATAATTATTTCCGTTGCCCGCCCCATCCAGATAGGCATTTCCATTGTTATTGATACGTAATAATCCGTCCAGCAGAATACCAGTATCATCACCACTGGCTCTCACAGTGCCTTCTTGTACTTCCAGGCCAGCCGCAGCAGGAATCAGGAAGTTACCACCGCCCGTGGTAAGATCAATATCAATAGCACTATTGTTAAGGATAAGCAGGCCATTTTGTAATTGCAGACATTTTTCTGCTGCTGTACCATCGGTGGCTCCATTGAGCGAGAAAGAATTATCAAAGCTAAAGCTTGAAGCAGTACTGCTTCCTTTATTCAGGATAAGGTTATATAAAGAAGGTTCATCACCTGACAATCGGGTATAACTATGATTACCTTCACCTCTTAATTGCAACTGCACATAATCCAATGCGGCCCCGGGGTACAATTGTAAACCTTCAGTGCCTCCATCATTAGAGTTCTGGATAATGTTTCCATGGACAATCAAGTTACTCACATTTACGGTAGAATCAGCACTGCGTATATTAATCAGTGCCCCAGTGCTCAGCAATTGAAGGTTTCCGAATACCTCTATGCTTCTGCTGGCATTGTTCGGAAACGAAATTTCTCCATACCCTCCACTGTCATTTCCACTCGCATTGTTTCTGAAGATTAATAAGTCTCCATTCACGGTGATATCACCCATTACACCACTCCCCATAATGAAATTCCCATTACCCAGCAATTCACAATCCTGATTAACCGTAATGTCTGATGCTATGGTAAAGTTTCTGTTGTTGGCACCCCAGCCATCAGCGGCAAAAAGTACGTTAGGTAGGATTGAAGGAATATTATTATATGTTACATCAGCCCAATATTCATAAATGAAGTAAGAGGAGTCTTCGTTCGAAAAATCCCCCATATCTATTAGAGAGAAAGCAGGGTCAGTAGTCTGGCGGCACCAGAAAGCCCCCTCGCCAGAAATTTTGGCTACGTCTGCTTGTCCACCAGTGTTGAAAACCACCGTAGGTCTGAACTGAAAATTATTAGCATATATCCTTTCAGTAGGATTGCCAGAAGCATCAAGCATCTGGCTGAATTCCAAATCAGCAAATGTTTCAGTCCGGTTCATCGCAATGCCGTGAGGTTTCCCCCTATCACCCGTATTAGGATCGGTCCAGGGTACCCAACCGACTATGGCGACATCTCCAGCCTGAGGATAGGCCCCGGCGCTGGGCTGGCGGCTATCATGAAGCTCGTAGCTGTCTACCTGTCCGTTTGAATCTAGATCATTAGGAGCTAGTGTCCAGTAATTTGTATTCTGCCAGTCAATGCCAGCGGCATTGCCAAATTGCCGGGTGTAATAGATATTCACTGTCCCTGTAAATTTAGCAGGAGTTCCAGCGATATAATTACCGGCTTTTAACACACTGCCCGGAGTATTTTGTATTAATTTCGTGGTGGTGTTGACGCTACCAACTAGTTGCTCTCGTTCGAAACTACCGGCAACTACCCGACCTGGCACATAACTTCCTTCCGTTCCTACTACATCATCTTCATCGTAGGTAAAATCAAAAGCCACATCAGGAAGATCGGTAAAACCTTCATACCGGACACGCCAGTAGTAACTTAACGCATCGGTTGATCCATCATTAAGAGTCTGCAACACCGCATCCGCCAGATTGATCGTAATATACCCATCGTCTGAAAAATTTGATATCGTGATCGTAGCCGGAGTGTATTTGGAGGTCCCCGCACTAGTAACTGTAGCATCAGTTCCTATGCCAAAAGGAAATGTGTAAGTTCCATTGTCGTTAATGTACAGGCTTAACCCGCCATCTGAAGCATTGCCCGAGGTAATGAGCATATCCGCCGGACTATTGACATTTTCCTCGCCGGGGTCATCAGTATCCCCGTCTCCTGAAAAGTCAAATTTAGCCCCACTATCTAAGCCAAAATCAAGCTTATCTATTGTCAATCTATGATTTTGCAGATTTATTCTTCCATTTTGGTAGTTAAAGCGTTGTACAAGTACGTCACTCTGTAGCTCTATAATACTATTACCACTGCTGATTTCAACATTACCAAATACGGAAGTATCGGCTGTCATAAGAACAAAGTCGTCTTTCTCAAATTCAATAACATCATTATTTCCATTAGCCGTAGCATTGACCGGATCGTAAATGGTGAATACATCATAATTCACCAAGGTATCTGATGCTATTGTGATTCTATGAACGCCTTGGTCTAGCGTGCCACTTAGTAATTTGAAAGCATCTCCGGTAACACGTAAAAGCCTGTTTTTACCCTGATTTAGATTGCCACCAGTTTTTCCTGATGCCAGAGACACTACTGCATTAGAAGGTTTGTTAATCGTAAGGTTATGGAACACCTGCACATCAGAACCTGCAGCGGTACGGTTATAAAAAGCGAGTAAGCTGTTGGCAGTACCGTTGATCGTGGTAGTATTTGGTTTTCCGGCATCATATATATAATCCCCTCCGGCCTGGATGGTAAAATCCCGTCCAATCTCCACATTGTTCCCATTGTGGTCAAAGAAGGTATTGGCTTCAATGGTGAAGTTGTTTTTTACCAGGAGGGGCTGAGCACTCAGGTATTCATCTGAAGATGCCACATCTACTCCCTGGTCCAGCACAAACAATGCGGCATTACCTGCAACGTTATCCATTGTAATATTATAAAAAGGGGCTCGAGAAGTAATAATAAAGTCATTGGCGTTATTAATCTCCATATTGACGATCCCTTCGGTAACATTGATATTGTCTGGATCGGAGTTAATAAATATACCGCCCTTGCTATTAGCCCCGAGGATATTAAGTATTCCACCCGTCATGGTAAATACATTACCCGGATAGGTAAGGTTAAAAACATACCAGTCTGTATTCGTACTTCCACCTACTACGTTTACTGTACCACCAGTCTGAATGTACCCTCCTACATTACTGGCCCCCAACACAGAAGTCCGAATCTGATTGGTGTTCATTATCCCTCCTTCTACCCAGATTGTACCATTATCTCGCAGGGTAAACCCACTTGAAATTAATGCTTCAAAAGTACCAGCACTCACCCGGGCAGTGCCATAAGGGACAATGGCAGTACCATTTGGTTTGGCAACCAAGCCACCATCTACCCAAATCTGAGCTGCTTCAGAGATATTATAATTCCCGGTGTTGTTTAGTACGGGAATATTCACGTCGGTACCAACCCGCACCGTACCCCGTATCAAGCCTAAAGCATTATTATTTTCAGTAAGTTGTGATGTCTGAGCATGTCCATAATTAGCCGGACCAAACAGCTCGAAATTTGCGGCATCAGCTGTTGTAATATCTAAAATATAGGTAGCATCGGTTCCTTTATCAATCTCAATACGATAAAATCGGGTATGTCCATTACACTGAATCTCCTGATCCTGGTTACTACTCAGAAAGTTAGCATCTACTATGCCATCAGTGGCCTCAGCACCATAATTAGCGGCTGCCCGGTTGGTCAGTGCTACATCTCCGTTGTTTATAAGGCTCCCGTATAGATTAAGTTGATGCCTTGCATTACCCTGGCCTACTGCAACCTGCCCGTTGGCTTCTACCAGTATGTCTCCTTCCACCTGAACTGTGAGCGCTGTAGTACTTGCATCATCATTCACCTTAAAAATTCCTCGTACTACTGTAAGCCCTCCATAGATGGTATAATTATCCAGTAAGCAGGCAATATCCGTCGCATTGGAAAGGTTAATTTCCACATCGTTGAATGTATGCGTATTGTTCAGGGATATTCCATCACCATAAAACTCTACTGTCCCTCCGGTAACAGGATCGGAAAACTCGCTCACAATACCTGCCGGAAAGTTATCCAACAATGGAGTAGCCCCATTGGCATCATGATCATAACCCGCCAGTCGAATACGCCCAACTCCTGAAATATTTCCGAAATCATGACCAGATGATGTGGTCAGATCTAAACGTCCAGCCACCTCTATATTGGTAAGTTGCACGTTATTTACTGTATTGGGAATAGTTACGGTTTTGCCACTGGAAATAACCACATTATCAATATCGCTGGGTATTTCACTATCAGGGTTTACATACAGGGGGAAAGCTGCACCATCAAGTGTCCAGGTATCGGACTCATCCCAGTCGCCATTGGTATAGCTATACCAGGTTTTATTGGGCCCACCCTCTAAAGGGCTGGCTTCGCTATCGTTGTTTGTTGTTCCCAAGGTATATACTCCATCGGTGAGTAAGGCATCTGTTACACGAAAAACGACCCGATCACCTGACACATATTTATCAGCGGTAGCCACTGTCACCGAGTCGTAAGTACTTCCGTTCCATTTTAATAGCACATAGCCATTCGGGTCCTGAGGGAATTGACCGCCAAGACCATCTCCAAAATCAAAAGCAATGGCCGCATTAAGTGTCCCGCCAGATTCCCGGTCAATATACCACGTCCGCGCCCAGCGTGCCTGAATATCAGTACCTAAGTCTGATATTACCACAGCATTGGAAGTACCGTCATGCCCGCCAAAAAGAAACTCTCCATCCGTATCCAGCGAGCCATCGTACGTAGAAAGTACCAGTCCGTCAGCGACAGCATCTTCGTGTGTATCACCGCCAAACTGCCCAATGCCGATAACACTATCATCATAATCTCCATTTCCGCCGTCATCACCCTTATACACATCATTACTGGTAAGTGCGATGTTGTACTTGGCACTCAGATAGTTTTCTGTAATTACCTGCTGTGCTTCGCCAAGTGCTTCGCCATAGACTAATATTTCGGCGATATCTCCATTAAAATAATCACCGTAATTTTCGTTTAATGCTCCTAAAATAAGGTCAGAGGTAGTATTCCTAATATTTCCACTTCCACTTACCGCCCTCGAACCCGCACTAGCTCCCTGCACAAAAATACTTTGAGTACTGCCATCAAATTTCAGAGTATGTATGTAATCCGTAGTGGTATTCAGGGCTATTGAAGAAGCCATCCGATTGTCACTACTATTACGTATATCAAAATTCATGTTGTTACCCGAATAGGTAAAAGCGCTGTAGCTTTCCTGAGAATCAGTGCTAAGTCTTTTAGAAAATAAGCCTCGGGGGCGACCATCGAGAACAGCGCTTCGAGAAACAATTAGGATTGTTAAACTGGATAAATTACCATCCAGCTTATCATTATCATCCAGTTTTAAATACCGCTCAGTACCATCAAAACGTGCTACTGCATGGTTTCCGCTGAAAAGCCCATTATTCTGGAAGACGGGGGTAGCATCGGCCCCCAGCGGGCCAAAGTGCAGGTCATTACCACTTTGGTCAGGCCAGGATGCAATTGAAGCACCGTTAGTCAAAGATAAAGAGGCGGCATCCAGCCACAGTATATTCTCAGGTTGTCCACCACTTCCATTAGCATTTCCCACCCCACCGGGTCCTGTCTGTGCATAGGTGGTATACCCTATCCCTATCAAAAGAGGTAAAAGTAAAACACCTGTAAGTAAACGAATTTTCATCTTCTCACTCCTTAAGTACATGCATTATACCTGCAATAATAGGTGAGAAAATACGAGAACTAGAAAAATTCGCTATAGCATGATGTAAGAGCTAAGGCACTTTCTAACAGCTTTACCCACTTTTAGGAGGTCCTTGAAAATTAATAGTCACCAATTCATACAAATAAAAAAATAACCATGCCTTTGGAATACTATTTATGAATATCTTTGTGCAGAATGAAGCACTTTTATAAGCATTTATACTTAAATGACAATTAGCTAATAATAGTAACTTCCTGGTATTTCTGACAACGTAAGAATATTTGTTTTTTCTCCAGATTTCTCAGGTATAATTACGCAAGCCATGTCCCAGAAAGAAACAATCATCCTTAAATATAAGTATTTTCACTTATTACCGGTTAGCTGATATGAGATACCTGCCAGTTCGCCCAACGCACTGAAAAGCTGATGGTCAGGCTCCCAGCGATACTTGCGGGAAAGCATCGCGATGCTCATACTTTCCTGATCGTCATGTACACGAATTTCTACCGGACAATTCCCTTTATATTCTACTGAAAGTGCCTCTAGCTGGTCAATAAGTGCAGCACTTAACTGCCCCACTGGAATACTGACCTGAATTCCCCCGGTCATCTTCTGCCGAATTTCAGTCAGTAACTGCACCGTTTGAGGGCGCAGCTCCCAGACACCCGGCCTGTTGTAACGCTCCTCTACACGTCCCTTCACATAGACAAACTCACCTAACGATAAGCGATGCCGATTACTTAAGTAGTCCTCTCCAAAGAATGCCAAGTCAAGCGAAGATTGGTAATCTTCCATGGTTACTAAACCAAAGGGTTTTCCATCGCGCGTTTGGCGTTCAATACTTTTGGTAATGATTCCAGCAACGGCTATGTCACTATTCCGATATTCAGTGATTCGATCTACTGTGCATTTACAAAAGCTCTCAATTTCTAATCTAAATTGGTCTAGCGGGTGCCCGGAAATGTAGAATCCGGTTACTTCTTTTTCTATTTTGAGCTTTTCCAGGTCACTGTAAGGCTCACAATCCACAACCCGTGGCTTCGGAACTTCCAACCCTCCTGATCCACCGAATAAAGAAACCTGTGCTGCATCTTCTTCCTGCTGAAGGTTTTGGGCGTATTTAGCAGCTTTTTCCAACAGCGAAGCGTCCCCTGGTGGTACGTGCAAATACTGGCGTCGGTGTATCTGGGGGAAACAGTCAAATGCACCGGCCATCGCCATGCACTCCAATGTCTTTTTATTGACTGCTCGAAGGTTAGACCGCTTGGTAAATTCAAATATATCCTGGTAAATCCCCTGCTTATCCCGCTCTTCAATTACCGAAGCGATAGCACTTTCTCCTGCTCCTTTAATCGCTCCCAATCCAAACCGGATCTGTCCTTCTTTATTTACTCCGAAGTCGTAATCGCTCTCATTTACATCTGGCCCTAATACTTTGATTTTCATCTGCTTACATTCATCCATAAACAGCGTAATCTTATCAGAGTTGTTCATGTTATGGGTAAGCACGGCCGCCATATATTCCGCCGGATAATTGGCTTTGAGATAGCCAGTCTGATAGGCTACCACTGAATAGGCTGCCGAGTGCGAACGGTTAAATCCGTACTGGGCAAACTTCTCCATGATAGAGAACACTTCTTCGGATTTGTGCTTTTCAATACCATGTTTTTCTTCGGCTCCCTTTACGAAGATGACCCGCTGCTTATTCATTTCCTCAATCTTCTTCTTTCCCATCGCCCGTCGCAGCAAATCGGCACCACCCAGTGAATAGCCTCCCAGAATCTGCGCGGTTTGCATGATCTGTTCCTGGTAAACCATAATTCCGTAGGTATTTTTGAGGATGGGCTCCAGCAATGGATGCGGGTATTCTACCACCTCAGTACCGTGTTTCCGGTCAATAAAGTTGGGAATAAATTGCATAGGACCCGGACGGTACAGGGCGTTCATGGCAATCAGGTCTTCTATATCGGTGGGTTTGAGCTTACGCAACCACTGCCGCATCCCGTCCGACTCAAACTGGAAAGTTCCTACTGTTTCTCCCCTTTGGTAAAGCTGAAATGTTTTCTCATCATCCAACGGAATATCATCGATGTTGATATCGATGCCATGATTCTTTTTGATATTCTTTAAGGCCGTCTTGATGATGGTGAGCGTCTTCAGCCCCAAAAAGTCCATTTTCAACATGCCCGCCGATTCTACCACCGAGCCATCAAACTGGGTAACGAACAGATCAGAATCTTTATCCGTTTTTATCGGAATGTACTCCAGTAAGTCATCTGGGGCGATGATGACACCGGCCGCATGAATACCGGTATTTCGCACTGAACCCACGAGTGTATGAGCCAGATTGAGCACTTCCGCTTGCTTATCAGAACCGCGTTTGAGCTGTTGTAACTCGGGCACTTCTGCCAGTGCCTGGTCAAAAGTGGTTCCTGGCTTCTCTGGTACCAGTTTGGCCAGCCGGTTGGCATCAGATAGCGGCAATTCACTGACGCGCGCCACGTCACGAATGGACATTTTGGGGGCCATGGTACCAAAGGTGACGATCTGGGCTACCTGGTTTCGTCCGTATTTTTCAATTACATAGTTAATGACTTCCTGCCGACCGTCATCGTCAAAGTCAATATCAATATCGGGCATGCTGATTCGCTCCGGGTTGAGGAAACGCTCAAACAGCAGATCGTATTTAATCGGATCAATGTTGGTGATCCCCGTGCAATAAGCCACGACTGAGCCAGCCGCCGAGCCCCGTCCGGGCCCCACCTTAACGCCCATCTGCCGAGCCACATTGATAAAATCCTGCACAATCAGGAAGTAACCCGGAAAGCCCATGTCTTTGATAATCCTGAGTTCAAGATCCAGGCGCTCCTGAATTTCCGGAGTTAACTCGCCGTAGCGAGGCTTCACACCTTCGTAGGACAGGTGACGGAGGTAATCATCCTGGTCAGCAAAACCTTCAGGAATGGTAAACTTGGGTAGCAGAATATCGCGTTGCAGCGTTAGTTCTTCGGTTTTTTCGGCAATTTCGTGGGTATTGGTAATGGCATCGGGACGGTCGGCGAAGAGTTGTTTCATCTCCTCCTCTGTTTTCAGGTAAAATTCCTGGTTGGGCATACCAAAGCGAAAGCCCCGCCCCCGACCGATTGGAGTAGATTGCAATTCGCCATTCTTAACACAGAGCAACGTATCATGGGCGCTGGCCTCTTTTTTACTGGCATAATAGACATCGTTTGTGGCAATGACTTTCACTCCATACTTATCGGCAAAGCGCAACAGCACCTCGTTTACCCGGCCTTCTTCTTCCAGTCCGTGCCGCTGTAGTTCTACGTAAAAATCGTTGCCAAATACTTCCAGCCACCAGCGAAAAGCCTCTTCGGCCTGATGCTCTCCCGTATTCAAAATCAGATCGGGCACTTCCCCGGAAATACCGCCAGTAGTGGCAATAATCCCTTTGGCATACTGCTGAATCAGGTCTTTATCCACCCGCGCATACCCTCCATAATACCCATCAATATAGCCCAGCGAGCAAAGTTTAGACAGGTTTTGGTAACCTTCCTGATTTTTTGCCAGCAGCAGTTGCACCGACCGCTGATCCTTAAAATCTTTGGTAAATTTCTTCTGGTGCCGGTCTTCCACCATATAAACATCGCACCCGATAATGACTTTTACCCCTTGCCGCTTGCCTTCTGCCACTGCTTTAAATGCTCCAAAAAGGTTGCCCAGATCACTGATGGCGATAGCCGGCATATTCCGTTCTTTGGCAGCACTGATGAGTTGTTTGATACTCGCCGTGCTTTGTAAAATAGAGAACTGAGAATGTACGTGCAGGTGGCTGAAGGGGGCCGTTTTTATTTTGTTAGGATCTACCCTTTTTTGCGTAGGGGGTGGAGAAGCCTGCTTTTTAGTTGCCGTTTGGGGCATGTCCCGCGTGGCTTTCTCAAGGTCCGGACGTTCATAGGTAATGCCCTCCAGCGGTGTGCTATCAAATGGCTGGATTACTTGCTCCTTCAATAGGCCAAAAAAGCAACGGGCCGTTGCATCTACGTCAAAGGCTGAGTTGTGTGCCCCGTCGAAGGGCATTCCAAACAGCTTTTTATGCAACTCGGACAGGGTGGGCCACTTATATTTGCCGCCCCTTCCACCAGGGATTTTACAAAAGTCAGTAGAGGCATCTTTGGTATCTACTTTCTCGATATTCAGCAGCGGGGTTTCAATTTTCGCCCGGAGAAACTCAGCAGCGGACACATTAATATCAAAATCCACATTATGCCCCACCGCTTGCCGGGTATGCTGAAGATCTTCATTAAACTTATTCAGCACTTCAGCCAGCGGATGGCCTTCAGCCAGCGCTCGCTCAGTAGAAATACCATGCACTTTCTCAGAATTGAAGGGAATGGTAAACCCTTCCGGTTTAATGATATAATCCTGAGCGCTCCGTAAACTCCCATCAGCATTGTGCAATTGCCAGGAAAGCTGCACTACCCGGGGCCAGTTATCAAGGTCGGATATAGGAGCATTATAATCACGGGGCAATCCGGTTGTTTCAGTATCAAATATGAGGTACATAATTCTTTGTTTTCTGTTGGTACTCTATGGCTTCTCTCGTCCGTTTATGTACAGATATTTTTTGTTTCACTTATCTTTTTTCAACTTTCTGTTACTCATTCGTTACTTTATCATACCATCATAACAAAGTAGCCAGATTAATATTTCGGCAAAGTTACAAAACCATTACAAAATGGAAATATAAGTTTGTATTCGGATATTTACCAGTGGGACAGTCAAAATCACATGTGGTTGAATGATTCGTTTTACCTGCCTATATTTCTCAGGAAGTCTCGTTAAGTTCTTAATTGAAAAGTCCACCATCAAAAACAGCCTTATTTATCGTGTTTACCAACCGCACTTTAATCAGAATTTGCGAGATATTTGAAACGCTTACACCCTAATTATTAGGGAGGTAAACCTCTATAGTGGAAGTGATTATTTAACTTTTGCCTTTATCATGCCCCTAAGCTGTTACCTCTGCTTGACAATTTGTCTGTTGATGTTATGGCCTTTTTGATATTATCTAAAGCTCCAAAGTAATGGTTGTTCTGTAGAAGTTTTCACTGAGTCTCTACTCTAACAATCTGAAGAGATTCAATTTGATCGCTTAGTCCCAATATGGGAATAAAACTGACTTGGGCCACCTGGTATTTTCCTCAGACAGGCCGAGAAAACACAAACAAGAAAATAACTTTAAAGTATTGATAATCACATAATTAACAATTCACATATCGCATTTTTTTAAACTTACTAACCTCAAATCTTCGGATGGCAGCAAGGCTTCGCACAACATTTGGCTTATGCTATACAGATTAATGAAAAACTGAAAATCAGAGGAAAAATTACATACGTTATATCTGAATTTTTTTAATTCTTAAACCTTTTACCATGGAGAATACTACAGTTGAATGGGTTCAAATTAATAATACCGATTGCCTTAAATTTACCTTTAACGACGTTTTAACGCATAAAGAGGCATTGATTGCCAGTGAGGAATGGAAAAAAGCATTTCAGAACAATACGGCTAAAAAATTCATGGTCATTTTTGATGCTAAGGCAATGAAGGACTATGAGCCTATGGCAAGATCTATCTGGCAAAAAACGATATCAGAATTAAAAAAGCAGATAGATAGCATTTGGGTGATTACCGATTCAAAAATTATTGCAGCCGGTGCAAAAATTATGGGTGTCTTTACCTCGTTTAGCATCAAAACGGTAGATAGCGAAGAAAAAATAACGCTCCGAAAAGAAATGCAAGCAGCCTAAATGCCAATTTCCAAGAGCTGCATCTATATTTTTTTCTAATTACTTCCGACACAGGTTGAACGCACCAATGAATCAAGACAGGGCCATTTTCGTAAAAAAAGTAAGTGTGATATGGTTGAGCATTGCTCACTATGCTACATCTCGCGTCCGCAAACTCGGTTAGCCCCATATGCCTTACGCCCCCACCGTAAATCAAGCAACTCGTCTGGTCTTATGATGGTAAAATGTAGTCAAAGAAGGATATAAGCGTATCAAGCAAAACATGCCCTCAGAGCTCAGGCTAGTGCGTTCGATCTATCAATTTTATAGCCCTTTCCGCGCATTCCTTCATCTACTGCCCCAGTATCCGTTTCTGCTTGTTCAAATACCAGTTTGCCAACAAGCAGAGATTTTCATAAATAACTGATAATAAGATATTTGTATTTTTTAAACGATAACAAATCCCCTATCCATCGAAGTAGCACTGTGGAATAAAATCACTTTTCAAGACATTAATAATGCCGTTCTGGTAGATGTAGTATAAGCCCGACGGAGAAACTGGCAAGCGTTGCTCAAATGCCTGAAAGCATCACCACTGCCAAAATCAATGTTGTTATGAAGCGAGGACAGCAGCATATCTGCTTCCCGAACTTTCTATCGCCCCAGTTTTTGATGGGCGCGGGTAAAATGGCCTTCGGCAATGGCGGCTCCAATAGAAAGTTCTCCGGCCAGGGCCACAGCAGCCATAATCTCGGCCAGTTTGTTGGCCTTTCCGGGGCCGTAGCAATCCATCATCTGCAAACACTCGCGCTGGGTAGGTAAGCCGGTGCCGCCACCCACACTTCCGATAATCAGATTAGGTAACGTCAGGGAAGCATACAGATCACCCTTTGGGGTTACTTCGGCGCGCGTAAATCCTACGGAGGCTTCTGAAATGCAGGCTACATCCTGCCCGGTAGACAGAAACATGGCAGTCAGCCCGTTGGCAATATGGGCCTGGTTTCCCATGCTGCCAGTTTTAATTTGCGACATGGTAGAACTTTGCCAAAAGTCAACCATATTTTTGGGGGTGGATTTCAGCACCATATTGACGACCTGTTCGGAAATGGTAGCCTCGGCAATCACCCGTTTGCCACGGGTGTGGTTGAGGGATTGTCCGCCTACTTTTTTATCGCCGGAGGCATTGCCCTCAATATAAATTTTCTGAGGTTTTAGCGGGGCATAGTCATTAATAAAACTACACACTTTCTGGCTACAGATCGTCACCATGTTCTGCCCGCTGGCATCCCCGGTACTGTACTCTAAGCAGAGAATCACCTCATTTCCTTCCAGTACGGAGCGGACGTTCTTCAACACTGCGTAGCGGCTGGCACTTTCCGCTACCAGCTTCAGTGTATCCTGTTCCGATTCAACCCACTGCATAAATGAGAAGGCTTCCTTCGCATTGGTAAATTTAAAGAGCGGGCAACGCTGCACCGTTTCTTCCAATACCTTCGCCCAGAAACCACCTCCCTGTCGGCCCGCCCGCAATCCTCGATTGTAAGAAGCGACTAATGCTCCCTCGGTGGTGGCCATCGGTACATAAAATTTGCCATTCGCATGATCTCCCTCAATGGTCAGTGGTCCGGCCATGCCCACGGGAAGCATGCACAACCCCACAAAATGCTCAATATGCCCGCGAAAGGTATCCCGGTTAAGTTGCTCATTCAGCAGCGTCATATAGTGAGGAGCAGTCTCTGGTTGATCTTTTGTGTCTTTTTGGGGGAATAGTTTAGACAATTTATTTAGGTGATTCATGCTGAAATTTTAAGTTCCTACTGGCTATTCGTTTAACCTCACTCGTACTGTTGAATAAAGTTGATAACCGTAGTGGCAAACGCGTTTGGCTCTTCATAGTTGGGTGAGTGGGCCGAATACTCAAAGAATCTTAAAAATTTATCTTGGGTTGCTGTGCCTAATTTCTGATAAGTCTGCTCCGCCAGCACCGCCGGGAACACTTTATCGTGCCTTCCCCAGCACAGCGATGTAGGTACAGTAATCTGATGAAGCTGGTCGGTCAGGTCCAGTCCCTGATCCAGAAACTGAAAGTTGTAGGGTGCAAAGAAGTAGGCCGTAGAGATGGGAGAATGAAATAGGAGATCGGTAAACGGAATTTTTAGCGAATCACTTTGCGGATTGTAATCGTAGCCGTTCGCATGCGCCACAAATGTATAGTGCGCATCCTCATTGATACCCACCACCGGATGCTCCTCGTACCAGTCAAGCGCAAAATTCCAGAATTGTTCCTCCGTACCTTCTTGTATTTTTTCGTGGGTCACATCCATCATGATGTCTCGGGAAAGCATATTGGCTCGGCTCCAGCTATGCCCTCCGTCAATTTCTATCCACCCTCGAATCTTTGACTGATGCGTCATTAGGTAATTCGTCCCTAAGGCTCCGCCTCATGAGTGTCCCATCAGAAAAAGCGTGTAGTATTGCGAAGAACCACCATCGGGCCCGCCGTGCAGCATGATGATGAATACGTTCGACGCCGTATTTCCCCGCACCCACACGGGCATCGTTGCGCCTTTGTTTTCTAAATAGAAGAAATTATCCACTTACGAAGACAATTCGGGTGCTTCACAGGCCATCTGCGGACCAGACAGCCATAGTATTAAACACAATGAAAGTAATCGCATGGAGTTCATAGTGGTCGGATAATTCCGGTATTGATAACAAAATGGGTAAGGTAATATCCGTTGAAGGGCGCCTTCCAGAATATTTCGGGGCGAGCGAATAGTTTTAGTGGTTTGCCATTCCAGCGAATGCCATCGTATCCTAATCCTAAGGCTACCGAGGGCATAACCTTGGAGGAGCCCGTTCTTTTATTTTCAACAATAGCTCCGTTGGGCAATACTTTGTAGACCTCGCCCCCGTGCGGGTATTATCGTAAATAGCCCAGCCCGACAAAATTCTCCAGCATAAAACCACCTTTGAAAATGAGCCGCTGCCCTACCTGAAACCGCAGGAACCAGGAAGTGTTATTCCTTTGGTGAAGGTACGCCCCCATACTCACCGACCACACCAACTGATGTTTTTTTGACTGTAGCGGATAATGTTCCATGCCCAGCGTGAGGCCGGAGTGGCTTAAGGTTTCACCAAAATAAGAGAGCGTCAGCGCCTTCGTGGAGAGTTGGTCGGTCTGGGCACTCACCATTACGTGACTCACCATGAGCAATAAGAGAATTTTGTATTTTATACATTGAGTTGTTTGGCGTATTGAGAATGCATATCATATTACATAAAGGGCTGACACATAAGACAATGCGTTTTATGGCATCCTTCATTTTGGCAATACATTCCAATTGCATTCTAATGAGACAAAGCTATTCAGAGAGCAAGAAAAATCCTTATGAAGCAGGTAAACAAAAAGTGCACAATAGCCTAGTTCGGCTATTCCCAAGTAGACATATAGTAAACAAGACAACCCTGTAAATTTGGCTGCCAGCGAGTTACTCACGCAAAAAAACTGAGCACTTAATCAATGAATAAGGCTAATGCCAGACAGCGCGTTGGGAAAGCCTCCCTTTATTATACTCTTTCACGATGTTCACCATGTCAGGCATCACCAGCGAATGCAACTGTCCGGCTGGGATAAAAACCGGATTAATCCATGATGGCCAGGTTTTTATTGGTGATATCGGTGCCGTACACTTTTTTGAAATATACTTTTTTCTCAATGGCTTCAATAACCGTCGGAAAGAACTCCGTGCCCTGCTGCATACCCGCCGACATCATCCCGCCCGGACTAAACACATTGATCTCCATTAGCTTATTGCCCACAATGTCTAACCCAACCATAAACAGGCCGTCCTGCACCAGTTTGGGACGTACCGCCTCAGCCAGTCGCAACATTTCATCGGTTATCTCTGCTTTTTCCGGAGTCCCACCAGCGTGCATGTTGCTACGAAACTCCCCTTCTTTGGTGGCACGTTTGAACGCCGCAATTTTACCGTCATTCTCCAGCGGTCGTCCGTTCATTAAGAACATGCGCGTGTCGCCATCTTTGGCAGCGGGCAGATACTCCTGGGCAATGGCAAACCCGTTTCGGCAAATGGCTTCTACAATCTGATTGAGGTTGGCCGCTTCTTTTCCTTTTACCAGAAATACATCTTTTCCACCGGAGCCCTGAAGTGGTTTTAGCACAATTTTGTTCTTACACTCTTCATGAAAGCGGCGAATATCATCTGCATTACGGGTGATGATGGTGCGAGGCCGGACAAGTTCGGGAAAGTGCTGGAAATACATTTTATTTAGGGCATCGTGCAGTGAATCAGGATGATTGAGCACGATAACGCCCTGCAACATGGCAATTTTCCCGAAGATCACTCCGGCATTTTGCGCCCAGGGTCGTGACTCCCGATCATCGGAAGGATCGTTTCGGATAAATAATACGTCTAAATCTTCGGAAGTAATTTTTACGCGCTCGGCCTTAGGCTCCTGCATTCCCTTCAACATCACTTCGGTAGACTTTACGCCTTCCTCCACCCGGTGGGCGTCGGCAGCCATATGTCCATCAGGTAAATACACAAGCTCACCTACTCCGATCAAAAAAGCTTCGTGCCCCATCTGCATGGCCTGATAAGCTAAGTTAATGGTGGTATAAGTGTGTATTTCGGTCGCAATGTCGTTGATAATGAATCCTATTTTCATGGTATCCGGTTAGTTTAGTTAAAAAAATAGTGGTCTGTCAAAAAATACTATCGGGCAATTTCTGATACGATATCAATAATTTTTGATTTTTCGCGTAGTCCGGCCAAGCGCTGTTGAGCGGCATCGTCGAACCAATAGCGAGGCCAGATAGCCGGAGGCTGAAGAATGCCTCGCTCGCGTAAAGCCTGAATTACTTCAATATGTTTTACGGCGATTTTACCCATAAGTAAAGGTTCTAAACTCCCCCCCTGCCTTAAGTGTTGCAAAACTTTGAAAAAACCGCGTAAATAGATCAGATCTTTGGTAAATCCACCCGATTGGTATATGCGGGCGACCGTATTAAATGCCGTGCGAGGATGAAACTTATGCTTCTCAGTTAATAGAGCAAAGGTGTCTCGGAACGGAGTGTGATTCATGCGTTCGTAAGCCACCACCACCCGAGCTGCCAGCAACCTCATGCGCAATGGGTCCATGCCTCCGGTCAGGTATTCGGATAGCACCGCCAACCCCTCCTGCAATTCGTCATAATCGGCCAGCCCGAGCCGAAGCAGTTGTATGGGTTGCTGAGAGCCATTATAATACGTCAGCACATGGGTTCCGACTTCATGCTGGATCAGTGCATTTACCCGATTCTCGCGAAGATGCATTTTGGCTGGCACATACAATTCACCCCGCGATACCATCAGGCCGGGAATGCTACTTTTTAGATGAATTTTTGATTTAAAATCCGGGTTTTGCTGCTGAAAATAGGCGAATTCTTCTTCTACTCTACTGGCAAACTGTCGAGCTGAGAAAGTTCCTTTCTGTGTTTTCCGCACCGGAATCTCCTTCAGCAGCAGGTTGGCCAGTGACAATAATTTCTCATCAATACTCTTATAAAGGCGCAAACTGCTATACAGAAAATCTTCGGTGCCCCGCTCCCGCAGCATGTCCAGTTGCTTGTCCAGTTCCCGGCGTTTATCCCGCAGTAAAAATGCCAGGGTTGGGTCGTGCACATCGTCAATCCGCACCTGGTACAAAGCATGCTTTCGCTCTTCAGGGTCAACCGGCAAAATAGGATAATAGAAAGTGGGCATTTTCTGATAGCCTCCTTCCTTGAACTTCTTCCAGGCCGAATCCACATTAATGGCTGACACCAGCATCAGAAACTCAAACGAACGCTCAATCTCATACAATTGACGATCAGCCTCCCAGAAAGCATCGTCTACCGTGGTGCGCCCCAGGGTGCGGGGATGGGTAACCTCATAGGTTGTTTGTACGCGCAAAAAAGTATACGATGCCTGCCGCAGTGCTTCGGAGAAGCGATCCCGAAAGTTGCGTAACAGCACCGGGTAAGATTCTGCCTGCTGAGGACGGGCAAACATGCGGGGTAACAATACCTGAATCCAGATGCTTCCGGTCTGCTTTAGTAATTTCAAATTCGGCAGCGTGGGTTTCGTCACTTCGTGTGAAGAAATAGTCAGTGGATTGTAAAGGGTTTTAAGAGGGGCAAAGGCTTCTTTCAGGGCATTTACCGTAGCCTGGCTTTTTTCCTGAAAGTACGAAATCTGCAGATCGGTACTGGATGATTCGTTAAACTGAATGTCCAGCCAGAGAAAAGATCCGTACTGACCGGCACGCTCTTTCATCAGTTCGGCAATGTAGGGTTGCACCGGGATCATGGCATCCGGGGCATCGGGAACAATGAGGTAGGAAGATTCGCCCCGCACCAGGCTGCTTACTTCCAGCGGGGCTTTGGGCTGATGAAACACAATCAGCATGGGAATGGGCAGGTCCAGTTGTAGCCAATAATCCTGCCCCAGGGCCTGCTGAACGGGCTGTTCCTCTGCAATTGCAGTTAAAATTTTCTGGTCTTCCGTACTTTCTTCGGTCTGTTGCATAATGCTATAAACCAAAAGTACAATGCGATGTTCCGGGCAATCCCCTAACTTTTTTTACTCCGCTGGGTTGAGTTACGTATGAATACGATAAAATCCATATCCGCTGCTCGCTGGGGAGTGCTGGCTCTGTTTGCCATTACCATCCTTATGAATTACCTCTCCCAAAGCATCTTATTTGATGGCCAAACCATTGGGACTGTTTCTGATAAGTACAGTACGCTCATCACCCCGGCTGGCTACGCTTTCAGCATTTGGGGGTTGATTTATCTGACGCTGGGAGCCTACGTGTATTATCAGGCTTTTCAGGCGAATCCAGCCCATAACATTTTTGACCGCATTGCTCCGCCCCTTATTCTGAACCTGATCGCCAATAGCCTGTGGCTGGTTGCTTTTCAGTCCGAATATATTACCCTGAGTGTCGTATTCATGCTGGTAATTCTGGCTACCCTGATCGTAATTACGATACAATGGGTAAAGGATCGTTCATTACCAATTCGCCTAAAAACCAAACTACGCATTCCGTTCAGTTTATATCTGGGCTGGATTTCGGTAGCCACCATCGTCAACCTAAGCGTATTGGCAAAATATACCAACTGGAATGTACTGGGCCTGAGTGAGCCAACCTGGGTGGTGATTATGACAACGGCAGGAGCCACTCTGGCAATTTTTGTTCTATTGGCCACCCGCGATGTGGTATATCCACTGGTGCTGGTCTGGGCGTATATAGCCATTGCCGTGGCCCAGCCCGACAACCAGCTTATTCTTACCGCTGCCCTGGGCTGGGCCGGGATATTGCTGATCAGCGATCTCATCTATTTCATCCGCCAGTGGCGAAGAGAAAAGGTCTTGGTCTAGCCTTATAGCAAAATAATTAAATTGCAAAAAAGGTTAGCTTTACCGAATCTTATAAACAGGATTCATTTTTACTTATTTACTTACTAAAACTATGCAAGACTGGTTTAAAGACTTAAACCCCATAATGCAAGCGCTGATGGCTACCTGTTTTACATGGTTTGTCACGGCCTTAGGTGCCAGTGTGGTGTTTTTCTTCAAGACTATCAACCGTAAAGTGTTGGACGGTATGCTGGGGTTTGCTGCGGGAGTCATGATTGCAGCCAGCTTCTGGTCGTTGCTGGCTCCGGCTATTGAAATGGCTGAGGAATCAGGAGAAGTAGCATCCTGGGTTCCGGCCACAGTTGGTTTCCTGGTGGGTGGTGCTTTTCTGTTTGGCATTGACCGGCTCATTCCTCACCTACACCTGGGTTTCCCTACCAGCGAGGCAGAAGGCATAAAAACTGAATGGCATCGTAGTGTTTTGCTGGTGCTGGCCATTACCCTGCACAATATTCCGGAAGGTTTAGCGGTGGGTGTGGCCTTTGGTGCTTTAGCATCAGACATTTCCTATTCCTCGTATGGGGCAGCCATTGCTCTGGCTGTGGGCATTGGGATTCAAAACTTCCCGGAAGGGCTATCGGTATCCGTCCCCTTGCGGAGAGAAGGATTCTCTCGCCGGAAAAGCTTTTGGTACGGTCAACTCTCCGGGTTTGTAGAGCCTATTGCCGGAGTGGTTGGCGCCGCGGCCGTTATCATGATCAAACCATTATTGCCGTATGCACTCTCCTTCGCCGCCGGCGCCATGATTTTTGTGGTAGTGGAAGAGTTAATCCCTGAATCTCAACTCAATAAAAATACAGATGTAGCCACCTTAGGGGCCATGCTCGGCTTTGCCGTCATGATGACCCTGGACGTCGCCTTAGGATAATGGATGATGCGTAATGATTGATGAACAAAGAAGTGCTTTTAATGCATCACTATTCATCAATCATTCATCATTACTCATTAGATTTATTCGCTTCTCAAGGACTTCACCGGATTGCTCATTGCAGCTTTTAGGGTATGAAAACTGATCGCGCTCAGCGTGACTACCAGCGTGAGTAGCGCTGAAATGACAAAAGTGAACCATTGAATGTTGGTCTGATAGGCGAAGGTCTGTAACCAGCCGTCCATAAAGTAATACGCAACCGGGAAAGCAATGAGGATGGCAATGCCAATCAGTACAAAGAAGTCTTTATAAATCATGCCTATAATGCTGACTACACTGGCTCCGATCACTTTACGGATGCCAATTTCTTTAGCCCGTTGCTCAGTGGTATAGGCCGCTAGTCCTAATAATCCCAGACAGGCAATAAGTACCGTAAGGGCTGAAAAGAAGGTAAAAATCTGCCCCCGCTTCTGGTCGGCTTTGTATTGCGACTGAAATTCCTGATCGAGGAAATCAAACGAGAAAGGCTTTCCGGCATTCACTTCGTTCCAGGTATCTTCAATGGCTGCCAGGGTTTCGGGGGCATCTTCCTGGGCAATTTTGATGTTCAGGAAGTAATTGTTTTCACTAAAAAAGATTGCCAGCGGCTCGATGGGGTCGTATAAAGATTGCTGGTGAAAATCCTTGATCACGCCCACCACGGTAAATATCGCACCAAGCTCATCCCCATCTCCCAGATAAGCAAACCGCTTGCCGATGGGGTCATCCCACTGCATACGAGCCACCATCGACTCATTGACCAATGCCGCCGCGGTATCCGTAGCGTAATCCCGAGAGAAGTTCCGCCCCGTCACAATCGTCATGCCCATGGTTTCCACATAGTCGTAGTCGGCGCGGTACTGGTCTACGCCCTTATCCACCATGCCTTCCGGGCTATCTACCTTCATCAGATTTTTAGAATAGCCGGTGCCCGGACGGGAATTTGATGACGAAACATCCAATACATTAGGCTGATCTTTCAGACGATTGTACAGGGTTTGATAATTGGCCCGAATGGTAGAATCGGGCATGGTGACGGTCAGTACCTGATCCTGCTCAAAACCCAGATCTGTGTCTCGCAGATACTGAAGCTGATCATACACGACCCAGGTACAAATCAGCATGGCGATGGAAATAGAAAACTGAGCCACTACCAACACTTTCCGCAGTAAGGCATTACCGGTACCGCGCGCCACATTTCCTTTCAGTACGGCGGCTGGGTTGAAACGAGCCAGGTAGAAAGCCGGATAGCTTCCGCCGCCCAAACCTACCAGCAGTACAATCGCCAGGAAACCGACAATCAACTGAGGTTGTAACAGAAACGAATAACTCATTTCTTTTCCGGCCAACTCGTTGAAAAAAGGAAGCAGGGCTACTACCAGTACCAGACTGATCAACAGGGCAATTAGCGTCAGTAAGACAGATTCGGTCAGAAACTGGCTAATGAGTTGCCTTTTGAACGAACCCATGGTTTTTCGTACGCCTACCTCTTTGGCTCGCCGGGTGGCCCGGGCCGTAGCCAGATTCATATAATTAATACTGGCAATGATGAGGATGAAAAACGCCACGGCGGCGAAGATATAAATGTACGACATATCACTACCGTCCGTGCCACCTTCACTAAAGTCAGAATTCAGGTGAATATCCGTAAGCGGTTGCAGAAAGTAGCTGATAGAAACTCCATAATCTTTAAAAATAGGGACGACCCGGTTTTTATTGACATCGGCCAGGGCTTGCTCACCAGCGTCTTTACTACTACCTTCTTTTAGGAACAGATAGGTTGAAACACCCCAACCGCCCCAACCACCCATTTCATCGGGCAAAGAAGCCCGCGAAAGTAGCGCATCAAACTCAAGATGAGAATTGGTAGGCACATCCTCTATGAGTCCGGTAATTTTGTAATTTTCATCTCCATTCTGAAACGATTGCCCGATGGGATCTTCGTTGCCGAAATACTTTTTGGCCGTAGACTGCGTCACTACCGCAGTATTAGGTTCATTAAGGGCTGTACCCGGATTACCCGCCAACAGAGGAAAGGTAAATACCTCAAACACCGAGGAATCTACGTAGTAAAAATCCTCTTCGTAAAAACGAACGTCCCGTTCCGAATTCTCAAACAGCTCTCGCCCAGCATCAATGAAGCGAACAGCATGTTCTACCTCCGTGTAATTTTCCTCCAATTCCTGCGCGAGGGGTATCTGTCCCGAAGGCCAGGTAAATTGATTATCCTGCTCAGTAAAGTGGGTAACTACCCGGTAAATGCGGTCTTTGTTGGAGTGAAACTCATCGTAGCTGAGTTCGTCCAGTAGGTACAGAAACAGGAACAGGCCACAGGTAATGCCCAGGGTTAATCCCAGGATATTGAGCAGGCTGTAGATGCGGTCTTTCCCAATGTTGCGAAGGGCGACCTTGAGTAGGTTTTTGAGCATGGTGTGAGTAGTCAGATGAGTATATACTGCTCTATCCAAAAAACATACCCGTATTTATAGCACTGATAATGAGCGCTTTATGATCACTATCTTTTGTGAGCTTGTTCGTAATCGTACATGGGCTGTGCGACAATGGACAGATACGGAATTGTATATCCCGGTTTATAAGCAACCGGCCTAACAGTAGCTCGGGTGAACAAAGACAACATGATCAAAATTTTACCTGACTCAGGTTTATCAAACGCTTTGCCTGGTTCGATGACTTGAATGCAAAAAAAAGTGCCAGAACCTGATGATCCTGACACTTATTGAAGTGATTGTTGCAAGATAAATTATCAGGAAACGATAAACAGCGAAGCGATACTATTCACCTGATCCATCGTTAGAGGCTCATCATAAGCTTCGGTCACGGCATCTGCATCAAAATCAGTCAGGGTTGTCGCGTCCACTCCGCCATGCGTCACGTTATCTTCACCCGCGTAGATGGGGGCAGTGGCAGCTTCATAGCCTTCAATCGATTGGGCCTGTACAATCCATCCTTTTAGCTCCCGCATTCTTCTTACCTGTGAAGCATGTCGGGCCTCTACTCCGTGAATACTCAAGGCTGCGGTAAGAGCCGTGTTCATCATCTCGCTTTCAGCGGCGGCCTGTAATGCACCCGCCTGCCCTTTATATGCTCGGACGCCTGTATCTTCAAATCCCTGGGCCAAGGCCATAAAGATAGCGTAGTTGGCCGGATCGTGAGGATCAGGAAATGCACCACCTGCCGTAAAATCAAACGTAGGCTCGGCTACGGGCGTGCCTCCCAAGGCTTCAATCGTGTCCTGCAAAAACCCAACGTGGGCCTCTTCGTGTTTACGAATCTGCTCAAATACCGGCAGATCATCAGCAGGAATTAAACCACTGGCATCTACTCCCATCTGATAGTAGTTGTATTCCAGATGTTCCAGCGTTAGTGCGTAGTTCAGCACACCCAATACGTCCATAGACTGGGCAAAGGCAACTTTAGGCAGCGAGCCCAATACCACGGTGGGTAAAGCCGCCAATGAGAGTTTCTTACTAAAGTTTCCCAGCTTTTTAAAAGCGTCTCTTCGGGAATTTAATATCTCTATTTCCTCTTTGGGCATTCCATCAATGTCAAAGAGGTCTAATAATTTTATAATGCTCATAATGAATTTTCTTTAATGCTTGAAAAATGAATACTGAATACGAATGATTATACCGTTACCTGGAAGCCACTTTCCGTGGGCAAACCACTGGCGTCTATCTCCGTAGTGATAAACCCTCCCGCTGCTGCCAATACGTCAGCAAAAGAGCGGGTAATTTCCAGTCCAGAGGCGTTGATAATATCATCCCCCGCAAAATCAGCGGAATTAGGATTCAGTAAATCGCGAATGGCGGAAGCGTGCCGGGCTTCTACCGAAACAATTTTTCCTGCAATTAAAAGATAGTCAGCACTTTCCAAAAACTGCCCGGCACCATTATAGGCCGAAACACCTAGATCTTCAAAAATCTTGGCCGTTCCCAGTACACTAGCCCGGTCATCAAAATCAATAGCATCAAAGTTTACTGCCAGATCGGGAATAATAGCTTCGGCGGGTATGGCCGCTCTGAAAAATTCCCGGTGATTCACTTCGTGCATTTGCAGATCGGCTAATATCTGTTTTTCTTCAGCTGCAGCTCCGTCGTAGTACGCACCGGCTATTACAGCCGTATAAAAAGCCGCTTCTAATTGTTCCAAAGCATACGCGTAGTTTAATATGCCTACATCGCCCGAACCAAAAACAGCTACAACAGAAGAAGTAGTACTGTTGATAACGCTGGAATAAGCAGAGACATCAGTACCGCGGGTCGCGCTTACCCGGTAATAATACTGGGTACCGGGGTCAAGTTCGGTATCAGTATAGGTGGTCACACCTGCGGCTACCGTTCCTACTTCCGCAAAACCACTATCCATGCTGGTAGATCTCTCTATAGAAAACCCATCCTCATCATCGGAATTGTCAGTCCAGCTCAGGGTAATTTCTCCTTCCGTCGCATTGTCAGCTGCCAGATTAGAAGGAGCGGCTAAGGTATCATCCGGTACAGGCCCATCATCATCGCTACACCCAATCAAAAATAAGCCAGAGGCAGTTATCGTAGCCCCACTGTAGGCTAAAAATCTTCTTCTGGAGTTACTGGGTTTCTTTTCGTTTCTCAAAAAATGGAGATTTGTCTTAGACATATTATTTAAAATTTGGTAAAAAAAACTTCGCTAAAAGTATAGGAATGTATTTTCTAAAAAAGTGTTGGCTTTCGCCAAAAGGTACAGACAGGCAGAATAGATGAACAGCAAGTAAAGCAGATGGTCTTTTCGCTTTCCCGAGAGCTACTAGATATATCAATATTTATTATGAGAAATGAATGATAAATTCATTCCTTGATACTATTTAGCTTACTTATTTCATCTCGATACTACAAGATTTGAATTATTGGTCACCAAAAAATTAAGCAATCCCTGGAAAGATATTAATGCGAATTATCCATTCATAAGGATTTGCTTAGGTATAATTTTTAAAATTTATTAAAAAATTATGTATGATTTCAATGGTATTATATATAGACTAAAAAATACCCAATTTGTTTGCAAAAATAATGGCAGCAGCAAAAACAGTTTATTATTCTAATTTACACGATAATATTTCAAGAACTTTCAATTGCCTATTGACACTACCGTGAAATATAATTCTGTTTTTCTTGGCAAATAATGAGTTTTACTCTGATGTGGCACGAAAATTAAATTTATTGATGTCCATCAATAAATTTAGCAGTTTCGGGAAAGTGCTTTACTATGGGAAATCCTGAAATCTCCTGCAATGCAAAAAAGGTTTGAGTAAATTCTAAAAATCGATATTTAACTCAGCACTGGAAGTAGGAAAAAGCAGATTTTTGCATTCTTATAAAGGTAAGATTTGATTGTGCCTACAGGCGGGGTTTGGTAAAAATAAAAAACGGCGTCCTTCTAGCTGAGGATCGCCGCTTTTCAGTTCTACAAACTACTTATCAAAAGTTTTACACGTGGAATTTCTCCTTGATATTTTCAGTCACGATCATACCGTCGAACAGGTTGATGATCCGGTTGGCATAAGTGGCATCGTGGGGTGAGTGTGTAACCATGGCAATGGTGGTGCCCGCTTTATTCAGTTCGGATAACAGGTTCATCACTTCTTCACCGTTAGTGGAGTCCAGGTTACCCGTCGGCTCATCCGCCAGAATAAATTTAGGATTGGCAACCACAGCTCGGGCAATAGCTACGCGTTGCTGCTGACCACCGGATAATTGCTGCGGAAAGTGGTTGCGACGGTGCATGATATTCATATGCTCCAGTGCGGCATTTACTTTTTCTTCCCGCTCAGCCGAAGGTACTTTCAGGTATAGCAGAGGCAGTTCTACGTTTTCAAACACGGTAAGTTCGTCGATCAGGTTAAAGCTCTGAAAGACAAAGCCGATGTTACCCTTCCGAAGCTGCGCGCGCTGCCGCTCGGAATAGTTACCCACTTCGTGATCCATAAAGAAGTATTCTCCGGAAGAAGGGTTATCCAGCAGCCCCAGAATGTTCAACAGGGTGGATTTACCGCAACCGGACGGGCCCATGATGGCCACAAACTCACCCGATTTGATCTCGATATTAATCTCGTTGAGCGCGGTCGTTTCCACTTCATCGGATATAAATACCTTCTTTAAATTGTGCGTGCGGATCATAATGTTCTTCGTTTAATTTGGTGAAAAGGATTTTTGTTAAGGAGACCGGAATCCGAAGACTGGGCACCGGAGATTTAGGTTAAAATTTATTTTTTCTGGTTTGAATTAACTTGTATAGCATAGCCGAAATTTTGCGAGTGCGCTCAACCATCTCATCTATATTTTTTATCGGAAAAACCTCAATTTCTTGAATAATATAAAGTTGAGTTCTGAGCTCAGCACAAGATCCTTTTGCTATATGCAAATAGTGTATGAACTCTTTATTCGTATTTCGCTCAAATCCTTCGGCGATATTGGAAGGAATAGAAACTGCTGATCATTGAATTTGATTTCGTAACCCAAAGTCTTTACATTCTTGTAACTGTTTATATAAAACGACTGATAAATTAAAAATCTCCTGCCAAACTTCTAAACCCTCAAACTTCTGCACCATTCCTTTTCCAGTATTCGGAATCCGTTTCCCGTTCGCCCACTAAAACACCAGCACCTCATTGTCGCCAAAGTTTTCGTAGGATGAGGTAATGACTTTTTCTCCGGGTTCCAGTCCTTCCAGCACTTCGTAGTTTTCGGGGTTTTTGCGGCCCAGGCGAATATCTCGCTTATAGGCGCGTGAACCGTCGTTGTTGAGAACGAAGACCCAGTTGCCACCCGTATCGCGGAAGAACCCGCCCGTGGCCAGTAACAATGCTTCTTCTGAACTACCCAGCTCCAGTCGGATACGCAGGGATTGTCCTCGGCGGATACCACTGGGCACTTCTCCTATAAATTTCATATCCACCTCAAAGTTTCCTTCGCTTACGGTCGGGTATTTCTTATAAATTTCCAGGCGGTAGGTACCACCGGCAAAGTCGAAGGTGCCTTGCTGGCCAACATCTATGCGCGGTAGATAGAGCTCATCAATGTCTACCCGCACTTTATAACTGTCCAAAAGGGCTACCTGTCCCAGGCGCTCGCCCGGACTGATGGATTGCCCTGGTTCCCAGTCGGGAGTGGTTAACAAACCATCGGTGGGAGCGGTAAGAACCAGATTATCGAGAATTTTAGCGACGGCCTCCAGACTCATGAGCATTCGTTCTTCCGACATGCCAATCTGCCGCAACTGCGCAGATCGTGCCAGTGAGTCTGACTGATAAGATCGGTAAGTTAGTTCTTTCAGGCGCTTGTTATACTCGTACTGCTCCTCGACTTCCTCCAATTCTCGTTGGGAGATAAGCTTTTTACTGGCCAATTCCTTATAGCGTCTAAACTGAGGTGCCAGCAGTTGCAACTGGTAATCAACCTGAGCTAATTGGGCTTTCTGCTGTAGATCATTCTGGTCAAGTTGCAACCGGGTGTTCCGTAACATGGTAAGTTGTTCGTAAAATTGTCCCTCCCGGTTCATCACATCCAGCCGTAGATTAGAGTTGTCCAGTTTCATAATGGTATCTCCCTTTTCAACCAGTGCGCCTGATTCCAGTATGATTTCTCTCACCACCCCGCCTTCCACGGCATCCATATAAATGGTCTGGCTGGGCATCACAATACCGGTTTCCGGGATGCGCTCCTGAAAAACATCGTGCTCTACAGTAGAGATCGTTATTTTTTCTTCGTCTACATTTAATTTAGAGCGGTTGTCGGCAAAGAGAAAACTGTACAGGATAAAGGATACAAAGATAAGGCCCAAGCCTATCCCGATGATCCGTCCTGTTGTCCATGTTTTCTTCTTTATTTTTCGATCCATTCCCATGGCGTCTCAGTGTTAGTAATGTTGGATGTATAGTAAATTTTTGAGTTGTCTATTATTATATCAGATGTCAGACGCTTAAGATTGTTACGAACACTGTGCCAAACCAAAAAATAGGGTTCAAGGGGTTTATTTAGCCCTTTGCCGGGGGCAAGGGTGTACGAAAACGAACAACCTTTGTACGCTTATGTACGTTGTGAGTACGAAACCGGACACTTATTTTCATCAGACTGAAGTTATTTTCAAGTATACAAATGTCTGTATTTACCCTATGAGGCTTGGTTTTACCTACTTTACCTGATGGATGAAAATAGATGTTCTTGTTTGCGGTACAATCTTTGGCATTTACTCATCAGCAAACCTAAATACTATGAGCAGAACTGTTAATAAAACGGGTAAGATTTTAATTGTAGACGATAATGAGGATGTGCTGCAAGCCGCTAAGATCTTTCTGAAACGTCATTTTCTACAGGTAGATACTGAGAAAAATCCGGGAGCCATTCCTGCTACCATCAGCAACGAGCAGTATGATGTCATCCTGCTGGACATGAACTTCACCAAGGATGTGAGCAGCGGGAAAGAAGGTTTTTTCTGGCTGGATCAGATTCTTGAAAAAGACCCTTCTGCCGTCGTGATTCTCATCACTGCTTACGGAGATGTAGACCTGGCTGTGCGGGCGATTAAAGAAGGTGCGACCGACTTTGTACTGAAGCCCTGGAACAACGAAAAGCTGCTGGCTACCGTAATGGCAGCCATGAAACTGCGGGCATCCAAAACCGAAGTGAACCACCTGCGGTCGCAGCAGGAAATTCTGAATGCCGATATCAATCATAAGTTTCAGGACATCATCGGCAGCAGCCCGTCTATGATGCGGGTATTTGAAACCATTGAGCAGGTAGCCAATACCGATGCCAACGTACTGATTCTGGGAGAAAATGGCACCGGAAAAGAAGTAATTGCCCGGGCAATCCATCGTCGCTCCAATCGGGCCAATAATGTATTCATCAATGTTGATTTAGGTGCCGTAACCGAATCGCTGTTTGAAAGTGAGTTGTTCGGACATATGAAAGGTTCCTTTACCGATGCCAAGCAGGACCGGGTAGGCCGCTTTGAGGCCGCCTCGGAAGGCACGTTGTTCCTGGATGAAATCGGCAACTTAACTCTGCCACTGCAAGCCAAGTTACTAACCTCCCTGCAAAACAAACGCATCACTCCCGTAGGCTCTAATAAAGTGATTGACGTAGATGTGCGCTTTATCTGTGCCACCAATATGCCGCTGTATGAGATGGTGCAGGACAATGATTTCCGTCAGGACTTACTCTATCGGATTAATACCATAGAGATCCGTTTACCCCCCCTCCGCGAGCGTATTGATGACCTGGAGCCTCTGGCTATTCACTTCCTATCCATGTATTCCAAGAAGTATAACAAACCCATTCACTCCATTGGTGCCAGTGCTATTAAACGCATGCAGAAGTATCACTGGCCTGGCAATGTACGGGAATTACAGCATTCGGTTGAGCGTGCCGTGATACTGAGTAATAAACCTATTCTGCAACCCGAAGATTTCTTCTTTAATGCAGATAACGGCAAGCAGGGAAAAGAACAGGACGAACTGCATCTGGAAAAATATGACCTGGAAGAGGTAGAAAAACTGTTGATCCGCAAAGTACTGAAGAAGCACGGCGGCAATATATCTAAAGCAGCTGGTGATCTGGGCCTGACCCGTGCTTCGCTGTATCGGAGGTTAGAGAAATATGATATTTAGTCGCTTTGAATGGACCCTGCTGGTACGGGTTATCTTACTGGCGGCAAGCATGCTGCTGTGCCTGTACTTTGTCTTTTACACCGAACGTTACGTTAGCGGGGTGATCATTTCGTTGCTGGTCATTTACCAGATCTTCGAGTTGTACCAATATGTGCTGGAAGCCAACCGCAAGCTTACCCGTTTTCTGGAAGCGGTAAAGTACTCGGATTTTACTGCGGGTTTTAATAAAGACAGCCAGTTAGGAGAAAGCTTTCGGGACCTGAACCGAATGTTTAATGAAGTATTTGAGGCCTTCCGGCAGGCTCGAGCCGAAAAAGAAGAAAACTGGCAGTATCTCAAAACAGTAGTGCAGCATGTTAACGTGGGTCTGCTATCGTACGATGAATTAGGGAATGTAGAGCTATTAAACAACACCGCCCGGCGGTATCTGAAAACCCACCACCTGACCAAAATTCATGAGCTTTCGCGGGAAAACCCCGAACTGTATAATATTATTGTCAACCTGCCCGCTGGCTCTAAAACATTGATTAAGCCTAGTGCCGATTTGCATCTGGCTATTAACGCTACTGAGCTGCGTCTGCGTGGGAGCCTGTACAAACTGGTATCTATGCAAAATATCTTATCAGAATTACAGCAGCAGGAAATTGAGGCCTGGCAGAACCTGACCAAGGTACTACGGCACGAGATTATGAACTCTATTACTCCTATTGCCTCTCTGGCAGGCACGGCCATTGATATCATTCAGGAAGACGTAACCCGTCAAAACGGCACCGTGATCTTTGATCAGGAAGCTTATGAGGATATTAATATGAGTCTGCGCACCATTGAGAACCGCAGCCGGGGACTGGTGAATTTTGTGGAAGCTTATCGCAATTTCACGAATATTCCGCAACCTGACTTCGAACGAGTCAAAATCAAGGATCTGATGGGTGAGGTAGTAAAACTAATCCGGGCCGGAGTAGCTAACAACAAAGTCGCCATTCACGTAACCGTGGAGCCTCCCAGCCTGATTGTGCGGATAGATGGCAAGTTGATCGAGATGGTACTGATCAATATCCTGAAGAATGCCTCGGAGGCTATCGAAGAAAAAGAGGAGCCGACCATCCATATTTCAGTATACGCTGATCACGAACAGCGGGTATTCATCGATATTACCGACAATGGCCCAGGAATTGAGCCGGAAGCACTGGATAAGATCTTTATTCCATTTTTT
The DNA here is from genome assembly GCA_040222715.1 of Cyclobacteriaceae bacterium. Classification (GTDB taxonomy): domain Bacteria; phylum Bacteroidota; class Bacteroidia; order Cytophagales; family Cyclobacteriaceae; genus Tunicatimonas. The sequence goes on along the minus strand of JAVKCN010000107.1, from coordinate 83,440 downwards.
ACCACCAAACGCGATGGTTCGGGTATCGGACTGAGTTTGTCTCAACGTATTATGCAGATGCACCACGGCAATCTCACCGCTACGTCGGTAGTAGGAGAAGGCACAACGTTTACCCTACAGCTATAACAAAAAAAGCAACCAACTGGCTGCTTATTCATACACTTGCTGGTATCAACACTAAGAAGCTTTCTCCATATGGTTTTCCAATTGCTTCTGTTCTACTTTCAGGGTGGGTTTCTGATCCGGCTTCACCGAATATGTCGGACACATTTGCGTATAACAGCCAGTGAGGGAGAATATCATACCACCGAGGACCAATGTAAAAATCTTTTTCTTCATAACACCTTATGTTTTTACTTCAAAAGTAGCAGCAAACTTAAAATAATTCAATACAAGAACGGTATAATTCATTACACAGCTAATAAAAATCAGCAGATATGCCCTTTATGCTCTCGTAAAATTTATAATGCCCCCGCAGCAACCTGAAAGTGGCATGTGTACGAAAACGAACACCCGCTTTTCAAAAACGGACGGTGCAATTACACCAAACCGCTCAAAATCTTGCATAATAGCGCATACAGGGCTTGGCATATTTGTTGGCATACGGCTATTATATATTGCTGTTACTATGCTAAATCATATCTCTAATCTCAAGAAGAACGTGATCTGTACGGATGCAGGTACTTCATTACTTCTTATTGTAAACTAAAACACCCAAAATTCTTTTACCATGCTCAAACTGATTGATGTAGATAAGTTCGTCCAGTCTCGCTTTAAAAAAACCTTTATTCTGAAAGGCATTGACCTGGAGGTGCAGGAAGGTGAGTTTATGACCATTATGGGCCCCAGCGGTGCGGGAAAATCCACGTTGTTGAATATTATTGGTCTGCTTGATCCTCCCTCAGCAGGGGAATACTATTTACGCGATCAGCCAGTACACAAGCTCCGGGAACGTCAGCGTAGCGAATTACAGAAACACACCATCGGATATGTCTTCCAGGCTTATCATCTGATCGATGAGCTTACTGTGTTTGAAAATATTGAAACTCCCCTATTATATCAGAACATGAAGGGCAAAGAGCGAAAAGCCCGGGTGGCCGAGTTACTGGACCGCTTTCAGATGGTAGCCAAGAAAGACTTGTTTCCCGAGCAGCTTTCGGGCGGACAGCAGCAACTGGTAGGCGTGGCCCGGGCCATTGCCGGCCGACCCAAGCTTTTACTGGCTGATGAGCCCACCGGCAACCTGCATTCCGAACAAGGGCGGCAGGTGATGGAGCTATTCAAACAATTGAATAAAGAGGGCATGACCATCATTCAGGTAACCCACTCTGAAGAGAATTCACTGTTTGGCGACCGCATTGTAAACATTGTGGACGGGGCCGTTCAGAGTGATGAACAAATTCAGAAAGAAGAACAAAAAGTATAACATGAAACGATTACGTGTACTACTCCCCTTCCTAACAATTTTCACAATTTCTGCTGGCTGGGCACAGGAAAATAATACCCTGACTTACGAAGAAGCGGTCAGTATTGCCTTACGGGAAAATCTTCAGATTCAGCAGCAACAGAATATTCTGCGTACAGCCGAAGTGCAACGTTCCCAGGCATATGCTCAATTCTTGCCTGAAGTAGGAATATCAGCCAATGCGCAACGGCAAATTGGAAGGGCTCCTGACCCAAATACCCTTAGGTTGGTAGATGCTACCAGCAACTTCTTGTCAACAGGAATTAGTGCTGAGCTAATTATTTTCAATGGTTTTGCCAATATTAACCAGCTTAAGCAGGCTCAGGCAATGGCAGAAAACCAGTTTTATATCATTAACAGCACCAAGCAGGAGGTAATGTTTAATGTCTCCCAACGCTATTTGCAGGTATTGTTGAATCAAGAACTTTTGCGCATTGCCGAGGCTAATCTGGAGCAACAGCAGGAGCAATTAGAAAGCGTGAGAACATTTGTAGAATCCGGCACACAGTATAATATCGCTGACTTGTATAACCAAGAGGCAGAAACCCAACGGGTTGCTCTAACCGTGGTAGAAGCAGAAAATCAACTGACTATCAGTAAAGCTAGTCTGACACGGATTCTGCAAATTGATCCATTCAAAGACTGGACATTTACAGAGCCTTCAGTAGAACAGATCGAGCTTTTAACGAACCAAATCAACTTGGAAGAAGCCTATAACGAAGCTATTCAGCAACGACCTGATCTTATGCAACAGCAAAAACTCATTGATGCGAACCGATACAGCGTAAAAGTTGCCAATGCTGGTTTCTTCCCCAGACTGGTTGCCGGATATAATTATGGCTCACGTTATTCATCAAATGATCCTGATTTTTCATTTGAAGAGCAGCTTACGGAAGCGAATCTCTCTCATAGTTTCTACGCATCCTTATACATTCCTATTTTCCAGAATTTTCAGAACCGCACCCTGGTACAACGGAGCAGACAGGTGCTCAGCAATTCGGAACTGACTTTAGAGGATCTTGAAAGAAACGTGTTTGAACAGCTACAAACGGCAGTAGCCGATTATCGAGCCGCCCAGCAACGGGTAGTATCGGCCGAGGCTCAGGTAAAAGCGGCTGAAAAAGCGCTGGAAGCCGAACAGGAGCGGTTTCGCTTGGGCGTAAGCAACGTGATTGATCTTAACCTGGTCAATGCCACTTTCGTGGAAGCACAGGCTACCCAGGTGCAAGCCGATTATCAGCTTATTTTCCAAAAGACTGCTCTTGATTACTACACTGGGAAATTACAAACTGGCGCTATTACCGAGTAAGCGAGATTATCTCTTGAATAGCACCGCAGCCGCGGATGTTCTTTTACGCTCACTGCTTTTTTATTGCAAAAAATGCCGCATGGTGCGCATCTTCATTTCCGTCTCCTGCCACTCTCGTTCTGGTTCCGAATCAATGGTGACTCCGGCTCCGGCGTAGAGTACGGCCTGTTTATCCAGTAATTGCATACAGCGCAGGTTGACAAACAGGTTGGTTTCATTCTGCATATTCACCGGGCCCAGAAAACCGCTAAAGAACGAGCGATCGTAGCCTTCGTACCGCTGAATAAACTCCAGGGCCGGTTCTTTGGGCATGCCACAGACTGCTGAAGTGGGATGCAACAGCTTCAACATCACCGAGCCAAGCTCAGGAAAGTTGGTTGCTTCCATATCCACCGTAAGGTCGGTACGAAGGTGCAGTAAATTGCCCGCGGCGATCGTCTTAGGGCCATCTTCCTCAAACTCACGTAAACGAATTTTTTTAAAACAATTGATGATGTACCGGCTCACCATCGCCTGCTCTTCAATCTCTTTCTGCCGCCAGGCGGCATTTTTCAGTGGGTTCTCTCCCTGCAAAGGCTGCGTACCGGCCAGGGCCATTGTTCGGAACATGCGGTGCTGTCCAGATGGATAGGTGCTAACCAGCAATTCCGGTGAAGCTCCCATCCAGGTACCGATGTCCGGAATAGAAAATACGGAAACGAATGCCGCCGGATAGGCCTCGCAGAACCGTTGAAATGCAGCTGCCACATCAAACCCTTCAGGTAGCGGAACAAGCGTGTGCCGGGAAGGAACCACTTTTTTGAATGCTCCTTGCTCAATGGCCTCTACGGCCTGGGCTACCATGTGCATAAAATGCGACTGGTGGGTCGCCTCGATGGACGCAGAGAAAGGCGAAATATGAAATGCCGTGGACGCTTCTGCGGCCAGTTGGTTTAGCATTACTTTCTGCGCTTTAGCATGGGAAGCCGGAGGAGCCAGAGGGTTAATCTTCCACTCCGCCTCACCCGACTGGTAATGAATGTCGGCACGGATATACGGAGACCGCTGATCTTCACTTAAGAAGGGATGTACGATAAATCCTGAGGGTAAATCTTCCAGTTGCCAGTCAACCTTCGAGGTTTTCCCGGATACATCCAGGATCACATGCCGGGTTTGCTGATGCGGCAAACGCCAGGCCGCTACTGGAAGGTGCTGCTGCCATGCTGCCGAAAAAAATGCGCGTTGCACACTGGCAAATGAATGGTGGGAGAGATTATTTTCCTGTGACGTGGCTATCCCGGATTCCTTCATGTTATTCACTTACTTATCCACTACCGCCATTGTGAGACGGCTGATACATATCAATTGTTGGTTCTCATTGAGAATACGAATTTCCCATACGTGGGTTCTTCTTCCAATATGCAGGGCTTTTGCTGTGCCGAATACATACCCTTTGGTTACTGCTTTCAGGTGGTTGGCGTTAATATCCAACCCAACACTATACTGGTTTTGGGTATCAATGCATAAATGGGAGGCGATGCTGCCTACGGTTTCAGCCAGCACGACTGAAGCACCTCCGTGAAGCAAACCCATAGGTTGCGTGGTACGATGATCTACCGGCATTTTCGCCGTGATACTATCTTCACTCACACCAATAAACTCAATACCTGTATGTTCTATCATATTTCCCTTCCCCATGGCATTGAGGGATTCAAGCGTAGTTTTGGGATTAATCATAAGATGATGCTACGTTTATAGTAGTTTTGGCAACATTCGATACAGTCTTAAGCATCCGGCAGTTACTTTAATAATTTCCTTTTTTTCTAAATAAGAACAGTTCTTCTATCGTTGTGGTTACAATAGTAGTATACAAAATTTATATTCGCCTTATACGACGTTCTCAAAATTCAGTCGCTTATCTATTATCTAATCTTTTTCATATTCATTTTTGATGCAGTATAAAACCATTTATTTAATTCGTCACGGACAAACAGAGTATAATAGAAGAGGGGTAGTGCAAGGCAGTGGCATAGATGCTCCCCTCAATGAAGTAGGTCACCTTCAAGCCGAAGCTTTTTACAATACCTATCGGAATATTCCTTTCGACTATGTCTATACCTCTACCCTACAACGCAGTATTCAATCAGTAGCGCAGTTTCTGAAAGATGGTTTACCCACTACCCAACTGGCCGGCCTGAACGAGATTAACTGGGGAGTAAAGGAAGGGAAAGTGCCCTCTTCGGAAGAGCACTCGTATTATCAACAGATTATCAAGGGTTGGCAGGAAGGCAAACTGGACGTGGCCATTGAAGGTGGAGAAAGCCCCCTCATGGTGCAGGAGCGGCAGAAACCAGCGCTGGAACATATACTGGACCAGAAAGATCAGGATACCGTACTGGTGTGCATGCACGGACGGGCGATGCGTATTTTTTTGTGTCTGTTGCTTAATCGTGACTTACGCCACATGGATAAATTCGCCCATACGAATCTCTGCCTGTATTTATTGCGCTACCATTACGATGAACAACGCTTTGAGTTGATCAAAGAAAACGAGCAATCCCACCTGCCTGAACTTCCTGCGCCGGTTCGGGAAGATAAGACAGAGCTAAAATAAATTAACTTTTCCCCCGCAAAGGAGTTTATCTGCTAATGCTGAGTCAATCTGTTTTGGTTCGGCAGTAACGTAAAGCAAGCTATAAACTCTAATATCCAAAACCTCTGTATCATGGAATGGAACCCAAAAGAAGTCGTGATCATCTATAATTTTGAAGATCGGGGTAATCGCGAGGCGATCGCCTATGCCAAACAAATTGCACAAAACGTAAACGAAATAGATATTTCTAAAAACCCTCTGACCGAGCGACAGTTGGCTGAACTACTGGATCGACTGGGAGTGGGTATCGAAGAGATCATTGACCGACGCTCTGACCTTTACAAAGAAAAATACCAGGATGTAGACATGGATGAAGCTGACTGGTTGGGTGTGATCAAGCACAACCCCGAACTGATGCGCACCCCTATCGGCATTCTGGGAGATAAGGCCGTGATTTGTGAATCGCCCAATGACATGCTCAAACTTGACGACGGGCAGGGCTTCGATCAGAACCGGATTACCTAGAGAATTTAACAGCAGAAGAAAAAGGGGAACAGGCAACTGCTTATTCCCCTTTTTTAATGATCAGTGTACGCACTTCATCACCCGCCCGTAGTAATGATTGGATGAAATGCCCTTCGCTGCCTGAATAACAGCTTCTTTGATTTTTTCACTGTTATTACTCTGACAAGCCTTCAGCAGAAATTCAGACCGATAATGATCGCTGTTTATATCAGTCGTGTGACTGATCACCCGAACGAGCTGATCCTCCGTAAGACCTTCTTTGTCTAACAGGGAACGCAGCAGTTCCACCCGATAATGATCGCTCTCAATAGTAGCCGCCGCCTCCAGAAAATAATCCGGCGATTGTGCAAACCCTCCGTTTTGGATGAGCGACTGCATAACTTCGCTTTTGTAATGATCTGAATCCAAGGTGCCCAGGGCATCGTACAGCTTATCATTGTGCTGCTCACTGAGCGGTTGCATACGCAAAAGCCGCTTCAAACTCTCGGCCTGATAGTGGTCGGAATCCATCTGCCCAATTGCCTGAATCACGTAGTCCAGCGCCTCTGCTGACCAGTCTTTTTGATAATCGAGTAAATCGCTGACTACCTGGCTGCGATAGTGGTCGGAATCAATTTCGGGAAGCAGATCGCGTACCAGGTAGGCTAGGTTTTCTTCGTCCAGCGCATTACGCACCACCCGACTGATGACTTCGTGCTTATAATGGTCAGAGTCCAGTGTGGCAATCAGCGTCAGCAGGTTTGCCTGATTCGGAGATGATAGCAGTTGATCTACCACCAGGTTGATCAGTTCGGTTTTGTAATGGTCTGAGTCTACCGTTTTGATGGCACTCAGGTAGGAGTCTACATTACTGGCATCGGCCAGCAACACCTGATGATGCTCCTTAAAAATCTCGGTACGATAATGATCTGAATTAATGGTATTGCCCACTGCCTGAATTACCGCGGCCATATCCTGCTGAGCAACCTTCCGATTCAGCAACAGTTTGAAATAGATCGCCCGGGCATGATCGCTGGTGAGGTTGGATATTTCCCGCAATACCCCAGAGGTCCCGGACTGTTGATAAAAACGGTTCACACGCGATTCGGCTCCTAACCCAGTATTGTGTACCAGATCCGCAAGTAGTTCGGCAAACCAGGTTTGGGCCTCAGCATCATACTCAGTAGTGCGCCCGTCTTCCCGATAACGGTAACTTAGCTGATTGCCGTCTGGCTCAATGAATAACTCCTGATCAAGGTCTGGTTTCTTTTCTTCAATTTCCAGATACCCTCCGGGAGATACGGAAGTAATACTCCGGTCATCCTCACTAAGGGCAAAGCTACCTTCGTAGCGGATGGTGAGTTTCTTTCGCCCGTCTTCAATGACCATTTTACGATCGCCGTTATTATTTTGAATGGAAATGGATTGAGCAGGCAGGTAAAGGCTGCTCAGCAGACCGCTGACAACGATGAAGGTGATGGATAGAAGTTTAGACAGCATCATGATGGTTGGATTAGGGATGTAGTACACAATACACGAACTGTCTACCCAAGATACGCAAAAGCGTAATGTTATCCAGATTACGGCCTAAAAAGAGCATCTATGGTGAGTAAGTAAAATGTTAGTGTTTACCAGAAGCAGCTGTGCGAGTATATTGTCGTAATGCCCCCTGCACATTGTCGGTTTACCCCAGTATCGGACACGCTGACCGTGCGTATACTTGTACTAAGAACACATTCTCTAACGGTGGAGCAGCTCCCACCCTAAAAAACGGGCGGTACTGAAAAGCCAGACGAGTAGGGCATTAATCTTAAATCCAGAAACTATGGCAACCATGCAAAAAATCACCTCCAATTTATGGTTCAACCAACAGGCAGAAGAGGCTGTGAAATTCTATACCACCATTTTCAAAAACGCGAGTATAGGTAGAATTTTATACTACGGGAAAGAAGGACAGGAAATTCACAGCATGCCCGAAGGAAGTGTCTTGACGGTGGAATTTGAGCTGGAAGGGCAAACCTTTGTGGCACTCAATGGCGGACCACACTTCAAATTCAGCGAAGCCATCTCTTTCATCGTTAATTGCGACACCCAGGAAGAAGTAGATTATTACTGGCACAGACTTTCCGAAGGGGGTGATGAAAAAGCGCAGATGTGCGGCTGGCTGAAAGATCAATACGGCCTTTCCTGGCAAATCGTTCCTCGTGCTTTAGACGATATGCTGGCTGATGAAGATAAAGAAAAGGCCTCCCGGGTGATGAAAGCGATGCTTCAGATGAAGAAGATAGACCTTGAAGCACTCAAGCAGGCCTACGATGGGCCGGTGATAGCATAACACGCTACCCATACAACCGTTTATCTGGTTGTAAATAAGCGGCAGGCTGCCGGGATAACTTTAAGAGCAGCCTTGCCTGCTTGTTGCCTGTGACAGACAAAGACGTAAAAGCTTAAAACAGATGATCAGAACAGAACCCATTATCGGGGTAGCCGATGTAGAGAAAAGCTCCGGCTGGTATCAAGAATTGTTGAACTGTGAAGGGCAGCATGGTGGAGGCACCTTCGAAATATTAAGCGACCAGGATGGCTCGGTAATTTTATGCTTGCATAAGTGGGGCGAACACGATCACCCCACCCTCACCCATCCATCAGCGGAGACGGGCAATGGGCTGATTTTATACTTCCGGGTCAGTAATCTGAACGAACTCTGGGAAAACGCCCAGCGTTTGAAAGCGCCAATTGAAGCCTCGCCTCATATAAACCCAAACTCTGGCAAAGAAGAATTTTCTCTGCGGGATTTAGACGGTTATTATCTTACGGTTTCTCAATAACTGTCTCTTGGTAAATTGCCAGAAAACCGCTTTCCTGTAGAAAGGCATCAAAATCCTCAAGATTTAATATATGCTGCACAGCCTGTCGCTTGTCGTCCACTTGATCAAAGTAGGTTTGCACAATATTATAGCCCATCCAGTATCCCAGATCATTGGGGCGGTCATCTTTGCCCGAGGTGCCGTACAGCCAGTCTTTGATATCCGGTTCGCTCATGCGAGCGACAAACTCCCGGCATAGTTGGTCTTTGTGGATTTCCCCGTAAGCATACGCTTCATTGCTAGCGCCTCCGGCTTTTATTCCGGTGATCAGTTCGGCCAGAAAATCCGCGCTACCTTCCAAGATAGCATGCTCCAAGAGGGTGGTTTCATGCTCCGGCCACTTCTGCTGAAAATGCACGGATTCGTGAATGATCAGACTTGGTAATCCGTTCAGGTCGGTGAGTTTTTCTACTCCGATGATCAAGCCCTCTTCTGAGGTGGTACCACCGCTGTTGAACCGCCCCATCACGAAGTAGACTGGCGGGAAAATCGCCTCCGGATACCAGTACTTAAACCCGTAGAAGTAGGGTTTGATCTCCTGTACTTTCTGCTTGATCTGCTCCTCCATGCCCCGAACCGCTTCGTAATCCTTTTTTCGTTGAAGAACCATACTCCGCAGCGAATCAGCGTTGATGATCCGGTAAGGGACAAACCCCTTGACGCCGGCACTGCCCTGCCCAATATACGTTTCAAAAGGGTTGCGTTCAGCTACTGACAGGGAATCAAAGGCCGCCCAGAACTTCGGTAAATCCGAGGTAACAAAACTCACCTGGTAAGGATCGTCCGTAAACTGTCCGGTCTGTCCGAAGACCATGATATTTGTTATCAGAGCGATGATTAGCAAAGAGTAGCTCTTTATCATAATTTCCAGGTTTATAGCTGGGAGACCAGGAACTGGGCGCACTCAACGCACAAAGCTCCCAGCAACCCGTCGAATTATTCATTTCGCAGTGAATGCACCGGATTCACCGAGGCGGCCCGGAAAGCCTGAAGGCTCACACTAAATCCGGCAATCAGGATAGCAGCAATTCCGGCAATCACAAAAATGTCGATTCGAATGGGAGCGCGATAAGCGAAGTCCTGCAAGAACTGATCGGCAGCATAATATACAAGTGGGCAAGCAATCAGAAAGGCCAGCAACACCAACAAGGCAAAATTCCGGGACAGTAATACGATAATCTGTAATACTGAAGCCCCCAGCACTTTGCGGACCCCGACTTCCTTGCGCCGTTGTCGAGTAGCAAAGGAGGCCAGTCCCAGCAACCCTAATGAGGCCAATACCACGGCAATTCCGGCAAAGAGGGTAGCGGTCAGTCCCAGTCGCTCCTGGGATTTATACATTTGATCAAACTCCTGATCTACAAAGGAGTAGAAGTAATCAAAAGGCTCGTGCGGGTTCAGCGACTCATAGGCCTGCTCCAGCGCAGCCAGCCCGTCGGAAATTCTTTCCGGTTGCAGGCGTACCGCCAACTGGCTGGAGTAGTATGCATCACCACCGTAGTAGTAATGCAACAAAGGCTCGATCTCATCCTTCAATGATTGATAATGATAATCCTTGACGACGCCTACCACCGGATGGCGCATTTCCTCTTCAGCATTATTTCCTCCTTCCAGCAGGAACTTGCCTTCCAGGTCAGTCCAGCCCAATTGTTTCATGGCGGTTTCGTTGATAATTACTGCCGTACTATCCGAGGCCAACTCAGGAGAAAAAGCCCGTCCCAGGACGATCTCTATGTCAAAAGTTTTAAAGTAGTTATCCGCTACCGTTGTTTTCCGAATGTTTACCGGAGGTTCAGTAGGGTGATCGATATCATAAAAGTCGTTGTAGTTATAATTGTACTGACCAGGTACTTTCTCAGCAAAGGCCAGAGAGGTAATGGCAGTTTCTTTTTCCAGACGAGGAATGATGGTCTGAATAGCAGAGATAGCCTGTTCTTCGCTTTGGAAATCAAAATTACTGTACCACAGACTGAGCGCTACCACATGATCTTTGTTAAAATGCAGATCCTGGTTCTTCATGTACTGAATTTGTCGCCAGATCACCAGCGTACCGGCGATCAGCAGGATGGAGGCCGCATACTGAAGCACAATCAACCCTTTCTGTAGGTACCGACCCGATGCCTGATGCTTCCCATCACCCTTTAGCGAACGCACCGGATTCATCCGGGAGACAAACAGTGCCGGGTATAATCCGGCCAGTAGTCCGGTGCCTATACCAATACCCAACAGCCATAGCAAAAGTGAAAGGTTTTGCCAGTAATGGAAGGTAAGGGGAAGGTCAAAGTACTGATTAAACCAGGGCAATAGCAGGTGTACCAATAGCACTCCCAGCACCAAAGCCAACAAACAGGTCAGTAACGATTCGGCCAGGAACTGAACCACCAGCTGACTTCGTAGCGACCCCAGAGATTTACGCAGGCCAATCTCTCTCGAACGCAGCAGTGACTGAGCTGTACTGAGGTTGGTAAAATTCACGCAGGCGATCGCCAGGGTAATCACAGCAATAATCCCCAACAGGGTCATGATGGAGGCATTCTGGGTTTCTTCACCCCTTAGTTTCTCCAGCGGTAGCAGAGTAATATGCGTTTGATTAGCTTCAGGATCGACGAAGTACTTGTCCCGAAAGGCGATCAGCGCTTCTTCTAATCCCGGAGCATTGGCGGTGGGAGTGAGTTTGACGTACGCCTCCATAAAGGTATTATACCAGTCTCCTGCCTGATCGGGCGCCAGCCATTCGGGGGTGTTGAGCCAGGGGAGGAGGGCTTGGAACTGTAGAGAAGAGTTGTCGGGTGGATCAGCCACCACAGCTCCTACCACAAACTGCAGCTCTTTGTTGACCACACCCAATATTTTGCCGATTGGGTCCTCCTGTCCAAAAAGACTTTCGGCGGTAGATTGGGTAAGCACTATCTGATCCCGGGTTTTTAGCGAGTAGACAATATCACCCGAGATGAGGCCAAAATCAAACAACTGCGCAAAACCGGAATCCACGTAGTGTACTTGCGGATTGATGGTCTGATCCTGATAGCGAAGTCGCATATTTTCGGGAGAAAAAAAGCGCGTATAGGCGACCACTTCCGCATAATCTTCCGCCATCGTGGGGGCTACCGGGGATTTGGTTTTGTATAATACATCGCCCTTTCCGCCCATTTCATGATATTCTCCGATCCGATAAACCTGATCGTGATCCGAATGAAAAGTGTCAAATGACTGCTCGTAGCGGACAATCAACAGCAGGAAAATGGTAGCGGTGATACCGATGGCCAGCCCCAGAATATTTAGCAGGGCATAGCTTTTATACTTAAGTAAATTTCGGGTACTGACTTTAAGATAATTGCGAAACATGGCGGGGTTGGTTATTGATGATGTGGAAAAAGGACGGATGATGGCCGGACGAAACAGCAGCAGCACATCGCGCATATATTTCCATTTGGCTTGCCGGGTACCTGCCTGCCGTACTCGTTCTTCGTATAGCTCCTCCAGGTCTCCTTGCAGGTCTTCGTAGTAAGCCGGGTGACAGTACCAGCGAAAGAAATATTGTGCCCAGCGCGGAGGTGAGGTTTTCATAGCTATATCCGTTAAAAATCAAACGCGATTTTGGGAATGGCCTGCCACAACCGTAGTCGAGCATCTTTTACCTCAGTTAGGGCCTGTTTGCCGTAGGGGGTTACGGTGAAGTAGCGTTTGCGTTTGCCGCCCCGCACCTGCGTAGCCTCGCCCAAACGTGATTTCAAAAACCCCTTGTCTTCCATGCGCCGCAGCGCCGACTGAAGGGCACCAACACTCACCGATCGTTCCAGACGCTCCTCGATCTCCTGTTTGATAGAAACCCCATACGCTTCATCAAACAATACAGCCACCGTTAGCAATACAATTTCTTCAAACTCACCAAGCTGAATTTTTGCCATAGCAGATATATTATTCCTAAATGTAGTTTTTATATTTTTAAATTCCTAAAAAGCACATGATACAGTGTAAAGAGCACTTACATGTTGTGCCTCAAGTACCCCTTCGTATAAAGGGATACTAAGGACTTATAGATTAGCGGCCTGCTGTGATAAAAGAAACACTATTTGATTATCAGATGCTTAACACCATCATAACCAGTAATAAAGACAAAGTAAGCACTATGACGAAAATAAATATCACGTCATTGCGACGAGGCAGGAGGAAGCAATCTGCTGCTAATGAGCCGACGTGGCGCGGGGAGATAGCTTCGTCATTCTTCCTGGCTATGACGCTAAAAATATAAGCTCATTTTGTCACAGTGCTTATTCTGAAATATAAGAGTCCATCGAATTGCTACATGGGCATCAATTCACACAATAATGTATGGTCATACTTGATAATAACAATACGAACCTATAGTAAATAAAAGATATCCACATTAAGCATTGATTAGAACGAGTTAAAAATATCATTAAATTTTCCTCAATAGGAAACAAGCCGGTGTCTTCGGAAAAACAGACTTTATTCAGTGGTTACAGGAGGAAACCGAGTCTCTGACCAATTTCTGACAAGGTGCAACCCTGTATAGTCTGGATGATCAAGAAATTAAAATTTTATTAAAATTACCCGATGTCTTATCTCGAGATGCTTATTTCCCGTTAGTAACAAAACGGGGAATTTGCAACACCCCCGAAGATTAGAGGTTATAAGATAAAAACAGATGCCGCTCTCCCTTTACTTAGTGCATCCAACCTGCTAATCGTATACCTGAAACTTTATCATAATGAATGTCAAAATTTTAAACAAAGATTGGATAGGAGTATCAAGGTTTGCGTATGAAGGTATTACTTATTGAGGATGAGCCGGGGGTCGCTTCATTAATAGAAAAAAGCCTGAACGAATACGGGCACACCACGGACATGGTGGATCATGGAAGGGAAGGGATTGGCCAAATAAAAGATGGGACATACGATGTGGTTATTCTGGATATTATGCTGCCAGATATGTCAGGCTGGGATGTTTGCCGCGAAATAAGAGGATTTGACCAACATATTCCTATCCTGATGCTCACCGCCCTGAGTAGTCTCGAGCACATCGTGCAGGGCCTGGAAATGGGAGCCGATGACTATCTGGCCAAACCCTTTCGCATTCGAGAGCTGATAGCGCGCTTACATGCCCTGCACCGGCGAAGTGGTATCCCGAGCCTTCAGGATGAGATGCTGCAATATGAAGACCTGATCGTGAACCTGCGGGAACAAACCGTAAAGCGTGCGGATAATCTTATCAAACTAACCTCCAAAGAGTTTCTCATGCTGGTGTACTTTATGCAAAACCCCCGCCGGGTACTTTCCCGCACCAATATTCTGGAAAATGTATGGGGTATTGATTTCGACCTAGAAACCAATGTGGTAGATGTGTTCGTCAACTACCTGCGCAACAAAATCGACAAACCGTTTAATGAAAAACTTATTCATACGGTATTCGGCATGGGTTATGTGCTCAAAAAAGACGAAGGATGAAAATTAAAAATAAGCTGGCGCTGATGTATACCATGCTGACGCTGACGCTGCTGACCATACTTTGCGTTTCTATTTACTACCGGTTTGAGCGATTCACTCAGGAAGATTTCTTTCAGCGGATTAAACAACGGGCCATCATTGCCGAAAAATTTCATTTAGAAAAAGACAACCTGAGCACTTCTATTTATGAAGACATTATTAACGAACACCTGCATATTCTTCCGCTGGAAGAAGAATATATCTTTCGGGTAGAAGAAAATAGCGTGGCCTCAATCCGTGACTCCCTATCGGTACCCGAATCTTTTTTAACCAATCTGAGCCAGAATAGCATGGCCTATTATCGTAGTGAGAACAAGCGAAGCTGGGTTGGCATTTATTATCATAATAACGCGGGCGACTTTGTGGTACTGATTTCTGCGCTGGATGAGCCGGGTATTCTTAAACTCGATAGGCTACGTACGATCCTGGTAAGTGGGGTTCTGCTGAGTGCTCTGCTAGTGTTTATCATTGGCCGTTGGTTTGCCGGCCTCATGCTTATGCCCATGAGTAAAATCACCAAACACGCTAAACGAATTAAAGCCCACAACCTGCACCTGAGGGTGCCGGAGCCTGCTCAGAATGATGAACTGAAAGAGCTGAGTGTCACTTTTAACGAGATGCTGGCCAGCCTGGAGATGACCTTCAACATTCATCAGAATTTTATTAATAATGCCTCTCACGAACTGAGAACTCCTCTTACCACCATTTTAGGCGAAAGTGAGTTTGCCCTATCCAGGCCTCGAACCGCCGATGAATACGAGCATATCATCAGAAATATCAATAAGGCAGCACTAAGACTGGAGGTGCTCACCTGCGACTTGCTCCAGCTCAACCACTCGTATACTAAACTTTCGCCGGAGTTTTTTGATACCTTTTATCTGGATGAGGTTGTGCACGACTTGCTGGCCAACGACGAAAAATACCAGGGGCAGCTGCTGCATTTCCATAATCAGTCAGAAAAAGATAACGTTCTTATTAAAGCAAATCGGCAGCTCATTCAGATTGCCCTGAAAAACATCATAGATAATGCTATCAAGTTTTCTGATCAGCGAGCCGTAGAAATCACTCTTTCAACCTCAGATAATACGGTTATACTGGTTGTTTCAGACCAGGGGGTAGGCATTCCAACCCAGGAACTAACCTACGTGACCCAGCCCCTCTACCGAGGTTCCAATGTGAAATCATATACCGGCTTTGGAATAGGGCTGTCATTGACAGAAAATATTATCAAACTACACGGCGGCCAACTAAAAATCAGGTCAGAGCAGGGAAAAGGCACGAATGTTTTGGTGTTTATGCCATCACACCAAAATTCTAATGAATTTCTAATAAGTTCTTAACCTCATCTTTATATACCTACCGTTTGACTTTATGTGAGTGGCTCAGTGCCAGAATCACAGATTTTTTTTAGTAGGACCGTACTGTGCTCCACTCGGGCTGCAGGAGGAAGAACTATGTCAACAATAATCATTTCACCAAAAAAACTGGAATATACAGGTCATGAAAATTATCGCTGTACCAACCGATTTTAGTTTCCAGACTCTCCGAGTGATGCAGTCGGCTTTACAACTCTTTCCTAACGAGACCATTCATTTTCTTCTCTTTTCGTTATCAGAATTACCCACGGATACCCAGGACTTGTTATTCCTGCCTTCCCGGAAAGAGCAGTTTACCATTGAGGTTAAAGAGCACTTTGGCAAAGGTATTGACCTGCTGAAAAAAGCACATAGCTATCAGATAGAGCAGGTAGCATACGATCATTTCTGGGGTACCTTGCCGAAAGTAATGCGGCAGCTCAGTAGCAGTCATGCTATTGATCTTCTCTTGGTTCCTCAGTCGGAAGACTCAAAAATGTACGATGAACAGGCGCTGGAACTCCTTAAAGCCTGCCCCTGCCCTTTGCTATTCGTGCCCGATTCCTTTACGAGCAAATATCCATCTAAGGTAGGGTGGATCGTACAAGATGATTTTGATTCCAATGTATATCTGCGAGCGTCACAATCCCTTTTCTTTGATGAAACGGTAGAAACCTTGTTTATGAGTGCTGTCAGCGGCCATGACCATGAGACATTAAAGGAGCACATGGGGCGCTTACTGGACTTACATGCCGATTCTCCCAAACTGTCGTTTGCCTTTAGCCGGCATGCGGGAAATACACGAGATTTTCTTGAAACAACCCTTAGCCACCAGGTAGATCTGCTGCTGCTTCAGCAAAGGCGACGAGGGTTCGCTCTTAAAAAGCAAGATGCGCTAATTGAGGAAATCTCGCTACTAAGCCCCGTCCCCGTACTAATCTTTCCGCACAACCATTTTGTAAAAGCTGCCTGATCAACCAGTATCATGCTCAGTCTGTACTCGTTAAACCTTATTCTTTTCCTGCCATCAGCCTGAAAATATTCTAACGGTTGAAGCACTTAAATAATTAACCACATGATTGTATCTCGAAATATTAAGTGGAAACATGTGTTTCACTATACCTGGAAGAGTATGCTGTACTTCTTCTTGCTTTCCCTGACGGTATATATTTTACACATTGAGTTTGATGTCAAACAGTTATCCATTCCGTTTAATGCAGTGGCAACTCTAAGTACTGCACTGGCCATTTATCTGGGTTTTAAGAATAACAATGCCTATGATCGCTGGTGGGAAGCTCGTAAAATCTGGGGCCTTTTGGTAAACTACAGCCGGGCCTGGGGGCGTCAGGCACTTACCCTGCCCGTTCTCCCGATGGGTAGCACTGAGTTTGAACTTCGGGCCTGGCAGAAAACAGTGGTTTACCGCCATATCGCCTTTGTGCACGCATTGCGGGTTTTTCTGCGGAAGAAGCACGACTATAACCAAAACGGTGTAGTAGAACTCATTGAAGAAAGCAATCGATTTGAAGACATCCGGGACTTTCTCTCCCCGGAAGAATTTGAAGAGGCCAGAACCAAGCGTAATCCGCCCAATTATCTGTTGCTATTACAAAGTAATGATTTGCGGGAAGCTTACAAAAAGGGCTGGTTATCTGATTATCGGTTTACCCAACTGGAAGCCACGCTCACGGAGTTTAACAACCATCAGGGGCGCAGTGAGCGTATTAAAAACACCCCACTGCCACGAGCATACAGCTTCTATTCGCGGGTATTTGTATTCCTGCACGGCACCCTGGTTCCACTGGCTTTTATTGAAGACCTGGGCTGGCTTAATATTCCGCTTTCCCTGATTATCAACTTTGTGTTTCTGGCGCTGGATCAGATTGGAGAACGTACTGAAGATCCCTTCGAAAACCGTATGGAGGATACGCCCCTCACCAATATCAGCGTAACCATTGAAGAGAACCTGAAAGAAATGTATGGCGATGACCGGCTTCCTCAGAAACCAGAACCTATGGAAGGAGTCATATTTTAGCCACTTATGACTCTGAATAATTTCATAACATTACAGCAGGGTATTTTGCGCTGCAGTTTGCAAAAAATCAAGGGCGATCCTTTACATAGGCACACACTTTAGCAACGCAGGCGATTTATAGCCTGCTTGCTACAAAAGTATAATTTAAATGTGGTACCAACGTCCGGGGTGCTTTCTACTTCTATTTTTCCACCCATGGCCTCGATCTGATTTTTCGTGATGAATAGCCCGACGCCTCTGGCATCTGCATGTTCATGAAACGTTTTGTAAAGCCCAAAAAGTTTGGATCCATACCGTTCCAGATCAATACCTAAACCATTATCGGCAATGAAGAGAACAAGATAACCTTCCTTTTTCTCCATCCTGATATTGATCATGGGCTTTCTTTCCGGATGTTTATACTTTAAGGCATTGGTCAGAAAATTTAGCAATACGCTATCCAGATAAGCCGGGTTAAAAATGATACCGGCCTCTTCTGGTACTTCTACCAGAATTTTGCCACCCGTTTTTCTCAAATCTGCCTGTAGTGTGTTGATGGTTTTATCAAGAAAATGCTTTAGGTTCAGGCTTTCTTTTTGCTGATGTATATTGGTTTGAATCTTCACCACTTCCGTGAGATAGGCGATAGTTTCTGATAAGGATGTGGAAATACCGGTAATATTTTTCAGCAAAAATTTTTTTTCTGTCTCATCAGATTCCTGGCTCAGAAAACTCAACATCATCTTCAGGTTTCCGGCATGCGACCGTAAATTATGTGACACAATATGGGCAAAGTTCAAAAGTCGGCTATTCTGATCCTTCACCGTAAGATGAGCATCCTCTAACCGCTGCTGGTTCTTTTTTCGCTCGGTAATATTTTTTATTTGTGAAATAAAGTGTAGCGGCTTGCCTTGCTCATCTTTTATCAGCGAAACGGCCAGCAGTGCCCAGACAATGCTCTCATCTTTGTGAAAATACCTTTTTTCTATCTGATAGGTTGCTATTTCATCATTCAACAGTTGTATCACACAAATACGCTCAGCTTCCAAATCGGCCGGATGCGTAATGTCCTGCGATGTTCTTTGCATCAGTTCTTCTTCAGAGTACCCGAGAATGGCGCAAACCTGTTCGTTGACTTTCAGCCATCTTCCTTCCGGCGAGACCAGGGCCATGCCAATGGCGGCATGTTCGAAAGTCGTTCTGAAGCGTTCTTCACTTTGGGCCAGGCGAATAGAAGCTTCTTTCCGCTCTGTGATATCTGAGGTATACATAATGAGCCCGCCAATTCTATGCTCTGAAAGATACCAGGGCCTGATATCCCAGGTAATCCATTGCACCGCCCCGTCCGGGCGGATAAAGGAATGTTCCCCGCTTTGGCAATCAGCTCCCTGCAAACAATTCTGATAAGTATTTTTCCAGTAATCATTAGTTTCCGGGAATAGTTCATAGTGAGAAACCCCGATAATCTCCCGGCCTTGTAACTGATAATCCTCTATCCATTGTTGCGAAGCCGCTATATAACACATATCCTTATCTACCATAGCAATTGCCATAGGCGATTGCTCTATAAATATTTTATTACGACCTAAGCTTTTTCTAATTTTAATTTCTGCGGACTTTCTTTCATCTATATCCTGAAAAAGGCCATAGAGTCTTACGCACTGGCCTTTTTCAAACTCTGGAAGTCCAATAGCTCTTATCCATTTCAACCCATTATTTGCCGTAACAATTTGTAGTTCAACATCGTAGGACACTCCTTCCTGCAATGCTTTATTAACCACTTCAGTAATTTTAGTACGATGCTCACCTGGAAAAAAGCTGATGCCTACTTCTAACCCTGGCTCAAAAGTTTCATCTACTCCGTGTATTTCTCTGGTTACCTGGCTCCATATAGATTCATTGGTTTTCAGGTTCTCTTCCCAGGTACCAATTCTGGCTACCTCATTGGTCCGGTCCAGCATCTCTTTATAGTGCGCCAGTTGCGCCTCATAATTTTTTCGCTGGGTAATATCAATATGGCAGCCTGCCATCCTGATCGGGTTAAAATCATCATCCCATTCTAAAACTTTCCCTGCGCAAGCTACCCATATAATAGAACCGTTTTTATGCTGGTACCTTACATCTGCTTTGTAAGGCACTTTGCCTTTACTTTTTACATGATCATCTAAATTCTTCAATAAAATAGCAAGATCTTCTGAAAATACTAGTTTTTGCCATATTCCAGGGCTATCAGGCAATTCATTAACTTCATAGCCTAACATAGATTTAAAGGTAGGGCTTAAGTATTCGGTGTTTTCAATAAAATTCCAATCCCAGTACCCGATCAGGGAATCTTCTAAAATGGTCCGAGGTATAATTTCCATTTGTAGATATCAAAAAAGCCCGCGCTGAACAAGTGATATGCCTTTTGGCAAGATGTTAAAGAATCTTACATGAAAATACATAGTAACCCCTCAAAGAAAAATCGATGTATTTCCAGCTTCTTACATGAGTATTTTCACTCAGCCAATCTAGGTATGGAAAACAGTATCAAAACCCTGCCTGGAGCCTGCCAGTCCAGAAGCCTCAATTATTTATCGAAATGGATAACTCTGTATGGCTTGCCGTCTGTTCTTCGCTTTAACTGTTTTTCAGGACAGGCTGCCCGGCTTTTATGAAAGGATGGTGTCAGTGTTTTTTCAAAGTAGCGACACATGGCCTCCCCCCCAATCATGATAAACGAAGAACGGTACCCAACTCTAAGACTTACCGCATGTAGCTGAATGATGACCGAAATGCTGGGCTTGTTTAGCTGATGGCAGCTGTTAATTTCTGATCTGCGCTGTCTACTCGACCGGATTATTGACCTTCATCGAAACTTCAGAGGTAACGGTGCGAGTTCCAGGCAAAGTATATTTGAGGACATACGCATAATCACCGGCGGGTATGGAGGGGAAACTAGTGCTCATTACCGTATTCATCCACTCACTTCTCTCGGCTTCCGGAATAGCACTGATCTGGCTTCTTATATCTGCATAATCTTTTTCGTATATATCTGTGAGATTATAGATAAACGCACCAGCGTTGGTAATATAGGGTCGTTTACTTTGGATAAAATCACTATAACTGATTTCCTGATCGCTGGGATATTGCCGGATATAGACCGCCTTCTCAGGTATAATTCCGTATTGGAAACCATCACGCCAGGTCAGGCTTAGCTCGCCTCGTTCAATACCATCATAAATCAAGGGGTGTATCTCATCATGGAAGTAACGATCATCACTAAGCACGGCCTCTGGTATCACCAGGCCTTGTTCTATTTCTGCTTTATCAAATAATTCTCCGGCGCGAGGGTCACCTTCAAGATAGGTCTGACCAAGCTCGTGTACTCCTTCCCGCAGGGGGCGTCTAAAACCAGAGATAAGATCATGGGCATTCACCTTTTCCAGGAAGGTATCGTGGGCGCTGCTGGCAAAATAAAGCTTGCTGAGCAGTACTGCTTTTGTGCCATCGTGCCCATACAGCTCTAACGTAAAAACATCGTTATTTAAAAGATCATCCGGTATACTAAATCCAAACATCTTTTCTCCGGCATTATAGGTAAGCGGAACCTCCCGGTTGTAAGTCTGCTTATTGTTGGAGAATACTGCAAATAATTCGGCCGCCGATGTATTATCGATGAGAGCTTCCGTCTCGCTGTCAATTTGCTGTAATTTGATGTAGCCTTGGTTGGTCTCCCCTTTTAAAAAATTGACCTGATAGGCAAGCGGATAACTATAGGCATATTTAGATACGTCAATCAGTTCAGAAGCCTCGGTTGAGTTCGTGTTAAAAGTCTCTTCATGAAGCGTTTCATAGTCTGGACCCAGGCTGATCCATTCGTCATCCACCCACTGTTCCCACTGAACATTCACCACAAATTTGATTGCTTCACTCTCCGGGAGGTTGTCCTGCTTCTGGAATTTGACCGATGTATAATTCTCATTCCATGACAGGCTTTCTGCTAAAGAAAGCGCATTACTATCTTCTAACCTTACACGGGTATAGTTAGGTCTTACATTCAGGTTTGTCAATAGAGGTTTGCCCATCTCATAATTGAAGGCCACCGATGGATTATAGTATACACTGACCAATGCCTGATCACCCCGAGGAATAAAATCAACCGAAATATCTTTAAAACTGGTCTCAAATTCAACTTCCAGGGTTTCAGTTTGCGGTTTATCAAACTTTTCTGCCGCCTGCCATACGCCATCAATTTCTTTCTTCCACTGGGCAATGATTTCTATTTTAAGATTCTTATTGTAATCGTAAGGCAGAAAAGACGCAGGTATAATTTTGTAGCCTCCCTCCTCTTTTGGCTGATAAGTTGATGCTAATGTGTCTTGATTGTGTAAAAGCGATACTTTTTTGATAAAGGGCTTAAAACCATTTATCTCAGTATCTTCGGGTAAATGCGTGCTAAACTCAGGAATGGTAAATATATTTACCGCCTCTTCTTCAGTAATACTAATAGCGTCAAGTATCGCTGGTAATGGATCAATCTCGAGGGCCTGGAAAAAACTTGTACTAAACCTGGGCGCCCATTCACCATCCATAAATCTTTCCCAACCGGACATCACTGTGAGATAAAGCTCAGCATCAGGAGGTAAATTCAGCTTGGGTTCAACCAGCAGTTCCGTCAAATCCTCATTCCAGGTATACGTAGCATCTGAGAAATCTACTTTCGGGGAGGTAAGACCTTCAAATACCGCTCGATACTTCACACTATCCACTCCAATCGCTACTTCCGATTCCATGGGATAGTTGAATTTGACGATGATCCGGGAAAGTGCGGCATGTTCTTCGTCTTCCAGCGATATTGATTGAACAATCTCAAAATCAATAAAATTGGGATCTTGGGCCGGAGTGGGAAGCGGTAATTCTTCTTCTTCGGGTTGGCAAGCCAGAAAAGAGAGAGCCACCAGGGGCAGAAGGTAAAGAAACTTCATCTAACAACGTATTAAAACTACTATTTACTGGTCAGCAAAATTAGAAGATGTGGTATTCCGAATGATGGCAAAGTATCGGGTTTCTGGCGTATGTAATGACCGCCCCAACTTTCTAAAAAACTCTCTTAAAAAAGTGCTATTGGAAGCCCTTTCATCAAATCTGGTTCATGTATCTATTCCATCATACTATTTTCAAAATTCTTTGCCGGTATTAGTGAGATGGTTTTTAGCACTTGATTTTGTATCTTAAAGCTTTACGAGTTTTACCAACAACCCTAATACATGACTACTTCTCGAAGAGACTTTCTCACAAAACTGGGAGCGGGAACTGCCGCTACCTTTGCGGCACCTACTGTACTGAGTGCCCAATCCCGTCCTACCCTGGCTCCCAGCGATCAGGTGAACATTGCCGTAGTGGGCGTGAACAATATTGGCTGGGCCAATCTACGCTCTCATCTGCAAGTACCCGGCGTCAACTGCGTGGCACTTTGCGATGTGGACCAGCGCGTACTGGATCGGCGGGTGAGTGGCGTGGAAGAAATCACCGGCACCCGTCCTAAAACCTATACCGACTTCCGTAAACTCTACGAACACCCCGATCTGGATGCCGTGATTCTGGGTACTCCCGACCACTGGCATACGCTGCAAACCATATACGCCTGCGAGGCCGGACTGGATGTATACGTGGAAAAGCCCCTGGCCAATTCTATTGAAGAGTGCCAGGTGATCGCCCAGGCTGTAAAGAAACACAACCGCATTGTGCAGGTGGGGCAACAGCAGCGCAGCAGCGAGCACTGGCAAACCGCCATGAAACTGGTGCGGGAAGGAAAACTAGGCCGGGTCAACTTTGTACGAGCCTGGAACCACAGCGGCCCCTCGCGCATTGTGCAACCCCGACCCGATCAGGCCCCGCCTCCGGAAGTTGATTATAAAATGTGGCTAGGCCCGGCTCCCGAGCGCCCCTTCAACGAAAACCGCTTCCACGGCTCCTTCCGCTGGTACTGGGACTATGCCGGTGGCAAAATGACCGACTGGGGTGTTCATCTCATTGATATGGTACTGATGGGTATGGATGCCACCGCTCCCAAATCGGTGATGGCCTCGGGAGGCAAAATGGCCGCCCCCGGCAGCGATATGGAAACCCCCGATACCATGAGTGCCGTCTACGAATTTGATGACTTTGTGATGGTCTGGGAGCACAACATGATCAATCCCAAAGGACCGTACGACAAAGACCACGGTATTGAGTTCGTGGGTGAGCAGGGACGCATGATCATTGACCGCCGGGGCTGGGAAATTATGCCGGTCACCGAACGGGGAGAAGACGGAAGCGAACACTACATCATGGAAAAACTGCCTTATCAGTCCCAGCAGGGAGACCCGCGGACGCAGCATGCTCATAACTTTGTGGAAAGCATCAAATCCCGGCAGCAACCTATTTGCCCGATTGAGATTGGTAGCCACGTGGCGGTAGTCGCCCACCTCGGTAACATCGCCTATCGACTAGGCCGGAAAGTCTACTGGGATGCCGATGCCTACACATTCAAGGATGATACGGAGGCCCAGGACATGGTACAGTCTGAGTACCACAATGGCTGGAAACTGTCGGTGTAGCGAAGTGATCTCAGCAATTGCTAAAAAATAATATATTGAAAATTAAACCCTATGAAAACTAATGTCATTTTCACTTTACTAACCCTGAGTAGCTTATTGACGGTTGCGAGTTGTAGCAGTAGCCAGTAGTTCCAGACCAAGCAGGAGTATAAATTAGACCGGGTTGTCTACGATATAGATGATGATCAGATTAGGGACGTATTGAAAGCCCGGAAGACTGAAACTGCTTTTAAAAGAGGTCAATCACTGGATATAAAAACATTTGAGAAAGAACGAAAGCGAATTGAAGGGGTAGTAAAGCAGGAAGTAGATCCGGCGTTTGACAAAAAATATATCACCTTCCAAATTGATACAACCCTGGCAGATCAGCGCTATTCAATAGAAACTACTGTTAGAAGAATTGAACAATAATGGCTGAAAGTTGCCAGTACAAACCCGGTATGCTCAAATCACGGGTGCCCGCTTCGGCCTTATCTGGCTGAGCGGGTTTTTTATTGTGTTCGCAATCGAACACCTTTGCCCGCCAGCGCACACTGAACTATTTTTACCTTCTTGCAAATTTTTGAAAATCAACTATTTATGAAGTGGCATGTATCTTGAAAACCGGAAAGCAGTAAGAGACTCTTCACCACCGGACTGCTTGTATCATGCTCAAAAATTACTTCACCATTGCGCTGCGCAGCCTGACCAAATACAAAGGCTATTCCGCCATCAACCTGCTGGGCCTTACTGTAGGGATCACCACCTGTATCCTGATTTACCTGTACATTCAGCACGAACTCAGTTACGACCAGTTTCATGAACAGGCCGACCGGATTTACCGCATCGATAATACCTACCATGCCGATGGCATACTCTCTTACCCAACCGTGGCCTCAGCCATGGCCGTGGGGGCGAAGGAAACGATCCCCGCCGTAGAAGAAGCCGTTCGCCTGTCGCGCTTTGGTGGAAACGGTATTATTGTGCGGATTGAAGATGATTTCTATAAAGAGCAAGATGTATTCGTCGCTGACCCGTCTTTTTTCCGGATATTTTCATTCCCCCTGCTTGAAGGAGTGGCTACAACGGCTCTTACCGAGCCCTTCTCGGTGATGCTAACTGAAGAACTTGCTCAAAAATATTTTGGCAAAACGGATGTTGTCGGGCAATCTATTCAATTTGCCAATGATCAGGATCATACGTATCGGGTTACCGGCGTAGTGGCTAATCCGCCCGCTAATAGCCATTTTACCTTCTCCATGCTGGTATCCATGGCAACGCTAACATCGCTCAATCCTGACCAGGATTTTGATGCTATCTGGAACAATGATGGCTACTATACTTACCTGCTGGTGAAAGAAGGGACGAAGCCCGCCGCACTAACCGCCCAGCTTAATGTGCTGAATCAGGAACACCACACCCCGCGGGATTTAGAACGCGAAAGCTCACTCACTGCCCTAACAAACATTCACCTGCACTCTAATTTACTGAATGAGTTGATGCCCAACGGCAGCATGACGCAGGTGTATGTCTTTGTGGCTATTGCGCTGTTTGTGCTGTTCATCGCCGTAATCAACTACATGAACCTGGCCACCGCTCGCTCTGCCCGACGGGCGAAAGAAGTGGGCTTACGTAAAACACTCGGCGCCGAGCGTCGGCAGTTAATCAGTCAATTTTTGAGTGAGTCAGTGCTACTTGTGCTGGTAGCCACATTGGTCTCCCTGTTATTGGCTCAGGCCCTGCTACCTACCTTTAATAACCTGTCTGGCAAAGCACTAACGATGGATTTAACCAGTAATTTCGGGCTGTGGGCCGGACTATTGTTGATTATTCTGTTTACCGGCATCGTATCTGGTAGTTATCCGGCTTTGTTTTTATCCGGCTTTAAACCGGCCGAAGTGCTCAAAGGTAAACTGGCGGTAGGCATGAACAGCTCACCCTGGCTGCGCAAAGGCTTGGTCGTATTCCAATTCACAGTTTCTATCATCCTCATTATCGGTGCCTGGACGGTGTACAACCAGATCGATTATCTTCAGAACAAAGATTTGGGCTTTCAAAAAGAGCATATTGTAGTAGTGCAGAATACGGGTAATGCTGTATCTGCTCAGCTCAATACCTTTAAGCGGGAACTGGCGGTTCATCAGGGAATTTTATCTACCACGGCTTCGCTCAGTGTGCCGGGTGGTTTGCGGCCGATTGTGCCGGTAAAAACCGATCAGATGGGAGATAATGAAAACACCAATATGGCCGCGATTAACATCGATTTTGAATACCTGAAAACGATGGGCATTGACGTTGAAGCCGGGCGTGATTTTGATCCCCGCTTTACCACTGATTCCACGGAAGCTATTATTATTAATCACCGGGCCATTCAGGAACTGGGGCTGACCGGAGAGCCGGTAGGGCAAACCGTACGCATTAATCTGGCCTTTCCGGAAGAAGATTACCAGGAAAAGCAGATCATCGGAGTAGTGGATGATATTAATTTTGAGCCATTGTACCGATCTACGGCAGGGGCTCTTTTCGCTCCGCTTTTACCGATATACAACTACATTTTCATAAGAATCGCCCCGGAAAACCGGGAAGAAACGCTACGCCACATCGAGGATACCTGGACGGCCTTTGCCCCCGATCAGCCTTTTGAGTTTTCATTTCTGGATGATGATCTGAACCAACTCTACCGCTCCGAGGAGAAACTAAGTTCTATTGTGACTTACTTTTCAATACTGGCTGTCATTATTGCCTGTATGGGCTTGTTTGGTCTGGCTTCTTTTGCCACCGACCAGCGCCGTAAAGAGATTGGCATTCGCAAAGTGCTGGGTTCCTCCAATGCCAGTATTATCCGTTTGTTCTTCAAAGAATACCTACAGATCATCGCGATAGCAAACCTGATTGCCTGGCCCGCCGCTTATTTTCTGGCCCGAGCCTATATGGATAACTTTGTTTTCAGTACGCAAATTCAATGGTTCATCTTTGTGGTAGCCGGCGTATTGGTATTGGCCGTTGCTCTGATCACCGTAGGCACCAAAGCCATCCGCGCTGCCATGGCTAACCCGGTAAAATCTTTGAGAAGCGAATAAAAAACAATGTACAATTAGCGATGAACAATGTGCAATTAATCTACTGTACAATGTTCATTGCACATTGCTAATTGAATTAAATATGTTTAAAAACTACTTTGCTATTGCTCTGCGGAATTTCTGGAAGCAGAAGACGTATACGCTGCTGAATATTAGTGGTCTGGCTATTGCGCTGGCTACGGCAACGCTGGCCCTGCTCTTTATCCGGCACGAATTCAGTTACGATGGCTGGATTCCGAATGAAAATAACATTTACCGGGTATACCGGCAGTGGGAGCCGGGTGGTGGTACGTCTTATACTCCCTATCTGCTGGCCGAAACGCTGCGCGAAGAATTTCCGGAAATTCAGAGTGCCGTGTATGCTACTGAATATACCGAGTTGATGGTCAGCACCGCAGAAGAACGGGAAGGCATGTACATTAGCATGGCTTCGGTAGACAGTTCTTTCCTGGAGGTAATGCCTCTCCCGCTAAAATACGGTGACCCCGCTACCGCGCTGCAAAATCCTCATTCTATGATTCTCAGCGATGATATTGCGCAGCAACTATACGGTGACCAAAATCCGGTGGGCGAAGTGCTGCGTGAGAACAACGAAACTGATTACTTAATCACCGGAGTATTTGCCGCCTTTGGAGGGAATACGCATTTTGATGTGGACATGGTGGGTAGGGATACCGCCAGCTTCTTCAGTACCTGGACGGGTAACAGTCCGGCTACCTACGTGGCGCTAAACCCTAACACTGACGTGACCGCGCTGGAAAAAAAGATTACCGAATCCATCAACCCCCGGATGCAAAAAGAACTGGAAAGTTTTGGGGCCAGTTGGGACGAGTTTCCCGAGTGGAAGCTCCAGCCCATCCGCGATGCTCATTTAAATACGGTGGCACGTATTGGCGGTCCTTTCTCCGAAGGAAGAGGAGATATGCGGCATGTGTACATCATCGGAGTGGTGGGGTTGCTGATGCTGGTGATTGCCAGTATCAACTACATGAATCTGGCTACCGCTCAAGCCGCCCGTCGGGCACGGGAAGTAGGCGTGCGCAAGGTCAATGGAGCTACCCGCTCTCAACTCATTGCTCAGTTTTTATCCGAAGCCATGCTTCAATGTCTGCTAGCACTGCCCATTGCAATTCTCTTAGCCGAACTGGCCCTGCCGGTCTTTGAGCAGATCACCAACCGGGAACTGATGCTGGACGTCGCTGCTTTGAGCCGTATTCTTCCATTACTGGTAGCGGTAGTGTTGGGGTTAGGCGCGCTTTCCGGAAGTTACCCGGCCTTTTTCCTGGCGGCCTATCGCCCTACCGAAGTCCTGAAAGGAAAGTGGTTGCGTCGCGACCGGGGCAAAATGCTGCGGCAGGGTATGGTTGTGGTGCAATTTGCGGGGGCGATGGTAGCCGCAGTAGTGATGACGTTCATTTACCAACAAGTACAATATATGCAGAAGCAGGAGTTGGGCTTTCAGTCGGAACAGGTGATGGTGGTTCGGGCCAATACGCAACAGACCTACGAGAAGATACAGTCGCTACGTGCTCAATTGCTGCAAAATAGTCACGTTCAGGCGATGGCGGCTACCTCTAGCCTGCCGGGCACCGGGCATTCTGATTATGCATTAAAAATTGGCGGAGTAGAGCAGGATAAGTTCGTGAATATCTACTTCACCGATAATGATTTTGCGCAAGCACTGGATTTAGAAGTGATAGAGGGGAGATTCCTTCAGCCTGCCGACACTACTCCTAATACGTTTGTGGTGAATGAAGCTTTCATCAAAGAATACAACATTGAAAACCCGATCGGTCACGCACTCAGCTTTAGTGGGGGTAATGGCGAAAGCACAGGAACTATCATTGGTGTAGTGAAAGACTTTAATTACCGGAGCCTGATCCGTGAGATTGAGCCGCTGGCATTTTCCGGAGCTATTCCTCAAATGCGGGGTGGTTGGGTAAGTATGGCCGCCATTCGTCTGTCTACCACCGATTTACAAAGTACTATTGCCGACGTGGAGAAGTTCTGGCAGCAAATTGAACCGGCGCATCCCATTCGCTATTCCTTCCTGGATGATGACTTTTCTCAACTATACGCCGATCAGGAACGGCTAGGACAGACCTTGCTGTGGGCTACCATCCTCACCCTATTTGTTGCCCTGCTGGGCCTATTCGGATTAGCATCGTACATGGCCGAGCAACGGACCAAAGAGATTGGCGTACGTAAAGTGCTGGGTGCCACAGTGCAGCAAATTACTACGCTGCTGAGTATGGATTTTCTGAAGATTGTGCTGATTGCCGGAGTGATCGCTACCCCTATTGCCTTCTGGCTGGCGCAGCAGTGGCTGACTGATTTTGCCTACCGCACTCCCATTACCATATTGCCCTTTCTGCTTGCTATCGTTAGCGCGGTAGTCATTGCCGTCATCACCGTGGGAAGTCGAGCCATTGGCGCCGCCCGGGCAAATCCGGCAGAAAGCCTAAAAAGCGAATGATGAGGGGTAAAGGGTTGAGGGTGAATGGCAAGGAGCGAGACTGAAGTTTTGATAAAATATTGAAAGCCATGGGTAAGAAGGTTGATCGGTTTGAGGAATTGGAGGTTTGGCAGGAGAGTACGGAGCTAGCTGTTACTTTGTATAAACATTTAAAAAATTGTAAGGATTTTGGTATGAGGGATCAAATGCAGCGAGCTGTGGTATCTATTGCCTCTAATATTGCTGAAGGCTTTGATCGGCAGTCGCAAAAGGAATTTATACAATTTCTGTATATCGCCCGCGGTTCCTGCGCCGAAGTGAGAACTCAACTGCATATAGCTGCCAAGGTAGGCATTCTTCAATCAACAGAAGCGGAAACCTTGAAAGAGCAAACCCGCAAAATATCAGCCATGCTATACAACCTGATCCAGTACCGCAAAAAATTCACCTAACTAACCATTAGTCCTATAATTCACCTTTTACCCTGTACCGTCAACCCTTCTACCCTTAAAGCTATGTTAAAAAACTACCTCATTACCACCCTGCGGAATTTTCGGCGCAATACCGTTAATACGGTTATTAATGTATCGGGGCTTACATTGAGTCTGGCTTGCTGTATTGTGATCTACGCATTTGTCAAGCATGAGTACAGTTTTGATCACTGGCATGAGAAAGCCGATCGTACCTTTCGGGTTGTTTCGGAGTATCAGAGTAATAGTGGTACAGACTACAATGGGTATGTCTCTTATCCGGTGGCCGAAGCCCTGCGTCAGGAGTTTGCCGATATGGAAACAGCTACCCGGGTGATTATGGGGCAGGATGAGGTCGTTAAAATACAGGAGGGAAGCAGTGCCCCTAAACTATTTCAGGAGGAGGATGCAGTGTATACTGATGAGTTTTTCCTCAAAACCTTTGACTATCAGTTACTGGCTGCCCAGTCGGATAATCTGCTGAGCACTCCGGAGGAAGTTGTATTGACCCGGGAGCTGGCAGATAAATTTTATGGCAATTCTTTTCGTGGAAAATACGAAGAGCTGCTAGGTAAAACGCTGATGATCAGCCAACGTCCTTATCAGATCACCGGAGTACTGGAAGATCCGCCCCGCAATACCAGTGTTACTTTCCACATGCTGCTGCCGCTCAAAGACTACGAAAAGCGCAATGAGTGGCTTCAGAACTGGGACAATACCAGCTCTGACTGGTCTACGTTTGTTACCTTACCGGAAGGGCAGTCGCCGGCACAGTTTGAAGAGCGATTAGCCATCATTCCTGAAAAATACTTTAAGGGAGAAGATGCTAGTCGTCACACTTATCTGCTGCAACCTTTGCCCGAGGTGCATACCGATGAGCAGTATGGCGGCACCAACTATCCGGCTCCGGCTATTCTGATTGTTGCCTTTGTTACTATGGGCATCATTGTGCTACTGACCGCTTGTATCAATTTCATTAATCTGGCTACGGCTCAGTCGGTAAAACGAGCCAAAGAGATTGGCATTCGCAAGGCCCTGGGTAGCCTGAAGTGGCAACTGATGCTGCAATTCATGAGTGAGACTTTCCTGCTATCGTTAATAGCCTCAGTGCTGGCCTATGCTATCGCTCGAGAGTTTGTGCAGGTTTTTAACCAATATCTTTCAGTAGTGATTGATTATGGGTTGACACTAGACATGAGCGTTCTCTATTTTCTGGTCGGCCTCATACTGGTAGTAACATGTATGGCGGGCTATTATCCGGCCCGCGTGCTGTCTGGCTTTCGCCCGGTAGAAGCCCTCAAGCAGTCTATCAATGCTAAACAGGCAGGGTTTGCTGGAAAATTCTCTTTGCGTAAAACGCTGGTGGTTACTCAATTTGTAATCTCACAGCTACTTATTATCGGAACTATTATAGTGGCCAGCCAGATGCGTTACGTGCGAGAGCGCGATTTGGGCTTTGCTACCGACGATGTAGCAGTTCTTTTTGTGCCCGGTGGTGATGTACAGGGGCGAGAAACATTTCGTAACAAGCTAACGGCTCAGGCGGCTATTAGCGAAGTGAGCTTTAATACTGGCCCGCCCATGTCTAGCGGAAACAACTGGACCGATATTTATAATCCGGCTCAGGGAGAAGAAAGCCGCTTTGGCATTAACCAGAAGCGGGTAGATCCTCAGTATCTGTCTACCTTCGAGATTGAACTACTAGCCGGGAGAAACCTTCGGGAAGAAGATGAGATATTGGCCGAAGACTCTATCAATGAGTACAACGTGCTGATCAATGAAAAGGCTATGCGTCAATTAGGCTTTGCCAGCCCAGCAGAGGCGTTAGACCAAGTGATGTATACCTATGGCCAGAGAAAAGCAAAAGTGGTGGGAGTGATAGAAGACTTTATCAATGCACCGCTTCAAGAAGAAATTTATCCCTGCATGCTGCACAGCCGGGGTACATATGTCTGGATGGCTTCCATAAAGCTGACAACTCCCCAACCTGTGCATGAGTTGACTTTCATGAAGGAGGCCTGGCAGGAGATTTTCCCCGATCATTTCTATAATGCCATGACCTTGGATGAGTACTTCAGGTACGGTGCTTTCTACGTGATTGAAGACCTGATGTACCAGGGCTTTCGGCTTTTTGCTTTTATTGCCATTGCCATTGGGTGTATGGGCTTATACGGTCTCATCTCGTATCTGGCGCTACAAAGGCGTAAGGAAATTGGCGTTCGCAAAACATTAGGCGCTTCCATACAGCAGATTCTTTACCTGTTTTCCAAAGAGTTTACCTGGCTGGTACTTCTGGCATTTGTCATAGCTGCCCCTGTAGGGTATTTTGCCATGCAGGCCTGGCTGGAAACTTTCGTAGATAAAATACCGATCACCCCGATCTATTTTGCCCTGGCTTTTCTGGTGTCTATCCTGATTACGCTGGTGACGGTGGGCTACAAATCCCTTCACGCGGCTTTGGCTAATCCGGTGGAATCTTTGCGGAATGAGTAAATAACGGGAAGGGTACAGGGTATACGGTAAACGGTTGATTTTTATAACATTATACCCTTCACCGTTTACCATATACCTTTCACCTTTTTTCCTTTCTACTGTAAGAAATGCTATGCCTTCCGGTACCAGTAGAGTAAGCAAGTATTAGTATGAAGGAGAGCGAACAGAAACAAATCTTTGAAATCTGGCTCGGGAAGCATCAGGCCCTGCTCTTTAAGGTGGTTCGGCTTATGCATTCAATGCTGAATATCAGTAGCGTTTAAGTAAGCACTGTGACAAAATGAGCTTATATTTTTAACGTCATAGCGAGGAAGAATGACGAAGCTATCTCCCCGCGCCACGTTGGCTCATTAGCAGGAGATGGCTTCCTCGTACCTCGTCGCAATGACGTTATAATTATTTTCGTCACAGTGCTTACCCGACCAGAAATAAGTCTTGTACTGAGCTTTGGGCCAGTAGCACCACAAAACCCTACCCGTTCTGAGATTTGATTGGAACGGATAGTTGAACTCAGGTAAACAGGTCGGAGCTGAGGTAACGGTCACCTCGGTCGCAAACGATGAAGACGATTACGCCGGAATCAATTTCCTGGGCAATTTGAAGCGCGGCATATAAGGCTCCGCCACTGCTCATCCCCGCCAGGATTCCCTCTTCTTTCGCCAGTCGTTTGGTGTAGGTTCGGGCATCTTCTTCACTCACATCAATCACCCGATCCACGCGTTCGGGTTCAAAAATCTTCGGCAGATATTCCGGACTCCATCGCCGGATGCCGGGAATGCTCGAACCGTCCGTCGGTTGGGTGCCGACGATCTGCACGGCTGAATTTTGTTCCTTCAGGTAGCGCGACACCCCCATGATGGTACCCGTGGTGCCCATCGCCGAAACACAGTGGGTAACCTGACCTTCGGTATCCCGCCAGATTTCCGGTCCGGTAGTACGGTAATGTGCTCCGTAGTTATCAGGGTTGGCAAACTGGTTCAGCATAAAATAGCCTTCTTCGGCCGCCATCTGATCGGCCAGTTCGCGCGAATACTCAATCGTTTTCTCCGCCGGGGTCAGGATGACTTTGGCACCGTAGGCTTCCATTGACAGTACCCGTTCGCGCGTAGAGTTATCGGGCATGATGAGGGTCATGTTCAGTCCCAGAATGCGGGCGATCATGGCGAGGGCAATCCCGGTGTTGCCACTGGTGGCTTCTACCAACTGATCTCCTACCTTAATATCGCCCCGGTCCAGAGCGCCCTTGATCATGCCGTAGGCGGCGCGGTCTTTCACACTGCCACCGGGGTTATTGCCTTCCAGTTTGCCCAGCAGGATGACATTTTTCTTAACAGGGATGGTTTGTAGCTCCACCAGGGGAGTATTTCCGATGAGGTCAGCGAGTTTCATAAATAAGCAGGGTAAAATGTAAAGTAGTGCAGCATAAGGGGTAAACCGACTTAGCTGGTTTTGAAGATGATCACATCGGTATCCTGGGTTACATCGTTGTACATCTTCGACTGGTAATAAATTTTGGATTGAGGGGGGACACTACGCGTCAGCCAGACGTTGCCACCAATGACACTGTTTTGCCCAATGATCGTTTGACCACCCAGAATTGTTGCGCCCGAGTAGATAATCACATGGTCTTCAATGGTGGGATGTCGTTTGATCGCGGCATCTTCTTTGTTCACACTAAGCGCTCCCAGGGTAACATTCTGGTAGATTTTGACATGATTACCAATAACTGCCGTTTCCCCTACGACGATCCCGGTTCCATGGTCAATGCAGAAGTGGGTCCCGATTTGGGCCGAGGGGTGAATGTCGATCCCGGTTTTGCTGTGGGCATATTCGGTGATGATGCGAGGCAGATCCTGTACCCCCAGGCGGTGTAATTGGTGGGCAAACCGATAGGCAGCAATAGCATAAAAACCAGGATACGTCCGAATCACCTGGCTCCGATCCTTGGCCGCCGGGTCTCCTTCAAAAATCCCATTGACATCGTCCATGATGGCATCGTACAGCGCAGGAACCGCATCGAAAAACG
The DNA here is from genome assembly GCA_040222715.1 of Cyclobacteriaceae bacterium. GTDB lineage: Bacteria > Bacteroidota > Bacteroidia > Cytophagales > Cyclobacteriaceae > Tunicatimonas. Next base: position 48,763 of record JAVKCN010000107.1, on the reverse strand, counting down.
CCTGGTTTACCTCCGACACCTTGCCTATCTGAGACGGACTTTGTTGTAACAGGCGATCGAGGTCTTTTTGTAACCCCTCCATCAACCCCAGAAATTCCGATTCTGACAGATGCGCCAACTGGGTAAAGTCAGCGAAGAGGGCCCCGAGTAATTTATCAAAAAAAGCGGCTACATCAGTGGGCGAGGGACAGGTAGTGCACACCTGGTGGGTGGCATATATTTTCTTTAAAAATTCAGCATTCATACGTGGGGGAAAAATAACCATTTAAAAGTGATTACTGCAAGCGGCAGTAATATTTTGGTAATGGTGCTTCATCATAAATAGGCTAGCCTGAGATGTCGCTTACCATACAACAGAATATTGCTGCCATAGGCTTAAGAGCAACATGAACAAGCGCCATTCAACCTAACGACTGAAAGCAGCAGACGTTATTAAATTTCACAAAAAACGCATAAAATTTATGAAATAATTCAAATCCTTTCTCAAATGGCAATACCAACGAAGACGCTTGTTGCACCTGGCAGTACCAAAATAATCGCCCACTCCATATTCTTATCCCTCACTTTCTATCAGGTTTTCAAGAATATAGTTCTGCCGTAGGGTTTGATGGGTTGCTTCGTATGCCTTTCGCATTAATGCGTTTGCTGCCTGGGGGTTGGTTTTTTCCAGGATACTGGCTTTTACCAAAGTATAATAAAAATGGTCTGAAGGAAGTTGAGAAGCTACCGATGCTAACAGCTCCAAAGCTTCGTCAGTCTGGTTTGCTTTGTGCAAGCAGTAGCTTAAATTGATTTTTACAATGGGTGAGCCCGTAAGGTCATGCAACAGTTGATAACAACCCACAATGTCTGACCAGTAGGAATCATTAAATACCTTGGTTGTCATGTGTTTACTGCTGATGAGGGCTTCCAGATAGTACTTATCCGGTTTATCGGGCTTTGCTAAAAAGTGAAACCCCAGTCTGATGAAATCCTGATTCCAGTGCTCTGCCTGCTGCTGAAAGAATGATACGAACTGATTGTCCTGTGTCTTGGCAGGAATTCGGGCAATATGAAAGCAAAACAATGATATGAGGTTTTGCGTAGCGCTGTTTCGGTGTTTCTCATTGAAAATTTTGGCCAGGGCCAATGATTCCAGGCACAGATCTTCGTCTACCAGCAAATCACAACGGTGGTTGAAAGAGTCAAACCCAATATTGAACACCGCATACAGGATTTCATTCACCCGTTGCACCTCTCCGGAACACAATGCCTTTTTCGGATTGGTGAGTGCTCGCTTCCTCCATACGGGTAGCAGGGCAGTGCTGCTGCGCCGAATGCTTTTGTAGATGGCATCTTGTTCCATCAGCGTGCAAGCACTTATTTCCTTTACATGCAATCCGAAAATATGCTTAAGCACAAACAGCGTGATGCCACTTGCGGATAGTGCATTATTCTGTACCAGCAATAACATGAGTTGCAACCGCTGATCTTCGGTATCTTCTGGCAATGCTGTATGATCCGCCATCTGCTGTGATGAAGCCTGGCTGAGATTTTTCCTTTTTATCTGATTGAGCACATCATTCCGGGCCACCACAAACAACCAGTTTTCTTGGTTTTCAGGCATACGATCCGGTTTCCAGCTTTTGAGGGATTTATAAAAGGCATTCTGGATGGCATCTTCAATCACCGTTACTTGCGCAGAGCCAAACCGGGAAAAAAGGGAAGCAAAGAGCTTCCCGTACAATGTCCGGTAACTCAGCGCAATCGCCGAATGCGTTGCCCGATCTGGCTTATTGCTCATAATCCTCGATGGGTCTGATCTCGGTGGTTCCCCCCCACAGATGGCAGGGGCATTCTTTGGCAATCGCAACGATGGTATCCAGACTATCGGCCTGTAGCAGATAAAAGCCTCCGATCATTTCTTTTGATTCAATATAAGGCCCGTCTTTGATGACACTGTCTTTGCCTCGTAGTTGCACTCCGGTTTCCTGTAGTCCTTCTCCTTCCAGCAGATGGCCCTGCTCGCCTATTTTTTTTGCCCAGGCTAAATGATCATTGACCAATGTCTCCATCTCTTTGGGCGATAGTTTCTGCATGGCCTCAATATCTTCGTGTAGTAGTAATAAAAACTTTTTCATGGCACGTATTTTTTTAGTTCATACCAAAGACCATTGAGCGCCTATATTTTGGACATTTTTTTCCATAAAGTTTGTAAAAATTCGATGAGCCCCGCTTCCATTCGAGAGGCAGTATCGTCTTAGTGATTGCTGGGAGTGTTGGGTATCATGCTGAGGGCTTTTTCAAAAGATACTACTGAGCGGGTGATATCCGGGGCGGTTGTGGCCCAAGAGCAGACGCTCACCCGGATGACTCTTTTGCCAAACCACTGCGCCCCGCCAGCCCAACATTCCCGCAGCTCCTGCACATTTTTCAATACCTGTTCCGTGGTTTCATCGTCGTCGCAGCGCACCAGTACCTGATTAAAGACCACCTCGTTATCCACATAAAACCCATCCCGGCGGCTAATCTCCCAGGCAAACTGCCGGGCTCGTTCATGCATGGCATACACCATCTGGTCAATGCCGCTTTTCCCCAGGTACTTGAGGATGGCCCACAACTCTATGATCCGGGATCGTCTTGACATCTCGGGCGTATAAAACATGCCATCTCGCTCCTTACTTTCTATGATGTAGCTCCCCGACATGTGCAAGGCCGCGGCGAGTGCTGCCTGATCCGCACACAGTACAATGCCGCAATCATAGGGAGTATTCAGGGTTTTATGGCCATCTACCGCCCAGGAACTGGCTTTTCCCATACCGGCTGTCAGATGTTTCAGGGAGGCTACGGCTTCTGCCCAAAGACCAAAAGCACCATCAATATGTACCCAGGCCCCGGCTTTGTTTGCGGCATCGCACAAGGTATTAAAATCATCAAATGCCCCGCTACTCACATTGCCTGCCTGGAGAATGAGGATCGTCTTTTCATCCAAGGCCGGCATGTCTTCCGGCATGATTCTTCCCTGATCGTCTACCGCCACCCATTCAATATGATCCTGACCAAAACCCAAGATGCTGATGGCTTTTAGTATGGAGGAATGTGCGTGCTTTCCGGTGACGATCCGGATTCGGGGAGCATTGAAAAGCCCCTGGGCGTTGATATCCCAGCCTTGTCTTTCCAATATCCGGTACCGGGCGGCGGCCAGCGCACACAAATTGGCGGTAGAAGACCCACTGACGAATCCGGCTGCCGTGTTTTCGGGTAAATGAAACAACTGGATGAGCCATTTTTCAACCACCGCTTCCAGTTTTGCGCAGATGGGGGAAAGCACATGCAATGCCGACGCCTGATCCCAGTAGGTGCCCAAGTGCTTGGCGGCCAGGCCCACCGGTAAGGCGCTGCCCGTCACAAACCCAAAGTAGCGGCCGCCCAGCGTTGCCACCGTAGCGGGACTGCCATGCTGGTAGAGCTGGTCAATCACCTTCTCGGGAGCGGTAGCTGCATCGGGAAGCGATTCTTCAAAAATCGCCAGATTGCTCAGTGCCTCCTCAGTGGGATATACGTTTCGGTCCAAGACTGTTTCCAGGTGCTGATAAGCGTATTGCTGCGCCTGATCCATTAATTGTTTGTTTCTCATCTCGAGAAACATCCTTTCCTGAAGATCTTCGTTGTGCATGTTGGTGATCGGTTTGTGATTACGAACATACCGATAAAGTATCTATTTTCCACTCGACATTACCGGATCAGCGGCATTGACTTCCTGACCAGGGACTGACCGCAGGTAATGCTTTACCACTGCTCAGTATCAACAGAAATTAAATCTACTCAGAAATTACAAAACAAATCTTCCGTATTTACTATTGTTATTTTAAGTTTCTGCTTTGTTCAGCCAAGTACCTCCCGCACTTCCCAAAACAAAAGGCAAACCATGAATAGGATTGAAAATAAAACAGTACCGCTATTTTGCTGGGATATCTGTGCCATGAACCTGTATGAAATCAGTAAAAACTATGCCCGGCAGGAAGAGTTCAACCTGCTTCAGGACTTTCAACGGAAATTTGACTGGGCGATTGAACTGGACTCCGTACTTAAAAACCCTTACGAAGCTTTGGTACTCACCGACAACCATCAGGTAATCCAATGGGTCAGCAAGGGATTCCAGAAAATGACCGGATATCCGACCAACTTTGCCATTGGTAAGAACCCTCGATTCCTGCAGGGAGAGCAATCCTCAGCCGAAACAAAAAACAGCATTCGCGGAAAGCTCAATCAATCGACAGCATTTACTGAGATTATTACCAATTACCGCAAAAGTGGTGAGGCATACCTCTGTGAGTTACATATTTACCCTATTGAGAACCAGGATCGGCAACTCACCCATTTTCTGGCATTAGAACAAGAAATACGATGAGTATAGAAGAAAAAATCAAACAGTCTGAAACCCGGATATTTAAAGCGGTATTTCCGAATACTACGAATCATTATGATACCCTGTTCGGAGGCACCGCCCTGAGTTTGATGGACGAAGTCGCCTTTATTACTGCCACCCGGTTCAGTCGCCAGCGCATGGTAACGGTAAGCAGCGATAAGATAGATTTTACCAAGGCCATTCCGACAGGCACCATCATAGAACTCATTGGCAGTATTACTGAGATCGGAAATACCAGTATCAAAGTCCGGGTGGATATTTACATTGAGCAAATGTATTCTGACCACCGGGAAAAGGCCATCAGCGGGCAATTTACGCTGGTTGCCATCAACGAACAGAAAAAACCTACGGCCATACAAAAGTAGCGGCTCTCCCTACCTCCCCGGTAATCATTTTCCTGATTATTCCTCCCACCTAAAATCTGAAGCCATTGCCAATAGGGTAATGAATGCTCTCGCATCTTGTGCCTGAACATAAAGTTTTTGATTCTCGCTGCAACCTTTTCCAGTCGGTTGCATCTTATCAGTAACATTGCCCCTTTTCCAGAACAACTTTCAGGCCGGAGATATTTCCTATTGATACCCTCATAACCCTTACAAAAATCGGTGAGCCATGATCAAAAATTACCTCAAGATCACCCTTCGCAATCTGATCAACCACAAGCTGTATACTTTCCTCAACATCCTGGGTCTCAGCATTGGCATTGCCAGTTGCCTGCTCATTTTGTTATATGTTCACCACGAGTTAAGCTACGATGCTTTTCACCAAAAATCCGACCGCATCTATCGCGTGGGGCTGAATGGGAAAATCGCCGACCAGGAAGTATTTACCACCAATACGACCCCACCTCTGGCTTTTACAGCGGTAGAAGAGTTTCCCGAGGTGGAAAATGCCACCCGCCTCTATACCCACTGGGGAAGCCAGGTAATTCGTTACGGTGAAACCGTGATCTCCGAAGAAAAAGTCTATCTCGCAGATTCTACATTCTTCAATGTCTTCGATTTTCCCATGCTGTCGGGCGATGCGGCTACGGCCCTCATTGAGCCCAATAGTATCGTAATTCCGGAAGATGTGGCCCGCAAGTATTTTGGCGACGAAGACCCTTTGGGCAAAACCCTGCTGTTGGGCAATGAAAAAGCGCCCCATACCGTCACCGCCGTGCTCGAGGAACTACCTGATAACTCCCATTTCCACTTCAACATGTTGCGCGCCATGAGTACGCTAGAGTACAGCCGGGATGATGGATGGTTCAACAACAGCTTCCAGACTTACCTGCTGCTGCACGATGGTGCTTCATCAGAATCGTTAGAGGCAAAATTACCAGGATTGGTGGAGAAATACGTGGGCCCGGAAATCCAGCAATACCTGGGAATTTCACTGGAGGATTTTGCCCAACAGGGTAATAAATACGGTTACTTTTTACAGCCGCTGCGGGATATCCACCTGCACTCTGATCTTAGCGATGAACTGGAGCCTAACGGTGACATTACCTACATCTATATCTTTACAGCCATCGGCTTCTTCATTATCCTGCTGGCCTGCATCAACTTTATGAACCTGGCAACAGCCCGCTCGGCCAACCGCGCGAAGGAAGTAGGGGTGCGCAAAACCCTGGGTTCCATGCGCTCTCACCTGGTCCGGCAGTTTCTGAGTGAGTCGGTACTACTGAGCTTAATGGCTACGGTGCTGGCCTTGGTGTCCGCCTGGTTGCTGCTGGCCCCATTTAATAATCTGGCAGGAAAAGAAATATCGGCAGGCCTCTTTCTCCGACCCTGGTTTTTGCTCAGCCTATTGGGCTTGATGCTTTTGGTGGGGCTGCTGGCCGGTAGCTATCCGGCCTTTTACCTCTCTTCTTTCCGTCCGGTAGAAGTGCTCAAGGGCAAATTAAAAGCCGGGATGAAAAGCAGCGGTATCCGCAATGTGCTGGTGGTATTTCAGTTTTTCATCTCCATTACCCTGATCATTTGCACCCTGCTGGTATATCAGCAACTGGAGTACACCCGCACCAAAAATCTGGGGTTTGAAAAAGAAAACGTTGTGGTGGTAAACGGAGTATGGCGGCTATCGGAAGGAGAACAGGAAGCCCTGCGGCAGGATCTGTCTAGTCAGTCGTCCGTTATGAATGCCTCTATTTCGAGCAATGTTCCTCCGGGAGTGAACAACACCACTATTTTCCGCAAGAAGGGCACTGAGCAGGATATTCTGATTTCTACGTACGATGTGGACTACGAGCACCTGCCTACCATGCAAATTGAACTGCTGGAGGGCCGCAATTTTTCCCGTGATTTCCCGACAGATACCGCCGCGGTGCTACTGAACGAGGCTGCCGTGCGGGAGTTTGGCTTCGATGACCCCCTGAGCGAAGAGATTCAGTACTTCGGTGGCGAATACGGTCAACACCAGGATTTGAAGGTAGTAGGCGTCTTCAAAGACTTCAACTATGAAACCCTGCGTAACAACATCCGCCCCCTGGCCCTGAAGCTTACTACGCAAGGAAGTTCGATCGCGGTACGTACGGCTCCCGGAGACATCGCCGCCTCGCTGGCTACGATCGAGCAAACCTGGGACCAGCATGCTCCCGAAGAACCTTTCCAGTACAGTTTCCTGGACGAAGACTTTGATGCCCTCTTTCGGGCTGAACAGCGGCTGGGTCAGGTATTCTCGGTATTCACCGGCCTGGCCATTCTGGTGGCCTGTTTGGGACTGTTGGGGCTGGCCGCATTCATGGCTGAACAGCGCACCAAAGAAATTGGCATCCGTAAGGTGCTGGGGGCCTCCATTGCCAGTGTCGTATTGCTATTGTCCAAAGATTTCACCCGGCTGATCCTGATTGCTTTCGGGCTGGCCATTCCGCTGGCGTATTTCATCATGTACACCTGGCTAAAAGGGTTCGCTTTCCGCATCAGCATCGGTCCGGGCATCTTTATACTGGCGGGGCTATCCTCTTTGCTAATCGCTTGGCTGACGGTAAGCTGGCAATCTATCAAAGCCGCGTCGGCCAATCCGGTAAAATCGCTGAAGAGTGAATGAAGCAGGAATAATTCCTGGCCTAGTATCCTGACCGGTCATCATGAATATTGTCTAGCCTGAATTTCTTTTCCTGCTGAACTCAGTAAGGTATTTTCTCCTTCGTCATTCTATATGGGTTACGCAATCCAGTTGTGTAACTCATTTGTTCCAAAATGTACATTCTTTGTCCATTTACGAACACACTAAACTCTTACAAACCACTTATTTTCAGCAATTTACCACTTTTTAAATTTGGCAAGCAAACTGTCTATTCGTTATACAACAACATTATTTTAAACCCATTCATGCCCATGAAAAAAGTAACCTTTATGGCGTTGTTGATGATCACATTCGCCTACGCCAACCATTCATTTGCCGAACAGCCTAACGCCAGCCAAGCCAGTATAAAAATTACTGCTACTCAGGCCGAACAAAAAAAGGTAATCATCCGGGTAATAAACCCCAATGGAAAACAAAATGCCATTTTGAAGATCAAAGACGAGAAAGGTCGTCAACTGCATGCGGAAACTATTCATCATCGTGCTGTATTTATTCGTGCTTACGACTTTTCAAAAATTCCCGGAGAGAAGTATATTGTAGAAGTTCGGACAAAAAAGGGGGCTACCATCCAGATAATTGACATGTAATGCTCCAAAACATATCAAATACTAATCAGCAAAATGGTTGTTCTTCTCAAGTGCGGTCTTACTTTATGACCGTACTTTTTTATTTCTTACTACCAGCGAGTGCTAGGATATATTTAACGAACGACCTATATTATCGTCATTTACGAAACAAATCAGATGAAAGGGACAAACTTAGGTGAATTTCAGGAGCTGGTCATGCTCACCGCAGGGTTGTTGTATGACGAGGCCTACGGGGTCAGCATCAAAGATGAGATCAAGCAACAGACTGGCCGGACGGTCACGTTGAGCACAGTACATGCGGCCCTGAACCGGCTGGAAGACAAGGGCTTTTTGAGCTCCCGATTGGGTGGAGCTACTGAAGAACGGGGCGGCCGGCCCAAGCGGCTGTTCCGAGTTACGGCGTATGGCAAGCAGGCCCTGGAAGAAAGTCGCCAGATGCGCAACCGTATGTGGGATCTGGTCCCCAAAATTGCCTGGGATCATCACTAATAAAACGCTCACCAATGCCTGACCGACCACAACCTCCTCACTGGACTCACCAATTACTGGCCTGGATCTGTAAACCCGATCTGCTTCCCGAGATTGAAGGCGATCTGCTTGAGCTTTACCAGCGCTGGGTGCAGCAGTATGGAGAAAGGAAAGCCCAGTGGCTGTATTTTCTGAATACTTTGTTCTTCCTGCGTCTTTTTGTCTTCCGACGAAGAGGCAATGTTTCACCCATCATGTCCTCCGCTATGCTACGCAACTATTTTCTAACCGCCTGGCGTCAGGTGCAGAAGAGTAAACTCCACACCGCCATCAATGTATTCGGATTGGCCATCGGCATTGCCTCATGCTTAGTGATTGCCCTGACCGTACAACACGAATTCAGCTACGACCGCCACCACCCCGACAGCGACCGGGTTTACCGAATTACTTCCCGCCTGAAGTTCGCTGACGACTGGATTACCAACGGGGGCGTTTCAGGCCCTATTCCCCATGCTATGCGAGATGAGTTCACTGGTCTGGAAGCAGTAGCGGCTTTTCATACGGTACATTCAAAAGTAAGCATTCCTAGTGGGGCAGATTTTGAGGAACAAAAGAATGTTGTTGTAGCGGAACCGGATTATTTTACGGTATTCCCGGGCCATCAGTGGATGATTGGAAATCCGGAGCAATCACTGGCCCAACCCTATCAGGTAGTGCTGACCGAAAGTCAGGCTTATAAGTACTTCAGAGACCAAGAGGCCATTGGGCAAAGGCTTACCTATTTCGACTCTCTGGATTTTGTGGTTTCCGGCATTCTGCAAGATGATCCACGCAATACAGACCTGCCTTTCACTGATTATCTTTCCTTTGCGACCATAAAAACAAATGAATCAATAGGGCAAGAATATGGCCTGGATAATTGGAACGGCACTACCAGTAGTTCGCTGACATTTATCAAATTATCACAAGGAACGTCTCCCACCGATATTGGCCGGCAGTTTCCTGCTTTAGTAAAAAAATATATGGACTCGGAAGAAGATGATGTTGAAAGAGCGTTTGTTTTACAGCCTCTCTCAGACGTGCATTTTAATGCTGAGTATATAATGAACAATCAGCGAGTAGCGCATAAACCCACGCTATACGGACTGGCACTAGTGGCATTATTCTTATTGCTGATTGCTTCCATTAATTTCATTAATCTGGAAACAGCCCGTGCCGTGCTACGCTCTCGGGAAGTAGGCGTACGAAAAGTGCTGGGCAGCAGCAGGAGTCAACTGATGCAGCAGTTTCTAGGAGAGACATTTCTCATCACGCTACTGGCGGGAGTATTATCACTGGGAGTAGCTAAATTGGGTGCAGATTTTTTTGCCGAAAGTTTACCACCTGCACTATCATTATCAATTTTATGGCAAGGCAACGGCTGGCTTTTGTTACTAATGATTATTGGTATTGTCAGTCTGCTGGCTGGCACGTATCCGGCCTGGATATTATCAGCTTATTCTCCGGTCTTTGCGCTGAAGAACCAGGCTATGAAGATGTCAGGGACTACTCGAAAAGCTTATTTTCGGAAAGCGCTGATTATATTTCAGTTTGCCATTGCCCAGGCGTTTATTCTAGGCACCTTGATGGTCGGCAGCCAGTTGCATTATTTGCTTAACAAGGATATGGGCTTTAGGAAAGACGCTGTCGTTCACTTTTATCAGCGTCATTGGGGCGATACTACCCAACGCCGCTTCACATTAATTAATGAGATACGGCAACTCAGTGGAGTCTCTGCTGCCAGCCTGAGTAATAGCTTACCAGCCGCCAATAATTGGAGTTCCCGCACAGTTACTTATAAAACTGATACGTCCGAAAGACAAGCCCATGTCTATATTAAAGAAGCCGACACCAGTTATTTGCAGGTGTTCGATATAGCATTGCTGGCCGGACGTAATTACCATGCCAGTGATACCATGAGTGAGTTACTGCTCAACGAAACAGCCGCCCGGGCCTTGGGCTTTGTCCCACCCACCGAGGCAGTGGGAGAACTTATCGAATTTAATGAAAATAATGCACTACCAGTCGTGGGGGTAGTGAGTGATTTTCATGATGGGCCTTTACGAGATAAACTACACCCCATTATGATGGGTAGCAATGCTTATAACTTAGGAAACTTTAATGTACTGCTAGCTACGCAGGGCAAGCAATCGACTGAGGTGCAGCAAACGCTGACGCAAATAGAGCAGGTGTACAAAAGAATCTATCCGGAAGAACCATTTGAGTACCATTTTTACGATGATACCATTGCCGAATTCTACGAAGCTGAGCAACGGACGGCCCGGCTTATTAATGTCGCCACCGGATTAGCGATCTTTATCAGTTGCCTGGGTTTATTAGGGCTGGTATCTTTCACAACCAATCAGCGTATTAAAGAGATTGGTATTCGAAAGGTACTGGGCGCTACGGTCACCCAGCTCATTGCCCTGTTCTCCCGGGAGTTTGTTGGGCTGGTACTACTTAGTTTTGTAGTGGCGGCCCCCATTGCCTGGTACTTTGCCCAAGAATGGCTGAACGGGTTTGCCTACCAGACCAGCATTGGAGTAACTATTTTCTTAGTAACCGTAGTTTCAGCCCTAAGCCTGGCCTTACTCACGGTCGGGTTACGCGCCTGGCAGGCGGCCCTGGCCAATCCGGTAGATTCATTGAGAAATGAGTAGCCTCTTTGATTACTTCCTACCTGCTTGCCAGATCAACTTATAGTTCCGCTGCCATAATGTTGCGGTAGTCAATGGTCATATCCCGGCCGGGATGCAGTTGTATGCCAATCGGGCCTCGTTCAGGAACATTTTCTGAGGTATAATTCATCACTTCCTGCCCATTCAACCACACTGTATACTTACTACCAATGGCCTGTACTTTGATGGTATTCCAGTCATCCATTTTCAGTATTTCTTTTACTCCCTCCGCTTCTACCGGGTAACTCTTGCCCGGAATGTAGGGTGAGGCCGTCATATCTCGTTTCAGTGAACCTGATTCCCCAATCTGAATTTGCTCCTCTTCTGACCGTAAAAAGATACCGGAGTCCACCGTACCTTCGCCCATTTTAAAATCTGCCTGAACGATAAAGTCTTTGTATTCTTTCTCCGTCCACAAAATAGAACCTGTTTTTTCCGGGCCGCTTTTGACCAGGAGCATTCCGTCCTTCACCGACCACCAGATATTGTTCTCTGGTTCCACCCAGCCTTTCAAATTTTTTCCGTTAAAAATTTTCTTCATTTTTGGGCCGTCTGCCTGAATAAAAAGGCCGGAGAGTAAGATCAATGCTAAGATAAAGACTGATTTGAAATGCATATTGGTTGTGTTTTAGTAGTTCGATTGTGTGCGATCTGTTAAGCCCTCTAACTTACAATAAATCCCGCATTTTTCATGGCCGGTTTTGGCAAGATCGCCAGAGATATTGTTTCCGGTACTTCTGCCTGCCCACTTTTTCGCTTAAATCAATATCGTCTGCGGGTTTCGCTCCAAGGCTGGCACGATAGCTGTGAGCGTAATTAATCAGTTAAACTTCGCATTAGAAAGAGATTCGTGATGTCGCATCCAGCAGGCCCCATCGGCGTATTTGATTCCGGCTACGGTGGGCTTACCATTTTTCAGCAGCTCGTAAAACAATTACCTGAGTACGATTATATTTATCTGGGCGATAACGCCCGCAACCCCTACGGTATTCGCTCCTTCGATGTGGTGTATCACTACACCCTGGAGTGCGTTCGCCACCTGTTTGATAAGGGTTGCAACCTGGTCATTCTGGCCTGTAATACGGCGTCGGCCAAGGCCCTGCGAACCATCCAGCAGCGTGACCTGCCTGAACTGAACGGCTCACGCCGGGTGCTGGGTGTCATCCGGCCCACTACCGAAATTATTGGTACTTATTCAAAAAGCGGTCATGTCGGTATCTTCGCTACCCAGGGCACGGTTAACTCAGAGTCTTACCCTATTGAGATTCATAAGTTTTTCCCGAATGTGCGAATCTACCAGGAGGCGTGTCCCATGTGGGTGCCATTGGTAGAAAATAACGAGCATAATACTCCGGGCGCTGATTATTTCATCCGCCAGCATGTAGACCGACTGTTACAGCAATCCCCTGAGATTGATACGATTTTGCTGGCCTGCACCCATTACCCCTTATTGTCGCATAAAATCGCAAAATTCCTGCCCCCGCATATTCAGTTGGTTTCGCAGGGCGACATTGTGGCCCGCAGCTTAGTCAGCTATCTGGCCAAACATCCTGAAATGGATGATCGCTGTACCAAGCAAGGGCAAAAAATGTATTTCACTACCGAATCTACCGATGATTTCGACGCTAAAGCCAGGATATTTCTTAAAGATCATGTTCGGGCAGCTCACCTGCAATTGTAGCTTTGCCCAAAGGTTAATTTAGCCCAGAAAGTACATTCCATTGGTCGAAACGCAACTTCCTGGTCAACTTTCGTTCACCCAAAAAGTGATACGGAATACGAAGACCTATTAGCAGAAAACAAGCATTTTCTGGCATAATCCAATTCTGTGTCCAAAAGACGATCAAGCTGCTATAAAGCTTCTCCTAAAGTAATCCAAAACCTTACGTAAGCCGCCCGACACCCGGGAATAATTTTTGCTCAATGGGCATTTAGGCCTGAGTAAGATTGGCTAACTTGAATGCATGCACGCGATCAGTAGGTGGTTTTTATTTCTTTTTCTTTGCTGGCTGAGTACTTCGCTGCACGCGCAGATTCGTACTCCCAAATACAGCAATGAGTTTCTGGCCATTGGTGTTGGTGGCAGGGCCCTGGGCATGGCCGGTACGCAAACCGCCGTGGTATCCGATGTCACTTCCGGCTACTGGAACCCGGCCGGGCTGGCCAGTCTGGAAAACCCCTATGAGGCCTCACTGATGCACGCCGAGTATTTTGCGGGCATTGCCAAGTTTGATTATGGCGGCTTTGCAACCCGTATCGATTCGCTCAGCACCCTGGGCATTTCCGTCATCCGCTTTGCCGTAGACGACATTCCCGATACCCGCTTTCTGTACGATGCCAACGGGCGCATCAACTACGACCGCATCCGCTTTTTTGCGGCGGCCGATTACGCCTTTCTTTTCTCTTATGCTCGTCGCTTACGCTCCATCCCCCGCCTGCAACTGGGCGCTAATTTTAAGGTGGTTCACCGGAGCGTAGGAAATTTTGCCAATGCCTGGGGGTTTGGCCTGGACGCCGGAGCGCAGTATCGCCTGCCTACCTGGTTCTTCGGCCTGATGCTGCACGATATCACAGGAACGTTCAATGCCTGGTCGCACAACTCCGAACTGGTGATTGATATTTATACCCAAACGGGGAATCAGATTCCCGACAATTCTGTTGAACTTACCTTGCCTCGAGCCTCTCTGGGAGTGGGAAAGTCGCAACGTTTCTGGAGGAATCGGTTGGGTGTGTTGGCCACGGTTGATGCTACCTTTACGTTTGACGGAAAGCGCAATGTACTACTGGGCTCGGATGTCGCCTCGCTTGATCCGTCGGTAGGACTGGAGCTGGACTATGAGTCGCTGGTCTTCCTGAGAGCGGGAGTTGGCAATGTGCAGCAGGTAAAAGATTTTGACGGCAGTACTTACCGTACGTACCAGCCAGATTTTGGTGTGGGAGTGCTGCTGGGCAAATTGCAGATTGATTATGCCTTAACCGATATTGGCGATCAGGCCGAGTCACTGTACTCTCACGTCTTCTCACTCAAGCTCGGCTTTGGAAAAACACCGGACGATGAATAAGCTACTACACTCGATAAAATGTACGTGGCAGGCCCTACTCCTTGCCTCCGGTGCCTTGCTTCTGGCATCAGGTGCCAACGCGCAGCGATTCGGCAACGAATGGATCGTCAACAACCAGCAGTACTACAAAATACCCATCGGCGAAGACGGCATCTACCAGATTGATTATGCCACCTTACAGCAGGCAGGGTTCCCGGTAGCATCCATAGATCCTCGCCGTATTCAAATGTTTTTTCGTGGAGTAGAGCAGGCCATTGTCGTACAGGGACAACAGGATGCCCGCTTCAATGTGGGAGATTATATCCGTTTTTATGGGAAGCGCAACGATGGTACGCTGGATGCCAATTTATACGAACCGGCCGAAGCCCAACCCCACTCCTACTACAACCTGTATTCCGACACCACCGCCTATTTCCTCACCTGGCGACTGGATGCCGGGGTGGGAAAGCGTGCAACGACTTTTTCTGAAAACAATGTCAGTAGCCTACCGGCAGAGCCTTATCACCTGCAACAGGAGCAGCAGATATTTGCCGAAGAATATGAGTCAGGACGACAGTACCCAATCGGTTCGGCCAGTGCGGCCAATACCCGCCTGAGCACCTATGATTACGGAGAAGGCTGGACGGGCAAACGTCTGAAACAGGGAGAGACGGCCGATTATACGGTAGCGGTTGCAAGTGCCCTGCCCAGCGGCCCTAAACCCCAACTACGTTTACTGCTTACCGGACGAAATAATCAGCCCCATAACATTAGCGTGCAGGTAGGAAGCAGCACCGCTGCCTTACGCACCCTGACTACCGCCGAGTTTAGCTACTACGACAGCCACTGGGTCACCGAAACTTTGGAGTGGAGCGATGTGGGTGCCGGGCAGTGTGTCGTACGCCTGACTGTGAATGGAATAGAGGGGAATGCGGATAATATTTCACTGGCTTTTCTGGAACTTGGCTACGCCCAGCAACCCGATGCCCAGTCCCAAAGTCAGTACCTGAATCTGCCCGAAAATGCCAATGGAAAATCTTACCTGGAAATAGCCAATCCACCCGCCAATGCCCAGCTATGGGACATCACAAATTCCAATAGCGCGGAAATAATTGGCTACAATGTAGGAGGAAGCCTGCTTACAGCGATAATACCGAACACCAACATCGCACGAAGACTCTTCCTGACTAATGTACAACCGGTCGCCACCATTGGGAAAATCACCTTGGCTCCTCTGGCATCATCCGCCAGATTTTTGATGATAAGCCACCCTGCGTTGCGCCAACCAGCCGGAGCTTATAGTGACCCGGTGGCAGCCTATCGCGATCACCGTATCGCCTCTGGCCACCAGCCACTATTGGTGAATATTGGCCAGTTATACAATCAGTTCAGTTACGGAGAAATCACTCCGCTGGCCGTTCGCCGCTTTGCTGACTATATGCTGTCGGTAGGCAACCCTCAGTTTCTGTTGCTGATCGGAAAAGGTCTCACGGTCAACCATAACTATCATCGTCATGATCCTGCTGCTTTCCAGGTGCATGATTATATCCCACCCGGAGGCATGCCCGGTTCAGATGTGGTGTATACCGCCGGGCTGGAAGGAAGCGATGGGGTGGGTATGGCCATTCCCACCGGACGGATCAATGCCAATACTGCGGGTGAGGCGGCTAATTATCTGGATAAAGTGAAACAAGAAGAAAGTCGCACACTGGCCGATGATTACCAGGAGGGTACCACCCGGGAAGCACTCTGGAAAAAGCATCTGGTACACCTGAGTGGTGGCGTATCCGCCTTTGAGCAATCACTTTTCGGTCGCTACGTGGATAACTTTGAGGCAATTGCGGAAAGTGATTTTATGGGAGGCGAAGTGGCGACCCAAACAAAAAAGACCAACAATGCCACCGAACTCATCAACATTGCGGATGAAGTAAACAAAGGGCTTTCGCTCATCACTTTCTTCGGGCACTCATCTACCACCCGCAGTGATATTGAAATTGGATATGCCTCCAACGATGAATTAGGCTACCGCAACAAAGGAAAGTACCCGGCGATTCTGCTGAATGGCTGCAATGCCGGTAATATTTTCAGCACAACCCTCACCTTTGGCGAAGACTGGATACGCACCAAAGACCGGGGTGCCCTGCATGTATTGGCGCATAGCTCCCTGGGCATTTCCAGCGTACTGAAACGCTATTCTGATCGATTTTACGAAGTGGGCCTGGGCGATAGTGTATGGGTAGACCAGGGAATCGGCGCCATTAAGAAAGAAAGCGAACGAAGGTTTATTGAGCAACTAGGCACCTCTGCTTGGGAAATGCATACCTCACAGGTACAACAGCTTGTGCTTCAGGGCGACCCGGCAGTCACGCTGTTTGGCCGGGGAAAACCCGACTATGAGGTCAGTAAGAACAATATATTTGTTACGCCTTTGCAAGAAGGACCCGTAACGGCCTCTTCGGATTCGTTTACCGTGAACTGTATCATACGCAATTTTGGCAGCACCCGGTCCGACTCGCTCGCCATATCGGTGCAACGCACTTTCAGTGATGGCTCTATGGCAACTTACGGACCAATGTGGTACCCTCCGGTGCTGTACCAGGACACCCTTCAGTTTACCGTTCCCAACCTGGAGGGCAACCTAAACTCCGGCACCAATCAACTGGAAATCATTATCGATAGCCCCGATTCTGTGGCGGAACTGAACGAAAGCAATAACCAGGCTGCCATTGACTATTTTGTACCCATCAGCGGTACGGCCAATGTCTTTCCTGCCAATTACGGTATTGTAGCTACCCCCACGGTAAACGCCCAGGTACAGCCCGGCAACCTGCAAACGACCCTGCGATCCGGTACTCCCCGCACAATTCTACTGGAAATGGACACTTCAGCGAGCTTCAACAGTGCGCTAAAACAACAAGCCACACTCGAAACCATAGCCCTGGCCCGCTGGACAGTCTCATTACCGATTACCGAGGATAGTACGGTATATTTCTGGCGAAGCAAGTATGCTGATCCCCAATCGGGAGAGCTGGACGAATGGAATCAAAGCTCTTTTATGTATCTGAGCAATCATTCGTCGGGCTGGGCGCAATACCACTCCACCCAACTGGGGGAAAACACGTTCACCCATCTGACGTATCAGGGCAATCAGTGGACGTTTGAAGAAACCAGCATATCGTTTGAAGCCACCACGGCCGGGGCAGATGGGTCCGTCTCTACAACCTTAGCCATCAACGATAACCCCTATATCCTTTCCAACGTACCAGACAGTCGGTTTCTGTGTAAAAACAATGCCATTGGCGCCGTGGCATTTACCCAAAATGGCTTGCTGCCCTACGCGGTAATCACCCGGCCTGGCTTTGACCTGGACGATGGCAATACCTGCGGTCGGCGTCCCCAGGTTATTAATACTTTTAGTAATGCCCAGATTATCGGTGAAGACCGATTCCTGGAACAATATATTGAAGCCGTAAGTGCAAATGATCCAGTACTGTTATTCTCGACGGGCACGCTGGATTATACAACCTGGCCAGCCGAAACACTCGCCAAATTAGCGGAGATCGGAGTAGACATAAGTGCCTTGAGTGATCTACAGGCAGGCGAGCCTTTGCTGATCCTCGGAAGGAAAAATGCCTCAGCAGGTTCCGCCACATTGGTACGGGCCAACCCCGAAAGTGAAGTTCCGGTAACCGAACAAGCTATTGCATTGAGTGAGCAAATTACCGGAAAGTACAACAGTGGAGACATCCGTGCTAAACGAATCGGCCCGGCCCGCCGTTGGGAAACCTTGCGGACAGACATTCAGGGAGATGATCATACGCTCACGGTATTGGGAGAAACCAGCCAGGGCGAAGTCGTTACCCTGTATGAGAATATCACCAATCAGCCGGAGACAGACTTATCCGGTATCAATGCCCAGCAGTATCCTTACCTGCGCCTGTTGCTTGAAACCGAAGACCTGGTGGATCAAACTCCGGCCCAGCTTCATAGCTGGATTGTGTTGTACGAAACCCTGCCCGAGGGCACGCTGATCTCGGTAGATGTATCGGAAACCATCACGGAAAAACAGGAAGGACAGCAGCAAGATGTCAGCGGGGCTTTTTACAACCTGTCGGATCAGGACTTTGTGGATTCCCTGGCCATGGTATATACGTTATTCAACCAAGAGCAGCGCCAGTCCGACATCGATACGCTCTACATGCCCGCCCCTGCCGGGGGTGATACGGCAAGCTTCTCCTTTTCCATAGACACCCGGGGACGCCTGGGCACCAATGACCTGACCATTCAGGTGAACCCCCAGCAGCAAGCGGAGCAAACCTACACCAACAATATGATGAAGGCTGAGTCGTGGCTCAAAGTAAGCGGTGATGAAACCAACCCCATTGTAGACGTGGCCTTTGATGGAGTGTACATCATGGACGGCGACATTGTGGCCCCCAATCCATTGATTACCATTGAGCTGCGCGATGAGAACCCCTACCTGCAAAAACAGGATACCAGCGGTATTGACATTTTACTAGGAAAGGTAGAAACCTCCGCCGACGCTTCGGTCTCCAGTGCAAATGCTCGCGTTCAGAACGAATCGTTAAAGCGCATCAGCCTGGATCATCCCAATGTGACCTGGAGTGCTGCCACCGAAGAAACACCCTTTACGATTACCTACCAGCCTGAGGCACTGGAGGATGGTCTTTACCAATTGAGTGTACAGGCCAGCGATGCCAGCGGTAATACTTCAGGCACCAACCCGTATGAGATCCACTTCGAGGTGATCAATGCCTCTACCATTACCCATTTTTATCCTTATCCCAACCCATTTTCTACCAGCACCCGTTTTGTTTTTACCTTAACCGGTTCTGAGATTCCTGACCAGCTCAAAATTCAGATTATGACCGTGACCGGGAAAATTGTGCGGGAGATTATGCAGGATGAGATTGGCCCAATCCGCATTGGCAACAATATTTCTCAATATGCCTGGGACGGTCGCGACGAATACGGGGATGAACTGGCCAATGGGGTGTATTTGTACCGAGTGGTCGTGCGCAGCAACGGGCAGACGATGGAACACCGGGAAACTTCGGCGGACAAGGCCTTTCAGCAGGATTTCGGGAAGCTGTATATTTTGCGATAATTAGTCAGGGCTGCCGGGTGGCAATGGCGGGCTTCTTCAGGGCTTCCACTTCTATATTTTTCAGGTCAATTCGAGAGAGTTCCTGTACAAACCCAGCTTCAAATTGCTCACCGTACTCTTCTAACGCAAAGGTATGCAGCGTATCGGTATAGTTGACATAATCGGCAAACCGAATGCCATTCACTTCTCGCACATTGTAGGCTTCCCGAAAGCGGGTGCCGCCCTCGTTTACGTGAAATTCGTACGCCAGGTAATCCATGGTGTGCTTTTCCTGATGAAACCAGTAGACATACACATCCTCAAAATCTTCCCCCCCTCCTTCCTGATCAAAGGCCACCCGTACCTTGTGGTAAGGTATCTGCTTGATTGTGTCTAAACCGAGATACGTCGTATTCACTGCCGGATCATCGAGTGCGTAGGGAAGCAGGGCAAAATAAATCACCGAATTGATCGAGTTAGCGTAACGGCCCTCATCCTCCTCGGTCAGGTGTACTTCTTCCCCATCGATTTCGCGGACAAATTCCTGATTGGTCAGTACGTCGCGCACTTTTCCGAGAGAATCCTGCCAACTACGTTCGTAAGTAAACTGCCCTCGATTCATGGAAGCCTCGTAGTGCCGATCGCGAAAATCAAAAGAGACTCGAACTCCATCGTAATGATCACCTCCGTGCGCTTCAATTGCCTGTTGCACAAGTACCTGAGGGTCAGGATCGGATTGGCAGGCGGAAAAAATCAGCAGCAGAAGAACGGAGAAGGTAGTCGATGGATAGTGCATAGAAGGATCGTTTTTTATTTCTGTACGGCTCGTGGGCGGCGAGGTTGGTATTTCGCCTCACGCTGGCAATAGGCCCTGATAAAATTTTTACCGGATTGTCTGCTACCCGATACTATGATAAAGCCATCAGGCCACAGGCTGTTTTAAGAAATGAACGGACTCCTCCGTAATTTGCTGAACGGCGGGGGGTAATATTTCAGGTTCATAGGGATGCTGACCACCGAAGGTATGGTTGGCTCCCTCGATCAGGCACACCTGCGCTCCGGGATTCCACACCCGAAAATCTTCAGCCATCGCTACAGGTACTGTTTCGTCATCAGTACCGTGGAAAGCCAGCATGGGGATGTTGAGATTCCTGATGGCTTCCGGCACCCGAAACCGCTCTCGATGCGTGAAATAATCATCCACAATCTGGTAATACAGGGGCATTTGCTGACCAGTGCGGCTGTTCTGAATGTATTCCACTCCGGCTTTTTTCCAGGCATCCAGTACCGGTTGAGGCCAACGTGCTTCCAGGTCAGTTACTGCGGCCAGGGTAATCAGTTGTTTGACCCTCGAGTCTTCATAAGCTTTCAGCAAGACCAATGATCCACCCCGGCTGTGCCCGATGAGCGACAAGCGATGTACATCCATTTCCTGAGCAGGCACCCCAAACTCTGGATAGGCCAGGTGGTCAATCAATACGCCCAGATCATCTAGCTCAATGCTAAAATTATTACACCCAAAAGCTTCCAGATCTACGAAATCAAGCAGATGCTTGGGGGAGGTCCCATTGTGCGAGAGATTCACTTTCACAAAAACAAACCCGGCTCGGGCAAAGGTATCTGCCAGCAAATTAAAATACCCCCAGTCTTTAAAACCTTTAAACCCGTGCACAAAAATGACGACCGGCTTGGGCGATTGATCAGGCAGATAACGAACATCATAGGTAATTACCTTGTTTCCGTGAAGAGAAGGCAAAGGCGCAGGATGTGAGATGGTCAGTGGGCCCATAGTATAAGTATGCTCGTTAGTACTAAATCTCGGAAAATTGTAGGCGGTAAGCGGTTGGCAGAGAGCAAGGTACAATTAACCTTATTCCGTTGTACGAGAATTTAAATCAATTGCACATTGTATACTGCACATTGTTAATTATCTACCTTCTGCATCCTAAACCTTAGTATAAAACCCATTGGCTCGCAATTGTTTACGAAATAACTCATTTATCTAGGCTTAGTCAAGGCATTTCCGCGCGCTTGTTTTGTATTGGCAAGATTAGGTCATAATATTGCAGCCTGCATCACCTATGAACAGTATTCAAGAAATCCAGACCCCGATACGACAGGAAATGACGGACTTCGAGACGAAGTTTCGTGATTTTATGAAGAGTAACGTGATGTTGCTGGATAAGATCATGAATTTCATTGTGAAGCGGAAGGGGAAACAGGTACGACCCATGTTTGTATTCCTGACAGCCGGGACAACCGGCACCATCAGCGAAGCTACTTTCCGGGGAGCGGCCCTGATCGAACTGTTGCATACGGCCACCCTGGTACACGACGACGTGGTGGATGCCTCTAACTATCGCCGGGGCTTCTTTTCCATCAATGCGCTGTGGAAGAATAAAATAGCGGTGCTGGTAGGGGATTACCTGCTGTCGCGCGGGTTGTTATTATCAGTAGAGCATGAGGATTATGATCTGCTTAAGATTGTGTCTAATGCCGTACGGGAGATGAGCGAAGGCGAACTGCTGCAGATTGAAAAAGCCCGCCGACTGGATATTACTGAAGCTGTTTATTACGACATTATCCGGCAAAAAACGGCTTCGCTGATCAGCTCCTGCTGTGCGGTGGGAGCAGCTTCGGTAGGGGCTGATGCCGAAGTAGTAGATAAGATGCGCCTGTTTGGCGAAAAAGTAGGCATTGCCTTTCAGATCAAAGATGATCTGTTCGACTACGGTACAGCTGAAATAGGGAAACCCGTAGGGATTGACATCAAAGAGAAGAAGATGACCCTGCCACTTATTCATGCTTTGGGGAAAGCCTCCTGGAGAGAGAAACGGCGGATCATCTACATCATCAAAAACCAGAGTGAGAAAGCCGGCAAAGTAAAAGAGGTCATTGAGTTTGTAAAACAGTCGGGTGGAATTGAATACGCTACCCAGGCCATGCATCAATACTACGAAGAAGCCCGACAAATCCTGTGTGCCCTGCCCGATTCAGACTACAAGCAGTCACTTAGTCGCCTGGTCAGCTACACCATTGAGCGGGAAAAATGAGAAGTCCCTTTGGCTAAGAGGGTTTATTCTGATAGTCGTATAAGAAGCCATTTTCTATCGAGAGTCTTATTAACGTTACCGGAAGGGTCAGTGGAAGTCCGTGCGGGTAGCTCCTGCCATCCGTGTCTTAGTTACGTCTTTTTAAAAAATCAGAAGAATGTCTAATCAATCATAATCTATTTCATACGGGCAGCAATATCATAGTGCACCAGGTTAGCTACCAAGGTCATGAAAAATCATGGGCTGAGGTGAAATTTACAGTTTGGCAGCCTCCACCTTTCAATATTTAATACCTGCATCCCCAGGCGTTCTATGTTTTATATAGAACCAAATCTCGCAAAAATGCGCTGTTGCTTTGTTTTATCACCAACTCGTGAGTAATTAAATCATTATTTTTTATAATAATAAGATGAAAAATAATGTAGATATTAATTTAACTTTTTTTTTGCCCAACGTAAGGTGTCAAAGAATATTCCTTAAATATGAACTAGTGGATATCCCTTATAATTTTTATTTTTATACCCTCATTTATTTATAGCTAATAATACTCATTTTCAAATTACTTATATCTTTTTGTTCGTTGTTTAAGACAGGAAGGCTTTAGTGGATGGAATCAAAAATTAATATTTTGATCTTAGAGGATGTTTGGGAAGATGCATACCTGATTGAAAAATCCCTAAAAAAGGAGCATATATCTTTTGACTCCTTATTGGTAGAAACCAGAGAAGACTTTGTAGAAGGTATCAAACAATTTGCGCCGGATATCATCTTATCCGATCATTCGCTGCCTCAATTTGATTCGGAGGGCGCCTTACAAATCAGCCAAAAGTTTTGCCCTGAGACGCCCTTTATTCTGGTGACAGGCACAGTTTCAGAAGAGTTCGCTGTGACTATACTTAAAAAGGGAGCCAGTGATTATGTTTTAAAAGACCACCTGACCAGGTTGGGCCCCGCTGTGCTGCAAGCGCTGGAGCAAAAAAAACTACGAGAGCAGAAAAAAGCTGCCGAACAGGCACTATACAGGCAAAACGAAGAATTAATAAAGATTAATGCTGAGCTAGACCAATTTGTCTATAGCGCCTCTCACGATTTGCGTTCTCCCATAACCGGGCTTATAGGGTTATTAGGGTTGGCAAAAAAGCATGAACATGACCTGGACTTACTGCGAGAGTATCATCAAAAAATGCAGTTCAGTATCAACAGGCTGGACATTATACTCAGTGAAATATTAGATTATTCTTACAATGCCCGACAAGATATCCGGTTAGAAACCATTGATATCAAATCGCTCATCAATAAGTGTCTTCGTAATCTCAAGCATCTGCCCGAGTATAAGAAAGTAGAACCCAGAGTAACGATTAAAGAGTCTGTTCAGCTTATTTCAGACCAGCATCGCCTGAGCGTAATGCTAAGCAGCCTGATCAAAAATGCCATTCAATTTTATGATTCATCCAAGCACTCCAGTTTTTTTCGTATAGATGTCAGTGTATCTGACTCGGTGGTGATAACCCTGGAAGACAACGGCATTGGGATAAAAAGCAGTGTACTACCGAATGTATATAAAATGTTTTATCGAGGTTCTTCCCAAAGCCAGGGAGCAGGTTTAGGGTTATACATTACCCAGGAAATCGTCACTAAATTGGGTGGAGAAATTAATATCACTTCTGTACAAGACCAGGGAACATTGGTAAAAGTCGTTCTGCCCCTTCTCCAACCTACCGATGGTCCGGATAGATCATTGTTTACTCCAGAGGTTATCGGAAAACTAATAAGCCAATACGATAAAGCGGGCTACCTTAAAGGACAGGATGTGGTGTGCAAAATCTTTAAACCTAATAGCATGGATACCTGGTATTGCATCAATATGAACCCTGCTGATATGGAATCCATATGGTGTATTGCCGTAATAGAAGAGGCCGGGCGTCGTCAGGTAAAAGTCTGTAGTACGCTTCGTAATGAGTTAGAGAGTTTTACACTTCCTTTTCTGGGTTTGCATATAGAGCGAGATCGCCATTTTAAGCCCATCAATGCCCAGGAAGCCTATGAAAAACTTCTCTCCGGTGAGGTTGTATGATTCAAGACAAACCCAAAAACTTGCAGATGTCACCTTCCTTTTGGTATTCAGGCAGGTTATTATAGATAATCCCTTATCTGCTAACTGTGTCCATTCATGGTTCTGCCATTATGTTCACCGCTTAGTGGAAAAAACCTGGGGCCTGGTAGATAGAAGTTTACTACTGCCCGTAAGATGGTTCGTCAGGCAAAATTTTCTCTTGTCTGAAAAAGATAATGAGTTGTACGACATCCTGCGTCTTATTATCCTTCAACTCGTTCTCGCCCTCTTACACGGCAAACTCTTTTACTTTCTTAAAGAATAATTTAAAATGCGTCCCTTCTCCGGGCACACTGTCAATGTCAATGCGCCCTCCGCTGGCTTCTAGAATATTTTTGACCATATATAGCCCCACTCCGGTGCCCTCGGCTTTTTTAGTATCGAAGCGGTTGAATAACTTGAACAGACGGCGGCGGTTCTTCGTCAGATCAATACCAATACCATTGTCCTGAAAGTGCATCACCACGAAATCGTCGGTATCCTGGGCAGTAATTCGGATACGAGGGTCTCGCTGTTCATCCCGATATTTGATAGAATTGGTAATAAGGTTTTGCAGGACACTTTGCAGCAGTACCGGCACAAAAGTAAGGGCCGGTGCTTCGGTAAAGTCAGTTTCAATGCGGGTATTAGTGGTGCGGATTAATTCAGCTACCTGCTCTTTAGTTTCGTTAATGGCCCGGCTGATGTTGATGGTTTCCGGCTCCTTCTGCAAATCTTTCTCAGTGAGAAAAACACTGGAGAAACCACGGATCATGTTGCTCAGTTTATCTACGCTCGCACCAATTTTCTCCACGATCTGCTCCCGGAAACCCGCATCATCTGCTTTTTCACGGTACAGTTCTACCAGCGAATGAAGATTGGTGAGCGGCGATTTTAAATCATGGGTAATGACATACGAATAGTCTTTTAACTTTTCGTTGTATTTCTGAAGATGGTTTAGGGCCTGAAACAATTCCTGCTTCAGTTTATGGCGCTCTAAAGCAAAAGAAATGGTTTTGGCCAACAGGTGTTCTCTGTTAATTTCTCCTTTGGAAAGATAGTCTTCCGCTCCTTTGTTAATCGCTTCTACCCCGATAGAGGGGTCGTCTAAACCAGTGAGAATAATAATGGGGATAGACAGGTCTTTTTCCTGTAACCTTTCCAAAGTACTTAAACCGCTGCTATCCGGCAACGAAAGGTCCAGTAAGATCACATCAGGTTTTTGCTCAATACATTTTTCTGCTTCCCCAATGCGATCACAAACACTTAATTCATACTGAAAAAAAGTAGTGTCTAAAAGCACTTCCTTTACCATTTCCTGGTCGGCGGGGCTATCTTCTACTAATAAAATGCTAATATGCCTCATACAATAAAAAGTGCTATGCGTTGCGAGGCGGAAGCTTCACAATGGTAAACCAAAAATCTTCGATCGATGCTACGATCTTCGCAAACTGCTCAAAATCCAGGGGTTTTGTAATATAACAATTAGCGTGTAAATTATAAGAACGGTAAATATCCGCCTCGTCCGACGATGTGGTCAGTACCACCACCGGAATAAACCTTAAATATTTATCTTCCTTGATTTCTTCCAGCACTTCCCGCCCGTCTTTTCGGGGCAGGTTCAGGTCCAGAATAATAATGTCGGGAGTCCCTGCCTCCTGATAGCCACCTCGTTTATACAGATAATCCAATGCCTCTACACCATCCTGCACAATCTGCAAATTAACCTTTAGTTTACTGTCCTGCAATGATTCTTCTACCATCACTGCATCGGCCTCGCTATCCTCGACCAGTAACACATCTATTTCCATCTTATTCATTGGTGTTTAAATTTTTGTCAATAGTAAAGTAAAAGGCGCTTCCTTGATTTACTTCAGATTCAACCCAGATTTTTCCCTGATGAATTTCCACCACGCGCTGGCAAATGGCTAACCCGATACCAGTACCTTCGTATTCCCGGCTACCGTGTAAACGCTGAAAAACGACGAATATCCGATCAAAGAATTCCTTTTCGATACCGATGCCATTGTCCGAAACACAAAACTGCCAGGCGTTTTCCTGTTCCTGACAGCTAATATAAAGCACTGGAGGCACCCCTTCCCGATGATATTTGAGTCCATTGCCAATTAGATTCTGAAAAAGCTGACTCAGTTGTCCCTTATCTCCCACCAGCCTGGGCATGGCACCAAAGGTAACCGTTCCCTGTGATTTACCGATTACCGCTCGAAGATTCTCCTTTGCCTCGTCTAATAATCGACCTACATCCACCGCTTCAAAATGATTCCCTTTTCTTTCCAGCCGGGAAAAAGTGAGAATATCATCAATGAGCACCTGCATACGGTTGGTGCCATCCACAATGAAACGGATGTATTTCTGAGCACGCTCATCCAGTTGGTCTGCATACCGCTTTTTTAATAATGAGCTAAAGTTGGAGGCTGCCCGCAGCGGCTCTTTCAAATCGTGCGAAGCCACGTAGGCAAAACGTTCCAGTTCGGCATTGGAGCGCTCAAGGTCCGCCTGCGCGCGCTTCCGCATACGTACTTCGTCATTCAGCTTTTTGTTCAGCTTCTCCAGCTTATCTTTTTGCTTTCGGTATTCCTCGGCTTTGAATACAAAGATATCTTTAATGGCATTGCGCAATTCATGTGCAATGTCCACGTGCTCTTTCTCCCATGCCAGGGAGGTGCCTTCCACCCGCTGCTTCCAGGTGTTAAAAGATTTACGAGGGTGCAATCGCAGGGCACCTTCTTTCTCCTCGGTATAAAATTTACCCGGTTCGCCACCCCAGCGCACTTCCTGAATCACTTCGCGGCGAAACCAGAAAATATAGCTGCGCTGCGGCCGGGCAACCAACACGGCCAGCAGCCCCGCGGCCACATCCACATAATCGGCTGCTGGCGGATATTCTTTTTGAAGATGGTTGGTATGAAAAATACTATTTTGTTCGTCTATGTGAGTCATTGCCCAACGACACATATCCGCTACTGCTTTCTGAGACGGAGTGATTCCCAGCAGTGTGATGGTATCTTCGTGACAAATGGCCGCTCCCGTAGCATCCGTCAAGGCCAGGGTTTCTTTCTGTAACTGACTGAAGCTCTCGTGATAATCTTTCTTCCGAGTGATGTTCTCAATCAGCGTCGAGTGAACACGCCTCAGTTCCAGATCCAGCATCTTGTTCTCGCTTTTTTGCTTCAGAGAGAGCTGCAATGATAATATCTGTCCAATATATTCGCTGGCAATCCGCAATTGGTAGGGCAACTTCAAGGGAGTGCGATGGTGGCAGGCAATCAGCCCCCATAGCTTATTATCCTTCATCAGGGAGATGGTCAGCGTACCTTGCACCCCCATATTGGCCAAATATTCCAGATGGATCGGTGATACACTGCGTAACATGCTATAGCTTAGGTCTACCGCGGTATCGGATGGCTCCTGGGCTACCAACGGCACCGGTTCATACGTAGCATCCGGAATATACCGCAGCCAGTTGACCTGGTATAAGGCCCGGGCCTGCGCCGGAATGTCGGTGGCGGGAAAGTGCAAACCCAGATAGCTTTCCAGTTCTCCGACTTTCTCTTCAGCCACCACATCACCATTCCACTCGCTGTCAAACTTATAAATCATCACCCGGTCATAGCCGGTAAGTTTTTGCACTTCCCGGGCAGCTACCTCGTATAAGTCTTCTAGCTCTTCGGCGTTTTGCAACGCCAACAGCGATTTCCGAGATAAATCGTAGAAATGGGTAAAGGAAAGCCCTCGCTCGGTAAGCATTTCTATTTCCAGCACCAACCCGGCTTCGGTCTTATATACTACTCCATTAAATCCGGCTTCTTTGCCGTCGTGGGTAACGGTAAGTTTTAGCGGATTGATATTTCTTAGAAAAGGGTTTTGTTTACCGAGTTCAGCGTTCGCAACTTCCTCCCGCAGCAGTTGCAGGTGCTCGTTGCTCAACAGCACTCCCAACGATTGCCCCAGCAAATCATTTATTTCCCGGCCCAGTACCTGAAGGGTGTTGTTACTGGCTTGCTGAATGGTAAAATCTTTCTCGTCTAATACAAAAAGCACCCCATGCGGCTGAATACTTCCCGGAATGTGAATGGGCTCCTGAGCACAGTTAGCGAGGGTAATCTCTGAAGAATGTAAAGGCTGATCCTGAGACATACTTAAAAAATTGATAAAATGACAAAGCTAAGCGAGAGTCGCTCGCTGAATAAAACTAACGCTTTCAGCAAAAATACCAAAACCCTGCTTTGCAGCCGCAATGGCAGTACTTTCTTCTTCTTCTTCCTTTACCTCCTGGGCCAGAACGTGTAAAAAACCTTTCCATAATGCCCCGGTTTGTTCGCCATATCCCTCTAAAAATCGGAATGCACTGTAAGGAGCAATATGCTCGTTTTGTTGTAATGTTTTATGGATCATGCGCCCTCCCAGCATAGAACCTTCGGTCACGTATAGCATCCCCAATGCGGCAGCCTCCGAAGTAAGCTCAGCCGGAAGGGGCAGATGCTGGGGCAGAAGCACATTAATTTCTTCCAGATCGGCCTCTATCCAACCAGACTTCTGGCGTTGTGGCCACTGCAATTGTTCCTTCAATGATGGGCTGATGGCTGAAGTGATTGCCCTTTCTATACTACTATGGAAAACAAATTGCGTTTGAAGGAATTGCCCGTAGTTATCCAGTGAAAGCTCCTGCCAGGATTGGTCAGGAAAGAGCAGTTGTTCCGTATCCTGGTGTAACTGGTGAGTAGCTTCTCTTAATTTTATACGCAGGCTCATAAATATCTGAATGTTTTTATGCGAAGTAATTGAGTAAAATACGGATTCTAACACATGCAACCCATAAACAGGTTTGGGGGTTATACAATTTGAGCATAACTTACCGGTTTTAATGAGCGATACTACCCGCAAATCTATGAAAAACAAGAATTTATGCGCAGGCCTGGCGCTCTTCGCGTTGGCTTGGGGCATCAACGTTCCGGCCCATGCACAAACCGACTACTGGCAACAGCGTGCTGAGTATACGATGGAAGTAGACATGAACGTGGAAACCAACCAGTTTACGGGCGACCAAACCCTGATCTATTACAATAATTCTCCTGATACACTAACCAAGGTCTTCTATCATTTGTACTTCAATGCCTTTCAGCCCGGAAGCATGATGGACGTGCGTTCGCGCACCATTGCCGACCCCGACCGACGGGTGATGGACCGTATCCTGTACCTGGATGAGGAAGAAATAGGCTACCAGCACATCAACAGCCTGAAGCAGGATGGCCAGGATGTATCTTACGAGGTGGTAGGCACCGTACTGGAAGTAGCGCTGAATGAACCGATTTTACCCGGGGATGAAAGTACATTTACCATGAATTTTGATGCCCAGGTGCCTTTGCAAATTCGCCGCAGCGGACGGGATAATGCCGAAGGAATTCGCTATTCTATGGCCCAATGGTATCCTAAAATGGCCGAATACGACCAGCAGGGCTGGAATGCCAATCCCTATATTGGTCGGGAGTTTTACGGCATCTGGGGAGACTTTGATGTTAAAATCACCATTGATTCGGCCTACGTAATTGCCGGTACCGGTATCTTGCAAAATCCTCAGGAAATCGGGCACGGCTATCAGGCCGAGGGCCAGCGGGTAAAACGCCCCAACAGTCCCCGATTGACCTACCACTTTGTGGCAGAGAACGTACACGACTTTATGTGGGCTGCCGACCCGGACTATCAGCATACCACTGCTCAGGTGCCTGACGGCCCTCGCCTGCACTTCTTCTACCAATCCGATACCCTGGCTGAAAATTGGGAGCAGCTTCCTGAATACACTGTCCGGGCGTTTCAATACATGAATGAAAACTTCGGAAAGTACCCCTACGACGCATTTTCTGTGATACAGGGCGGGGACGGAGGCATGGAGTATCCCATGTCTACCCTGATCACCGGGCACCGTTCGTTGCAAAGCCTGGTAGGAGTAACCGTACATGAGTTCATTCACAGCTGGTACCAGGGAGTATTGGGCACCAACGAAAGTTTATACGCCTGGATGGACGAAGGTTTTACAACCTATGCCACCAATCGAACGATGGCGCAGTTATTTAGCCGAGGCGGACGCGCTGGCGGGCAGGAGCAGGCCAATACCTACGCTGGCTACTTCTCACTAGTGTCATCAGGACTGGAAGAACCGCTCACCACCCACTCCGATCATTTTAATACCAACCGGGCCTACGGTTCAGCTTCGTATTCCAAAGGCGCAGTACTTTTGCATCAGCTTAGTTATGTCATCGGACAGAATACCTTCGACGGAGCCATGCGCCGCTATTTCAATGATTGGAAGTTCAAACATCCCGATGTAACTCGCTTTAAGCGGGTGATGGAGAAAGAATCCGGCCTGGAGCTGGACTGGTATTTTGAGTACTTCGTCAATACCACCCGTACTATTGATTATGGTGTACAGTCGGTAGAGAGCGATGGTGACCAAACACTCATTACCCTGAAACGCGTTGGCCTGATGCCCATGCCCCAGGATGTGCTGATCACCTACCAGGATGGTCGTCAGGAGTTGATGTATATCCCCTTACGCATGATGCGGGGCGAGAAAGAGAAGGAAATCAATGAACTCGACCGCACGGTGTTGCCAGACTGGCCCTGGACTTTTCCTACCTATCAGTTTAAATTGGCTCACCCCAAAAGCGATATTCAGCAGATTGTCGTGGACCCTTCCGGGCGCATGGCTGATGTAGAACGATCCAACAATGCCTATCCCGACCTGAACCCCTCTACCTTTACCGGAGAAGAAGGTATCAACAATTGATGAAGGATGAAGGTTAAAAGGTTTGAAAAGCTGAACAAATAGGGTATCTGTTCTTTTAACCTGGTATCCTTCAACGCATATTATTATGCCCGAACTGCCCGAAGTTGCCACCTACCAGAAATACTTTAACCTTGCGGCCACCGGACGCCGGGTAACCGCTCTTGAAGTGTTAGCCCCTCGCGTGCTGACCGTCACCCCGGAGCGATTACAACAAGCTGTGGTGGGGCAACAGTGGGAAGAAACCAGGCGGCAGGGAAAGCATTTGCTGGTAAAACTGACGCAGGGCGGGTGGATGACTATTCATTTTGGGATGACCGGCTCTCTGCGCTCCTTCCGGGACCGGGAAGATGCCCCACGCTTCACCAAAGTGCTTTTCACCTTAGACGATGGCTTCTTTCTGGCTTTTCGCTGTCCGCGCATTCTGGGCCGGGTCGGACTGACCCATAGTATCACGGATTATCAAAAAACAAAACGACTGGGGCCCGATGCCCTGTCAGTTAGTTGGGAAGATTTCCAGCAACAGTTAGCCCGCCGCAAAGGACTGATTAAGCCCCTGCTGATGAACCAAAGCGTAGTAGCCGGGCTGGGCAACTGGATTGTAGATGAGGTGCTCTATCAGGCGGGTATTCATCCCGAAAAACGCGCTGACCAACTGACCGAAACGGAGATACGGGCCATCTATGATAAGATGCAGTATATTCTCCAGACAGCCATCCGACTGGAATCCCGTTACGAAGATTTTCCTGACCATTTTCTGGTGACCTACCGCTGGTCTAAAAACCAGCATCGGCAGGATGAAATCAACTTGAAACGCTTCAAAGTAGGTGGCCGGAGCACTTATATCGACACCCAACGGCAACTGTTGTAGAAACCGCCCGGGTTTCCGCTGATTTCTAAACATGGTTACCCTGACTGCGTTATTATTAATAGATTCTCTTAACATTTTATAGCTATGGCAGTCATTGAAGAACCTACTGAATATACCACATCAAAACGCAATCTTACCACCCAATTGCCCGATATTGGTAAACCCCGGGTGGTGATTATCGGAGGTGGATTTGCCGGAATACAGATGGTGAAGCATCTGAATATGAAGGATGTACAGGTGGTAATGCTGGATCGGCACAACTACCACACCTTTCAACCTTTATTATACCAGGTAGCCACCGCCGGACTCGAGCCAGATTCCATCGCCGGGCCACTGCGCAAGATTTTTGATAACGAGAAGAATTTTTTCTTTCGGATGGCGACCGTGGAACGTATTGATACCGAACAACAAAGTGTGCATACCAGTATTGGAGAGATTACCTACGATCATCTGGTAATTGCGGTAGGCACGAAAACAAACTACTTCGGCAATAAGCGAATCCAACAAATGGCTTTTCCGCTAAAGCAGGTTCCACAGGCATTGAATCTACGAAGCCACATTCTTCAGAATTTTGAAAAAGCTGTCACCTCCGACTCAGAAGAGGAAATAGATCGCCTCACCAATTTTGTGATTGTGGGCGGTGGGCCTACCGGAGTGGAACTGGCCGGAGCGTTGGGCGAGCTCAAGAAATATGTACTTCCCCGCGATTATCCTGAAATTGACTTTAAAGTCATGAAGGTATACTTGGTGGAAGGATTGGAACGGCTGCTCCCCACCATGTCGGAGAAAGCGGGTAAGCGGGCCGAAAAAGACCTTACCGAACGTTTTGATACCATCGTGAAACTGAAAACCATGGTAGAAGATTACGATGGCTATAAAGTAAAACTGAACAACGGTGAAACCATCATCAGCGAAACATTGGTTTGGGCTGCAGGTGTACAGGGGGTCATTATCCCAGGGCTGGATCATGCTACCATTGAAAAAGGGCGATACGAAGTTGATGAGTACAACGGGATCAAAGGTTACAAGAATATTTATGCCATCGGCGACATTGCTGCGATGTATTCCGAAGAGTATCCGAAAGGACACCCGCAGGTGGCTCCGGTAGCCATGCAGCAAGGCAAAGCATTGGGCAAAAACCTGAGCCGCTTGCTTAAAGGAAAAGCACCTCAGCCTTTTTCATATATCAACAAGGGGTATATGGCTACCATTGGCAGGAATCGGGCCGTAGCAGATTTACCTGGCAATATTAAGTTCGGCGGGTTTTTCGCCTGGTTATCCTGGATGTTTATTCACCTGCTGTTCCTGGTAAGCTTTCGGCAAAAGATCATTACCCTGGGTAACTGGATGTGGAACTATTTCACCTACGACCGGGGCACCCGACTGATCATCCGTCCCTTTAACTATCGAAAAACCGTGGACGATCGATCATTGGAACTGGAGGAAGAAGAGCGACAGGAAGAGGAAAGTCATCGCAATGACGAGCAGAAAGAAACTTTCGAAGTGAGCGGGCAAAAAGATTGATAAATGACGCAGGATCATGAGGTTACGCTCATGATCTACTGCCCGAATGAATAGAATACGCCTAGATTAAAGGGAACGTAAACGATATTATTAGCCAGATTGGAAACAGGGTTTCCATTGTTATTTGCAAAAATAAGCTGATACTTCACATTAGCATCTAAATGCACCTGCTCGTTTGCCTCGAACTGTAGGCCAAAAGTGGGCGAAATGCCGAAATGAGAATCTGACACATTTAAATTGAATGCTTCGTACGCCACCCGATTGATACCTATGCCCATTCCCAGATAAGGCTGGATTGCTTCTTCACTGAGTATGTATAGCAGAGAAAAGGTGATGGGAGTAATATTGTAGCTGAGATTACTGTTGCTAAATCCAGCGGCCATAAAGCCAAATGACTCATAACCAATGCTGGCACTGCCCATCAACTGCTCACTCATTTGGAAACGTCCTTCTACATCAAAGCCAAACCCGGTTTTAGCTGTATTGCCAAAGTCACCAAGGGGAAATGCGGGAGTTACATGTGCTCCCAATGAAAATTGAGCAACACCTGAAGTGATTATCCCAATAACAAAAATCACAGAAAGTAAGAATGGCTTCATGATGCAGAAATTTTGGGTAAAGATAGTGTAAACATCAGTCTGACAAAAAAAGAAAAGACTAAACCAGTGGTTTAGCCTTTTCATCGTAACAGCTACCTAACTAAACTATTGTCCTATCTTAAACGAGAGCCCAATATTGATGGGCACCAACGTAATATTCTCTTTAAATGACATTTCGGTAAACGGAATCGCTTCGTTCATAAAAACGGTATGATACTCCGCATTCGCGTACAGATCAATTGTGCTACTCACCGGGATCAGAATACCCGCGGTAGGCGCAAACCCAAAGTACGTTCGGGAAATATCAATGAGTGAGTTAATCTTCATGTTGTAGGCTCCCCCTTTAATCCCAACATAGGGCTTAATACCGTCGGTCATGGGAGTAAAGGCTACCGAAGCCGCAATGGGACTCATTGTAAAATCCAAACCGGGAATGTTGAAGCCCAATGGAGCAGCACTGAAGGCGAAGCGCTGAAAGGAGATACCGGCCATCACATTGGGGCTTACCTGATACCGTCCATCAATGCCAAAGCCGTAACCCATGTCGGCCATGTTGGCCGAATTACCCATCGGAAACACGGGCGCTCCGGTAACCCCTACTGAAAGCTGTGCATGAGATACCGTATGTATGGTGATTAATGTAAATATGGTGAATAATAACTTTTTCATAATATCGGTTAGTAAAGTTGTGAACATGATTACAACCTTACGCAGGCAATTTCTATGCAAAAAAAGGCTTGCAAAATAAAAAAATGCATGATTTTTGCTTATACTTATATTTAAAGTACTGAAAATCAACCATTTACTCTAAAATATTTATTGAATTTTTAGTTTCCTGGCACAAATAATTCTGCTGCGATGCCATCGGCCAGCAGTTTTCCGGTCTTGGTAAGCACAAATTGCCGGTTTTCTAACGTGGCTTTTCCAGTAATAATCAACTGCTTCAGGTAGCGTGTGTGATTGGCGAAAAGATCATAGTTAAATTTCTCCCGAAGCCACGCCAGATCGCAACCCCATTTGGTGCGCAGGCCCATCATCAGGTATTCATTGATCTGATCGGCCCGGCTTAATATTTCCCGCTCATTAGGAATTTCCCGATCCGCCAATGCTTTCAGGTACTTTCCATTATTGGCAATATTGTACTGTCGGCTAATCCCGTCAAAAGAATGCGCTCCCGGTCCCACTCCCAAATAAGTTACATTTCGCCAGTAATTGCTGTTGTGCTGCGATTCCCGGCCGGGCTGACAAAAATTGGATACCTCGTACTGCTCATAATTTGCCTCTTCTAACCGATCAACCAGCAGTTCAAACTGTTCGGCCGAGAAGCTTTCATCAACCGGAGGGATTTTGTTGTGACGCAGCCAGCGTCCGAAGACGGTATTTTCCTCAATGGTAAGGCAGTACGAAGAGATATGCGAGGGTTTCAGGGCAACAGCCCTGGCCAAATCTTCTTCCCAAATGCGGTGATCAGGGTGCGGAATGGCGTAAATCAGGTCAATACTAAGATTGGTAAAACCCACCTCCTGCGCCTGTTGTACACACCGGCTGGCTTCAGTGGCCGAATGCGCCCGATTTAAATAACGAAGATGTGGTTCGTAAAAAGACTGTATACCAATACTCAGACGATTGATCCCGGCATCTTTCAGATTATGCAGTTTTTGAAGGGACAGGTCATCCGGGTTGGCTTCAAGGGTAATCTCAGGCGAGGCCGAAACAGGAAAATGTTGGTAGATCGTGTCCAGCAGTAACTGAAGTTCTGCATCGGTCAGCAAGGAAGGAGTGCCGCCGCCGAAATAAATGGAGTCAATCGGTTCACCTTGAAGGTACTGCTGTTGTAACACAAGCTCCTGCGCAATCGACTGCACCATGTCAGCTTTGCGTTGCTGGTTGGTACTGAAATGAAAATCGCAGTAAAAGCACGCCTGCTTACAAAAAGGGATATGAAGGTAAATACCGGCCAAAGGAATGATGTTAAAAACCTAAACAAAACAGCAGTCGGACTGGATTAGTGCGTAACCGATATTGCCTGAGCGTGGATTCTTCCGTAACCTTGCGGCATGGAATGGAATTGGATCGAATTTTTTGCGGTAGTATTTGGATTGATCGCTGTGTACTTCAATACGCGGGAAATCGTTTGGGGCTGGCCTACGGGCATTGTCGGAGTTGTCTTAAGCGGCATACTCTTCTATCAGGTTAGGCTCTATGCGGACTTGGGATTACACGTGATTTACTTCATACTGGGTTTTTACGGCTGGTATAAATGGCTTTATGGAGGCAAAAACCAATCTGAACTGCGAGTAAGCCAGACCGGGGTTGGGTTACTCATGGGCCTGATCGTGGCCGGAGCCATCGGTACCGTGGGGATCGGTTACTTTTTTCAGCAAACCACCGATGCTGATCTTCCCTACTGGGATGCATTCACCACGGCATTTAGTCTGGTGGGGCAATACATGCTTGCCAAGAAAAAAATAGAAAACTGGATTGTCTGGATCGTAGTGGATGCCATTGCATCCGGTATTTATGTGGTGAAAGAACTTTACTTACTAGCGTTGCTGTATTTTTTGTATCTGGGATTATCGGTATACGGCTATCGTAACTGGCAACGCTCCCAGGCAATGGCTCATGGTTAAAATCGTTATCACCGGTCCCGAATCCAGCGGAAAGACCACCCTGGCCCAGGCGCTTTCCAGGCACTATGCTGCCCCCTGGGTTCCTGAATATTCCCGCGATTACCTCAACAAACTGGGGCATGAATATCAGGAAGAAGATTTGCTGAAAATCGCCCAGGAACAGGTGAAGCGAGAGGATGCGGCAGCGCAAAAACAACCCCGCCTGCTGATTTGTGATACCAGTTTAATTGTAATCAAAGTCTGGAGTGAATATGTGTACGGTCGCTGCCATCCCTGGATTTTGCAGCAGATTGCACTACGCCCCATTGATTTGCACCTGCTATGCTCCCCGGATATTCCCTGGGAACCTGACCCTTTACGCGAAAACCCATCAGACCGGGATGATTTGTTCCAACGATACCAGCAGGCTTTACAAAATCAACCTACGGTTGTTGTCCGGGGAGATCGTGAGGAACGCATGGCCCAGGCAAGGAATGCTATAAATCCTTTGTTTTCCTAACTTTCCCATATACATTTGTTATTCTTAAAGCTAATCGCCATCAGGCATTAGCTGCACAAACCAAGGGGTGCCTCAACATAACGGGCTGAGATTATACCCTTACTACCTGATCTGGGTAATGCCAGCGCAGGGAAAATTCGGAAGCGAAAGCCGCTTCTACAGTTAAACATTTTTTATCAAACGTACTATGAAAACCCTAACCAAGCTCCTGCTGGTAGGATGTCTGCTCCCCGTAGCTGTATGGGGGCAAACCACGGTATCCGGTACTGTCACCGATGCCTCCACCAATGAACCTTTAGTCGGGGCCAACATCCGGGTAGCGACTACCCAGCAAGGCACCATCACCGACCCCCAGGGAAATTATCACTTAGAACTCAGTCAGGATTCGGCCACATTGCAAATCAGCTACGTCGGTTACCAGTCCCGAAAAATCAAGATTAGCGGATCGGGCGAGGCTATTCAGCAATCTATCCGGCTGGCTCCGGCTGCTTCACTGGAAGAAGTCGTCATTCAAGCCATCCGGGCCGACCAGCAGGCTCCGGTAACCCAGAAAACAGTAGAACGCGCAGAAATAGAGAAGCTATACGTAGGGCAGGATGCCTTATTTGTGCTGGAGAAAGCCACGCCTTCTATTCTTACCTACTCCGAATCGGGCACCCGACTGACCAACTACGGGCAGATGCGCCTCCGGGGCATTGACCAAACCCGAATCAACATTACGCTCAATGGAGTTCCCCTGAACGACATGATCGATCAGGGCGTGTTTTTCTCCAATTTTACCGACTTTGGGAATAGCATTTCCTCAGTGCAGGTGCAACGGGGCGTGGGCACCAGCACCAATGGCACCGCTTCCTATGCCGGCTCCATTGGCTTTGAATCAGTCAATCTGGACGATAGCGTAGCCAGTGCCGAACTTCAACTGACTGGCGGCTCTTTCAATACATTGCGGGCCAGCGCCGAAGTAAAAACTGGTAAACTAGCGAATAACCTGGCTTTTTATACCCGTTTTTCCCGCACCATGTCCGATGGATACCGTAATCATACCGGCACAGACTCTTACTCATTTTTCTTCTCCGGAGGCTATTTTGGTGAAAAAGATCTGCTTAAGCTGACGGCCTTCACCGGGCAGAGTAAAAATGAGCTGGCTTACCTGCCCGTCGCCCTACCCGATATTGAACAGAACCCAAAAACCAATTACGTATCTAAAAATGATACCGATGATTTCGGTCAGGAGTTTATTCAATTGCAGTATACCCGTATTATCACCCCCCGCACTTCGTCTGTGTCTTCGGTCTACGTGGGCCGGGCCGGAGGAGATTTCCCGTCGGGTTTCCCGGATGAGAACGGTAATTTTATGCAGGTTAACTACCCGTTGTTCAACGAGCACTACGGCTTCATGACCTATCTCAATCATACGTCCTCCAATGGGCAGTTCAATGTTAATGCCGGTTTGCATGCGTATACGTTTTTGCGGGAAAATCTTGAGACGATCCTTCCGCTCGTAGCCGAGCCTTATTATTTGGATCAGTCGCAAAAAGACGAGCTAAGCCTGTTCGGCAAAGTAAGCTACGAATGGAATCAACTCATGCTATTTGGTGATATCCAGTTTCGCAGTGTTGGTTTGAACCTGACTCCCGACCAGGGTTTTCTTGGACAATCCGCCAGCATCCCCGATCGTAGCTGGACCTTTATCAACCCAAAAGTAGGCGTAACCTATCGCTTTACCCCATTGATTGATGCTTACGCATCGTTTGGCCGCAGCGGGCGCGAACCTACCCGCTTTGATATCCTGGGTTCTACCCAGATCAATACGTTTAATCTGGCCAGTGTACAGGACGAAAATGCCGTACAACCCGAATACGTTAATGATGTAGAAGCCGGAGTGCGCATCCACCGGGGGAAACTTTCCGGGCAGGCTAACCTTTTTTACATGCAGTTTGAAAATGAAATTGCTCCCATTGGAGAATCTATTCCCGAAGGATTTGTGCAGCTACGCAAAAACGTACCCAATAGCTACCGCCGGGGCATAGAATTGGACTGGACGTACCAACCTGATATGCGATGGGCATTTTCCGGCAATGCCACCTATATGCAAAGCAATATCGATGAATACGCACCCGAAGGCTCGGATCAGGTCTTCCGCGATGTAACCCCAATCATCAGTCCGGAGTGGTTGGTGAATGGTTCATTAGCCTATCAGTTTGCCGATTGGCTGGGGGCATCCCTGAGCGGACGCTATGTCAGTGAGTCTTTTCTGGAACCAACCAACCAGCCCGATTTGATACTGCCCTCGTTTTTTGTGATGGATGCCAGCATTACCGCGCAGTATCGCCAGCACGAATTGAGTATTCAGGCGAACAATGTTTTTGATACGGAGTATTATAGTTTTGGGCAACCGGTGGTATACGAAGGTCAAACTGTGCCCGGCTATTTTGTACAGCCACCTCGTCACTTTTATGCCATTTTACGACTCCGTTTCTAAATTTTTTCATCAAAAAAACCTATCAACCTATGCAACTGAAAGTAGCCCTCGATTGGACTCCCAACGTCATCCATGCCGGATTGTACGTAGCCCAGATTGAAAATCTCTGGAAAGACAGCGGTCTGGAAGTGGAATATATCTCGGTAGAAATTGATAACTATCAGAAGAAAACTACCCAACGGCTTGCCGAAGGAGAAGTACACATTGCCTTAAGCCCTTCGGAGCATTTACTGGACTACCGCCTGTTACGCGAAACCACCGCACCAATCAAAGCCATTGCCACGGTGATGCAGCAGGAGACGAGCGCATTTGTAACCTTGCCTGATAGCGGGATTACCCGCCCTACCCAATTAGACGGAAAAACCTACGGCGGGTACCGTACGCAGTTGGAGCGAGAACTATTAACCAGCCTGATTCAGCAGGATGGTGGGAAAGGAGATATCTCATTAGTCACTCCCCCCCGGCTGGATGTCTTCGATGCTTTTTTGCAACGGCAGTTTGAGGTATGCTGGGTATTTCTACCCTGGGAAGGCGTGATTGCGGAACAAATGGGTCTCCCCCTCAATGCATTTCATCTGCACGATTTCCATATTCCTTACGGCTATTCTCCCATACTAATGGCCCAGGAGGCAGTATTGGCTCAGGAGGAAGAAGCCTTTCAAATATTTCTGCAAGCCGTAGCACGAGGCTATCGCCAGGCAGCCGAACAGCCTGAAGAAACTGCAAAGCTATTGGTAGAACATCTGGATCATCCTAATTTTCAGGATCTTGCTTTTATTACCCGAGCCATGCAGGTGATCGCACCTTCTTTTTTGAATGGGCAACAACAATGGGGAGTCATGCAAGCCGAACGCTGGAATGCCTATGTTCAGTGGCTGGATGAGCATCATTTACTTAAACGCCACGACGGTACGCACCTGTCTGCGGATCAGTTATCGACTGCTCCCCTGTATACCAATAACTTGCTGGGAATATTCTAACATTACCTACGGCAAGTAGTTATTAGCTAAAAATATTATGAAACTATCCATTGCTTTAGATTGGTCGCCCAATACACTGCATGCCGGTTATTTCGTAGCCGAGGCAAAAGAATTTTTCAAAGACGAACATCTGGACATTACCTTCGTCAATCCGGAAGACGACAACTACGCCACAACTCCAGCCAAAAAGCTTGCGAACAAGGAGGTACAGCTAGCCATTGCTCCTTCGGAAAGCGTTATTAGTTTTAATACCCTGAAAGAATCTGTTCCGCTCATTGCCATTGCGGCGGTATTGCAAAAAGATGCCAGCGCCATTGTCGTCCGGACTGACAGCGGGATTGAGCGGCCTGCCCAATTGGATGGAAAAACAGTTGCTTCGTACCATGCCCGCTTCGAGGATGATATTGTCCGCCAGTTGGTAAAAAGTGATGGCGGCCAGGGTGATCTCCGGGTGATCAATCCTGAGAAACTGGAGATGTGGCATGCTTTGGCGGATCAATCGGCTGATGCTACCTGGGTTTTTTTGCCCTGGGAAGGCCCCAAAGCGAAATTTGAGCGAGACTTATCGTTCCGGGCTTTCGGGTTGGAAGCCTATAATATCCCCTACGGTTATTCTCCTTTACTGATCACCCATGCCGACTTTATAAAAGAAGAGGAAGATGCGCTTCAGGCGTTTATGCGAGCGACCGAAAGAGGGTGGCGATACGTAACTGACCATCCTGATCAGTCAGCAGAACTCATGCACAAACACCTAAGCCATCCCGATTTCCAGAATTTAAAGATGCTGAAAGAGTCTTTGCACTTACTCGCCCCATTGATTTTGTCAGACCGGGGACGCTGGGGATTTATGGAAGGCGCACGCTGGCTGGATTTCACCGAGTGGATGGTCAAGACTCAGGTATTGAAAGATGTGGAAGGAGTACCGATGAATCTGGGGCAGATTGACACTTCTATGTTTTATACCAATGATTTCTTCAAATAGTATTTCAAAAAAAGCGCAATCTTACTGTAAACCTTTCATTCACAGGTGGCTAGGTTGTATTTGTAGTTGCATTATGAGACTTTTGTTTCAAGCGATCAACCAAGTACATGCGCGTATTTCTGCTTTGGCTCACATACTGGCTTGTTTTAGGGTGCGGGGCAACCTCCGCCCAATGGCGGTTACAGATCGAGACCAATAAAGCTGCGCAGGAAATTCTAAAACCATACCTTCCGTCCACCCAATACGAAAACCAGATTTCCGCCCAACAGGCAGTAGTAGAACTGGTAGCATCACTGCAACAAACAGGCTATTTTCAGGCGTATTCAGAAACCTTACCCACTCCGGACAGTCTGACTTATCGAGTCAGAATGCATGCCGGAGAACCATTCCGCTGGGCCTATCTAAAGCCTGGCAATTTAGATCCGGTATTACAGGCAAAATCAGGTTATCGTGAACTCTTATTTTTGCAGCAACCCTTCCGCTACGCAGATTTTCAACAACTAGTGTCTAATTGCCTGGCGTACTCCGAAAACCACGGATTCCCCTTTGCTTCGGTACAGTTAAAGCAAATAGCAATTCACAAACAGGAAATTTCGGCAACGCTGGATTACCAATCCGGCCCACTCATACGTTTCGGTGAAGTGAATGTATCAGGAACCGATAAATTAAATCCTGAGTTTCTGGAAGCGTATCTGGGCATTGGCACGGGCACGGTTTACAGCGAAAGCAAGGTAGCGCAGATCGCCTCACGTCTTCAGCTACTCCCTTATCTCTCACTAAGCGGACCGATAGAAACTCGCTTTCAAAACGAAGCCGCCGACCTGTATATACCACTGACGATTCAATCTGCGAACCAGATCGA
Organism: Cyclobacteriaceae bacterium; assembly: GCA_040222715.1. Lineage (GTDB taxonomy): Bacteria > Bacteroidota > Bacteroidia > Cytophagales > Cyclobacteriaceae > Tunicatimonas. The sequence goes on along the minus strand of JAVKCN010000107.1, from coordinate 5,990 downwards.
TGGTGTGCTATCGTTGCTACCAGGTGCCGGACAGGATGGCAAAAAACTACTCCTGACGGGCGAACTGAATATTTTACTGCGCAATCTGGCGCAGTCTGGTAAAACCTTCGCCCTGCATTGGCAACGATTGCAGGTAGCGTCCCAACAATTATCCATCGTCTACGACCACCCCAACCTGCTTCGTTCCCCTTTTAGTATCGGCTTCGATTTCAATTTACTCAAAGAAGATACTTTATTCTTAAACCGCAGAGCAAACCTTATGGTATCGTATCTGGCGGGAAGAAACCACCGTATTACCGCCTTTGGCGACTGGCGAACGAGCCGATTAACCGGAGAAGGCACGCTTACTTCCCCGGAAACGCTTCCGTCCCTGGCGAATGTATCCGTACAGGGCGGTGGCCTTCGTTATGTATGGAGTCAGGTAGACCAGTTTCTCTTTCCCCGGCGGGGATATATACTGTCGGCAATGGCCCGGAGTGGCCGGAAAACCGTATCATTCTGGACGAGTGATGGCACCCAGAATGATCAGCTTGTTTACCAAAAACAGGTTGGCCCTCAGTGGGCCGGTGAACTTTCTTTCTCCCAATATTACATGCTCGGCCCAAGCCTGGGAGTATATCACCGATTACAGGGCGGGGGATTGCTGGACGAACACCTTTTTCTGAATGAGTTGTACCGTTTAGGTGGGTTAAAAAGCCTACGCGGCTTTACAGACAATCTATTTTTTGCTTCCCAATACGCATTATCCAATGCGGAGCTACGATGGCTTCTGGAGCCTGAAAACCCGGTTCCTTCCTATCTATTTGCTTTTTATGACCAGGCCTGGATACGCAAGCATAATCAGAATAGCAGAGATAATGATATTCCGTTAGGCATTGGAGCAGGCATTAGTATAAGCACCCGAGCTGGCTTATTCAGTCTGGCCTATGCGCTGGGAAAATCTCAGAACCAATCGATAAACCTAAACGCTTCTAAGGTACATTTTGGCTATATTAGTCGATTCTGATGTTGCCCGTTTTTAAAACTTACGTACTATATTGCACACACGAGCCGTTGCGGTACGATTCGTGTATAAAATGTGTGGGATGAATAGGATAATATATCAACTACTTGTGCTTCTAGCGGTTCTACTGTTTCACAGCTTTTCTACGTTGGGGCAGGCTACTAGTCTGGAAACATCCGATGATGAATATTTCATAATTAAAGATTTGCGTCAGGAGTGGCTAACTGTTGACGAAGAAAACCGCTACGTACCGTTTGTTTCAGACAGACAGTGGAAAGGGCCAGTAGTAAGCGTGCAATTGGACCCGGTACGGTACAGTGGAAATACGTTGCGTTGTTGTGTACCCAAGAATAGTGCTCTATTGATCAACCAGCAGCTTGTCCGGAATTTTGGACGCTCAGCCTGTACTTTTCTCGACATTGACAGCCTCCGCAACCAGTATTCAGGAAAAATTCTCGTTACCATTTTCCAGCCTGAAAAGGATTTTGACCGAATAAGCTTAGAGGTAGTTAGCTTTGGCAAAGCTCCGGCTGATAACAACCCAGTACTTGCCCGGGCAAAATCAGCAAAAATGGATTTCTTTGTATTAGGATTAGTCGTTCTGTTGGTATTTTACGCAGTTCTCAGGAATCAGTATGCTAAAAATTTTAGAGTAATTTATAATATTCCGCGTATTTTCTCGTCTAAAGTGCGAGAAGACGACGTACGGATCAAATTGTTAAACGAAGCGCATATTGCTTTTTTGATCCAACACTGCCTGCTCATTGCTTTTCTGCTGATCATCATCGTACCACCCAATGTAGATTTACCATTCACGATACCTTACCTGAATTTTCCTATTCAAACATTCTCTAAGTACATACTCCTATGGGGCGAACTAGCACTTATAGTATTCGTTACTATCTGGGCAAAGCATCTTTTACTCATGTTATTAGGGACATTGTTCCGATTACGTGCTATGAAGTACCTGCATATGTTCGACTTTATGCGAATGTCTTTGGTCTTTTGGGCCGGTGTGTTCGTTGTAATGATCTGTTTCTTTCCTAATGTGCACATTAGCGAAGAAATATATATTAAAAGCCTGATTTACGGGTTTTTGCTGTTTGCGCTTCTTCGAGTTGCTGTGCTATATTTTCGCATTTCAAAAAACGCCTCATTTAGAAATGTTTATTTATTTTCATACATTTGCGTTGCAGAAATTCTCCCGCTACTAGCAGGGCTTGAGTTACTTATTGGCTAAGTATTTTTTCCATAAAAATTAGAATTTAATTGGGTTTTTTCGTGTTTCCGAAAATGGAAGTCTTCTTTTCTATGGAGCCTAATCGAAGAAATTAGATAAAAATAAATTACCAATTAGCATAATTTACCCATATAAATAATATAAGAGGAATACGCATGAGTGATAGCAAGATCAACAAAGAACGACTTTTCCCGGTAACCAGCATCCTCGTATCCCAGCCCGAACCACAAAATGGTAAATCTCCTTATTTTGACTTGGCTGATAAGTATGGCATTAAGGTCGATTTTCGCCCTTTTATTGAGGTAAAGCCAGTAAATGTCAAAGATTTCCGTAAACAAAAGATTGAAATCTTAGAACATACTGCCATCATCTTCACGAGTCGTAATGCAGTAGATCATTTTTTTAAGATTTGTGCTGAGCTGAAAATAGAGATGCCTTCTGATATGAAATACTTTTGTATTTCTGAACAGACCGCCAATTATCTTCAGAAATATATTGTGATTCGCAAGCGAAAAATCTTTACCGGTTTTCGCACAGCACAAGACCTGCTCGAGATTCTGAAGAAGCACAAAGACGAAAAGTACCTATTTCCCTGTTCCAGTATTCGTAAGAATGATATTCCAGATTTCTTAGAATCTAATGGATACAAGTACAACGAAGCAGTGATGTACGAAACCGTAGCGGCTGACTTATCCGATCTGGAAGACGTATATTATGACATTATTGCTTTTTTCAGCCCGTCAGGTATCAATTCACTCTTTGTGAACTTCCCTGATTTCAAGCAAAACAAAACACGCATTGCCGCATTCGGGCCTACTACTGCCAGTGCTGTGCGCGATGCAGGCTTAATTTTAGACATTCAGGCACCTATGCCGAATGCACCATCCATGACCGGAGCATTGGAGGTTTACATTAAAGAGGCCAATAAAAACCAGCAACAAGCAGTCAAAAAATAATAGTAAAAGGCTGGTACAATTCAATGAATAAGTGTACGTTGTATGAAAAAGTAGAATTCTGTTAAGGAAAAATCAGAGCAACCTTCTACTTTTAGGCCTGATTTTGACTCTTTGGTAATGAGAAAAGCGCTTTTTGTACTTCTTTGTTTAGGAGCTCTATGCACCACTGCAACATATGCTCAGCAAAGTGCGCAGTTTAGCCAGTACATGTTTAATACCTTATTCTACAATCCTGCATACGCTGGCGTAGAAGGAGTTACTACTATTACGGCATTCCACCGGACGCAGTGGGCCGGTTATCAACCGACTACCGGAGATCTTGATGGTGGTATTAACACCCAGGTGATCAGTCTTAATACTCCTATCTTAAAACTAAGAAGCGGATTTGGGTTGCATATTGTGAATGACCGGATAGGTCCGCTTACGAATCAGGAGGCCCAAGCCTCATTTGCATATCACTTAGGAGTAGGTGCGGCTAAACTTAGTTTAGGAATACGAGTTGGCGCTTTCTCCCAAACCGTCGATTTTGACCAGTACCGTTGGGTAGATCCGAATGATCCTTATCGGCAAGCTGGAAAAGATTCACAAATGCGACCCGACTTCTCTGCTGGTGTTTTTTATCGTGCCCGCCAGTTTTATGCAGGTATTGGCTTTAAACATTTAGTAGACACGCAATTTAACTTTGGAATAGATACATTAAATAACCCTTTACAGAACCATATGACCGTCACTGGTGGTTTCGACTACGAACCAACATACAAAGTCCGGTTAACTCCGTCATTCTTAGTACAGTCTGATTTAAATACGTATTCATTTGACATTGGAGTGATGGCTACTTATGATGATACCATGTGGGGTGGGTTATCTTATCGACAGCAAGAATCACTAGTAGGTATGATTGGTTATAGCTTTTTCCGCGAGAAATCATTAAAATTAGGGTACGCCTTTGATTATACGATTATTGCACAGGAAGCTAAAGCCGCTTCCTCTCATGAAATTATGGTAAGTTATAGCTTACCGGTATCATCAGCAGGTGAGAAAAAGATTATCAGAACTCCCCGGTTTCGGCAGTAATATATTTGAAAAGTAAAACTTTTTCTAAACAGGTTACAATTTACTTGCAAAAACTAACAAAATATTACAACGCAACAAATCAGGGATTTTTGACTCGTTCTTATTGAAGAACATTTACAATATTTGTGTTCGTATTGACGTGTATGTTATAAAACAATTTGTGTTATGTGTAAAACTATTCGATGCAGTAGTGCTGTCTTATCTGTTTGCGCATTGATCGTGCTGCAGGGTTGCGGCCTCTTCGGAGGCGGCGGCGAAGATTTCGGGCAGCTCGTCGGTGTGCAAGGTCGTGAATATGACGGCATGCCCACACCATACGGCATGGTGCGGATTCCCGCGGGAACGTTTCACATGGGTCAGGCTGATGAAGACCCTATTGCCACTCAGGTAAGCTTTAACAAGCAAATTACCATTGGCGCGTTCTTTATGGACGATACTGAGATTACTAACAATGAGTATCGCCAGTTTATTCAGGAGATTCAGGAGGGCGAAGGAGAGTACGAATTCCTGATTGGGAAAGGTGCTAACTTTGTTCAGGATGAACTCTATCCTGATACCACCGTGTGGCAGCGTAATTATACCCACCATATGGGTGACCCGCTGGTACAGTATTATTATTCTCACCCGGCATTTGATAACTACCCTGTCGTAGGAATTGATTGGGAAGCCGCCAAAGCATTCTGCCAGTGGCGTACTGCTTACCTGAACAATTACCGCGAGAGCAATGGTATGTTCATCATGCCCAATTTCCGTCTTCCATCTGAGGCAGAATGGGAATATGCAGCTCGGGGAAGTCGCGATATGGCTAAATACCCTTGGGGTGGGCCTTATATCCGAAACTCTAAAGGTTGTATGCTGGCTAACTTCAAGCCCGGAAGAGGCAACTATTTTGATGATGGATTTGCTTATACGGCTCCGGTCGCTGCCTATTTTGCTAACGACTTCGGCTTGTACGACATGTCAGGTAACGTAGCAGAATGGTGCGAAGATGCCTGGAACCCTGCTGCAACTGCTATTGTCTGGGATTTGAACCCTACGTATAACGACCCTAATGAATTTAGAAAGTTAGTACGTGGCGGATCATGGAAAGACGTATCTTACTTCTTACAGACGGGTACACGTACTTTTGAGTACAAAGACTCAACTACTGCCTATATCGGTTTCCGTTGCGCTATGACGTATATCGGCCGATCAGCAGGCAATGAATTTAACTAATCAAATAATCAAATATTAACGTTCTAATTTTTCTAAAACTTTACAATCATGGCAAAGAAAAAAGGTGGATTCTCAGAATTATTGTATGGTAACATCATGCCCAAAATTTATGGAATTGGTGCCGCAGTTGTTATCGTAGGAGCAATGTTTAAGATCTTGCACTTACCAGGTGCAGCAATTATGTTAGGAGTTGGACTCACGACTGAAGCAATCATATTCTTTCTAAGTGCTTTTGAACCTAAGCATGCTGAATATGACTGGTCGTTAGTCTATCCTGAATTAGCAGGCGACACCACAGCGGTTTCCCGTAAGCAAATCTCAAACGGAAAAGGTGATTCGGTAACGAATAAACTAGACTCTATGCTTGAAAAATCAAAAGTAGGCACAGAGTTAATAGATAGCTTAGGGCGAGGCATGCGTAACTTATCAGAGTCAGTAAACAAAATGGGAACACTGACCAATGCTGCCGTTGCCACTGATGAATACGCAAAAACTGTGAAAG